>DJMJ01000024.1 GCA_002435325.1 Nitrospira sp. UBA6493 | reverse complement strand
CTTTGAAACCGGCAGCAGGCCAGTCCTTAAGGTAGCCAACAGCTTGTGCTTTGGCATTGCAGGGAAGGGCTGCAGGTGTCTTAACTACTTCCCAAGTTGTGGTGTCTAGGAGTTCTGAGCCTTCGGGGAATGTAATCGTCCTGCTATATACAAGCACTGTTGGATTGTCTGGGTCTGTTGATACTTGCGTGGCCAATGATTTCATCTCGAAGCTCTCCAGGCCTAGGCGTTCGTTTAACTCTTGAAAGAATCTGAGCGGCGCTTGGGTACGGAGGTACGCAAGGAGGAAACCGTCTTCGTCCCGCTCAAGAGATCCATCCACGATAGCAATTTGCATCTGACTAAGCATTGGCAGAGGGAATGAGCTTTTCTTATATGTTATGGTCCCGCTTGCGATTCGAGCAATGGCTCTTAATCCCGGACCTAAAGGATGACCGGTAACGTATTGTTGGCCTGGGAAATCCGTCTGAATTGCAGTAGGCCCGAGTATGTTCTGGATTTGCGGGAGTTGCTCGCTCAGTGACTCGTAGGGCACAGTTAAGAATGCACCTGTAGACGGAGCGCTTTGTGTGGCGAATACTTTCAACTCACGGCCATTGCAAATTGCAAAATAGACAGCGCGTACCTCTGCGTGGTTCGCATAAGTCCAGGCTTGCTCTATAGCATCAATATCGATATCAACTCCCGGTGCTTTTGCTTCCAGGACCCATCTTGCATGCCCAGTAACTTCAAGTATGTAATCGGCCTTCCCTCTTAGCGGCATATCTCTTGTGGGGTTTTTGCGCCCCAAAAATATCTTGGGATAGCGGAGCGATTGCTCTCTCACGACATCAAATTGAGTTCCTGTTCTATACCCGAGAATTTGAACTAATGGCGCCAGGATCTCTTCGCGTACATCTGTTTCTCCCATGCGCTCAAATGGTAGGGGGGGGGAATTGTGCCATGGCTCACCAGGGACCAAGGATATTATTGTGGATCTGGCGAATGTCCTGCATAAAACTCATCTTATAATTCAGACAGCGAATAATCGGACTTCTATAGAAAAAGGAATCTGGACCTAATCGTTCAATTTGAATAAAGAATAAGGGCATTCTACTTTTTCTTGGCGGATGGGTCTATGGCGAGGGGGAGGGGGAACGGGTGCTCAGGTAGTCCTTCACTGCGCGCATTGAGGGACCACCGCTTCACCGTGGGGCCTCAGCGAGCACAAAGGACTACCTGGCCGCTCCGTCTCACGCTCTTGCATATCAATCTTTGGCCCCCTTACAATGTGTCCTCCTATAGCTAACCCCTTGGCATTCTTTCAGTTTCTGAATGCCGGTGCGATAGACGAGGAGCCTCCTTCATGCGGATTGAGTATACGAAGGGCGAGCGGGCTTCCAAAGAACTGATTCTCCTGAATCGTCAGAGTTTTGAGGCCTCCAGCGGTCGGAAGATGAAGGTCATGCTGATCTTCCCGCCGGACTGGTTCCCTTCTGAGCCTTATCTAAGCCTTCCCTCCCTCACCGCCGTCCTCCGCCAGGCCGGCCATACCGTCATCCAAAAAGACATTAACCTCGAGATGTGGGACTGGTACTTCAGCGAGGACTTTTTGAAGAGAGTCCTGCGCCGGGTACCGCAGCAGCTCGACCGGCTCCGCAAGGCCTCGAAGAAGCGGGAGTTGAGCGAAGCCGAGATGGATTTGCAGCTCGCGCTCTGCGATGTGACCCGTCAGAAGATCGATGAACTGATCAAGAAAGCGGAGAAGGCCAAGGCGATAATCCGTGGTGAAGTTTTCTATGAAATCGATAATTTAGAGTGGGCTATTCAAGTCTTCCGTGAGGTTACGTCGGTCATCTCGATGGTCTATGCTCCGGCGCGGATCTGCATGCCGCCGATGGAGACGGATCTGTCCTATAAGGTCTTCGTCTCCTCCGAAGTGATGGAGGCGGTGAACGACGAGCAGGTCAATATCTATCGCGATGTGTTCGACCATCTGGTGAAGCCGGCGATCGAGCAGGCTCAGCCGGACGTGATCGGGATCTCGATCGTCCTGCAGCAGCAGATGTTCTCCACCATGACTTTCTGTGCCCTCATCAAGCAGCACTTCCCCCATATCCACATCACGATCGGCGGCAATACGGTCACGCGATTGCGCGATGTGCTGCCCCAGTCGCCCCTGTTCCAATACTTCGACAGCGCCGTGGTCTATGAAGGGGAGACGGCTTTCGTCCAGCTCGTTTCGGCGGTGGGGGCGAAGCGGAGCCTGGCCGAGGTGCCGAACACGATCTATAAGGATGCCACCGGGGTCCATACCTCTGCGACCAGCTTTGCGGAAGACATGCATGCGCTGCCGCCGCCGGATTTCGACGGATTGCCGCTGGAGAAGTATTTCGTCCCGACGAAGATTCTGCCCTATCTGGCAACGAGAGGCTGCTACTGGGGCCGTTGCGAATTCTGCGACCATGGCGAGGGTTATACTGCCGGTTATCGGACAAAGAAGATTCAGGACATTCTCGGCGAGATCAAACATCTGCGTGACAAGTACGGGGCGAGGCATTTCCATTTCACCGATGAGTCCTATCCGCCGGCCCTGTTCCGCAAACTGACGCGCGGCTTGATCGACCAGAAGATGGACATCGCCTGGACGACGCACATGCGGTTCGAGAAGAGCCTGTTGGAAGATCAGGTCTGGCAGGATGCGAAGGAGTCCGGCTGCAAGTATCTCCACTTCGGCTATGAGTCAGGGAACGAGCGGGTGCTGAAGCTGATGGACAAGGCCACGACGACCGCCATCATGACCGAGCATCTCAAGCGCACGGCGGAAGCCGGCATCTGGAACCACTGCATGGGCTTCTTCGGCTTTCCCGGCGAGACAAAAGAGGAAGCCTGGTCCTCGGTGGAGTTCCTGGAGCAGAACAAGGACCATGTGCATTCGCTGGGGTTCGGCACGTTCGACTTGGGCCGGCACAATCCCGTGGCGAAGCATCCGGAGAAGTGGGGCGTGACGGCCTACAAGAACCCCGAGTGGGACCTGGCGCTCGATTACTACTTCACGGTGAAGGACGGGTTGAGCATCGAAGAGGCCGAGCGGGTGTTTGAACAATTCGAACGGAACCATTACGCGGGCTGGGATTTGCGGCTCTACATCCGGGAATATATTTTTCTCTATATCGCGAAGTTCGGGTTGGGGAAGTTGCCGGAGTTGCAGTATCAGGCGATGAAAACGGCTGGGGTGACGCATACGCTGGCGGGGAAGATGTAATGATATGCAGGATGTTGAAAAAGGCTCCCAGCGGCGTTCTCGCCTTGAAAGCATCCTCAACGTACCCCAGAGGGTACGCCTCCGGTGCTTTCGTCGTCTGCGGCCTTGCCGGAAGACCTTTTTGAACATCCTGAGAGTAGAAGTCGCGGCTGGGGGATTATGAGCGCTTCAGGTCTCGTACAAATAGATGGATTGTCGCCGATCAAGAAAGAGGATCGGAAGACCTCCAAGGTGATGCTGCTGTTTCCACCCGAGTGGGTGCCGACGGCGCCCTATCTGGCGCTGCCGTCGCTGACGTCGGTGCTGCGCGAAGCCGGGCATACGGTCGTGCAGCGCGACATCAACATCGAAATGTACGACCACTTCTTCACCATGGAGTTCCTGATCTGGGTGAAGGGCCGTCTGGGTATGCAGCTCAAGCCGCTGCAAGATAAAGAAAAGGCCGGGACGCTCACGGACCGCGAGGCGGATCAGAAGGCCGTATTGGAGCAGGCCTATGCGGTGGACGTGTTCGACCTGGCGGAGCGGGCGGAAGACGCCAAGCTGATCGTGCGCGGCGAACGGTTTTACGAAGCCGAGAAACTGGAAGGCGCGCTGAATTGCTTCCGCGAGGTGATGCAGTATATTTCCGCCGCCTACTATCCGGCCTCGCTTGTCTTCTATCCGATGGAAAGCAACCTGGGCTACAGGCCGGGCGTCTCGAAGGAAGTCTTCGCCTGTCTCGACGACGAGCAGGTGAACGTGTACCGCGACATCTGCAACCAGCTCGTGTTGCCGTCGGTCGCCAAAGAGAAGCCGGATGTGGTCGGCGTGTCCATCGGCACGCAGATGCAGCTGCTGGCAGGCCTGACCTTCTGCAAGATGATCAAGGAGACCTTCCCGCACATTAAGGTGGTGGTCGGGGGGAACGTGATCACGCGGCTGCAGGAAGAGCTACCGCACCACGAGCGGTTTTTTACCGAGGTGTTCGATGCGGCGATCCTCTACGAAGGTGAGCATGCGCTGCTCTGGTACATCGAGGCGCTGAACGGCCAGCGGGCGATGGAGTCGGTGCCGAACCTCATGTATCGCCATGCCGACGGGGTGAAGCAGAGCAAGGAAGTCTATACGGAGAAGACGGCAGCCCTCCCGCTGCCGGATTTCGACGGCCTGCCGCTGGACCGCTACTTCGTGCCGGAGTTGATCATTCCCTATCTCGCGACGCGCGGCTGCTATTGGGGCCGCTGCACGTTCTGCGACCACGGGCAGGGCTATTTCGATCAATATCGCGGCATGACGGCGCAGCATGTGATCGAGCAGGTGACGGCGTTGCGCGACAAGTACAACTGCCGGCATTTTCTCTTCAGCGACGAGTCCTATCCGCCCGCCCTGTTCAAGAAAGTCTCGCAGTTGCTGGTGGAGCAGAATACCGGGATCAAGTGGACGACGCTGATCCGCTTCGAAGAGACCTTGCAAGATCAGGCGATCTGGGATTTGGCGGCCAAGGCCGGCTGTTGCACGCTCTACTACGGGATGGAGTCGGCGAACGAACGCGTGCTGAACCTCATGGACAAGCACGCGAAGAAGAGCGTGATCCAGAACAACCTCCACCAGGCGGCGAAGGCGGGGATCTGGAACCACGTGATGGCCTTCTACGGCTTCCCCGGCGAGACGCGCGACGAGGCGCTGGAGACGCGGCAGTTCGTCATCGACAACCAGCCGGTGATCCATTCGGTGGAGCTGTTCTACTTCGTGGCCTACCGGCACACGCCGATGGTGCGCAATCCGGAGAAGTTCGGCATCACGATCCACAAGCAGGAAGAGTACGATCTGCCGCTGGACTACTACTACACGTTGAACGATCCGAGCACCCTGTCCTGCCTGGATGCGATGCAGCTCTGCGAAGAGTTCTACAAGAACGATTTCCAGCCCTGGGCGGTGCGGGTGAACAGCCGCGAGCACGTGTTCCTCTACATTTCCAAGTTCGGCACGAACCAGCTGCCGCAGATTTACGCCAAGCAGCAGGTGGCTGTCGGTGCGGCTGAAGGGGTGTCAGGTCTCGTCACTTGGCCAGTGGCGCAGCCGGATGGTCATGAAGGCATGGCCAGGGTCACCAGCCATGACGCAAGTTAGCCGGCGGTTTCATCATCCGGAACGAGCAACGCCGAAAGCAGGGCATAGGACGCTTCGACGACTTTGGTCATCTCTTCGGCCTTCTTGTAGGCCTGCATGTAGGCTTTGGGGTTGTTGGTCAGGTTTGAGTAGCGGGCGGGGTTCCAGTTGTAGAGCTGCACGCGCCTGGCCCGTTCCAGGTCCTCGGAGGTGACGGGAAGCGCGAGGCCCAGGATCTCCAACGCGTGGGCGACTTCTTTGTGGATGATATCGTCGGTCATGTGCCAAGTCTGACAAACGGGAAGTGAGCCTGTCAAACGATGCCAATACCGATTCCCATGCTTCAGGCCGCTCCGATCTTCACGAAGAAGGATTATCGTGAGGTGTTGCGCCGTGAGATGGACGCGGGGAAGATCCCGCTCAGTCTCGGGCGCGATTGCCCGGTGAAGTGCGAGTTCTGCTACGAGCTGGACCATTCCTACCGCGAAACGCTCGATCCTCCCAAGACCAGCGACGAGGACTGGAAATACATCCTCGACTACATCAGCAAGAAGCCGACCGACCCGAAACAGTTCTGGTGCCTGGGCGGCAACGAGTACATGGAATGGACCGACCTCTTCCTGCACCCGAAGGCCATGGAGTGGGTCGAGGACTTTCTCAAGTACACGGATAAGAGCATCCAGTTCTTCACGGTGGGATTTGTCCATGTGCCGAAGATCCACCAGCTGGTCGCGCAGTATCCGGGGCGGATCAACTTTGAGTTGTCGGTGATCACGCTCAGCGACTATCGCCAGCGCCTCATGCCTCATGCCCCGTCGGTGAAGCACGTGATGAAGGTGCTGGACGGGCCGGCCGTGTCGTCGGCGAATTTCTATGCCTTCGATCGGCAGACGATGTCGAAGGACGCGCTGGAGATTTCCAAGATCAATCAGAAGTGCGTGCTTTGGATGGGGACGCTCACGCCGGTGCGCGGGCTCAAGGAGGAGACGGCCGGCCTTATGCGGCAGGGCCGAAAGCATCTGGTGGAGGAGGCGTTGCGGATTTACGATGCGGCCTTGCCGAATCTCCAGACGATCCATACGGAAGCCTATATTACGGCTTTTTTGAGCCGCAAACGGATCGTCAGCCTGTTTGACTCGCTTGAATTGGAGAAAAAGGATACGCTGGTGACGGGCTGGAGTGTGTCGAAGATCCTGTCGATGTACCGGAAGAACAAGGCGAAGGTGCTCTACGTGCCTAACGCGATGCTGAGCGGGGACTCGGATTGCACGGTGCTGCTGACATTCGACGACATCATGCGGCGGCTGACCACCGAGAAGATCATCCATGTGCCGAAGTGCATCATGCAGTCGGGGCGCGGGCCGTATACCGATATTACCGGCGTCACGCTCGACCAGTTCACGCAGAAGACTGGCGTGAAGGTGAAGGTGCTGCACAAGGTGGATACGCGCTTTGCCAATGAGCAGCTCTATCGGAACGGCTCGCTGCAAAATTATGTCGAGAACTATGTGCGCAATCCGATGGTGCAGGCGTACGAGGCGCTCCCGCGCCCCGCATAACAGCCTGTTGAAAAAGGCTTCTGGCTGCGTTCTCGGTCGTATGTCTCCCTGCAACGTACCCCAAAGGGTACGTCTCAGTTGCCATACTCCCTGCGGCCTTGCCACAAGACCTTTTTGAACAGGCTGGAGGTAGGTTGTAATCAGGATTTATAGGAGTTACTACAAATGCCTGATCGCCGCTCGCTAAAGTTCTATCAAGCCGACGTCTTTACCTCCCAACCGTTCGGCGGCAATCCAGTGGCGGTCTTTCCCGAATCCGACGGCCTTTCTGACGATCAGCTCCAACAAATCGCCCGGGAGATGAATCTCTCCGAGACCGTCTTCGTCTTTCCCCCGACGGACAAGGCGGCGGTGGCGCGGCTCCGCATCTTTACCCCGACGCAGGAGATTCCCTTTGCCGGCCATCCGGTGCTGGGCACGTTCTTCGTGCTGGCCGAGCTGGGGATCATTCCGCTTAAGGAGACGGTGATCCGCGTCATGCAGGAGTGCAACATCGGGCTGTTCCCGGTCGAGCTCCAAGCGGAGGATGGTCTGGTGGAGCGGGTCGTGATGACGCAGCCCAAGCCGGAGTTTCTGGGCTCGCTGGAGGAGACGGAAGATCTCTACAAGGTTGCGAGCGCGCTAGGGCTGGCCAAGCATGTGATCGCCGATACGAAGTGGCCGATTGAAGTGGTGTCTACCGGGCTGCCGGTGATGATTGTGCCGGTGCGGACGCTCACGGCGGTGCGGTCGATCCGGCCCGATGCCTCGGCGATTACGGATGTGTGCCGGCGATTCGGCGCGAACGGCATCATGGTGTATACGACGGTGACCGTGGAGCCCTCCTCGACGGTCCATGCCCGCATGTTTGCCCCGGCCATCGGGATTCTCGAAGATCCTGCCACCGGCAGCGCCAGCGGCGCACTGGGGGCCTATCTGGTGCAGAACGGCGTGGTGGACGTGGCGCCGACGACGGAGATCATTGTCGAGCAGGGCTACGCGATCGACCGGCCCTCGCGCATCTTCGTGCAGGTGGATTCGGGCGACGACATCATCCAGACGGTGAAGGTGGGCGGGCAGTGTGTCATGGTGGTAGATGGAACGCTTAAATTTTAGCGAGGAAGCCGTCAGCGTTCAGCTCCGGAGGACTGATGGCTGAATGCTGATCGCTGAAAGCAAGGAGATTTATGAAAGCCGTACTCTTTCGCGCGCATGGTGGACCGGATAAGTTGTCGTATGAAGACGTCCCTATGCCGTCGTTCGGGATGGAGGATGTGCTGGTGCGGGTGAAGGCCTGCGCGTTGAATCATCTAGATATCTGGATCCGCCAGGGGAATCCGGCCTATCCGATGCCGATGCCCCATGTGTCGGGGTCGGACATCGCCGGGATTGTGGAGCAGGTGGGGGCGCAGGTCGAGGGGGTGACGGTCGGGCAGAAGGTCTTTGTGTCGCCGGGGATCAGCTGTTGGAAGTGCGAACAGTGTCTGGCCGGTCGGGACAACTTCTGCCGCACCTACAGCCTGATTGGCGCCATGATGCACGGGGGCTATGCGGAGTATGTGAAGGTGCCGTTCCGCAATGTGCTGCCGATTCCGGAGAATCTCTCGTTCGAGCAGGCGGCGGCCTTCCCGCTGGTGTCCGTGACCGCGTCGCACATGCTGTTCGCGCTTGCGGGATTGCAGCATGGGGAGACGGTGTTGATCATGGGAGGCGGGAGCGGTGTGGGGACGATGGCCATTCAGATGGCCAAGCTGGCCGGAGCGCGGGTGATCACGACCGTCGGGTCGGACGACAAGATTCCCAAGGCGGTGGTGCTTGGCGCCGATGCCGTCATCAACCATTCCACGGAAAAGGTGGCGGAGCGGGTGAAGCTGCTGACCGAAGGGCGCGGCGTCGATGTGGTGATCGAGCATATCGGCCCGGAGGTGTGGGAGACCTCGCTGCAGTCGCTCGCCAAGGGCGGGCGGTTGATTACCTGCGGCGCCACGACCGGCGCCGAGGTGAAGCTGGATCTCCGGTATATCTACTCCCGCCAGTACACGATCAAAGGCTCTTACATGGGGACGCGCGCGGAACTGGTGAAGGCGGCGAAGCTGATGGGGCAGAAGCGTCTGATGTCGGTGATCGACCGGACCTATCCGCTGAAAGAGGCGAGAGCGGCGCAGGAGCAGATGTTGTCGCGCAAGTTCTTTGGGAAAATCGTACTGACGGTGTAAGGATGCTGAAAACGCTCCCCAACTGCGTTCTCAGTCGTAGGTCTCCTTGCGACGTACCCCAGAGGGTACGCCTCAGTCGTCCTACTCCCTGCGGCCTTGTTGGATGACCGTTTTGAGCATCCTTCTGGGATAATAACGGTAGTCAGAGAACGAAGGACGGCGTTCTTCTCATTGATCACGTTCGCGACGAAAGGAGTGTCTCATGTCCACTGTCGCTCAGATCATGACGAAACGTCCGAAGTCCATCGGGCCAAAGACCTCGATTGTCAGTGCTGCCAAGACGATGCGCAGTGCGCGCGTCGGGTCGCTGCTGGTGAAGAAGGGGAAGCAGCTGGTCGGGATCGTGACGGATACCGACATCGTTCGCCGGGCTGTGGCCACCAGCAAGCCATTGGGCAAGCTGACGGTCGATAAGGTGATGACGACGCCCCTTTGCACGATTGAGGGGAGCCAGCCGGTAGACGATGCCCAGGAGATGATGGGCGATCTCGGGGTGCGCCATCTCGCCGTCACCAAGAACGGGGCGATTATCGGAGTTGTGTCGGTGCGGGATGTGATGTTGTCCTTCCGGAAGTATGCACAGTCGGCAATTTCGACGGAAGTGACGTACTCGGAACCGAAGATCGGGCAGGATTGAACAAGCTATCAGCTGTCAGCCGTTTAGCTTTCAGCCGAAACATGGGGCTGGGGGGTGAGTTTTCTGGCTGGATTGAAGCTGAAGGCGGACTGCTGAAAGCGGATTGCTTGTTCTATTTCGCGAGTTCTTTGATGAGATGCCCTAACTCAGGAAGGATGAGTTTTTCCATTGCGAGGCGGACGGCGTTTTCTGAGCCTGGGGTGGAAAAGAGGATGCGGCCCTTGATGATGCCGGCGGTGGCGCGGCTCATGATGGCCGGTGAGCCGATCTCCTGATACGTGAGATAGCGAAAGACTTCGCCGAATCCATCCAGCCGTTTCTCCAGCATCGCATCGACAGCTTCAAACGTGGAGTCCCGCCGCGAGATGCCGGTGCCGCCGTTGATGATGATGGCTTGCACCGCATCATTCGCAATCCCTTCGGCGATCCGTCCCTTGATCTGGGCCGGCTCGTCTTTCACGAGATGGTAGGCGGCGATGCTGTGGCCGTTTTCCTTGAGCAGTTTCTGGATGAGCTGGCCGCTCGTATCCGTCTCAGGCGTGCGGGTATCGCTGCAGGTAATGACCATGCACCCGATGGATCTGGGTGCATGGTGTTTATGTTCGTGCGGGGTTGAGCTGGCCATCATTCATTCGTGCGGGCTTACTTCCAGACGGCGTCGGGGTTCAGCTTTTCTGCGGGCTTTCCGCCCTTAATATGCTCGTCGAGGATCGTGGCGACGTCGGCTTCGGTCACCTTGGAATACCAGGTGGCATCAGGATAGACGACGACGGTCGGTCCCTGCTCGCAGGGGCCCAGGCAGCCGGTTGCGCTGACGAGCACTTGGCCCGGCATGACCCCGCGCTGCATGAGGCCCATGTTGAAGGCCATGAGCAA
Organism: Nitrospira sp. UBA6493; assembly: GCA_002435325.1. Classification (GTDB taxonomy): domain Bacteria; phylum Nitrospirota; class Nitrospiria; order Nitrospirales; family Nitrospiraceae; genus Nitrospira_D. The sequence goes on along the minus strand of DJMJ01000024.1, from coordinate 196,720 downwards.
CTGGGCGGCACCGGCGCTGCCGCAGGAGGGCTTCGGGTGGCCCGGTGGACGGGAGTTGGTGCATACGAGGATATGGTGTGTTGGTTTCGGCATGGTGTCCTCAGTTAGTAATTGAAAAGTGGCCGCGCGATCGTTATTGCGGCCGATAGGCCTGCCATTGTTCAATGGCTTCTTCCGGCAGCTTCCACTGTTTGAGTCCTTTGAGGACCCAGTCGAGATAGTGGTCTTTGGGTTTGAACTTGCCGATCGGATTGGCGGCATAGGTCGTGACGAGCTCTTTCTCTCCGGCCTCGTTCACGACGGTGATCTGGAGGTGCCGGTACGCGCCCTGCGGCACGTCGTCCTCGAATTGGTCCATGATCTTCAGGTCTTCGTCGGTCAACTCGAACACGCCGCCCCAGACTTTCTCGCCGGGCGAGGGCGCGATGCTGGCGAGGCCGCAACGCCATTGCGACGACCATCGGCAGAACTTGATGGTATGGTCCGCCAGGGTGGCTAAATAGAGGAACTTATGTTCCGGGGCTCGCCGCTTGAGTTGGGTGAGATTCAAATTATCGCCGTACAGGAAGAATTTCATGCCGTATGCTCATGGTGAGTCGAGAGTGTTGCTTCAATGTGTGCGGTACTTGTAGCACACCCGCTTTTGGTCAGACAAGCGGCAGGCCGGGATAGATGCCCTCCATTGACAACCTCCTGGAGGGGTTCCTAAGATGCAGCTATGCCGTACAGCTGTGTATCGATCTAGTCTTTGATAAATGATGGGGGTTCATGAGTATCGATTCGTCTCGCGCCGTCTCTGATCAACCTGGTTCCTCGGCTCTCGTCAAAACCATCCACTATGCCGTGGTGGCGTTGCTCGTCTTCGGAGGGCTGGCCTATATCTGGATGAAGCCGCCCGCGCTGAATCCCATGGCCGACAAGCGGGCTGCGGAGGCGCTAGCGCTCGTGCAGACCCATCAGGCATTGGGATTTCCGACGATTCTTCAAGCAATGAATGAACATGTGCGCGCGAAGAAGGAGCGGGGCGAAGGTGTCCGGCTCGGAGAGTGGCGGGTCAAACAGGTGGAAGGGGATCTCTATGAGATCCGCGTTCAGCTTCGGGATCAAAGCGTGAGCGGGCAATGGTTCGAGCGGGAGTTTATCTGGCACGCGCATCTTGGCGTGAAGAAGGTGAATGCGGCCTCGCTGCCCGCAGACGGGGTTACGCCCAAGCCGCCGGACTCAGAGCGCCCGCAGACGCCTGCGCCGCCGTTGCCGGGGGCCCCGCCGATGCCCCCTATGCCAGGTCTACCGGGAGCTTAATCTGGATCTGGCCCTCGACGACGCGTACATCGCAGCAGGCCACCGTAAAGTTCGGATTGTTGACGCGCTGTCCGGTTCGCACATCGAATTTCCAGCCATGCCAGGGGCATTCCACGATGCCCTCTTTCATTTTTCCTTCACCGAGCGGCCCTCCTGCATGCGGGCAGGTGTTATCGACGGCGTAGAGTGTCCCCTCTACGTTGTAGAGGGCGATCCATATGCCTTTCACATCCACGGTGCGTCCGGTCCCGGGAGGAAGGTCGGCCAGTTGGGCGACGGTGATGAATTCGCTCATATCGCGTAGTTTCCCAAAAAACGGGTCGCGCCGTCTAGATGGCGCGGGATATGGGGTTGCTTGATTTCAACCGGTGCTTATGGCATAGAAAGAAGAAATATGCCCATGACCTTCTCGATGCTGTTTGGGCAGAGGAGCCCGGTTGGGAATGAGGTTGCTGCATGGAAATGACTCTCCTGCTCAACTCGACGTACGAACCCCTGCGGGTTGTGCATTGGCAAAAAGCGATTGCCCTGCTCTGGCAGGGTAAAGTCGAAGTCCTCGAAGTTTACGACCGCGAAATCCACGGTATTTCCCTCTCGATCAAGCTGCCCGCCGTCATGCGCCTGCTCAAACTGGTGCGGCTGAAAGACAGCCACCGGGCGGTGAAGTTTTCCCGCATCAATATTTTCACGCGCGACGGCTATACCTGCCAGTATTGCAACCGGAAATTCAGAACAGAAGAACTCACCTTCGACCATGTCGTGCCGATCGCCAAAGGCGGGAAGAAGACCTGGGAGAATATCACCACGGCCTGCTGGCGCTGCAACAATCGCAAGAGCGGGCGCACGCCTGAAGAGGCCGGGATGAGGTTGAAGAAGAGGCCGACGAAGCCGCGCTGGAGTCCGGTCATCACGATTACGATCGGCATCCGCAACACGCCTGAAAGCTGGCGCGACTATCTGTATTGGAATATGGAGCTTGACGCCGATCCCGCCGAAACGTAGGCCGACAGGTGAAATACGCTTTGGGCTGCGTTCTCGCCTCGAATGCGTCCTCAACGTAGCCGATAGGCTACGCCTCCGGCGCATTCATCGTCTGCGGCCTTGCCGAAAGCGTATTTCACCTGTCGGCAGGTCTATAATCCCGTCGCCTCAGTGGACCGAGTCGAGAACGATTTCGAGATCTCTTCCCCCCGACAATGTGGGGTTCTTGGCGTAGCGCCCTTCGATGTCCCCTGGCTGGGCTGGGCCGGCTTGTCCGTCTCGATCAAGTCTGGCGATCACGTCCACCATGCCACGCAGTTCCGAGCCCTGCACCATGACATCGGCGTTGGTGATTTCAAAAGACACCGGGAAGGTCGGATGCTCGATACGTTTGGCCGCGATAGGGCGCGGGGGGCCCTGGGGCCGTTTCACAATGACGAAGAGGACATCGGTCGGTTTCACTTGATCGGCCAGGTTCTGTGCGATGGTGACCCGCCCGGCGATGACCCCTTCTCCCGCAGGCGGATCGCAACTGTGCGCTAAGCCCAGCCAGGCGGCCATGGCCGCCAAGCCGATGATGCCTCCTGCCATTCCCACTGCTTTTCCAGACATGCCGGCCATTCTTCCTCCACGACAAATGAAAGACGTCATTATAGAGAGGTCAAAAAGAAAAAGGGAAGGCACGGTTTACGGGTCTGAAAGCCCTATTGTATGATACGGCGCTTCGAGCAGGCTGACACAGGCAGGCGGTCTGCTGCTCGTGTTGCCGTAGGTTCAACGAGGGCGTGGACTTACGGACCTGGCAGATGGCTGAAGGGTGAGGCGTCTTTTGCAGATAGTGTGTTTGCGAATGGCTCATACGATGTGCGGGATGGAGGAATAGCTTATGGCCCCGAATCCTGGTTTTCCCCTGGTGCTGGATGTGAAAGGCTGGTCGGTTATCGTCATCGGCGGCGACGAGGAGGCGGCTGAGAAGTCTCAGCGGCTGCTGGAGTCCGGCGCGAAGGTGACGGTGATCAGTCCGACCTTGCACGAATCGTTGAAGCAATTGGCGGCCTCGGCGAAGGTGATCCATCGCGGGCGACATTTCCGTGAAACCGATTTGGAGCAGACGATTCTGGTCCTCAATATGATTCGAGGGGACCGGGAGTTTGCCAAGATGTTGCTGGCGAAGGCCCGCGAAAAAGGGTTTCTTCTCTGGTCGGTGGACCTGCCTGAGGCGTCCAGTGTGACGATGCCCGCGGTGGTGGCGTCCGGGCATGCCCGGGTGGCGATCAGCACGAGCGGAGTCGCGCCGGGCTTGTCGGGGTTTATGAAAGAGGATTTGGAGCGAATTCTCGATGGCGAGTTCGCGGCCTTTGTCGAGTGGCTGGGGCAACTTCGGGACCAGGCCAGGGCTAATGAGCCGGATGCGGAAAAGCGTCGCGCGCTCCTTCGAGAAGCGCTCGACGGGTTCCGTTTGTTAGGCAAAGTGCAATATCCGAAGGTGTGGCAGGAAGAGCGGGCTCGCCAGGGGGCCGCAACGCCAGCAGCCAAGCCGGCATAGAGGAGTGTTCGATTATGGTGTTGCTTGAATTCAGCATGTCTCCGTTGGGGAAAGGCGAGAGCGTGGGGAAGTATGTATCCCGGTCGCTCGATATTATCGACAAGAGTGGCGTTGACTATCGGCTCAATCCGATGGGGACGGTGCTGGAAGGCGAGTGGGACGACGTGTTCGGCGTCGTAAAGAAGTGCTATGAAAAAATGCGCAAGGATTGCGGCCGCATTTCATGCACGATCAAAGTCGATTATCGAAAGGGCCACTCCGGACGGTTGGTCAGCAAGGTGGCAAGTGTAGAGAAGCAGTTGAAGCGGCGCGTGAAACAGTAGCGCGCGCGGTGCCTTTGCAGGCCAGTCAGAGTATCCGTCTTTATGCATGTGCGTATGAATGGATACTTTACGTTTGATATAGGTCGTGCTTGTTGGCCGGCCCTGTGAGTGTTTTTTGGGGAGCATGAAGGTGGGTATGTTGAGCATATGAGGAGTATATCTTGCTGACACTCCAGTAATTTCTGAGCCGCGTGCGGTCTCTTCGTGACAGCGCGGAAGATTGAGCGGAGTTGATGTGCAGACAGAAACCGTTCTCGACCGGATATTCATTGCAGGACGTGCTTGAACAGGCTTGCCGGATCACGGATCCGGCAAGCCTGTCGTGTTTCAGAGTCTGGACATTAGGCCGGATAAAGGTAGGGGCGCAATGAAACGCTCTCAGCGGCTGATGAATGTCTTGGCGTGGCTCTTTCGTCTGATCAATCGTGTCATTCCTTGGTACAAACTCCCGTTTTTCAATAGTCGGATTCATCTGTTGGCGGCCTTGAGTCCGCAAGTGATCAATCTGCCGATGCTGCGGCATGATCTGCGTCGCTGGAACCTCCACGACACGAGGACTCTGCCCACTATGTCTGAACCGCCGGTTTGTCCGTTCCACGAGAGCGATTTGGCGGCTCGCCGGGAAGACGGCACTCACAACGATCTGGCGGATCCGGCGATGGGGAGCGCGGGCACGCGCTTCGGGCGGAATCTTCCGCTTGATCGGGGCTGGCCTGACCAGCTCAATTTGATGACGCCGAATCCTCGCGAGGTGAGTCTGCGGCTGATGACGCGACGGCAATTTACTCCGGCTGCGAGCCTGAACCTTCTGGCGGCGGCGTGGATTCAATTCCAGGTGCATGACTGGGTCCGGCACGAACTGAGCAAGGAGGAGTTTCACAACGTGCCGCTCAAACCAAACGATGTGTGGCCTAGCGCCGAAGACCGGCGCAATCCGATGAAGATTCGGAAGACTCTCTCGGATCGCACTAGACCGAGACAGGAGTTAGGCGTTCCGATATAAGCGCGGGACACGCGGGCCGATCGAGCAGAGGATATCGTACGGAATCGTTCCTGTCCAGGCGGCTAGGTCTGTCGCGGTAATCTCATCCTCCCCCTGACTGCCGATCAGGATGACGTCGTCGCCCACGGCCACACCGGGGATGTCGGTCACGTCCACCATCACCATGTCCATGCACACGAGGCCGATGACTTTTGCGCGACGGCCTTGCACGAGGACTTCTCCGCGATTCGAGAGGTGCCGGTTATATCCATCGGCATAGCCGATTGGAAGGATGGCCACACGCGTCGTGCGTTTTGCGACGAAGGTGGCATTGTAGCTGACGGTGCCGCCGACGGGAACGGTGCGCAGTTGAGCGATGCAGGTCTTCAGCGTCAGGACCGGCTTGAGATCTGGAGCGGCGGCTGTTTTGGGCAGGGTGTGATAGCCATACAGCATGATACCCGGCCGGACCAGCGAAAATTGCGCATCCGGAAAACGCACGGCTCCTCCGCTATTGGCCGCATGGATCAGAGGCACTTTAATGTCGTGAGCCGCGAGTGTTGTGAGCACGCGAGTGAAGATGGTTAGTTGGTGATGAGTCTGGTTGTTCGATTCTCCATCGGCATCCGCAAAGTGGGTCATCAGTCCTTCAAGGTGCAAGCACGACGGTAGTTTTCGCATTACGAGAAGATCGATCGATTCATCGGTGGCCAATCCAAGACGGCCCATGCCTGTTTCAATCTTGAGGTGAATAGAGTAGGGAGCCAGGAGGGTAGCAGCGCGCTCGGCGAGCGCCGGAATAATGGCCACATCACTGATCACGGGGGTCAGCCGGTTGGCGAAGAGATCGTCAATCTGATTTGGAAAGAGCGGGCCCAGCACAACGATGGGCACGGTGATGCCGGCCTGCCTGAGTGCGATGCCTTCATCGAGGGAGACGACCGCCAGGCGGGCGATGCCCTGCCGAATCAGAGATCGAGAGATCTCCACAGCCCCGTGGCCATAGGCGTTGGCTTTCACGACGGCCATGATCGCGCATCCCGGGGAGAGGAACCGGCGGAATTGAGTGACGTTATGCGCGAGAGCGGCCAAGTCGATCGTCGCGGAAGTGGGGGGGGAGGATGACGTAGTGGGCACCTGATAGGCCAGATTCCGGAAGGCCGATGTCAGACTTCCAGGATTTCCTGTTCCTTCTTCTTGATCACGTCGTCGATTTTCTGCACATAGTTATCGGTCAATTTCTGGGTGTCTTGTTCCGCCTTCCGGAGCTCGTCCTCGGTCAGCTTGGTGTCTTTCTGCAGCTTCTTCAATTCTTCGTTGGCGTCTCGGCGAAATCCGCGGATTTGCACCTTGGCGTCTTCGCCGTGCTTCTTACAAATCTTGCCGAGTTCTTTCCGGCGCTCTTCAGTGAGCGGCGGAAGAGGAACGCGGATCAGTTTGCCGTCATTCGAAGGATTGACGCCAAGTCCAGAATTGGAGATGGCTTTCTCAATTTCTTTAATGAGCTGGGGCTCCCAAGGCTGGATCGTGATGAGCCTGGCTTCCGGCGTGGAAATATTCGCCACTTGTTTGAGGGGCGTCATGGTGCCGTAGTAGTCCACCCGCACGCCGTCGAGGAGGGCCACAGAGGCGCGGCCGGTTCGCAGCCCCGCCAGATCGCGCTTTAAATGCTCGAGGGCGTGGTCCATCTTTTCGGTCAATTTCTGATGAATAGGGCCGGCGTTGGACATGACATCACTCCGTAAAATGGGCTAGCGCGGACTGGTCGTCACCAAGGTGCCGATCGGTTCGCCGAGCGCAACTCGTTTGAAGTTCCCTTTTTCTTTTAAATTGAACACGATCAGCGGGAGCTGATTATCCATGCAGAGGCTGATGGCCGTGGCGTCCATGACCTTGAGGTTCTGGTTCAAAATCGAGAGGAAGGGGATCTCAGTGTATTTCTTGGCAGAAGGATTTTTAACCGGGTCGGCATCGTAGATCCCATCGACCTTGGTTCCCTTCATGATCACCTGCGCCCCGATTTCCATGGCACGAAGGGCTGCTGCGGTATCAGTCGAGAAGTAGGGATTGCCGGTGCCGCCGGCAAAGATGACGACGCGCTTTTTCTCCAGATGCCGGATCGCTCTTCGGCGGATGTAGCCTTCCGCGAGCTGGCGCATTTCGATCGCCGATTGCACTCTGGTGATGATGCCCAGACGTTCCAGGGCGTTTTGCAGGGCCAGAGCGTTCATGACGGTGGCCAGCATGCCCATATAGTCGGCCGAGGCGCGCTCCATGCCGGAGGCGCTGGCGGCCAGGCCGCGGAAGATGTTGCCTCCGCCGATCACTACGGCGACTTGAATGTCGAGAGCGACGACGGAGGCAATTTCTTCGGCTAAGCTTTCGAGAATGGAGGGCTGAATACCATATCCCTGCTCACCGGCCAACATCTCCCCGCTGACTTTCAGAAGGAGGCGCCGGTATTTCGCAGAGCTCATGCTTCGCCTAGTTGATAGCGGGTGAAACGCCGGATGTTCATGTTCTCGCCGATCTTGGAGATCTTTTGCGAGAGCAGATCCTTGATGGTGACTGCGGGATCCTTGATGAACGATTGTTCCATCAGGCAGCTTTCCTGATAGAACTTTTCCAATTTCCCTTCGACAATTTTTGGCCAGGCCGCCGGGGGCTTGCCCAGCTCCTTGGCTTGTCCCTCGTAGATCTCCTTCTCTTTTGCGACGAGATCCGCGGGGATGTCCTCGCGCTTCACGTAGGACGGCTTGGCGGCGGCAATCTGGAGGGCCAGGTCGTTGACGAAGGCTTTGAACTCCTCGTTGCGTGCGACGAAATCCGTCTCGCAGTTGACTTCGATGAGCACGCCGATTTTCCCGCCCATATGAATATAGGCGTGGATCAATCCCTGATTCGTTTCCCGGCCGGCTTTCTTTGCCGCGGCGGCCAGGCCTTTTTGACGGAGATAATCGACGGCTTTATCGATATCGTTGCCGTTTTCGGTGAGCGCTTTTTGGCAATCGAGGATGCCCGCGCCGGTCTTCTCTCGGAGTTCTTTCACCAACTGACTTGATCCTGCCATGATCCAATATCCTTACCGTTATGATGGACAAATCGTAGTCACTGCCTGATTTGAGCGATTAGGATGCGGGGGCACCCTGCGCGCTCAAGGCGGCCTGCTTGTCGGCTCCTGCCGGTGCGGCCTGGAAGTCGGCTTCTTCGCGCTGAGACTTCAGATGCGCGCCTTCGATGCAGGCGTCGGCAATTTTCGACGTGATGAGCTTGATCGAGCGAATGGCGTCATCGTTCCCGGGGATCGGGTAGGTGATATGGTCTGGATCGCAGTTGCTATCCACGATGGCGATGACCGGAATGCCCAGTCGGGTCGCTTCCTGAACTGCGATGTGCTCGATTCTCGTGTCGAGGATGAACACGGCGCCGGGAACACCCCGCATGGTTTTAATGCCAGACAGATATTTCTGCAGCTTGATGATATCCTTCTGCATCAGAAGAATTTCTTTCTTCTTGAGGCCGTGCTCGCTGGGGTTTGCCAGCGTGGCTTCCATCTTCTTCATCTTTTCGATGCTGAGTCGAATGGTCTTGAAGTTCGTCAACATGCCGCCCAGCCACCGCTGGTTCACGAAAAACATGTTGGCGCGCTTGGCTTCTTCTTCCAGGATTTCAGCGGCCTGCCGCTTGGTGCCGACAAAGAGGACGGATTCGCCTGCGGCGACGGTATCCCGGACGAAGGCATAGGCTTGCTCCATCCGCGTCAGCGTCTGCTGCAAGTCGATGATGTAGATCCCGTTGCGTTCGCCGAAGAGAAAGCGCTTCATCTTCGGATTCCACCGGTTCGTCTGGTGTCCGAAGTGCACCCCTGCTTCCAATAATTCCTTAATCGCGACCACTCCCATGCCTTCACCTCCCCTCAGGGCTTGCAGCACACCCATAACCGATCATGGGTGAGGGGGACCAGCCCCCTTGTCTCAAGCCAAGCAGCGTCCATGCGCTGATGTGGATTTTGGTAAGAATCCGGTTCAAGCGCAAAGCTTGACACCGGGCTGTCTTGTGTAACCCGTAAAGCCTTGGCACGCTATCATAGTCAGGGCTGGTTTTCAAGCAGCCGGCTAGAATTCCATTTTAGGATCGATAGCTTGCATTGATCCTGACATAGTCGTAGGACAAGTCGGTAGTCCACATGTGGGATGTGGCGGAGCCCTGTCCCAACCGCACACGAATGGTAAATTCCTTCTTCTTAAAAACCTTGGCAATGCGCCGTTCTGCGGCCAGGCCCACCCCCATTCCTCGCTGTACCATGAGGACATTATCAAAATAGACGCTGACTTTGCTCTGCTCAATCGGGACCCCGGCTCGACCGATGGCGCCCATGACCCGTCCCCAGTTAGCATCTTCACCGAAGAGGGCGGTCTTCACCAGATTTGAGGTGGCGATGGTTTGCGCCACCTGTCTGGCGTCCGCTGGTGTTTTGGCATCTTCGACCGCGATTTTGACGACTTTGGTAACGCCTTCTCCATCGCGGCAAATAGAGAGTGCCAGGGTTTGAGACACGGACGTTAACAGATTTACAAATTGGCGATAGGCTGCTGTGCCATAGGAAATAGTCTTATTCTTAGCCAGGCCATTGGCCAGGCAAAGCACGGTATCGTTGGTGCTGGTATCGCCATCCACGGTGATGCAATTGAACGAGTCGTTGACGGCGGATTCTAAAGCTCGTTGGAGCGTCGCCGGCGCAATGGCGGCGTCGGTCGTGAGATAGCCCAGCATCGTGGCCATATTGGGATGAATCATGCCGGATCCTTTGGCCATGCCGCCGATCGTCACGATCCGTCCGCCGATTTTCCCGCGCAGCGCGCATTCTTTTGGGCGCAGGTCGGTTGTCAGGATTGCCTGGGCCGCCTTGTGTCCGCCTCTGGTACTCAATTGAGTGAATAGCGTGGGAATGCCGGCCTTCACGCAGTCGATGGGCAGGCGCCGGCCAATGACTCCGGTCGATCCGACGAAGACTTCGTGTGTGGGGATGTTCAGCTGTTTGGCAACCAGTTTTGCCATCGTGAGCGCGGCGGCCATTCCAGGATTCCCGGTGCAGGCATTGGCATTGCCGCTGTTGACGAGAATGGCTCGTCCAATGCGCTGCTTTAGATGCTCTCGGTCGAGGATGACCGGCGCGGCGACAACCTGATTCTTCGTGAAGACGCCCGCGATCGGTCCGCTCACGTCGGATACCAATAATGCCAGGTCAAGAATGCCGGGTTTCTTAATTCCGCAATGAATGCCGGCGGCTTGAAAGCCTTGCGGCGCGGTGACGCCCATTATGCGCGAGGATGTAGTCATGGTCAGCTCGGTTTGAGTGGTTGAGGTGACGATCGGGATTAGCGGTTTAGGGGTATACGCCCGGAGCCGTCAAGCCGGTTTCTTCGGCGATGCCCATCATGAGATTCATGGCCTGAATCGCTTGGCCCGCAGCGCCTTTGACCAGATTATCGACGGCTGCGACGGTGACGACCCAACCGGCCCGCTGATCGGCATAGACCCCGATATCGCAGTAGTTCGAGCCCTTGATATACCGGGGATTGGGCGCAGAATCCTCATGCAGGCGGACAAACCGTTCGCCGTTGTAGAAGTCTCGATAGAGCGCGCGCAAGTCCGGAAGGGACATCGGTTTGTTCAATTTGCAATAGGCCGTGCTCAGGATGCCTCGATTCATCGGGACAAGATGGGGCGTGAAGGCGATTGTCACGGCACCAGCGGCCGCTCCCGATTTTGTTAGGACGCCGGACAATTCCTGTTCGATTTCAGGAATGTGCCGGTGCTGGCCGATCTTGTAGGGCTCCAGCGATTCGTGGGCTTCGGGGAAGTGGTAGGGAAGAGCCGGACTGCGTCCCGCGCCTGAAATGCCGGATTTAGCGTCGATCACCACGGTGCCTGGCTGGACTAAGCCTTTTGCGAATAACGGGGCAAGCTGGAGAATGGCTGCAGTCGGATAACAGCCAGGAGAGGCGACCAGCTGTGCCTTGGCAATCGCGTCGCGGTGGAGCTCCGGGAGTCCGTAGACGGCATCGTTCAGCATCTTAGGGTGGGCATGCGGCGCCTGATACCACTGTTCGTAGGCCTTCACGTCTTTGAGCCGGTAATCGGCGCTGAGATCAACTACGAGCTTTCCTGCTTTCCGGCACAGCGCCACGGGGTCCTGCGATTTCGTGTGGGGAAGCGCCAGAAAAATGGCGTCGGCGCGTTCTGCCAGCGCCTCTGGTGCCAAGGCTTCAAAAGTATGCGATACCAGCCCGGCAAGGCTGGGAAAGACCGCTGCCACTTTCTGCCCGGATGATTTTTCCGAAGTCACGGCGGTGATCTCATAGACCGGATGGGCGGCTGCGAGCCGGACCAGCTCTGCTCCGGCATAGCCGCTGGCTCCGGCGATTGCGACGCGAAGTTTTTTCGTCATGACGACCTGCTTATCAAGCTGGTGAAGTGTAGGGGATGTCGCCAGGCATAAAAAAAGGGGAAGGCGAGAAGCCTTCCCCTTTCCGGATGTCGGCTTCGTTGTTTAGCGCTTGGAGTACTGGAAGCGCTTACGAGCACCCTTCTGGCCGTACTTCTTCCGTTCCTTCACGCGTGAGTCGCGCGTTAGGAGGCCTTCTTTCTTCAAAGGCGTGCGGAAGGCTGGGGTCATGGTCACGAGGGCTCGTGCGATCGCATGGCGAAGGGCGCCGGCCTGGCCGGTCGGGCCGCCGCCGTAGACGGTCGCATTGATCGAGTATTTGCCCATCATGCCGGCCATTTCCAGCGGAAGCTGGATAATCTGCCGGAGCGTGAGCCGTGGGAAGGCCTTTTCAAGAGGCTTCTCGTTCACTGTGATGTTGCCTGCCGTGCCGGTGACCCAGGCCCGTGCCACCGCGCATTTACGTCTGCCTGTCGCGTACTGTGTGACCACTGCCATGCGATTACGCCTCCTTCTAACCTAATTCCTAGAGAGTAATGAGTTTGGGATCTTGAGCCTGGTGCGGGTGGTTGGGGCCCGCATAGACACGGAGTTTCTTGGCCATATGGTTGCCCAGGGGATTCTTCGGGAGCATGCCCTCGATCGCCCGGACCAGCAGTTCCGTCGGGTCTTTTTGAAAGAGATGCTTGGCCGTGGTTGTCTTCAGTCCTCCCGGAAATCCGGAGTGATGGATGTACAGCTTGTCTTCCATCTTATTGCCGGTCAGGTGAACCTTTTCAGCATTGATGATGACGACATGATCGCCCATGTCCACATTCGGCGTGAAGGTGGGGCGGTGCTTTCCTCTGAGAATGCTGGCAACCTTGGCAGCCAGGCGTCCCAATGTGTGGCCTTCGGCATTGACGAGGTGCCACTGTTCTTTGACGTCGGCTGGTTTTTCGAGATAGGTCATCATGGTCGTCTTCTACTCCTCGCAATAAGTCAAACTGCGTGTCCTAGACTTCTTGTGTGCCGATATTTTTTGTATCGAGCTTCGTCAGCCAGGCATCTAGGTGTTGCCCGCTGCGTCGTTTCCACACATCGTGTGTCGTGTAGATGGGGGCGTTGGTCCGAAGGGCCAGTGCGATGGCATCGCTTGGCCGGGCGTCGATCATCCGCTCGACCCCTTTATTTTCCAGGTAGACGGTCGCGTAGTACGTGCTGCTTTTCACATCGGTCAAGATCACCCGCTGGGTCTTGATGCCGAAGTGCTCCCCGAAGTTTTTGATCAAGTCATGGCTCATCGGGCGCGACGGGAGGGTTGAATCCAGGGCGCGGCGGATGGAGTCGCCTTCCGGTGCGCCGACCCAGATCATGAAAGTTTCGGTTTCGTCTGCTCTCGTGAGCACAACGATTCTCGTGTCGGTATTGGAGTCTTCGACCACGCGATTCACCGTGAGCGCAATCAGGTCGTCGAGAGAATAGTGTGGTGTCGTGGTCATGATCAATGTCGCGGCTACGAGTCCAGCTTGCCGAAATCTTCCGGTTTGAGGTTCTCCAGCCATTGCTCTAGTTCTTCCGAGCTTTGTTTGCGAATGACCGAATCGCTGGCGAAAATCGGGGCATCGGACCGGATGGCGAGCGCGATGGCGTCACTCGGCCTGGAATCGATGGCGTATTCGGAATCTTCGTACATCAGATGAACTTTGGCAAAATAGGTATGTTCGTTCAGGTCCGTAATGACGGTGCTGATCACTTTCGCGTTATAGGCATCTAAAAATGATTTCATGAAATCATGCGTCATCGGACGTGGCGGTGCCACATTTTCCAGCGCAAGGCTAATGGCGCTGGCCTCTGACTTGCCAACCCAAATCGGTAACATCTCCGCCTGATCTTCATCGCGAAGGACAACTATATATGCGTTGTTGTAGGGGTCGAACATCAACCCCTTTACGTGCATTTGGGTAATCATGACAAAATTCACCGCGCTCTCGGTCAATTGATGCAACAGAGAACGGAGTAGAATGGAGGAATCTAGCACTTCATAAACAATCCTGTCAACGAAGTTGGCGACAAGACTGAGGAATCACTGGCCTCGTCTCGATCAGGTTTGTAGGGGCACGAGGCTGATGCAGAGTCACGACACCATTTGATTTCGGGACCGGCCGTGCTCATTGGCCCTGCGGCCGGAAGTTTTCGGCAATCTTTGAAGTGTCAGCCTGCTCTCCCAGCTTCAGGAAGGCCTTCATCTGCTTGCGCACGAGCTCGCGCCCGCTTTCGTCGCCCAGGTTGACCTGATACTCATTGATGACCATCACTCTCATCCCTTCCCACTTCTTCCAGCAGCTCGTGCAGACTTTGGCTTTGATTTCGGTTTCGAGTTTGCCAAGGAAGAGAGGCGCGGTAATGGCCTCGCCGGTTTGTCCGCAGGTGATGCATGCTACGTCAGCCATGAATATATCGGGCTCCTTTTCACTTAAAGTGTTGTGAAACGAATCTAATGTAGGTCTTCTAGTGGGGCTGTATTCTTTCGGTGCTCTGAGCGCTCCAATAATTTTAGCCCCATCTTATCATTCAAATTCTCGTGAAGAAAAGAGGCGCTCATGATTGACCCCAAAGGTTGGCCGTGATAGAAGAAACCCCGCGCTATTCTATTTCCTGGCACAAGCCCGGATGGCGGAACTGGCAGACGCGCCGGACTCAAAATCCGGTTCTCGCAAGAGAGTGGGAGTTCGACCCTCCCTCTGGGCACCACCAGATGGTAATGAATAGCGTGGATACATCATGGATTTAAGGCAGTGGGTGGATGTTCAGTGTGCTAACGGCTCAATTTATTGGGGGGAGCTACTTGACAGGCCCTGGATATTGGCCTATAGTGCGCCCGTTCATTAAAAGAGACTCATGTGTCAAATTTACTCAAGGAATCTCGTTGTTCATCACCATCATCCCTACACTTCATCATTTAACTCACAAGGAGGCAGCACATGCGTAAGGTGTTGGCACTAGGAGCTGCGGTTATCATCGTAGGCTCTGTGAGTGTTGCAGTGGCTCAAGAGCGTCTGCAGCAGTCAGGAAGCGGGTCAGCTATGGGCGTCGGGACCGGAGTCGGCGATGTTTCAGGAAGTGCAAACCGAGTCACGGCTTTTGATCGCAGTGCGTTTCTTGATCGCCTTTCTCAGCCTGAAACGGTAATGGGTCGCGTGTTTGCTCTGGATTTGCCTCAGGGCAGACTGTTGATTGAAACCGGTGGGGCTGGGCGGATGCAAGATGAAGGGCAGGAAGGGAAGGCTGGCTACGGTGCTCGTACGGTTATGACGTTGTGGTTAACGGATCGATCGAACATGCAAGCGATTCGTGAGCTTAACGTCGGTGACGATGTGACGGTTCAAGTTACTGAAGAGACGAATGCCGACCATCCCTATGGAACTGGAAGAAAGTTGGTTGTCGAGACGTATGTGACCCACGTCACAGCGACCCGCCAGGGTTTCGGCGGACTTGGTCAACGCCCGGATCCAACGAATGACCGTGCTTTGTCAGTTAACGGTGGCGGTATCACCGGTGGAGTGCTGAATTCGGTGCTTCCTGGCGAGGTGAAGGGCATTGTCGATTCACCAATCGGTGAATTTACTGGCGCCGCTCCCTGCTGGAATTGCTCACCGCAGCCTGGAATTGGATATTCTGGTGAGAATAAGACTGACTATGGGACGGATATGGCGAAGCCAAACCTTGTGAAGGGTCAGAACTAAAGATTCCAAACAAGGTAGTGTTTTGGAAAGGGGCAGCTTCGGCTGCCCCTTTTTATTTTTAGGGCATGAAAGTGATGAGTGCTTGTTGACCGAACACCTTGTTTGGTAGGCTGATTCAAGTTCGATCATATCCTTAATTATTTATGGGCTGAAATCGAAGGTGTGCGATGGATGAGCCTAGGCAATCGGAATTGATGTCAACTTCAGACGCTGAACTGGATCTGCGCGGAGTTATTTGCCCCTATAATTTCGTGAAGACGAAGCTTAAACTGGAAACGATGAGTGAGGGGCAGGTGCTGTCGGTACTTCTCGATGATGGGGATCCCATCAGAAATGTGCCGCGAAGTGTTGAGAATGAGGGGCACACGGTACTTATCCAAGAGCGTGTTGAGCAGGCCTTTCGAGTGCTGATTCGACGGGAGGAGACGGACTAACGAGACCGTTGTTTACGTGCCGCGACTCTCCGCTTCTCTCCCGCTTTTTGCTTTCCCAGGATGATCGTCACCGCCTCTGGTGGACTCAGTCTTTTGATCATGGTCCCTATCTTCTGTGCAGCTCCTCTGAGAATCAATTCTCGTGGCGTCGTGAGATCGCAGGCCACGGTCATAGGCCGGCTCGGACTGAGTTGGGCGAGTGTTTCTATAACTGTCGCGAGGGATTGTGATGGGCAGAAGAAGAGGCTGTGCGCCGGTTGAGTAAGTATTGCGGTAAGCCATCTTTTAATCGGGCCTGCTCCTTTCGGAGCCTGCCCGTGAAAATAAAAGGCATCTCCTGGCCAGCCGGATGCGGCCATCGTGGCCGTGACCGCAGAAGGACCGGGCACGGAACATACAGGGATATGGTGCCGATGAGCAGCGTCGATCAGAAGGGAGCCGGGGTCTGATATGACGGGCGAGCCGCAATCCGACACAATCGCTACCTGCGCGCCTTGACGGAGACGGTCAATTAGGACCGCGATTTTTTCTTTCATACACGTGGGGCCATAGCTTGTCAGTTTGGCCGAGAGGCCGTGGTGCTGCATCAAGGCTTGTGTGGCGGCCGGGTCTTCGGATGCCACGATGTCGGCGCGGCGGAGAGTCTGGAGCGCACGGATGGTGACGTCGTCGGGATGTCCGATGGGAACGCCGACAATAAACAGGGTTCCTGGTTGCTGACGCGGCCTGTTCTTTTCCACCATGGGTCTCGTGTTTGGTTGACTCCCTTCTCGTGGCATCGTTATAATTTCCCGCTAATCCCGCAATATACGGTCTGAAATCTGTCGAGAGTGAGGGAAGACCCATATGGCAGTCGTCTGCTTCATGGTGACAATGGGGATCTATTTCATTGCCACCATTTCGTTTCTTGCCTATCTTCTCCGACGCTCTGAGGCCCTGTCAAAGGTGTCGCTCGGGATTACCGCGGCCGGATTCGTGGTGCATACCATTGCGCTAGTGGCGCGGATGTTCGCGAGTTCAGCCCCGTCGCCGCCTAGTGTGCATGAGGCGCTTTCGTTTTTTTCCTGGATGTTGATCCTCGTGTTTTTGGCCGTTGAATTCCGCCATCGTATCCATGTGCTGGGGTCGTTTATCGTGCCGCTGGCGTTGGTTTCTCTTGTCTCCGCCGCAGCGTTGCCTGATACCGTGCCTACCTTGCAGCCGGTCTTTCGGACGTTGTGGCTGCATGTCACGTTGAGCATGTTAGGAACCGTGGGATTTGCCGTCGCCTTTGTCGCGGGTGTGATGTATCTCATTCAGGACCGTCTTCTCAAGTCCAAGCGATTTAATGTGTTGTATACCAAGCTTCCGGCCCTGGACTTTCTGGATCATCTCAATCAGCAGTCCATTGTCATGGGGTTTCCGCTCCTGACTCTCGGCATCGTCACTGGCGCGATTTCAGCTGAGTTTGCCAAGGGGTCGTATCTGAGTTGGAATCCTGAGCAGACCTGGGCCTTGATCACATGGCTGTTTTATTTTGTGGTGCTGCTGGGACGGTTGACGGTTGGCTGGCGTGCCAAGCGGGCGGCCTATTTGACCGTGATCGGATTTGCCGGTGTCATTTTGACGTTGGTGGGGGTGGTGCTCAAGAGCTACGGGACGGTGTCGTGAGATGCATTTGATTGTCGTCGGGCTCAGCCACAAGACCGCTCCGGTCGAGATTCGTGAAAAACTTGCTGTGCCGGAAAGCCGGATCGGCGAAGCCTTGAACCGCCTGTGCACCTATCAGGGCGTGAAGGAAGGGCTGCTGTTGTCCACCTGCAACCGGGTTGAAGTCTACTCGGTGGTGGACGATATCGATCACGGCTACGGGCGGATTCAAGAATTTCTTGCCGATACCCATCTGTCATTGTCCTCGGAGCAGCTGACGCCGCACTTGTATTGGCATACCGGCGATCGAGCCATCGCGCATTTGTTCAGAGTCGCCGCCAGTCTGGATTCGATGATTATCGGCGAGTCTCAGATTCTGGGCCAGTTGAAAGACGCGTTTGAAGTGGCGCTGGCGCACAAGACGACCGGCGTGATCATGAACAAGGTCGTGAAAAAAGCCATTTCGGTGGCCAAGCGCGTCCGTACCGAAACGAAAATCGCCGAGATGGCCGTGTCGGTGAGCTATGCGGCGGTCGAACTGGCCAAGAAGATTTTTTCGGACCTTGCCCAGCGGACCGTGCTGTTGGTCGGCGCAGGAGAAATGGCGAAGCTGGCGGCCCAGCATCTCATTGCCCAGGGGGTCGGACAGGTTCGGATTACGACCCGCACGCCGCAACATGCGGTTGAGCTGGCGGAGCAATTTGGCGGGACTCCGGTGCCGTTCGAGCAGTTCAAGGATGATATGGCGTCGGCGGATATCGTCCTGGTATCCACCGGGGCGTCGCACTATCTGATCAGCGCCGACGATGTGCAGCGGGCCGTCAACGTGCGCCGGAACCGGCCTATGTTTCTCATCGATATTTCGGTGCCCCGCAACATCGATCCCGCCGTACGCCATGTGGACAACGCCTTCTTATTCGATATCGACGATCTCAAGCAGCGGGTTGAGCAGAATCGCGCCGAGCGTCTGCAGGAAGCGGAAAAGGCCGAGCGGATGGTGGTCGAAGAGGTCGGGGTGGTGCTGGAGTGGATGAAATCACTCGAGGTCACGCCGACGATTGTGGCCTTGAAGAATCGGGCCGACGACATCAAGCGGAGCGAGGTGGAGAGAACCATGAGCCGTCTGACCCATCTCTCCGCGCAGGATCGCGAGATCGTCGAAGGGCTCGCCTCCGCCATCGTGAACAAGCTGATTCACAATACGATGGTGACGCTGAAATCCGAGGTCAATTCATCGAGCGGGGCGGCGTTTGTCGAGGCGGCCCGCCGCTTCTACAGTTTGGACAGCCAGCCGCCAGCCGAGGCTCGGAGCGGTGAGACCGCAAGCCAGCCGGATCCTCGATCGCAGGAGTTGCCGGGCGAAGAGGCCGCGTCTCACACCGCCAGCCGCAAACGAACGAGCTAATCGCAGAGTCAGTTCACGATAACGATGGGGGCATGAAGGGTGTCGATATCAACGGGTCAACGATCCACATTGGTGTTGGGGACGAGAGCGAGCAAGTTGGCGCTGCAGCAGAGCGAAATGTTTCAGGCGCGGGTGCAGGAAGTGGCCCCAGGAGTGACGGTCACGTTGAAGCGCATTCAAACATCCGGCGACAAGATCGTCGATGTGCCGCTGGCGAAAATCGGCGGCAAGGGGCTGTTTGTGAAAGAAATCGAGGATGCGCTGCTCAGCGGAGAGGTCGATTTTGCCGTGCACAGCATGAAAGATGTGCCGACGCAGTTGCCTGAAGGGCTGGAGATCCTCTGCGTGCCTCAGCGCGAGGATGCGCGCGATGCCCTGATCAGTCGTGAGGGGCGCCTGTTCAAGGACCTGCCGTCTGGCGCGCGGGTCGGGACGAGCAGCTTGCGGCGGCAGTCGCAGGTCCTCCATGCGCGGCCGGATTTGCGGATCGACATGTTACGCGGGAATCTCGACACCCGCTTGAGGAAATTGAAAGAGGGGCAATTCGACGCCATTGTGCTGGCCGCCGCCGGGCTGCGGCGGTTGGGTTGGACGCAGGAAATTACCGAATATCTGGATCCACAGCTCAGTCTCCCGGCCATCGGCCAAGGGGCCTTGGGCATCGAGGGACGGTCGAACGATGGTTTCGTGCGGGACATTCTGAGCCGGCTCAATCATCCGCCGACCAGGGTGGCGGTCACCGCTGAACGGGCGTTGCTCCATCGATTGGAAGGCGGGTGCCAGGTGCCGATCGCAGCCTATGCGACCCTGGCCGGTGATGAGATCCAGATGGAGGGGCTGGTGGCAAGCGTGGACGGCAAGACCATTATTCGTGACGCGATCCGAGGCAGGATCGCCGAGGCCCAGGCCTTGGGCACGCAGCTGGCAGAGCGGTTGTTGTCGCGGGGGGCGGATAGCATTCTCCGCGCTATTTACGGAGCGGCCTAGGGTGAAGAAGACACGGCAGGGCATCGTGTATTTGGTCGGGGCAGGGCCTGGTGACCCGAAGCTGCTGACCGTGCGCGGGAAGGAATGTCTCGAGCTGGCCGATCTCGTGGTGTACGATTATCTCGCGAATCCTGCCTTGCTCTCTCATGCTCCGGTTCAGGCGGAACGTGTGTATGTGGGGCGTCGGGGAACAGGACAGTATCAGGCGCAGGATGCGATCAATCGCCGGCTGGTTGAGGCGGCGCAGCAGGGCCGCATCGTGGTACGGCTGAAGGGCGGCGATCCTTTCGTGTTTGGCAGAGGCGGAGAAGAGGCCGAAGCGCTCGCGGCGGCCGGGGTGGAATTTGAAGTGGTGCCGGGTGTGACGGCCGCCGTGGCGGCTCCTGCCTATGCCGGCATTCCAGTGACCCATCGGACGATGGCGTCCACGGTGACCTTTGTTACGGGTCACGAAGATCCGGACAAGAAACGCTCGGCGATTGAGTGGCCGAAGCTGGCCAGCAGTCATGGCACGCTCGTTTTCCTGATGGGGATGAAGAATCTTCCTTCGATCGTGGCAAACCTGATGACGGAAGGGCGACCTGCCACAACGCCGGTGGCGCTCATTCGCTGGGGAACCAGGCCGGCGCAGATCACGGTGGTGGGGACCTTGTCGGATATCGCCGAGAAGGCCGCCCGGGCGCATCTGGAACCGCCGACGGTGATCGTGGTCGGAGAAGTCGTGCGGCTGCGCGAGCAGTTGAACTGGTTTGAACGCCGTCCGCTTTTTGGGAAGCGCGTGCTGATGACGCGGGCGAAAGAGCAGGCTGCGGAGCTGGCGAATCTCCTCGCGGCCCAGGGGGCGGAGACGGTGGAAGCGCCGACCATTCAGATCGTCAATCCCAAAGACTGGACACCGGTCGATCAGGCGATCGACCGCCTGGAGACGTATGAATGGGTCATCTTGACGAGCGTGAACGGCGTCGTGCGCTTTATGAAGCGGTGTTGGGCGAAAGGGCGTGATGCGCGCAGTTTTGCCGGCCGCCGGATCTGTTGCATCGGTCCGCGCACGGCAGAGGAACTGGCGAAATATGGGATCACCGCAGATGTGGTGCCGGCCGAGTTTCAAGCGGAGGGCCTGTTGGCCGCATTGGCTGGAACCGATCTGGCGCGCTGTCGCATGCTCATCCCACGCGCGGAAGTCGCCCGGGAGCTGCTGCCCGATGAATTGCGTGCCCGCGGGGCCACGGTGGATGTCGTTCCGGTCTATCGAACCGAGATGCCCCGGGATGCCGTGGAAGGCTGGCGGCGGCAGTTGGAAGACCGGCAGATCGATGCCATTACGTTTACGAGTTCGTCGACGGTGCGCAATTGTATGGAGCTGTTGGGGGGTGAAGCCCAGGCCCGCCTCCTGTTACAATCGGTGGCGGTGGCCTGCATCGGTCCGATAACCGCGCAGACGGCGCGCGAGTCGGGACTGAGGGTGGCGATCATGCCGGAAGAGAATACGATGCCGGCATTGGTTGCGGCGATGGCCCAGTATTTTGGAGGCGGCGTCCGGGTCGCCACGGCGACGGGGCGTTCATAATGCGAAGTCGGTGATGGGTGAATTGTAAAGGGAGGAGCACAGCATGGTTCCGGTGAAATCGTTCATGATTCCTCGAGAAAAGTTTGTGACTGTGGCTCGTGATACGGATGCCCAAACGGCGGCGCGGATTATGCGCGATCATGGGATCGGGAGTCTGTTCATCACGAACGACAAAGAAATTATCGGCATCCTGACCGATACCGATATGATGCGCCGGGTGGTGGCCTCGGGATCTGACGCCACGAAGACGACGGTCGAACAGATTATGTCGGCGCCCATTATGACGATCGAAGAGAACAAGACGCTGCTGGATGCCAACGATCTCATGGCGCAGGCCCATGTGCGCCATTTGGGCGTGACGCGTGATGGGAAATTGGTCGGGGTCATTTCCGTGCGCGACCTCGTCGTGTTCTTGACGAATCTTCCGAGAAAGTAGGATCCCATGGCGTTTCCGATTCAGCGGCTCAGGCGTCTGCGGCAGCACGAAGTGTTTCGGCGAATGGTGCGGGAGACGGCGCTGTCCCCGGCCGATTTCATCTATCCTCTCTTTGTCGTGGAGGGCCGTGACCGCCGCGAGGAAATCGCCTCGATGCCTGGCCAGTTCCGGCTTTCGATCGATCTGCTGACCAAGGAGGCCGCTGAGATCAAGGCGCTGGGAATCCCCGCGATCATTTTGTTCGGGATTCCCGACAAAAAGGATGAGCGGGGGACTTCCGGATATGATCCTCATGGCATTGTGCAGCGGGCGATCAAGGCGGTGAAGGATCATGTCCCCGGCCTGGCGGTGATTACCGATGTCTGCATCGATGAATACACCGACCACGGCCATTGCGGGATCGTGAAGGACGGCAAGATTCTGAATGATGAAACGCTGGACTGTTTGCGGACGATGGCCAGAACCCATGCGGAGGCCGGGGCCGATATGGTGGCCCCGTCCGATATGATGGATGGGCGGGTGGCGGCTATCCGGGCGGAGCTGGATCTGGCCGGGTTTTCCGAACTCCCCATCATGGCCTATGCGGCCAAATTCTCCTCCTGTTTTTATGCGCCCTTTCGCGATGCCGCATATTCCAGCCCGCAATTCGGCGATCGACAGTCCTATCAGATGGATCCGGCCAACGGGCGGGAAGCGCTGCGGGAGATCGATCTGGATGTCGAAGAGGGGGCGGACATTGTCATGGTGAAACCGGCCATGCCCTACCTCGATATTATCGCCAAGGCTCGTACCAGAACTCTGCTGCCCATCGCGGCCTATCAAGTCAGCGGCGAGTACAGCATGATCAAAGCGGCCAGCCGCGCAGGCTGGCTCGACGACACCCGGGCTATGATGGAATCGCTGCTGGCGATCAAGCGCGCCGGCGCCGATTTGATCCTCACCTATTTCGCCAAGGATGCCGTCCGGCAGCTTCATTGAGACGGCGATGAAGGTGACGCGCGGATATTCTGACGGCGTGGCGCGGCCCTACCCGGTCGCCACCATCGGTAATTTTGACGGGCACCATCTCGGCCACCGGCGATTGCTCGGCACGGTGGTGGAGACGGCTCGCCGGATGAACGGTACGGCTCTGGCGCTTACCTTCGACCCGCATCCGGTCAAGATTCTTGCTCCGCATGTGGATTTAAAGTTTCTGACGAGTCCGGAAGAAAAACTCAAGCACTTTGAAGAGGCGGGGATCGACGAAGTCGTGTTGCTGGAGTTCAGTCATGCCTTTGCCAGCCTTTCTGCCGAGTCGTTTGCTAGGCAGGTATTGAGTCAAGGGCTTGGGATCAGGCAGATTTTCGTGGGACAGCATTTTGCTTTCGGGAAGGGCCGGTCAGGCAAGGTCGCAGACTTAGTGGCATTCGGTCAGCGATTCGGGTTTGCCGTCGATCCGGTTGAGCCGGTGGTCGCCGATGGAGCGGTCGTGAGTTCCACGCGCGTGCGGAAACTTGTGCAAGATGGCCAGGTCGATCTGGCGGCGCGCTTATTGGGACGGCAATATGCGGTGGCCGGCATCGTCATGTCGGGAGTGCAGCGGGGGCAAGAATTGGGGTGGCCGACGGCAAA
Source organism: Nitrospira sp. UBA6493 (assembly GCA_002435325.1). GTDB lineage: Bacteria > Nitrospirota > Nitrospiria > Nitrospirales > Nitrospiraceae > Nitrospira_D. The sequence goes on along the minus strand of DJMJ01000024.1, from coordinate 173,344 downwards.
TCTTCGGCTGCCAGACGAGCGAGTGATTCCTCCGGACGGGGTCTACGCGACGATGACGGTCTGGAATCGGCGCTCGTTCGACTCGGTGGCCTACATTGGGACCAGGCCCACCTTCGATGCCGGAGAGCGGTTGCTCGAGGTGTATCTGCTTGATGAGCGGCAGGATCTTTATGGAGAACGCATCAATGTGCAGTTTCTCCAGCGATTGCGCGGGGACATCCAGTTTGCGAGCGGGGATGAGTTAAGCCGGCAGATTGCGATCGATGTTGAACGGGCCAAAGCGATCTTGCAGGCGCAACGTAACGTCGAACAGGCAGAATGATGACGGCGATGGCGACAATCGAACAACGGGCGGCTCGGACTCCATGGCCGCCGCTTCTCCATAAATTGGTGAAGACGGTCCGATCTCGCCAACTGTTTGAACCGGGCCACCATCTTCTTGTGGCGGTGTCGGGGGGGCCGGATTCGGTGGCCCTGTTGATGCTCCTTCATCAGCTTGCGCCACAGTGGCGGTTACGACTGACAGCGGTCCATTTCAATTACGGGCTTCGGGGAAAGGAGTCGGAAGAGGATCAGGCCTTTGTGGTCTCCTTGTGCGAGCGGCTTGAGGTTCCACTACATTGCCAGGCGTTGGACGTTCGGATCAAGGCCCGGCGGCATTCACTGCAAGCGGAGGCGCGGACACGTCGCTACCAGGCCATGACGGCGCTGGCCAAGGAGTGCGGGGCGGATCGTATCGTGCTGGGCCATACGGCTGACGATCAGGCGGAGACGGTGTTGTTGTGGCTATTGCGGGGGGCAGGTCTCGCGGGATTGGCGGGGATGCCGGCTGTGCGAGAGGGCTTGATTGTGCGCCCCTTATACGATGTGCGGCGGCAGAGCATTGTGGACTATCTCGTCCGGATTGAGCAGCCGTATCGACAGGATTCCAGTAATGCCAAGCCGATCTATACCCGGAATCGGATCCGTCATGAATTGATTCCGGCGATGAATCGGATTGCGCCTTCGGCGGTCGGTGCCCTCTGTCGGATGGCCGATCTCTGCCGTGAGGACGAGCGATATCTTGAGGAACAGGTCGTCGGGTTGACGCCGTCCATGCTTCAAGAAGACGGGCAGGGCGGCTATTTGGTTGAACGTGGGCTGCTGCAGGCGCTGCCCTTGGCTATCCAGCGGAGGCTGGTACGGGAAATCTTGCGCCGGTGCCATCCCTTTCATCGGGCCCCCAGCGCTGTGGCGGTTGAGGCGGTGAGGGGGATATTTGCCAACAAGCCATCAGCCGCCGCGCGATTGTTGAAATCGGTCGTGGTGACTGTATCCGAAAAATACCTGCGCCTGACTCCGCGTTCTAGTGAGCCCAAGCAGGCGGAGGAGGCAGATGTTGCGGGTGAAATCTCCCTGGCCGTTCCTGCGCAAACTCAATGGGCTGGCACAGGACAGCAAATTCGGGTACAAAGGATGTCGTTGGAGCATGTGAGTCGGCTTCCACAGTCGCTGGGCTGGTCAATGGTGGTGGATGCCGATCGTGTGGCTGGCCCATTGATCCTTCGCGCGTGGCAGCAGGGGGATCGATTCATGCCGGCTGGAATGAAGGGCCGTTCGAAGAAGGTGCAGGATTTTTTCGTCGATCTAAAAGTGCCGAAGGCGAAGCGGGGCCTGATTCCCCTCCTTGTATCACAGTCGGGGATTGTTGGCGTGTTGGGTTATCGGCAGGATGAACGGTTTAGGGCGGGACCCTCGACGCGGCAATGTTTTGTCATTAGCATTGGAATCGGTGAGTCGGTGCTGAAAGAAGGAGTGCTGTAGGATGGAACGTGTGTTTGGCCGCCCGGTTGTGACTCAGGAACAAATGCGTGCCCGTATTCGTGAATTGGGGAAACAGATCAGCGCCGACTATGCAGGGAAGGATCTGGTCCTTGTGGGAGTGCTCAAGGGGGCCTACGCCTTTTATGCCGATTTAGCCCGGGCGATCCGCATTCCAATCAGGGTGGATTTTATCATTGTCACTAGTTATGGATCGAAGGCGAAGACATCGGGGAAGGTGAAGCTCATCACCGAGTTGACCGAGGAGATCAAAGGGAAGGATGTGCTATTAGTTGAGGATATTGTCGACTCCGGCCTGACCGTCCAGTATCTTATGAAAACCCTATCCAAGAAGAAGCCGCGGTCGATTAAGGTCTGTACGCTCCTGAGCAAGCCGGAACGCAGGGAGGTCGAGGTGCAGATCGACTACGAAGGGTTCAAAATTCCCAATCAATATGTGGTCGGGTACGGGTTGGACTACCAGCAGAAGTACCGGAATCTGCCCTATCTCGCCGTACTCGATCTGGTGGACGAAGAGTCGTAGGCTTTTCTCTCGATATTGTCAGTTTTGACAGGCCTATGTTAACATCACCTCACAAGTAAGACTGTGAGTTGCGCTCGTTTTTAACGTTCCCACAAGGAGATCTGGATGAATTCCAGGGTGAAGAACCTGCTCTTTTGGGTGGTCGTCGGGTTGTTCATGATTTTGCTGTTCAACCTGTTCAGTGTCCCGACGCATGCCCCTGAAGAAGATGTGATATTCAGCGATTTCATGGCCAAGATTGATAAAGGCGACGTGGAGCGGGCCATTATCAAGGGGAGCCATATCAGCGCGGTGCTGAAGGATAAGACGAGAATCCGGACATTCTCGCCTGATTATCCCGATCTTGTCAAAGTCCTGCGCGAGAAGGATGTGCAGATCGAGGTGAAGCCGCTGGATGAAAGCCCCTGGTACATTACGTTCCTGGTGACGTGGGGGCCATTCATTCTGTTCCTCGGACTCTGGTTTTTCCTCATGCGTCAGATGCAAGTCGGAGGGAATAAGGCCCTGTCGTTCGGGAAGAGCCGCGCCCGTTTGCTGACGGAAGAACGGAAAAAAGTCACGTTTTCCGACGTCGCCGGGGTTGAAGAGGCGAAGGAAGAAGTGCTGGAGATCATCGAGTTTCTGAAGGATCCCAGAAAGTTCCAGAAACTCGGCGGCCGGATTCCGAAAGGCGTATTGATTGTCGGCCCCCCCGGAACAGGAAAGACCTTGCTGGCCAAGGCCATCGCCGGAGAGGCGGGTGTTCCCTTCTTCAGCATCAGCGGCTCGGACTTTGTCGAAATGTTTGTGGGCGTCGGTGCATCACGGGTACGTGACCTCTTCGAACAGGGAAAGAAACATGCACCTTGCATCATCTTTATCGACGAAATCGACGCGGTAGGACGTTTGCGCGGAGCCGGGTTGGGTGGCGGACATGATGAGCGTGAGCAGACTCTGAACCAGCTTCTGGTCGAAATGGACGGCTTCGACACAACGGAAGGTGTCATCCTGATTGCGGCGACCAACCGGCCTGACGTGCTGGATCCCGCGTTGCTGCGTCCTGGCCGGTTCGACCGACAAGTGGTGGTCAATCGACCGGACCTTAGGGGCCGCACGGAGATTCTGAAGGTGCACACGAAGAAAGTGCCGGTTGCGTCGAATGTCGAGCTGGAAAAAATTGCGCGAGGGACGCCAGGATTTTCCGGTGCCGACTTGGAAAATCTGGTGAATGAAGCGGCTTTGTGGGCCGCCCGTCTGAATAAGAAAGAAGTCGAAGTCATCGACTTTGAAATGGCCAAGGATAAGGTTTTGATGGGCGCCGAGCGGAAGAGCCTGGTGCTCACCGATGAGGAGAAGAGAACGACGGCCTATCACGAGGCCGGTCATGCGCTGATGGCGAAGCTATTGCCAGGGACGGACCCGGTTCATAAAGTTACGATTATTCCCCGCGGACGCGCCTTGGGCGTGACGATGCAATTGCCGACGGATGACCGCCACAATTACTCCAAGGACTTTCTCTATAACAATCTGGCCATCCTGATGGGCGGACGGGTTGCGGAAGAGCTGGTCCTGCATCATATCACCACCGGCGCCGGCAACGATCTTGAGCGCGCCACCGATTTGGCCCGCAAGATGGTGTGTGAATGGGGCATGAGTGAAAAGTTGGGTCCACTGACGTTTGGCCGCAAGGAAGAAGAGATTTTCCTGGGACGTGAAATCGCGACGAAGCGTGATTTCAGCGACCAGGTTGCGTTGGAGATCGATCATGAGGTCAGCCGGCTGGTGACGGAAAACTATGAACGCGCCAAACGCCTGTTGACTGAACACATGACAAGCCTCAAGGCGCTCGCCGAAGCCTTGCTTGAAAAAGAAGTGCTCGATGCGCCGGAAATCGACCAGATTCTCTTGCAAGCGACTTCGCAGACAGTTCCTGCCTAAGTGCGCTATCAATTGTTGCCGCGCTTCATCGGTGGGCACCTGAAGCGCGGCGACTATATCTTGTGATCCAGTATCAAGTTGGAGACTTCTTGGGGGCTTCTTCCGTGTCAGGGAGTCTGACAAGATGTAGCGGTACTCAGGATAGACTCAACCAAATCGATATACGCCGGACAATTGATTGGAGAGCATCGTGGAAGGCCATGTGTGGCTGGCGAGAGGACGGCACATTCACATCGGTGCGCGCCCTCTCATTATGGGGATCGTCAATGTGACGCCGGACTCGTTTTCTGATGGTGGGCAGTTTCTTGATCCGGAAAAAGCCCTGGCCCACGCGATGGGTCTGGCCGAGCAGGGCGCGGATATTTTAGATGTCGGTGCGGAATCTACGAGGCCCGGTGCTTCTCCCGTCGATGTTGAGGAGGAGCTGAAGCGAATCATTCCTCTGGTTGCAAGTCTGGCCAAACGGGTTACGATTCCCATTTCAGTCGATACGATGAAGGCGCGGGTTGCTCAGGCCGCGATCGACGCGGGTGCGTCGATTGTGAACGATGTGACGGCGTTGCGGTTCGATTCGGAGATGGCCTCCGTTGTTACACGGATGGAGACAGGCGTGGTGTTGATGCATATGCAGGGGATGCCGGAAACCATGCAGCAGGCGCCGCAGTATGAGGATGTGGTGACGGAGGTGTGCACATTTTTTGAAGAACGTCTCATTGCCGCTGAACAGGCAGGCATTTCCAAAAGCCAGATCGTGCTTGATCCAGGTATTGGATTTGGTAAGCTGCAGGAACATAATGTGGAATTACTTAATCGGTTGTCGGTATTCAACGTATTGAACCGCCCGATTCTCGTCGGGCTGTCGCGCAAAGCGTTTCTCGGGAAGATACTGGATCGCCCTGTGCAGGAACGAATGTGGGGAACCGCTGCGGCTGTGGCCTTGGCGGTGGATCGAGGGGCGAGCATTCTCCGGGTGCATGACGTGGCGGAAATGTTGGATGTGGTAAAAGTGGCCGTGGCGTTGACGGCGGCGTCGGCCTCATCGAAATAGGAAGACTATGCGTAAATTATTTGGAACCGACGGTGTCCGGGGTGTTGCCAATCTTGAGCCGATGACCAGCGAGATGGCAATGCAGTTGGGGCGGGCCGCGGCCCATTTGTTTATGCGGCGCGCCGGCCGTCATCAAATCATCATCGGGAAGGATACCAGAATTTCAGGGTACATGCTGGAGTCGGCGCTGACGGCGGGTATCTGCTCGATGGGCGTCGATGTGTTGCTGGTCGGCCCCATGCCCACGCCGGCCATCGCATTTCTGACCAGAAGCTTGCGCGCGGACGCGGGGGTGGTCATCTCCGCCTCGCACAATGCCTATCAGGACAACGGCATTAAATTCTTTTCCAAGGATGGGTTCAAGCTGCCGGATGAGATGGAGGCGCGCATTGAGGAATTGATCGTCTCCAACGAGATCAGCCACCTCCGTCCGACGGCGGATCTGATCGGCAAAGCCTTTCGTATCGACGATGCGGAGGGGCGCTACATCGAGTTTGCCAAACGGTCGTTGCCGAAGGACCTCGATTTTCAAGGCATCAAGCTGGTGGTCGATTGCGCAAACGGGGCCGCGTACAAGCTGGCGCCAAAGGTCTTGCGCGAGCTTGGAGCCAAGGTCGAGGTCATCGGGAATAAGCCGAACGGCATGAACATCAATGCCGGGTGCGGCGCTGTTCATCCTGAACGTTTGCAGGAGGCGGTGCGCGACCATCAGGCTGACATTGGGATTGCGCTGGATGGCGATGCCGACCGGGCGATTTTTGTGTCCGAGCAAGGGATGATTATCGATGGCGACCATGTGATGGCTGCCTTGGGTCTGGATTTACACCGGAGCGAGCTTTTGGCCAAGCAGACCATGGTCGGGACCGTGATGAGCAACTTCGGGCTGGAGTTGTCGATGGCGAAAGCTGGCATCACGCTTCTCAGGACGCCGGTGGGGGATCGATATCTGCTCGAGCGGATGTTGGCGGACGGATATAATTTCGGCGGCGAGCAATCGGGCCACTTTATTTTCTTAGACCACAACACCACCGGAGACGGGCTGATTTCAGCGTTGCAAATGATTTCTCTGATGAAGCGGACGGGAAAACCCCTGTCGGAGCTGGCGTCGGCAATGTCGGCGGTTCCGCAGATTCTTCTCAATGTTACCGTCAAGCAGAAACCCAATTTGGAGACGATTCCGGATATCGACCGGGCTATTCGAGATAATGAGCGCCGGTTGAATGGGAGCGGCCGCATCGTGGTCCGCTATTCAGGGACAGAGCCGCTGCTTCGGATCATGGTCGAGGGTGAGCGTGATGGCGAGATTAAAGAAGTGGCGGAGGATCTTGCCCGCCTCGTGCGCAAGCATCTCTGCTGACGCGTATTATTTCTTGTTGCGGGAAGGCTCATGCTGCCGTCCCTCTCTGCGGTCTTTCTTGCCGGTCTGGCCTTAGGATCTCTTCTTCCGTACTTTCCTGTCACCATTAGTGTGCTGCTCGGTCTGTCGATTCTGGCCTTATAGCTTGCCGAACAAGCGGGAAGTCTGGAACCCTTGCGGGCGACGACGGGATATGCGGCCTTGTTGTTGGGGGTCGTTTATTGGACGGCGGTCGTGCCGCCACCAGGGGCGTTAAATGTACTCGATGAGGCGTCTGTCGATGTGAGTGAATTGAGGAACGGGCGAGTGATTGGCCCGGTGCCGTATGCCCCACATCGTCTCATGCTGCTGGTGAAAACCGAGCCGTCGCGGGAATCTAACACGTTACCGCACACGATTCGGCTGACCTGGCGAGAGCCTGGAAGTGCGGTCTTTCATGGTGATCGGGTGGCGTTTCGCGCCAAGCTACGAGCGCCGACTGGATCCTTGAATCCGAAGGGATTCGATTACGCGTCCTATGTGGAGCGGCAAGGAATTGAAGCGGTCGCCACTGTGACGGGGCCTGAGGCGGTCCTGGTGCTGGAGCCGGCGATGAGCAGTTGGTGGTGGGCGGGATGGGGGCAGGTTGATCGATGGCGGGGATCGATTCGCGAGGCGGCAATGCGGACATTGAACCAGCCGGCGCTCGGCATCTTTCTCGGCATGATCATCGGAGAACGGGGGTATTTGCAGGAGGATGTCCAGGAATGGTTCATGATCACAGGGACCGTGCATCTTCTGTCGATCTCAGGGTCGCATTTGGGATTGATCGCGATCGTTCTGTTTGGCCTGGTGAGATGGACGGCGGTGCAATTGCCGGCTCCGATATTGCAGGCTCTGTCGAGACGACTGACGCCGACTCGCTGCGCTATTCTCGTGACATGCTTAGGAGTGGCGCTGTATGCGCTGTTGGCCGGTGCAGAGATTGCGACGCTACTAGCGGCTATTATGATAACTGCGGGACTGGCGGCGGTATGGATCGGGTCAGAACGGTATCTTGCGCACGCGTTGGCCGGGGCTGCTTTAGTGATCGTGCTTCACGATCCTCGCGCCATCGGTGATATTTCCTTCCAGTTGTCCTTTCTCTCCGTGCTTGCGATCGTATGGGTTGCGGACTGGCATGCGTCTCGGTTGGCAGAGGAGGATCAGCAAGAGGACACCAGGTGGAAGCGGTATCGTCGAACCGTGCGTGAAGCTGTGATTCTGAGTCTCGCAGTCACGATCGTGACGATTCCGATAGTGGCCTGGTATTTTAATCAAATTCCCTGGGTCGGTGTGCTGACCAATATGATCGCGGTGCCGGTAACGGGATTTGTGGTCGTTCCACTGGGATTATTGACGGCCGGTTGGACGGTGGCGCTTGGTCTTGATGGGCTCTCGCTCGCCTCGGTGCAGCAACGGCTGATCGAATGGCTAGTGGGAGGGTTACACTGGGTGGCGTCATGGCCCATGACTGACTGGCGAGTATCAGCGCCATCTGTGATTGTGATGGGTTTGTTCTACGCAGGACTCCTGATCGTAGTGATTCCCACTTCCGGGCTACGTCGCGGTGTGTTTGGCGTGGCCATGTTGTGTTGCGCGATGGGCCTGTGGGTCTGGGAGGCGAGTTCCTCGGTCAATGGAGATCAATGGCGGGTCACCTTTCTGGATGTCGGTCAGGGAGACAGTGCCGTGATTGAATTGCCGGATGGAAAGGCCGTGCTGATCGATGGGGGAGCCAAGTATGAGCGCTTCGATGTCGGACGTGGCATCGTCGGGCCCTTTCTCTGGAATCACATTATTCGGCGCCTGGACGCGGTGATTGCCACGCATCCCCAGCTGGATCATGTCGGGGGATTGCCCTGGATCGTTCGCCATTTTGCAGTCCAAGAATATTGGCATGCCGGTGTTGAGCGGCATGAGCCGCTGTTTGAGGATCTCCGCCACGCCGTGCTGGATCGACAGGTGCTTGATCGTCTGGCGCATCGTGGCCAGGATATTGTGTCGTCCGGAGGGTGCCGGCTCGCGGTGTTGAACCCCTTTGAGGCGGATATGGCAAGGCCAACTGTTTCGTCAGTTAACGGCACGCAGTTGAACAATGCATCGATCGTGACGCAGCTCGATTGCGGAGCGCATCGTGTTCTGTTTGCGGCAGATGTCGAGGCTGGGGGGCTTCGTCGTTTGGCGGCAGAAGGGCAGGCTCCGGTGACGGTGCTCAAGGTCCCGCATCATGGCGGCCGAAGTTCACTGGATCAAGACTGGGTGAGGCGCGTCCATCCGCGCCATGCCGTGATTTCTGTCGGCCGGCACAATGCCTATGGCCATCCGGTTCAGGCCGTGCTCGACGCCTATGCGGGGGAAGGGAGCGAGATCTTTCGCACCGATGTCGATGGCGCAGTGGTTGTGACCGGCCGGGTTTCGACGGAGGATCTTCATGTGCAGCGCATGAGTGATGTGAGGTTGCACCCAGCCAATCCGGGACGCCATATATGGCAAGGCGAATGGGAGAATTGGCAGCGGCTCTGGTCTCAGTGGAGCGGGGCGTAGTAGCGTGTTGTGCCAATAAGAATGTGTCCCTAACTAATTGATCGAAGGAGATGGGCTTTCTGTACAGAGGTGAAAGGCCTGTGGCAAATTTTGTCCACCTTTCTTTCTGCGGCGGTGGCTCTCACGCCTAAGTATCCGTGTTTCCTCACCATTGCTGTCGGATGGCTATAGCCTGTTCAAGGCATAGCCTGTGCATATCAACCTTTACCCAGAGGTTGAATACTGGAGGAGTGTGCACATCATGGCCAATCTCGTTCGTATTGTCATTCAGCTGCCTGAGGAGTTGAAACAGCAGCTCGATGCGCTCAAGCAACAGGGCTATACGGCCAGCGGATTTATTCGCGCGATGCTTGAGCGAGAGTTGGGCAAACATTCTCCGGCCCAGCCTCCGGTGTTGCAGGCTGTCCCACTCAGGAAGCGAGCTGCGCCGGCGTAATTCGGGGATCGCGGGCGAAATCCGGTTCGACATCTCGGTTCGGAAGAGGTTCCTCGTGCCTTGCACTTCTGTTTCAATCTCGGTACAAGGTCACCATGGTTCCCACCGTTGAATGGAAAAACGGCGTTGTTCGGCTGCTTGATCAAAGCCGCTTGCCGGAACATGTTGAGTTTCTCGATTGCCGAGACTATCGGGCGGTCGCCGATGCGATTCGTGAGTTAAAGGTCAGAGGCGCGCCTGCGATCGGAGTCACAGCGGCGCTCGGGGTGGCCCTCGGGGCCCAGGCGGTTTCGGCGGCAGACTTCGCTCACTTTTCTCAAGCCGTTGAGGCTGTTTGTGACCATTTGGGTGCGACAAGGCCTACAGCTGTAAATCTGTTTTGGGCTCTCGATCGCATGAAGAAGAAGCTGGCGTCACTGGCTGCCCAGCCGATCGCCTCCGCCAAGGCCGCGCTGATCACCGAAGCGCAAGCCATTCTCGAAGAGGACATTGCCCTGTGCAAAGCCATGGGGAAGCACGGCGCAGGCTTGATCAAAGACGGAGAAACTGTCCTGACCCATTGCAATGCTGGGGCGTTGGCGACTGCAGGCTATGGCACGGCCCTTGGTGTCATCCGGGCTGCCTGGGAGCAGGGGAAGAAGATTCAGGTGATTGCCGATGAAACCAGGCCGGTCTTGCAAGGGGCACGGCTGACGGCCTGGGAGCTGATGCAAGACCGGATACCTGTCACGCTGATTACCGACAATATGGCCGGCGCGCTCATGCGGCAAGGAAAGATTCAGCTCTGTGTCGTCGGCGCCGATCGCATCGCGGCCAACGGTGATGTGGCGAATAAGATCGGCACCTACTCAGTGGCCGTGTTAGCCAAGGCGCATGGAATGCCGTTCTATGTTGCGGCTCCCTATTCGACGATCGATCTCAAGACGAAGTCCGGAGCGGATATTCCGATCGAACAACGCAATCCGCTTGAAGTTACCACCATCCATGGCAGCCATCTGATCGCGCCGGCTGGAGTAGCCGTCTACAATCCTGCCTTCGATGTGACGCCGGCTGAGTTGATCACAGGCATCATCACTGAACAGGGCATCTTCAAGCCTGGTGAGCTGGCTCGGCAGTTCGCATTCTAACCAGAATCGAAGTACATCGAGGATATCTGCGGGACGGGATAGGAGCCGGCCATTTCTAGCAGTTGCAAGTCCTTTCCCAGCCACTTATAATGCGGCAACGATATTGAATTTATCCTTTAACTGTGTGGAGGAATCGTAGCGACAATGAGCGAACGGACATTAGCGATTATCAAGCCGGATGCAGTGAAGAAGAATGCTATCGGAGATATCATCAACCGCTATGAGCAGGCGGGATTGAAGCCAGTGGCCATGAAGTTGATGCAGATGTCGAAGCCGGTGGCCGAGGGGTTTTATGCCGTTCACAAGGCGCGGCCGTTCTTCGATAGCCTGTGCACTTTTATGTCATCTGGTCCTGCGGTCGTGATTGTCCTGCAAGGCGACAACGCGATCAAGAAGAACCGGGAACTGATGGGTGCGACAGATCCAGCCAAGGCTGAAGCGGGGACGATTCGTAAGGCGCATGGGGCGAATATCGAATTTAATGCCGCGCACGGATCGGACTCTCCTGAAACGGCGGCTTTCGAAGTGAGCTATTTCTTCCCCGGCATGGAAATCTTCAGTTAAGCATGCCTCGGAGGGCGATGGTTTTTTTGCCCTTCATTCAGACGCAAGACCTGATCCGAAGGATAGCGCTTGCGCTATCCTTCGGATTTTTGTTGGCCTGCTCTCCACGAATCGCTCCATCGCCTCCGCCAGTCTTCTCTTCTATCGAGGATGCCCACAGTGATCCTGCTCGCGACGCCCACCTGATATTGCTTCGAGAAGCCCATCGGGCGTTTGTGCAGGCGCGGTATCCCGCTGCGGTGCTCTTCTTCCAGCGGTTTGTCGATTCTGTTGATCCTAGTACGCCGAGGATAGCGGAAGCACGCTGGTGGTTGGGGCGTTCCTATGAGCAGCTAGGGGAGTATCGTGCGGCTATGGCGGAATACCGGACATTGGCGGGTGATGAGGCTGGAACTGATCCGAATCAACCGCTGTATCGCGGTCATGCGCTCCGTCGTTTGGATGAGTTGCGTCAGGTGCCGACAGTGGCTCAAGCAGTGCCTATCCGTCAGATCGCGGTAGGCCTTTCCCTCGCGCAAGTTCCTCCTGTGTCGGTATGGATTTCGTGGCTGCAGTCGTTGTTGAAATCTGGAGTGACTTCAATACTGATCGATCCGGCTCTGTCCGGTGGCACAGCGGAGGAGGATGTCGAGCGTATGCGGGCGTTGGTGGAAGCGGCGCATGTTGCCGGCCTTGCGGTGTGGGTATCCCTCGATCTCCATCAGGGGCGAGGACTGCCGATGCATGCGGAGTGGATAACAATGGCTGCTGGGCGGAGTCAGGGGCTGTCCAGCGGGAGTGCCGGTGAATCGGAACGGCAGATCCATCCCGATATCATGCATCCGGCCTACCAAACGGCCATAGAAGAACGGGTCAAGACATTGCTTCGAACCGGTTGTGATGGATTATTCTTGCAGGCACGGGAAGGCGATGGTTTTGCCAAAGAATATTCAGATACCTCGTATCAACTCTTTGCCTCCGCATTTGGTAGCACCCTCTCTCCCCAGCAATTGCTCGGGGAAGGTGGAAACGGAGATGTGACGGGTTCAGAGCGTGAGACGCAGTACTGGCGGTGGGCTGGTTGGAAAGCGCGTGGATATGCCACGCTGGTTGCGCGCATCAGAGCCTGGCTCCGCGAGGTGAATCCGACCGGGAGGTTGTTGATCGAGGTGCATCCTGCGACGGTGAATAGACCGCTTGCGGGACTGGAAGAGTACGGTGAGGATGTGGCCGAACTGCTTCAGCGGACAGGAGGGGCCCTTGTGGTGCGGAATGAGGGAGCGGGAGACCTGTCTCTGCCTGAACCGTTGGCGCAGCAAGCAGGAGCGACGGATCGATGGTGGCTCGGTGTGGCTGTGGCGGACCCTGAGGTGTCGTCAATCGCGAAATGGGTTGGAGCGGCGCAGGCAAGGGTTCCGGAACAAGGGAATTGGAATTTGCTGGTTCGCGTGCCTGAAGCCGCCCGATTTCCTTGACAAAGGCCGGTCTAGCCCACTACGATCCGACCACATTTCATCTGAGTGTCATTCAATTTACCAGCATGGGGACCCTATGATTCCGACGGACTTGCGGTATCACAAAGAACATGAATGGGTGCGTCTCAGCGGGACACAGGCGACGGTCGGCATCAGCCACTTTGCCCAGGATGCACTTGGCGATATTGTGTTTATCGATATGCCCAAGGTTGGCGCGGTGGTGTCGTCCGGACAGCAGATCGGTGAGGTGGAATCGACGAAGACCACCTCGACGATCTACACGCCGGTCAGTGGCATGGTGACGAAGATCAATGCCGATTTAAAAGATCATCCGGAAGTGGTGAACAGCGATCCGTATGGCAAGGGCTGGATTGTGGTAATCGAGCTCTCCAAGCCAGCTGAGGTGGAGCAGTTAATGACCGCAGCCCAATACGAATCCTTTCTGGCCAGCCAGAAACATTAAACTTTCCCATGGCGACACACATTGCGATTTTGGGCGCCGGACCTGGCGGGTATGTGGCGGCCATTCGGGCGGCTCAACTGGGTGCCCGTGTGACGGTGATCGAGCAGCAGGCGCTCGGCGGCGTGTGTTTGAATTGGGGCTGCATCCCCAGTAAATCCCTCCTCTCCGTCATTGAACTCGGCGACAAATTGAAGAAGGCTGAGGATCTGGGCATTCTTCTGTCCGGCACTCCGCGCTATGACCTGGCGCGCATGGTTGCGCGCAAGAACAAGGTGGTGGCGACGTTGGTGAAGGGCATTGCGACGTTGTTCAAGGCCTGGAATATTGAGGTGGTCGAAGGCCGCGGCCGTCTGGTTGATGCGCGCACGATTGCCGTGACAGCCGGCGACGGGTCGCAGCGGACGGTGCAGGCGGACGCGATTGTGATCGCCACCGGGTCGTCATGGCCGCAGCTCACGCAGTTTCCGATCGATGGCAAGACCATCATTACGAGCAAGCAGGCATTGGATCTTGACGCCGCGCCGCCGAGAATGATCATCCTTGGCGCTGGAGTAGAAGGGTGCGAGTGCGCGTCGCTGTTTAGCGGATTGGGCACGCAGGTGACGATGGTGGAGCTGCAGTCGGCGGTTCTCCCATTGGAAGACGAGGAGGTTTCCGTGCTCATGGCGCGGGAACTCAAAAAACGCGGGGTCGAGGTGAACACCGGCACGACGATTGAGCGGATGGTCGTGCAAGACGGCGTGGTGAGGGCCACGCTGAAAGACGGGACCACGCTCGAAGCTGAGATGCTTCTCGTGTCGATCGGCCGTGGATTTCAGTCTCGTGATATCGGTGTGGAGAACGCAGGAATTGTGCTAGGACGTCGCGGGGAAATTCTCGTCGATGAGCGGATGCACACGAACGTTCCTGGCGTCTATGCAATCGGGGATGTGGTGGGCAAGGCGATGCTGGCGCATGTTGCATCCGCGCAAGGCAAAGTCGCGGTTGAGAATATTCTGGGGCATCCGATTACGATCCGGTATGATGTGATTCCGGCCGGTATCTTTACGCTGCCAGAAGTGGGGCGGGTCGGGCTGACCGAGCGGCAAGCTCGTGAACAAGTTCAGGCGGCTGGTCGAGATCCGGAGCAGGCAATCAAGGTCGGGCGGTTCCGGTATGCGGCCTTGGGCAAGGCGCAAGCCACGGGTGATATCACGGGACTGTTCAAAGTAATTGCGGATGCGGCAAGCGGCAGGTTGCTGGGCGCGCACATTGTCGGGGCCCATGCGGCCGATCTTATTCATGAGGCTGCATTGGCGATGGAGACCGGCGCGACGATGTCGCAGGTGGCGCACATGATTCACGCACATCCCACGTTGGCGGAAGGATTTCAGGAAGCGATTGAGGATCTTGAAGGGCATGCCATTCATCAGGCGAAGAAGAAAGCATGAGTCTGCTTCGATCCCTATTGCTCAAACTCGGGATGTTTGCTCTGACGATGGGCGTTGTATTCTGGATCGTCTGGCAGGCACCGCAGACCATGCAGCGGCCTATTCCGCCACAGCCTGCGTCTTTCGCTCAGGCTGGTGGGCTGGCTCCATCATTGTCGGTCGGAGACGCACTAGGTCAGAATCCTGTGCCGGCAAATAGCCCACAGAGTGTTTCAAAAGATCCGAAGCTGATTGACCTCAATCGCGCGAGCGTGGCGGACTTTGAGCAGTTGCCCGGCGTGGGACCAGTATTGGCCAGACGTGTGATTGCCTATCGTGAGTCCAGGGGAAGATTTCATGCGGTTGAGGATTTACGCGGAGTGAAGGGCATCGGACAAAAGAAGCTTGAGCGGTTGAGGCGGTTGGTGACGGTTACGCCCCCGGTTGCGTCGGACAAGGGAGAGAAGGCTTCCATATGAGCGAACTGAGTCGGCAGCTCGATTTGATTTTGCGTGGAACGGTCGAAGTGATTCAGCAGACTGAGCTGGAGGCAAAGCTGACCCGGTCGCTGAAAGAGAATCGGCCTTTGAGGATCAAGGCTGGATTCGATCCGACTGCGCCGGATTTGCATCTCGGCCATACGGTATTGATTCACAAGCTGAAACACTTTCAGGATTTGGGGCACCAGGTCTTGTTCCTGATCGGCGACTTTACGGGGATGATCGGTGATCCCACCGGCGTCTCGGAGACCAGGAGAGCGCTGACCAAGGAGCAGGTGCAGGACAACGCCAAAACTTACCAGCGTCAGATTTTCAAAATTCTGGATCCGCAGAAAACGACTATTGAGTTCAACAGCCGGTGGATGGGAACCATGACGGCGGAAGGTTTGATTCAGCTGGCCGCGCACTATCGGGTGGCCCGGATGATGGAGCGGGACGATTTTCATAAGCGCTTTCATGATCAGAAGCCCATCAGTGTGCACGAATTCCTCTATCCGCTCGTGCAAGGGTACGACTCGGTGGCATTGAAGTCTGACGTCGAGTTGGGGGGGACCGATCAAAAATTCAACCTGCTCGTCGGACGGGAGCTGCAGCGCGACTTTGGCCAGGAATCGCAAGTCGTCATCACTATGCCGTTGCTCGAAGGCACCGACGGCGTGAAGAAAATGAGCAAGAGCGTGGGGAACTACATCGCGCTCGAAGACAAGCCGGAGGAGATGTTTGGCAAGGTCATGTCGATCAGCGATGCCCTAATGGCACGGTACTATGAATTGTTGACGACGGAAGACCTTGAACGTGTGAAGACCTTGCATCCCATGGAGGCGAAGCAATCCCTCGCGCAGCTGATCGTTTCGCGCTATCACGGCGAAGAGGCCGGACAACGGGCCCGAGCCGCCTTCCAGCACAAGTTTTCCGAGCGCGAGTTTCCGGACGAACCCGATGTCCGGCTTGTCCTGACGGCACAGGATCTCAAAGACGGGCAGTCGATCGGACTTATCGAGCTTGTAGCCAGGACAGGTCTTGTGCCGAGCAAGAGTGAAGCCCGTCGGCTGATCGTTCAGGGCGGAGTGGAGTTTGATCAACAGAAGCAGAGTGATGCCACAGCCAGCGTCACCCTCGCCGCCGGCCGTCAGTACCGGATGAAGATCGGCCGCCGCAAGTTTGCGGTTGTGGAGTTGGCATAGAGCACTCTGCTTGTTGCGTGCGAGCCTCTGACAGCCGTCAGGTCGTATCCCCCCTCGTCGGTGACCAGCTACTCCGAAATCATGATGGTGACCGATGTGGCGGTCCAGTCTGCCGTGGAGGTATTTGTTGTGGCGGATGAAGCTGCCAGTTCAGTTGCGCCGGGCATGGCCTGCGGAGCGGCCGGAGGTGGCTGATCTATCGGCTGGGTTGTGACTTCTCCTGGAAGGGGCGTGGTGGTATCAGCCACGGTAATGATTCCGCGGGCTGCGACGGACGCGAGGCTGTCTCGGAGTGATTGGACGGTGTTGGCGACCGACCGTGTTTTGACCGTCGCGCCTCCTTGTTCCCCGGCTGCCTGCAACGTCTTGATTCGATCACGGATCATTTGGGCCGTTTGCAGATCGGTGCTGGTGAAGACGCGAATCGTATCGGTGCCTTTAGGGGGGCTGTAATCCCAATAGAATCCGGCTTTGTTCCCGGGTTTGATGGAGTCGGGGATCAGCGCCGGCTCGCTCGCGCGGAGGAAACCGTCGCCATAGAAGCTTCGCTGTTGGTAGTTGTTCGGGAAGAGCAGATTGACTCCGCCCTCAGAGTCGACGTCCACAATCGTGACGTAGGAGTCGCTGTTCACACGCACTTCCAGTTGCAGGCTATTGTGCTCGGTGCGAGGTTTGCCCGATTTGCGGATGCGATACTTCGCCGCCTGCGTGTCGGCCACGACTTTGATGCCTCGTGTGCGCACGCTGGGTTTGGGTTTCACGGCGGTCGCCACCCGCACGTCTATCTTCAGCTGTGACGAAGGGTTGTCCAGCGTCAGGAGTTCGGACGCATTGGCCGACCGGGAGACTACCGTCGCAATGCCGGCTCCCCAGGGCTCGTTCAATTCGAAGGTGCCGACCACCTGAAGGCCGTCCGCTGCCAGGAGACGCAGCGTCTCTCCCTCGATATCCACAGCAAAACGGGCCGGGTGATCGTCTCCAACCAGATCGACGTCCTTGATGTTCGTTTTCAGGGTTTCTTCGATCACGCCTCGACGGCCTGGCGGGACATCCAGAATCCGAATCGGGATACGCTGACCGGTCGGGGCGGGAAGCAGGGCAATGGCTCGTGCGCCGGCGGGAATAGGACCGGCGGATGATTGCAGCTTGGCGAGCGCGTCTTTCCCGTTGGTTTGCGTGGCCGTCGCGATGGCCAATGCGCGTCCTGGCGCAAAGAGGGTCTCCCCAGCAGAGTAGATTGACCATGTGGAACCTGGCGCAGCCCCCAAGAGCGAACCGTTAATCAACGTAACCATCCCCTTTTGTCCGGGGGTCACTTCAAGCCAGGGCAGTCGAGCGGCGGGCTGTTGCGCCGAGCCTGCACCGGATGAAGTGGCGGGGCTCAGGAGGCTGGCTTCAATGAGTTCCGGCGGCGCTTCGAGTTGAGGCTCCGGCATCGACGATCGGCCGAAATGGGTTTGGATGCGCTTCAGCTCGCGTTCGACCCCGGCAAAGACCTCGCGTGGAGAGGCTTGCGGACTGGAGTTGCCGAGGCTCTTCGCGAGGGCATAGGTAAAGAAGCCATGGTAACGGCCGTCCACCGGACCGTCGAGGGCCTCCTGATGCGAGGCGGCGCCGGTCATGACGACGTACCTGGATGTAATCACTGGAACAACGGCGCGAGTTTTCGGCAGGGCCGATTCGGCCGCGCGGTAGATATTGAGATGGGTGTCGCGAGGGATCGAGCGGATGCGGATATCCAGCGAGCGAGTGGCCGTGCCGGAATGGCAGGAGTCCAGCACGATAAAGGCGTGCTTGGCACGGAGTCTGGCGAAGATGGCATCGAGTTCGTCATCGGTGATATCGCGGACGTCGCCGCTGCGCCCGTCTTGGGGGACGAGTGTTTCGTCGAGATGATCGTCGAGTTCGTCTCCGTTGAGATCTTCAACCTGCGAGCCGTGGCCGGAGTAGTGAAAATAGACGGTATCGTTCGGACCGGCGGTTGCGACCAATTGCTCAAGCGCCGTCAGGATGCCCGCGCGCGTGGCGGCTTCGTCAGTGAGCACCGCAATGTTTGATTCGGCAAACCCCCAGCGCGAGCGCAAGATCTGCCGCATCGTATCGATGTCATTCAGCGAGCCCTGCAGTTTGGGCACGGCCTTGTACTGATTGATGCCGATCAGCAAGGCCCGCTTGGTGCCAGGCCCGGTCTCGCCGGACGGCTCGGTCAGGATCAGGAACAAGGCCACGGGCCAGTATTTGTACGAAGAGGCGGGCGACAAGCTGGTGTCTACCCGCCAGGCGATCAATGATCCTCGCGCCAATGTGTGGCTGGAGCCGGCGGTCAATGGTTCGGTGCGGATCAAGAGCGCGGCGACTGGCCGGTATTGGCACTATAACGGGTTGGGCGACAAACTGATTTCGACACGCTGGCAGACGGCCGATCCCTTCTCCTCCTTTACGTTGGAGCGGGTGACCGGACCGACGGCGGTGGCGGCCTGCACGACCGATGTGGTGGAGCAAGTCCTCGCCAAGGAATTCAACCGGGCGGTCTTCGACCGCCAGGCGAAACTGGTGGCCTTGCTGCAGGCCAGCGATGCCTATCTGGCGTCGAATCCCCTGATACGCAGCCTGCCGCAGGGAGCGCCGATCGTGAATCTCAACGCGGCGGTGCGGAATTATCTCGCGAAGTACCCGCAGGGCTCGCGCAAGGTCAAAATCGCTGAGCTGCAAGCGATCGCCGCCCAGATCCAAGCCTTGAAGGCGAATGCCATTGCACTCAGTACCGCGCTCACGCCCACCAGTGAGAGTAACGCGACGGTGATGGCCAACGCCCAGAGCGGCCTGGCTGCGGTGCAGACCGCGATCGAGAATCTCGCCGCAAGTCAGCGGTCGATACGGCAGTGGGGCCAGGCCAGACTGCGCAACCTGACGACAAGCATTCGCGCGGCTAAGGGTGTGAATCCGGCACCGGTCGTCGCGGTGTTCGGCAAGGGCGGAGCGACAGTTCCACAAATTCAAACCCGAGCGATTGGAGATCCCGCTTCGACTACCACCGGTACGGAATTTGTTGCAGTTCCTGCGCAGAGCGCGGTAGTCGAGCAGGGAAGCACGATCGTGGTCGTGACGGAATCGCCGTCCGGATTTAACGTATCGTCTGTTATTGGCGCCGCGCAACAATATCAGCAGGCGTTGCAGTCGGGGCAGGTTTCCGGTCATCCGACAGGAAACCAGCTCGCCCCCGTTGTGATTACTTCCGCTCCCTCGGATACGATAGACCTATTCCAATATGCTAGCATGACTGGGGCCTTTGACCAGCTGACCATACCTGCAGCAGCCGATACGTGCTCTTCGCAAAGTACGTCGAAGGCCGATGCTATGTGGGATATGTCTGCCGGTGAAGGTTGTGTTGAACCAGAGCCTGAATTGAAATCCTACAGCCGTGGTGCCGGTAAGCCCCTGAGTTGCGCGTCCGGCCAGGTGCAGTCCGGGGCGCTCTGCTACGAACCCTGCCAATCGGGCTACAAGCTGGTGGCGGGTGTGTGCTGGCAGAACTGCCCAAGTGGGTACCGCGACGACGGGGCCTTCTGCGCCAAGCCGGGAAACTATCAACGCAAGAAATACCCGTGGAAATTTGGCGGAGCTATGGTCAGAAGTTGTGGAACGGGGTGAGCGAGGTGGCGTACCTTTCCGGGTGAACAACAACCCACATACCAGCTGGCAGGCCGGGGAAAGGCACGCCGATGATGACGATAGTCCGAACGACCACGGGAGTACAAGAGCAAGAGCCGGAGGTGGCCACGGCGCTGGATGCCTTGGCCCGCGAGGGCGCCCGCCGCATGATCCTGGCGGCGTTGGAAGTCGAAGTGGAGGAATACCGGCGACAGCATCACGAGGCGCGTGACAGCCGCGGCCATGCCTTAGTGGTCCGCAATGGGCAGGCCCAGCCTCGGCGCGTGACGGTGGGCGCCGGGACGGTCACCATTCGAGCGCCACGGGTGAATGATCAACGCGTGCTGAACGTGACGCGACAGAAATTCACCAGTGCGATTCTTCCGCCGTATCTGCGCCGCTCACCGCAGGTGAATGCGGTGTTACCGCTCCTCTATCTCCATGGGCTTTCCACCGGAGACTTCCGCGAGGCGCTGCCGGTGCTGCTCGGCGCCGACGCGGCAGGGCTCTCGCCCAGCGCCATCACGCGCCTGACGGCGGCCTGGCGGACCGACTATGAGCAGTGGCGTGCGCGCCCCCTGGCGGATCGCGACTTCATCTATCTCTGGGTGGACGGGGTCCATTTCACGATTCGCCTGGAGGAGGACCGCCTCGCGGCGTTAGTCGTGGTCGGCGTGCGTCTCGATGGGACGAAAGAGGTGATCGCGATTGAGGACGGCTATCGGGAGAGTACGGAGAGTTGGTTGACGGTGCTGCGGGACCTCAAGCGCCGGGGCCTGCGGGCCCCCGCGTTGGCCATCGGGGACGGGGCACTGGGGTTCTGGGCCGCCGTGCGCGAGGTCTGGCCCGAGACCCGGGAGCAGCGGTGCTGGGTCCATCGCATCGCCAATGTGCTGGACAAGCTCCCCACCCGGCTGCAGCCCCAGGCCAAGCGAGCCTTGCACGACATGATGTATGCGGACACCCGGGCCGCCTGCGAGCAGGCGATCGACCGGTTCGCCCAGGATTATGCGGCGAAGTATCCGAAAGCCGTGCACTCCCTGACCACCGATGTCGCTCGGCTCCTGACCCATTTCGAGTTCCCGGCGGCCCACTGGAAACATATTCGGACGACCAATCCAATTGAATCGACGTTTGCTACGGTGAAGCTCCGGACGCGTGTCACCAAGGGGGCGGGCTCGCGGACCGCGGGCCTGACGATGGCCTTCAAGCTGCTGGAGGCGGCGCAGCAATCCTGGCGCCGGCTCGATGCCCATGAGCTGCTGCCGTTGGTCCGGGCGGGGCGTGGGTTCAAGGATGGGCAGCCAGTCGAGCGCGCGGAAGAACCGTCAGAGAAGAAAACAGGAAAGGTCGCCGCCTGATCACCTCAATCCACAACATTTGACAATATCTCAATTTGGCGATAAGGCTTTTTCACTCGATGACGCGAAGAAGCGCTGTCAGGCCGCCAATCCTACTGTGGGCTGTGAGAAGCAGGGGCAGATTTACTATTCAAATTGTAGTTCTGGCTACAAAGAGTTGTTGCTGGATTGGTGTACTCCGAAGTGTCCCTCGGATATGGGCACGGACATCGGAGTGTCCTGCACGAAGAAGACCTATTCAAATCCCACTCCGTGGGGGAAGCCGTTGTCGTCTTGTGCCAGCGGAATGGAGAAGGAAGGGCAGCTGTGCTATACGACATGCAAGTCGGGATATCAGGGGGCTCTCACTCAGTGCTTGCCAATCTGAGGCCGTTTCGTCATAAGAGCCGTAGGTGATTGGGGAGAAGGGGGCCAAGGCCCCCTTCTTTTTTATTTTATATTGTCTCTTGGCGTGTGCTGCTGATGGAGGGCATCGATTCGTTCGCTGCTGGACAGCCCTATTAAGTTTACTGTATAAAGTGAAGCGTGAGCGGGCGTAGCTCAGTGGTAGAGTCCTTGCTTCCCAAGCAAGTTGTCGTGGGTTCAAATCCCATCGCCCGCTCCAAATAAGACCTGAAATAGAAGGCGTGATATGTCACGCGTAAGGGATAGAGGACTTGAGAGGCATCTGCTTCCAAGTCCTTTTTTATATTCTCTGACCATGGCGAATGAGGTGGCGCATTCTGATTGCTGGGGGCACTGCAGTCCTGCACGCATTGGCGGGCTGCCACTACTATCAAGAATATCGTGTTTTGAAAATGAAGGCCGATGTCCAGGAAGAGCAGGCGGAGTTATTGAGCGCCTACCGCTAGTGCCTTGCCAAATATCAGGATGAGCCACCCAGGGCGAAAGAGATCTGCGCCGCCTACACGCAAAGTCTTCGCGATATAGAAGTCAGGCATCAATCGGTTCGATAAAGAGAAAAGCGGATTGTGATGGGATGTCGGCGTGTGAGGTGGTAAATGCATAACCAGACCCCTTCGCCCCATGATCGATTAAGATCTTACTGAGCGAGGGAGCCTGGTGCAGTACTCAATGCCGTAAGGATGTTCGGAGTGAGCGGAGAAGAGGACTAGACGGCCTTCTTGACCAACCCAGAGCGCAGGCAGCGGGTGCAGACACGAATCCGCAATGTGGCTCCACCGACTACGGCACGAACGGACTGAATATTGGGATTGAATACCCGCCGCGTCTTGTTGTTGGCATGACTGACGTTATTCCCAGATTGGCGGCGCTTGTTGCAGAGATCGCATGAAAATGCCACGGTAAGACTCCTTGTAAAGAAACAGGTTCTCAAGAACGTCAGATGGTAGCATAGACAGAGGGCGCATGACAAGCGGCAAGCTGGATTGCTCTGTGAGGGCCGCCGGTAAGGGAGCAGGCGGAGAAGCGTTATGGAATTCGAAACATGGATAGGATTTATTGCCGGCACTCTCACGACGATTGCCTTCTGGCCGCAGCTTCAACGGACGTGGGTCACCAAGTCTGCGAATGATGTGTCGTTGGCGATGCTGCTGACTTTTACCACGGGTGTGTTCCTCTGGTTCCTCTATGGCCTCTTTCTTCACTCCTGGCCGATCATCGTGACCAATGTCATCACATTTGTGCTGACCCTGGCAATTCTTGTCCTCAAGCTGAAGTTCCAGAAATAGCGCTCGTGATCATCGGTGGATGATTAGCCGTGGCCGGCTTGAGACTTAAGCGCTGCCTATGGCAGAGAGGATTTCTACAAGGAGTGACCTAGTGGGGTCATGGCGCTTGAGAGCGGAACGCTAATGTCAAAGGTCAGATCACCCCCATCATCCAAATGATCTTTCCCGACGCTATAGAGCTTTCTTTGCGTAGGGCTCCAGAGCATGGGGAGGCCTGAAAAGGGATCGTAGTATTTCGCTCCGACTTCTGCCAGCCGTGTGGGAATGGTGGCAGTGGCGGTTGGTTTGCGCATTAAGGCTTGGAGTGAGGCTAGCCGGAGACGTGCATCGGTTTCCACGAGTCGTTGACTGAAGGGCGTCCACTCCGGTTCAAATTCCAGAGGGTTCGTGAATGTGCGGGAAGAGTTTTTCGCAATGTCGTGCAGTTTGGGGAGCGGGCTATGGACGGAGTCGGCGGTTTTGATGAGAGCATCGTAATACGTTGCATAGGTATTCCAGGTGTGCTGGCTTTGTGAAGAGGCTGTCAGAGACGGGCGGTTCTGGGGATGTTCTACTTTCTGGAACGCATGAGATGGTAGGTGGGCACTGTGTGCGATGGCCTCATAGGGTGTCCAGTCGGTTTGGGGCTCCTGGAGTGGGGACAGTTCTATTGCGCGCTGACGCAAATAGGTCAGTGTGAAGTGGTTTCGAACCGGCCATTGGAGCGAATACTCCGCGGCAGTGAGGGGTTGGAGCAACTCGATGCTCTGCGCCAAGATCTTCCGATCGACCGACTCGTGGCTCAGAATTCTAGAAACGAGTTGCACGTTGTCGTCAATCATGACGGCGGCCATAATTTTGAGCGGGAGGGTGCGGGCGTCACGCAGGACCGTACGCCATTTAGCCAGGTCCTGAGAGAGCCGTGCGAGGCCGGTGGCGGTCTCTTGTGAGACCCCCTCTGCAACATAGAGCCGGTGGGCACCCAATAGTTCTTCGATGCGCGGAGCCCCCTGATGGACATAGCCCCAATCTTCAAAGATCATTTGAAGCCATTGCTCGTAGCGCGCCACCAGGGGGCGGTAGCGGTCGGCGGAGACCCGGTACAGGGCGTCCTGCTTTTGCAATGCCTCCAGAGGATTGGACGCGTACCACTCTGGAACGACTTGATCCACTGCAACGGGGAGTCGGAGTTCGGATCGGCCTGATTTGTTGAAATCGAAGCCGGTGCTGTTTGGACGTGTGCTTGATTCGAGCCAAATGTCATAGCCGGTTTGGATCGGATTCTGTGTGCGATCAGCGGCCATGCCAAGAAGAAGAAAATAGCCATTTTCCAACGGATGCTCGATCATGCGAGGTGCAGGCTCTGTCAGCACGACAAAGGTGTCGCTGGTGCCGTCTTTTTTGAGCGACCACATGAGCCCCGAGAGCTCTAAAAACAGACCGATAATACAGGCGCTAATAATCAGATTTCGCATGACTGGTTCGCTGTCTCTTCCCTACCCGATGGTGTAATGGTCTATTTGTGGCAAAGCGTTCCGTAAATTCGACAGAATCGCTCGCTAGAGATGCGAGCAAGCTCTATGCCTATAGGATCTCCGTAAAAAGTCTCGATGTAACGGGCACTTCTCGTGATGAGGACGGCGGTGTCGAGGGAACGGTGTACAGTAAAGACGCAGTGATCGGACATTATGGAACTTGACAAGTTTTACTTCCATCTCCTAGAGTGCCGACACCATATCGTAACTCCGGGGTAAGGGAAGAGGGTGTGACTCCCTCGCGGTCCCGCCGCTGTGAATGGGGACGAAACCCGTGAATGCCACTGTCCGTTTGGATGGGAAGGCGCGGGAAGTAGGATGAACCATGAGCCAGAAGACCTCCCTGGAGAGTTGACCATCGTTCCCTCGAGGGCTGGGGAACAGGCGAGGATGTAGAAGCGGGGCAATCCTCAGGGTCTATTGTAGGCCTTGGGGATTTTTTATTTTGGGCCTGTTTAAAGCGATTTTCAGCGGAGTCTGCGTCCTGCTCCTGTGTGTGAATGGGATGCCAGCGGGTGGTGCTTTTGCGCATAATGAGATGCCGGATATGAAACGCCGACAGCAGGGTATTCTCACTGGTATGCCGTTTATGGCCCACGTGTCGTCCAGGTCGTTTGTCGATGACATGGGCCGCAAGATCTATCTGGCCAAGGCGCCGACCAGGATTGTGTCGCTGGCCCCGAGTGTAACGGAAACGTTGTTTGCGATCGGTGCTGGTTCACAGGTGGTCGGGGTGACGCAGTTTTGCGATTTCCCTCCAGAGGCGGCGCAGAAGCCGAAGGTTGGGTATGCCAACCCCAATTTGGAATCGCTGGTCGCGCTTCAGCCGGACCTGATCATTACCCCGCAGCAATTTCTAAAGCTGGATCTTCTCGGAAAGCTGGAAGAACTGAAAATCCCGGTCTTTATCCTGGCCGACCGGAGCGTCGAGGATATCTTTTCGCATATCCAGACGCTGGGGCGCATGTTGGATCGCTCCACGGAAGCTGTGGCGCTAGGGATGGATCTGCGTCAGGAGATTGCGCGCCTAAAAGTGAGAACACAAGGCCAGCCGCCCGTGCGGGTGCTGTATGTCTTGAACAGCCAGCCGCTCATTACCGTCGGGCCTGGCAGTTTCATCGATCAACTCATTGGTCTTGTGGGCGGAGTGAATGTGGCGGCTAAGAGCGCCACGCCCTATCCAAGGCTCAGTATGGAAGCGGTGTTGCAAGAGGACCCGGAAGTATTGGTGTTTCCCATCGGCAAGGCCGAGGGTATTTCTGAAAGTGAACAGAAAGCCTGGCGGCAGTGGACCACGCTCACGGCTGTGAAACAGGGCCGGTTGCGGCAGATTCCAGCCGACCTGCTCAATCGGCCTGGTCCCCGTATCGGAAAGGGCTTGGAACTGTTGGTTGACATATTGCATCCTTCCTCTGTGTCATCCTCTTCGACCGGTGAAAGGCCATAAAGATCATGGCAAATGGCCAAGCCACTCCCGCGCATCTTGCAGTCTCGTCGCCAGAGCCAGTCTCCCAGCCAAACGGGGCTGTGGGGTGGGACGTGAAAGGGAAGTGGCAGCGTACAGGGATGATCCTCACCGGCCGGCGCTGGGGCCTCGTCCTTGTCGGACTTCTGTTGGCCAGTCTTGGGGTCGTGACGCTCTGTAGCCGGTTCGGCGCCGCTTCGGCGCCGCTGGGGGATGTGTTCCAGGCGCTCTTGCATGCCCTGAAGACCGGGGAATTGGATCAGGCCTCGATCGGCACCTCCGGCGTGATTCTCTTACAAGTCAGACTGCCGCGTGTGCTGATGGGGTTTCTTGTCGGCGGCAGTCTGGCGGCGGTGGGCGTCACGCTGCAAGCGTTGCTGAGAAATCCGTTGGCCGATCCCTATGTGCTCGGCGTTTCAAGCGGTGCCGCGCTGGGAGCGGCGGTTACGATGCTCTTAGGGATCGGCACGATGATGGCGTTGCTGCCAATCCTTCCCCTGTGCGGATTTGCCGGGGGACTGCTGACGCTGGTGGTGATCTATCGCTTGGCACAGTCGCAGGGGCGGCTGTCGATTCACAGCCTGTTGCTCGCCGGAGTGATTCTCAACGCCATTCTCACAGCCCTCATTATGTTTATCACCTCCATCATGGAACCCAATCGATCTGCCGGTCTCATGGCCTGGCTGATGGGCTCGTTAACCGCGCCGGGGTATCCCGCATTGGGTGTGCTGGTGGGCTATGCGGTCTTTGTGTTGGCGATCTTGATGCAGAAGGCGCAGACGCTGAACGTGCTGACGCTGGGAGAGGAGACTGCCCGTTCGTTGGGGATCGATACCGAGCGTACCAAGAAACACCTTTTTGTCCTCACAGCTCTGCTCACCGGGGCGGTGGTGTCGGTCAGTGGCATGATAGGGTTTGTCGGGATGGTTGTGCCGCATGCGGTTCGTCTGCTGTTGGGATCGGATCATCGGCTATTGTTGCCGGCCTCGGTCCTTGTGGGGGGGATGTTTTTGGTCGTGGCGGATACCATCGCGCGGACGCTGTTCGCGCCCGCCGAGATTCCCGTGGGGATTGTCACGGCGCTGATCGGCGGCCCGTTCTTCTTGTACCTGCTGTTATGGCGAAAAGATCGGATGTTGTGAGATGGCTGCGTCGATGACAATAGGTTCACCGGTTCAACCGATTTCGATCGGCTACGCCATGGACGTCGAGAACGTATCCTTTCGGTATGGTGCCGACCAACGGGGGCGGGCGTGGACGCTTGAGGGGGTGTCATTCGGAGTCCCGAAAGGAGAAGTGTTAGGGATCGTCGGTCCCAATGGATCCGGAAAGTCCTCCCTTCTGAAGCTGCTGGCCGGATTGTTACGCCCACACTGCGGCGATATTCGGCTCGGCGGGCATTCCATCGGCCGGCTCGATCCGCGAGAGATCGCACGATCGGTGGCGGTGGTGCCGCAGGAATATGTGCAGGTCTTTCCTTTCACGGTCGTGGAAACGGTGCTCATGGGACGGTTCCCGCACCGGCGCGCATCCTGGTGGAGCATGGGGATCGGGGATGAAACGGAACAGGATTTGTCCTATGTGCAACAAGCCATGATTGAAACCGACGTCGTGCCTCTGGCCGACCGGTTGATGTCGGATCTTTCCGGTGGAGAGCGGCAACGGGTCGTGATTGCGCGAGCCCTCGCTCAGGAACCGGCAATTCTCTTGCTCGATGAACCGATGGCGTTTCTCGACATCAATCATCAGATCGAAATCTGTGCGCTCATCGGCCGCCTCAAAGCGGAGCGGCAATTGACTGTGGTTCTGGTCTCCCATGACCTGAATGTGGCGAGCCAAGTGTGCGATCGCGTACTGATGTTGAAAGACGGGCAGCTCTGCCGGATGGGGGCGCCAGAAGATACGATCAAGCCGGATGTGCTGCGGATGGTCTATGGCTGCGAGGTCGTGGTCGATGCCCATCCGCAGACCGGCCGGCCGCGTGTGACGATGCCTGGCTAGTCCGCCGGGAAATAGATCAATCCTCACGGCCAAGTCCCCGGCCGTGCGGGTGTGGATGAGGGGGGACGATTATTTCAGCGTGAAAGGGCGTTTTGTAGAAACGACGCGGGGGACGGGGAAGATGGTGCAAATCCATCACGGTGCCGCCACTGTCAGCGGGGAGTAACTCTGCAGCATGCCACTGTGCGCTTCGGCGTATGGGAAGGCGCAGAGACACGACGATCCGCAAGTCAGGAGACCCAGCCCGCAGTTGATTCGACTGAACCCTTCGAGCACAAGGGAGTTTTGTCATGTTGTTGTTTCTTCGCTGGGCGTTGTCTGTCTGCGTTCTTGTCTGGTTCCTTCCTTCTCCTGCCGTATCGGCGCAAGACGTGGCTCTGGCCGATCCGGCCGATATTATTGAAACTCCCGAGGTGGTCGTGAGTGCCACGAAAACGCCCATTCCGGTGGCGCAGGTGACGAGTGCGGTTGAAGTGCTTACCGAAGACGATCTCAAGCGGCGGCAAATCAAGACGGTGGCTGAGGCCCTTCGCTTGAGCCAGGGATTGACGGTGTTTTCAAACGGCGGGCCGGGGACGAGTACGAGTGTTCGTATTCGAGGGAGTAACTCCGACCAGGTACTCGTTCTTATAGACGGTGCGATTATGAATAGCGCGACACTGGGAAGTTTTGATTTTGCGAATCTGACGACCGACAACATCGAGCGCATCGAAATTCTTCGTGGCGCCCAGAGCATGTTGTGGGGAGCGGATGCCATGGGCGGGGTGATCAATATTACGACGAAGCGAGGCAGCGGGGCGCCCTCGGCGAATGCGTTTTTCGAATACGGGTCATTTGCATCCATTCGGGAGGGCGGACAAGTGTCTGGCAAGACGGGGATCGTGGATTATAGTCTGGCGCTGTCGCGCTGGGATTATACCGGGTTCTCGGCGGTCAATTACCGGCGGGGGGCCACGGAGCGAGACGGGTTCCACAATTGGCAGGCTTCAACGCGACTCGGTGTGGCGCTTCCACATGAAGGGCGATTCGATGTCACGTTTCGCCTGTTGCAAGGCAAGGTAAATTTTGACAATGGGTCCTCTCCGGGGTTCGACACGCTGGGAGCGTTTACCAACAGCCAGCAATTTGTGTACAGCGCCACCTATGCCCAGCCGATCACGGCTTGGTGGAATCAGGCCATAACGCTGTCCCGCCAAACGGAGGACTCGGAGTCCTTTTCAGGAACCACCCAGCGCAATCTACAAACCGGGGTGGTGAATTCGCCGTATCTCTATCGATCGCAGATCAACACTGTGGCCAATCGCGCCGAGTGGCAGCACAATTTTCAGATTGGGAAGCCCCTGCTCCTCAGCGCGGGGTATCAATTTCGCCAACAGCAGGGGGAGAATCAGAACCTGCTTACGAACAATTACGATTTTCCTACAAAGACCGTTTTCAGTCATGCCGGATTTGCTCAAGCTCAACTGAATTTGTGGGATCGCGTCTTTGCCACTGGTGGTATCCGCTATGACGACTATAATGTGTTTGGCAGTTCCACGACCTATCGGACGACGGCCGGCTATCTTCATCGAGAGACCGACACAAAGGTGCGGGGGAGTTACGCCACCGGTTTTCGTGCGCCCACGATCAACCAGTTATTTTATCCGAATTACGGTAATCCGAACCTCAAGCCGGAACGAAGCCAAGGCATGGATGTCGGCATAGACCAGTATCTGTTGCATAAGCGTCTGACTCTCAGTGGGGGATACTTTTGGAATCGCTTCCGCGACATGATTGCCGCGGTTTCGACTTCTACGGTCTGCGGGGCTGGTGGCTATTGCGCGGAGAATATCGGTCTGGTTGGTACAAAGGGGTGGGAAGCGAGCGTCAAATATGCGGTGATCAGAGATGCTCCCTGGATCAAGAGTTTGGATATTCAGGCGCAATATACGAATACGATGACCAGAAATCTTCAGGAGTATCCCGGCAAGCGATCCCCCCGCATGCCGGTGGATCAGTGGAGCATGCTCGTCAGTTATCAGCCGGTCGAACCGGTCCGTGTGAATTTGGAAGGCCGCTATGTAGGGTCGCGGTTTGACGATGTCAATAATCAACAATCCATGCGCGCATTCGATGTGTGGAATCTCTCCGCGACTTACGATGTGACGAAGCGGGTGCAAACCTATTTACGGGCTGACAACATTTTTAACGAGAAGTACGAAGAGGTTCGTTTCTATGGCACTCCTATACGATCGATATTTGCAGGGGTGAGGGTGAATTACGATGCAAGATAGAGGGGCAGGGGAGGTCCCTCACGCATTGTCGCTCGCAGGCACACCGGTGCCGGTAAAAGAATCGTAATAGGGGATTTGCTGTCGGGGGAGGCGTGAAGTGACGGAGCAGGATGAGCATAAAGCGAGGATGGAACGGCTGAAGGCGTCGGTGGATCGCCGCATTGAGGCGGCACAAGAGGAGAAGGGGCTCTTGATCGTATACACCGGGGCCGGCAAGGGTAAGACGACGGCCGCGCTGGGGATGGCGCTGCGCTGTGTCGGGCATGGCCAGAAGGTGGCGGTAGTGCAGTTTATCAAGGGCGCCATCGATACGGCGGAAGAGCGGATGCTGAAGTCGTTTGGGGATCGGGTGACATTTTTGCGGATGGGCGAGGGATATACCTGGGAAACGCAGAATCGTGAACGTGATACGCAGCATGCCCAACAGGCCTGGGCGAAGGTGTGCGAGTTTCTCCGCGATCCCTCCTATGCGATGGTGATCCTCGATGAATTCAATATCGCCCTGCATCATGACTATGTGTCACTCGGCGAGGTGCTTCCGGTACTGCGGACTCGTCCTCCCATGCAGCATGTGGTGATCACCGGTCGCGGGGCCAAGGACGCCTTGATCGAGGAAGCCGATCTAGTGACGGAGATGAAGCAGGTCAAACATCCCTTTCGCAAAGGGATCAAGGCGCAGCCGGGGGTTGAATTCTGAGCACCCTGAGGAGTTCTGAAGCGTGAGGTGGGGCGTACGATGAGATGTCCTGTAACCAAGACGTGCGAGCACTGTGGGCAATCGTTTTCGTGCGGAGGGTATCAATGCTGGTGCGGGAAGATCGGGATCACGGAGTCTCACATGGATTGGATTGCCGCACGGTATAAGGATTGTCTCTGTCCCGGTTGTTTGGAGAAGGTCGCAACCGGTGAGTTGGGGCCGCAATCCGTGCCGCATCACGAGCGAACAAGATAGGAGCAAGGCCGGCAATGTCTGACGATAGGCAATTTTCAGACGTGGAGCGGGAGGTTGTGTATCGGGCGATCTTCGAGCGGCGCGATGTTCGCCGGAATTTTCTGCCGGCGCCGATTCCAGACCAGGTCTTGACGCGTGTGTTGACCGCAGCTCACCATGCCGGGTCGGTGGGGTTCATGCAGCCTTGGGATTTTGTGGTGGCGCGCGATCGCACGACCAAGGGCGCGGTGAAAGCGTTATTCCGGCAGGCCAATGAGAAGGCGGCGGCCTGTTATGAGGGGGAGCGTGCCGCGCTCTACAGAAGTTTGAAGCTGGAAGGAATCGAAGAAGCGCCGATCAATATCGGGGTGACCTGCAGCCGGCAGCGGGGAGGCCCTCACGTGCTGGGCCGTTCGACCGTGCGTGATACGGATTTGTACAGCACCTGCTGCGCCATTCAAAATCTCTGGCTGGCCGCGCGCGCCGAGGGGATCGGCGTCGGATGGGTCAGCATTCTGGATCACGGCGCGTTGAAGCGGGTGCTCGGCGTGCCCAAGCCGGTCAAAGTGCTGGCCTATCTCTGTCTCGGGTACGTGTCGGATTTTGCCGCCAAACCGGATTTGGAAACAGCCGGATGGCGGGAACGGCTTCCGGTGGAATCCCTCATTCATTATGAATCGTGGGGCAATGTCGCAGTCGGACACGAGGGGAGGCGGTGATGCGCATTACCAAGGTCTATACCAGAACGGGTGACGCGGGAAAAACCAGATTGGCCGGCGGGCAGCAGGTCTGGAAAGACAGCCTGCGCGTCGAAGCCTATGGGACGATCGATGAGCTCAATGCGTCGGTCGGGGTGGTACGAGTGATGAATGCCGATGTGCTCGATGAATATTCGGCGGCGGCGATCCTGGAAGAGGAATTGCGCTGGGTGCAGAACAAACTGTTCGACGTCGGAAGCCTGCTGGCGACGGCACCGGGGCAGACGTTCAAGAATATGCCGCAGGTGACGGCGGCGGATGTCACGAGATTGGAAAAGCTGATCGATCGGTGCCAGAAAGATCTGGCGCCGCTCAAGGAGTTTATCCTGCCAGGAGGCGGAAAGGTATCCGGCTTTCTCCATCAAGCCAGGACCGTATGCCGCCGTGCGGAGCGGCTCTGTGTCGCGCTGGGGAAGGTCGAGCCGGTTGACTCAACCATCATCAAATTTGTGAATCGGCTGAGCGATGCCTTGTTCGTGTTGGCTCGGTGGGTGGCGAAAACACAGGGCGAACCGGAATTTCTCTGGGAGCGGGATGGCGCAGGCAAAGCCAAGTAAACGAGCAACGCTGGCGAAGGTGCCCGCGCAGATTATCTTCGTCCTGGGCGGGGCGGCCTCAGGGAAAAGCGACGTGGCGCTCACCCTCGCTGGAGAGCAAACGCCGAAAGCGTTTGTGGCGACGGGGCAAGGACTTGATGACGAGATGGCTGCGCGCATTGCCCGGCATCAAGCCACGCGATCGTCCGATTGGGAAACGGCGGAAGTGCCGCGTGAACTGGCGTCCTGGTTTTCTCAGGAGGGTGCTCGCTACCGGACGATCCTCCTGGATTGCGTGACCCTGTGGCTCAGCAATTTGACCGGCTCTGGTACATCGGAGTCAGCTGTCACGAAGCGCGTCACCGCACTCCTCAAGGCGATCCGAAAGACCTCGGCCAGAGTGGTGATTGTCAGTAACGAGTTAGGCCTGGGGCTGGTGCCGGCGGAGCCATCGGCGCGTGCGTTTCGTGATGTGGCCGGACGGGTGAACCAGCAGATTGCGGCCGCAGCGGACGAAGTGCATCTGGTCGTCAGCGGAATCCCGCTGCGCATCAAGTGAACAAGGAGACGGCCATGTCATTACAGGATGTGTGCGACTGCATTCAGCCGCTTGACCCGAATGTGCTGGTGAAGGCGCAAGCGCGGCTGGATCGGTTAACCAAGCCGTTGGGAAGTCTGGGGCGGCTTGAGGAAATGGCGGCGCGCTATGTGATGATCACGGGCGAGCTGAAACCACCGGTGCCGCGCGGCGCCGTGTTCACATTTGCGGCGGATCATGGAGTGACCAAAGAGGGCGTCAGCGCCTATCCTCGTGAAGTGACCCCGCAGATGGTGTTGAACTTTTTGCGCGGCGGGGCAGGGGTGAATGTGTTGGCTCGGCATGCCGGTGTGGATGTCCGCGTGGTGGATATCGGTGTCGATCATGAGTTTGGGGCGGTGCCGGGACTGATCGCGAAGAAAGTGATGAGGGGGACGCGCAACTTGCTGGCCGAACCGGCCATGACGCGTGCGCAAGCGGAGCAGTCTGTCTTAGTCGGCGTGGAACTCGCCACGCAGGCCGCTAGGGAAGGGGTCGGTCTCATCGGCACTGGTGATATGGGGATCGGGAATACGACGCCGAGCGCCGCGATTACCGCGGTGATGACCGGTCGGCTTGTGGCGGAGGTCACCGGGCGAGGGACGGGCATCGACGAGGCGGGACATGCGCGGAAGGTGACCGTGATCCAGCACGCGCTGGATCTGCACCGTCCCGATCGAACCGACGCGCTCGACGTCTTGGCCAAAGTGGGCGGGCTGGAAATCGGGGGGCTTGCCGGTTTGATCCTCGGCGCGGCGGCGGCTCGAGTGCCGGTGGTCTTGGATGGGTTTATTGCCGGAGCTGCGGCATTGATCGCGGTTGGTCTCCAGCCCCGGTGCCGGGAGTATCTCATTGCCTCGCATCGCTCGGTTGAGCGCGGGCATCAAGCTATCTTGGATCATGTGGGGGCCAAGCCGCTCCTGGATCTGGATTTGCGCCTTGGAGAGGGCACGGGCGCTTGTCTGGGCATGAGTCTCGTGTGCGCCGCGATCAAGATCTACAATGAGATGGCGACATTTGATGAAGCCGGGGTGGCGGAGAAAGCCTAGGATATGGGAGTGGTTGCCCGTCCATTCGTTTTTGCGTGGCATTTTTTGACAGCCATTCCGTTGAGCCGGGCGTATCATGAACCGACCGCCTCGGAATTGGCGGCGTCGATGGCCTGGTATCCTCTCATTGGGATGATGATCGGCGGGGGACTTGCTCTTGCTGATATGGCACTGGCGCACCTCTTTGCTCCCACCGTAGTGAATGCGCTGTTGATCATACTGCTGGTGCTGGTGACGCGCGGGTTGCATCAGGATGGGTTGGCGGACACGCTGGATGGATTGGCCGGCGGCCGGACGCCGGCGGAGCGGCTGCCGATCATGCGCGATCCGCGCATCGGCGCGGTTGGCGCTACGGGACTGTTTCTCTCCTTGCTGTTGCGTTATGCCGGGCTGATGGCCTTGCCACAGGCGCTCAGGCTGCCCGCCCTGCTCTGTATGCCGGCGGTTGGACGGTGGGCGATGGTGACCCTGGCTTGGGTCTCTCCCTATGCACGGGCGGAGGGAGGCTTGGCTGCCCCATTTCTTACGCACCTGTCGTCCCTCCAAGTGCTGATTTCGACGGCGGTGCTTTCCGTCGGGCTGGGCCTGGCGTTTGGCGTGCAGAGCGCATTTGTCGTTCTGCTGTGCGCGGCGGCGCTGCTCGCCCCCGTATGGGCCGGTTGCCGCCATTGGTTCGGCGGCATCACGGGAGACACGCTGGGGGCCACGAATGAACTCATCGAAATCGTCTTTCTGCTCCTCGTGCCGTTGCTGCTGTGGTTCCTATGACGGGACGCGAACTCCTGCTGGCCGCCTGCCTTGATACGCTTGTCGGTGATCCCCGATGGCTGCCGCATCCTGTTCGCGGAATGGGGGCTGTCATTGCCTGGTGCAATGCGCATGTCAGAGAGATGTGCCAGAGTTCGGCTGGTCTTCGTCTGGCCGGGATCGGGCTGGCCATTGGTTTGCCCGGAGCCGTCTATGCGGTCGGGTATGCGGCGATTGACGTAGCCTCGGGTCTATCTCTGTGGTGTGGGACGGCCGTGTCTATTGTCTTGGCTTCCACCACACTCGCAGGACGGGATTTGTGGGATCATGTGCGGGCGGTGCGTGACGCGTTGCAGCAGGGCAATCTTCCCGCTGCCCGACAGGCCGTGGCGATGATCGTCGGGCGTGACACCGAGCCGCTGTCCGAGTCCGGCGTGGTTCGCGCGGCGGTGGAAACGGTGGCGGAGAGCACCGCCGATGGGGTGATCGCGCCGCTCTTTTATCTGGCCATCGGTGGCGCGCCGCTGGCGCTGGCGTATAAAGCGGTTAATACACTGGATTCGATGGTCGGCCATCGGGATGAGCGGCATCTCGATTTTGGATGGGCTTCCGCCCGGCTTGACGACATGGCGAATTGGGTTCCGGCCAGGCTGACGGCGGTGCTGCTGGTGCTTTCAGCCGGACTGATGACAGGGAAGACGAATCGGATGGTCGATGGGTGGCGCATATTCTGGCGAGATGGCGGCAACCATCCCAGTCCGAATAGCGGAAGGCCGGAAGCGGCGTTGGCCGGTGTCCTCGGTGTGCAGTTAGGAGGACTCAATTACTATGACGGCGTGCCTCATGAGCGGCCACTCATTGGCGAGGTCTCACGGGCGTTGGTTGTCTCGGATATTTCTCTGGCGATGCGGATGATGGTGATGGCCTGTGTGTTGGGCGTGGTCATGGCCGGAGGGATGCGATGGCTCGTCTGAAGGCTCGTCCACATGGCGGCGATGTCTATGCCGCGTCGCGCGAGTTGCAGCGCGATGTGACGGAGGTGCTTGATTTCAGCGCCAGCATCAATCCGCTGGGGCCTTCTCCGCGGGTCTGGCGGGCAATCACCGGCGCTCGTCATGTGTTGTCCCATTATCCTGATCCTGACTGTTGGGCGCTTCGTCAGGCGTTGGCCACGCAATGGCAGTGTGAATCAGCGCAGATCGTGTTGGGAAACGGCTCGATGGAATTGATCTATGCCCTTCCGCACGCGCTCAAGATCGATCATTTGTTGGTAGTGCAGCCCACGTTCTCCGAGTATGCCGCGGCCATGGTGTGCCATGGCGGGCACGTGACGCAGGTCTGTGCTGATCGAGACGAACAGTATGCCTTGCCAGTCGAGCGAATTTGCAGCTTGCTGCACCGGCAGAAGAACGGGCCTCGGGCGGTTGACGGGGTCGTGTTCTGTAATCCCAACAGTCCGACGGGGCAGTCCTGCGGTGCTCAGGACGTGCTGGAGTTGGCGAGAGTTGCGCAGCGGCAGGGTGTCTGGTTGATCGTCGATGAAACGTTCGCCGACTACTGTCAGGAACGATCGGTCTTGCCCCTGGCATCGTCTTTGTCGCGCGTCGTGGTGTTGCGAAGTCTGACGAAATTCTATGGATTGCCGGGATTGCGAGTCGGATACGCGGTCGCGAGGGATTCAGTGGTGCGGAAGCTGCGGGGAGCATTGCCGCCCTGGTCTGTGAATGCGATGGGGCAAGTGGCCGCCTTGGCCGCGCTGCACGATACAGCACATGCCCGGAAGAGTCTCCAGTTTGTGATGAAAGAGCGCACTCGATTGGCCGGGTTGCTTGCGGGGTTGCCGGGATGCACGGTATTTCCAGCACATGCCAATTTCATCTTTATGGAATTGCCCCGTGGATGGCAGGCGAGGAAGATGACGGAACGTCTGCGACGAGAAGGGTTGCTGATCCGGGACTGCTCCACAGTACCGGGCGCGAACGCGCGCTCGATCAGGATTGCAGTGCGGCAGCCTCGCGATAACGACCGGCTGATACAATCTCTTTCCCGTTTGCTGATCGAAAACCGGTCATGACGAAAGGAATCTCTTTACGCGTGGAGACACGGAATCAAGTCATGGGGCAGACCCTCATCATCGATCTTGGAGGACCAATGCGTGTACTCTCGTCCGCTCCGCAAGGAGGCGGGTTCACCACGGCATCGCATATCCTGAATCATCAAGTCCAGTCGAATCCGGTTACGAACACGTCTCGTGCCGCGCAACGCTGGGGTGATCCTGCCCGGTATCTCCGGCGGTTGGCCGTCACGCTGGGAGTGAAGCGGGGAACGGTCGGGCTAATGACCGCCGTCCCGATGAAGCAGATGGTGACCGCACGGGGCGTGTCCGGAGCAGTCTGGGTCGAGTGTTTCGCCACCGTTGGGGTGACGAATGCTGTGCGAGCCGGGGAGTGGCCTGAACCGAGCGTCCGTCGAAAACGGGCAGCCGGACCGGGAACGATCAATCTCATCCTGGTGACGAATGCCTGTCTGTCGAGTGCGGCGATGGTGGGCGCGGTGCAAGTCGCGACAGAGAGCAAGACCGGGGTGTTGCGAGATCACGCTGTGCCGAGTTGGACGGGGGAGGCTGGCGCTACCGGGACCGGAACTGATGCGGTGGTGGTGGCCTGCCGGTTGCGGGGGAAGGGGCCGTGGCTGGCATATAGCGGCACCCATACGGACATCGGGGCACTTATCGGCCGTGTCGTGGCCCGATGTGTGGCCCGTGGTTTAGCCAAGGAGAAACAGTGGCGGGAGCGGCACAGATGAAGGCGCGCGCATTGGCAGTGTTGGGAACGGGCTCGGATGTTGGGAAAAGTTTGATTACGGCCGGGTTGTGCCGCCTCTTTTTCCGGGCCGGAGTCCGAGTCGCGCCATTTAAGGCGCAGAACATGTCGAACAATTCATATGTCACGCCGGACGGAAGAGAAATCGGACGGGCGCAGGCGCTGCAAGCGCAGGCCTGCGGGCTCGATCCCGATGCGGACATGAATCCGATCTTGATGAAGCCGGAGTCGGATCGCAGCGCGCAGATCGTGGTGCAAGGGAAGGTGTGGGGCAAGGCGGAACCCAGAACTTATTTTGAGCGGCGTGCAGAGCTGGCTGAGCGAGTGCAGGAGAGCTACGAACGATTAGCCAGCCAGTACGACCTCATAGTCATTGAGGGCGCAGGGAGCGCCGCTGAAATGAATTTGCGGGACCGCGACTTGGCTAATTGGTCTGCGGTGGACATGGCGGATGCGCAGGTCGTCCTGGTGGCCGACATCGATCGCGGCGGGGTGTTCGCCCAGGTTATCGGCACGCTGGATTTGCTGGCTCCTCGTGAGCGGGCGCGGGTGATCGGCATCATCATCAATAAATTTCGCGGTGATGCGTCACTGTTCGAAGATGGAGTAAGGTTCATTGAGCAACGAACCGGCCTTCCTGTTCTTGGGGTTGTGCCGATGTTGCGCGACCTTGTGTTAGACCAGGAGGATAGCCTTGAGATCGACCGCGCCCGGCAGGCTCCATTTGCGCCAGATCGGATCAACATTGCCGTCGTTCTGCTGCCGCGCATGAGCAATTTTACGGATGTTCGCCGGCTGGCCGCCGAGGACGATGTGATCCTTCGCTATGTTGCCGATCCACGTGATCTTGCCGGAGCCGATATTGTCGTGATTCCTGGCACAAAAAATACGATCGGTGATTTGCACTACCTTCGAGAGACGGGTTTCCCGGAGGCATTAGGGATGCATGTAGCCCAGGGGCGTGAGTTGGTTGGCATTTGCGGGGGCTATCAAATGCTGGGGCGCAGTATCGCCGATCCCGAAGGGGTGGAGTCTGGTGGTGTGGTGGAAGGATTTGGATGGCTGGATGTCACCACCAGCATGCTGCCAACCAAAACGACCCTATTGGTCGAGGCGCAAGCGCTGCATGTCAATGCCGGGAAAGCCAATATCCGCGGGTACTATATTCACATGGGGGAGACGCAACGCGGGCAGGTCCGTCCCTGTTTCCAGGTATGCCCTGTAGGGAGTATTGATGCAATCGCTCGAGGTTGGACAGATGGTCTGGATGGGGCAGTGAGCGACAACGGTCTCATCTGGGGCACCTATATCCATGGTGTGTTCGATCAACCTGGTTTTCGTCGAGTGTGGCTGAATCGGATTCGTCGGCGGAAAGGATTGACTCCGATCGATTCTGAAGTTTCAGACCGGGTTTCGCGTCGTTTCGACCATGAGCTTGATCGGTGGGCAGATCATGTGCGCTGCCATCTTCGCCAGATCGATCTCTTGCAGTTTCCTTCGCCCTCATCCTAGCCGCCATCTCCAGCAATTGCTGGCTGGTAGTCCGATCTGCTCTTCTTGCCGCCTCTCCAGGCTCGACGGAGCCGGTACATCGAAGTGCCGACAATTGCCATTCGGTGCGCAACAGTCCACGGAAAATGTTGGGCTTCAGCATTTGCTCATTCCTGCCGATATAGATAGCAATGTGATCTGATCTCATAGCATTTACTAGCATTTAATGTAGAGACGTTCGTTGAGATTGATCTCGGTGCAATGGCGCACAATTGTTGCCATTGTAGGGATCTTCCATATGTACGAGTGCGGTCTATCCTGGATCAAGTTAACAGCGAAACGGAGCGGGAACCTGGTTGGCAAAATTCCATCGATTTCTTGCCAACGGTGCATAAGCAGCTACACTTGCTTGTGAACAATGGTGGCGTGGTCGCGAAGGAGGGGGATCTATGAAGGTGAAGATAGCGGCAATCATTCTTGGAGCGGGCCTCTGTGTCGCGGTGTTCGGGATGCCATCGTCTGTTCGAGCAGGCGATGAGGCCGAAACAGCTGAACTGTTGATCGATTTGCTAAAGGCCGGACGAGCGGTCGTTTCTGAACACCAGGCTTTGATCAACGATTCCAGCAGGGGAAACAAGGGATTTACCGACGAATTTCTCGCCCAGCAAGTGATTGAGAAGTTTAAGGCCAAGACGCGTGTGGATTTAAGCCGCCCGAATGGGGTGCCACAAAGCGGGGTGCTCTTGGCTCTCTTGGAAGCCGAGCGTGAAGTGGTGCTTGAAGGGCAACCCGTCATCAATAAGCAAGGAGTGGCATTCAAGGGATTTATTCCCGCTGTGTTTGGACGGAAGGCGGGAGAAAAGTTCTATAAGAAGACCGGCATTCGGTTGAAGCTGACGGGGATCGATTATCGGTTTCCAGGCAACAAGCCGGATGATTTTGAGTCGGAAGTGCTGCGTATGTTTAGCGATGCCCGGCATCCAAAAGGCCAGCAGTATGCTAAGGCCACGATGGTTGGTGGGAAACCGGTGATGCGGGTGATGGATCCCGAGTATGCCGGTGCGACATGCTTATCGTGCCACGGTGGGCCAAAGGGCGAGCGCGATATTACCGGAACAAAGAAGGAAGGGTGGAAAGAGGGGGATCTCGCGGGAGCAATCAGTGTGATCATCCCCATGAAATAGGGTGTGTCATTTAACGATGGAGGCGGAGGAAGGGAATTATGAGCAAGATTGTTGTCGTTGACGATTCGTATGCCGAGTTGCAGATGATCGAAGGCTACCTGAAGGCGGCCAACCATACGGTGGTATCGTTCCCGAATACCGACAAGCTGGAAGATAAAATTGTGGCTGAAAAGCCTGATCTTATCGTCCTGGATGTCGTCATGCCGGGTCGCAACGGATTCCAAGCCTGCCGTGATTTGAAAAATGACGATCGGTTCAAGGGGATTCCCGTGGTGCTCTGCACCTCAAAAGGCCAGGAGAGTGACAAGTTTTGGGGGCAGCAGCAAGGGGCCAATGGCCATGTGGTCAAGCCCTTCAAGGCGGAAGATCTGTTGGCTGCCGTAAAGCGCGCCTTGAGTTAACCGCGAGGGGAGTGTGTGCCGCTGGCGTCTTTGAAGGAAGCACTATGGAACCAGCTCTCGAACTTGCACAATTGCCAATGCCGGCATCAGACCGGGCCGGGCGAGCCAGGGGGGCGGGCTCCTCTCGCATTTGCCTTATGAGTCTCGGAGGAGAACTGTTTGCCGTCGATCTTCGCCATGTCCGAGAAGTCTTCGAGGTCGAATCCGTGACGCCCGTGCCAGGCTTGCCGGCGATTTTAGTCGGAGTGGCAAATCTCCGGGGTACGGTGATGCCCTTGGCGGATTTGCGTCCGTCCCTCGGCGTCTCGTCGTTAGGCGAGCAGAAGTATGCGGTGGTGATACGGCAGGGACAGCAGCAGGTCGGGATATTGATCGATACCGTACCAGAGATTCGGACAATTCAGTCGGATGAGTATGTGGCTACCGCGTCTCGTGGGTTGGCAGAAGCACGACCATTTGTTTCGGGGCTGGCAAAAATTGAGGAGCGCATGAGCAGTGTG
Organism: Nitrospira sp. UBA6493; assembly: GCA_002435325.1. GTDB lineage: Bacteria > Nitrospirota > Nitrospiria > Nitrospirales > Nitrospiraceae > Nitrospira_D. Next base: position 132,024 of record DJMJ01000024.1, on the reverse strand, counting down.
ATGGATGTACCTAAATTGATGGCCTGTGTGGAAGGTACGGCTATGTAAGTCTCAATGAGACGCGGATAAGCAGTCACGAACGTGGGCAATGCTCTGGTGAGGACGGATCACCTCGAGGGGTGAAAGGAGAATGGCATGGCGAGGAACGGGAAGTCGGAGAAGTTCGAGAAGACAGGATGGTCAGTGCAGAGGTGGTTTCAAAACCTGAAGACGCTCCCCAAGCTCATTATCGGATTTTCGGCCGTCGGCGCAATCATGATCGCGGTCGGTCTGGTCGGTTTGGTCGGTCTGAATCGGCTGAAGGGCGAGTTGCAGAACATTTACGATGGATCGACACTGGCATTGTCGAATACCGGAGTGAGCAGTACCAACTTGGGCCTCTACCACGATGCATTGCTAAATGCGGGCCGGCAAACACGAAAGACCGATTTCGAAGATGCCATAGCGCCGCTGGCCGAGTTGAAGAAAAAGACGATGACCCCGCTTGCTTCGTATCAGGCAACCGAAATGCGCGAGTCGTCAACCGGACGCAGTGAGGCCCAGGATCTTGCAGCTCTCCGTACGGCGTTGAAGGATTATTTCGAATCTACTGATGGAGCGGTGAGCGCCTTTGCTGATAGCTTCTCTGCCGCGTTGTCGGAAGATCAGAAGCAGAGTATGCGAGAGTTAGGTAACTTGGCTCTTAACGTCGAAGTGGCAAACAAATACAGTGTTGCCACGTTGCGTGTGCGGGAGTTGATGACGACCATTCGTGAAGTCGCAAAGGATTTGAATGACAATGGGCAGGCCGAGGCCGCCTATCGTACGAACGTCGTGCTTCTTGGAGGACTGTTGGCGCTCGTTTTGGGAGGAGCGATCGGCTATTTCTTGGCTCGTTATATCGCTCGAAACATCGTGCATGTGGCCGACGTTGCGGAACAAGCCGCGGCGGGCAACCTGCAAGCCCGTGCGAAACTTGAAAGCGACGACGAGGTGGGTCATATGGCCAAGGCGTTTAACTCGATGTTGGATCGTATTACGGCCCTGGTGTCCACAGAGGAAGAACGAGACATCATGCAGAAGCGCCTTATGCAGTTCCTCGTCTTGGTGTCCGACGTCGGTAAAGGAGACCTGACGAAGCGCGGTGAAGTGACGGCCGACATGTTCGGAAACTTGGCCGACGGTTTCAACCTCATGATTCAGCGATTTGCGCAATTGATGCGCCAGGTTCGAGAGGCAGCGGAACGCGTCAACAAATCAGCAGGGACGTTGCGCGATAACGCCGGACAGATGGCCGGGACGGCCAAACATCAAGCCGACGAGTCGGTCAAAGCCATGGGCGCGGTCGAACAATTGGCGGCCTCGATGCGGCAGGTGTCTGAAACCGCCGGCGCGTCGTCTGAATCGGCCCGCCAGGTGCTGCAAGCGACGGAACGCGGACGTGTCGCGGTGCAAGAAACTGTGCAGGACATGCAGAGCATTCGGGCGGCGGTGCAGCGTATGTCGAAGCAGGTGAAGGCGCTGGGCGACCGGTCCTTGGAAATTTCACAGATCGTGTCGACGATTCGCGATATCGCGAATCAGACCAACCTCTTGGCCCTCAATGCCGCGATCGAAGCCGCCGGTGCCGGAGAGGCCGGAGCGCGATTCGCGGTCGTCGCCGATCAGGTCAGAAAACTGGCCGAAAGTTCGACGCAAGCGACGCGCGAAATTTCCGATCTGGTCAAGGTCATTCAGGGTGAAACCCAGGATGCCGTGGTCGCCATGGAACATGAAACCCAGGCCGTGGAAGCGGGATCCGCTTCGGCGTTGCGGACAGGTGACGTGTTCAAAGAAATTTCGACGATTGCGCAACGGTCCGCCGAATTGGCCCAGAGTATTGCGTCGTCTGCCGCCGACCAGACGGCGTCGACGGATAAAGTGGGCCGATCGATCAAGGACTTTACCGGTGGTGCGGTGGCCACGCAGAAAGCGACGGACTCAGCGCGTGTGACTGTCGAAGACATGGCCAAGCTGGCAGAAAGTCTGACGGCTTCCGTGTCGCAATTCAAATTGGCCTAATCCGACGACCCGGAGAATCCCCATGATTCTCCGGGTTAGAGGGAGATTCGGATGAGCGCGGAATTCGACCAAGAGAATTTGACCGGCATCTTTCTGGCCGAAGCGTCGGATGGGATGGCTGCGCTCAAGCTGGCGCTTCATCCGACAGACGGCTCGGTTCCCAGCCCGCAGCAGCTTCAGGAACAATATATTGTGGCGCATCGTATTCGAGGCGCGGCTGCGCTCTATGGGTATGCGGGAATTGCTCAGCTGAGTGCTCGGCTTGAATCACTCTGTGAGCAGGCGGGATCCATCCAAGAGGGCAATTGGATCAGAGCAGTGGGGGCAATGCGGGAAATTGTGCAAGGTGTGCAGTTGCAACTCGATGTCATTGGGCAAGGCGGGGGAGAAGACCTCGTCACCATTGAGCGATGTTTAGCGGTATCGTCAGGGTTTCTTCATGATGAAGCTATCGTGGAGGGGGCATCCGTGTCCCAATCAGACGCTGGAGAAGCTTCGAGCGACGAGGCTGAGCCATTGAGCCGGCAGTATTTGATCCCCGATTTAGATGAGGAGGTTCTGTCGTATTTTGTTCCGGAGGCGGTGGAATATCTCGACACGATCGATAGCTTAATCCGTGGGTTGCAGGCACGTCCGGCTGACGACGAGGCCATATACCGGTTTTTCAGGACCGCGCATACCTTGAAGGGGTCAGGCTACACCGTTGGCTTCACCGTGATTGGTGATTTGGCGCACCCGATTGAAGAATGTATGGGCGCGGTCCGGGAGCATCGGCGACAGTTAACCGATGAGTTATTTGAGGGGATGACGCGGGCTGTGAACTCGATCCGGGTTTTGTTACGCCGCGATCCTGGCCAGCTTGAGCGACTTCAGCAGGAAGTGCCGTCAACGCTCACGATCTTGAGGCAGATACGCGATGGCGAAGCGGTGGTAATGGCCCCTCAGATGTCGGAATCGGCCGCGCCGACGTCTTCTGCAGTGGCGCCGAATTCGCCACTCCCATCTGTGGCAGTGGGGGAGAATCCGCTTCCGATTCTGTCCGCGGATTATCTGGTCCCCCAGTTGGACTCCGAGGTGTTGTCGTACTTCACCCCGGAAGCCCAAGAGTATTTGGAGTCATTGGAAGCCAATTTCCTCCGGCTTGATAAGGATCCTCAGAATGCCGAGCTAATTAACCAATTATTTCGCACCGCCCATACGTTGAAAGGATCCGCGTACACGGTTGGCTTCCAATCGATCGGTGATTTGGTGCATCACGTGGAAGATTTCATGGGGGCGGTTCGCGACGGCCAAATGGCGGTGTTGCCTGGCCACACGGATCTCTTGCTCCGTTCGATTGATGTGGTGCGAGTGCTGATGTGGCGTGATCCGTCGATGCTGGCCACAGCGCAACAGCGGTTCACGAAAGCGCTATCCGAGCTGAAATACTTGCATCACGGCGGACTTCCATCTGGCACAGCGCTGCCGTCGGCGGTTGAATCACTTGTGGCCACACCCCAACAAAGCCCCGGCATCCAAGAGGGCGCATCGCAGGCCAAGGTGGTCGATGGGAAAACGGCTGAAGATCGCGAAGTCATTCGTGTCAGCCGTGAACGGCTGGAACGGTTGCTCAATCTGGTCGGCGAGTTGGTGATTGGCCGTGGTCGATTGGAACAACGATTGAAAGTCTTAGAACAATTATCCCAGCAGGTCTTGGGTTGTAAGGGCCGGCTGGTTGACGCGGTGCAGTCGTTTGAAGAAAAGCATACGTTCACGTTCCAGGCAGCCCCGTCGAGTCCATCCGTGTCGAGCGAGCCTGGGCTTCCAGGGCTGAGTGATTTTGGGAGTTTGGAACTCGATAAGTACGATGATTTCAATATTCTGGCCCGCCGGATCAGTGAGGTCACGGCGGATATTACCGAGTCCATGTCGCAATTGAGCGGATCAATTCGGCGTTCGCACGATGATATGAGCCAATTGCAGCAATTGACTTTGGGCATGCGGGATGAAATCGCTCGCGCCCGAATGGTGCCAGTCGGGACGCCCTTCACTCGTTTCCGTCGCGCGATTCGCGAAATCGCCCGCGCATCCGGGAAAGAGGTTTCCCTCGTGACGTCCGGTGAACATACCGAAGTAGATACAGGAATCGTGGAACGGCTGGTCGATCCTTTGGTTCACCTTGTGCGCAATGCGGTGTATCACGGGATTGAATCCGCGGCGGATCGATTGGCAAAGGGAAAACCGGCCGTTGGAACGGTTTATTTGCATGCGGCTCATCGAGGGAACTCCATTATCATCGAAGTCGAGGATGACGGCGGTGGTCTCGATCTCAAAAAGATTCGCGATAAGGCGGTGAAGTTAGGATTGGTCCGGTCTGAGCAGGCGTCATCCATGCCGGATGGTGAAGTCTTAAAGTGTATTTTTTCTCCGGGATTTTCGACTGCGGATAAAGTTGGAGACCAAGCCGGGCGGGGCGTGGGACTCGATGTGGTCAAGCGTGTGATCGAAGGGATGAACGGGCATATTGATGTGGAATCGCAGCCCGGTGTCGGGACGAAATTCACGCTCGATTTGCCGCTGACCTTGCTCATCGCGACCGCGCTATTGGTGCGCGCGGGGTCTGAACGGTTTGCGATTCCGTTGCCGAGCGTCCGCGAAGTGACGATGCCGACCGCCACGTCTCTCCAGCATATGGGCGATCGTGCCATGTTGCACATTGGCGAGGAAGCAGTGGATCTCTATCCTCTGCGCCATTTGCTTCGCCGTGAGGCAGGGACGGTGAATAGTAGCATGCCCGTGGTCATCGTGCGGACGATGTCAGGCCCGGTCGGGCTGGCTGTCGATGAATTGTTGGGACGCCAGGAAATTGTCATCAAGACGTTGGGATTGCTGAAACCGATGGAGCGCTCATTCTTCGGCGGGGCGACGATCGATCCCGAAGGAAGGGTCGTGTTGGTTATCGACCCGGGTCGCTTGTTTGCTCGTGAAACGAAAGAATCGCTAGCGGTGATGACGGGAACGGACGCCGCGTTGATCGAGGAGTATGAGGAGGGACAGGGCGCGGCAGCTGAAGAGAAGGCCGTGGCGCCAATTCTGCTCATTGACGATTCGCTCAGTATTCGGAAATTCGTCGGACGCATGCTGGAAAATGCCGGCTATCAGGTGGATACGGCGGTGGATGGAGAGGATGGCTTGAGGAAAGCCTCGGCCCAGCCTTACCGGCTGATTATTACTGATCTTGAGATGCCGAAGTTAAACGGATTTGAAGTCATTCAAGCGTTGCGGAGCCGTACTCAGACTCAACAGACGCCGGTGGTTGTCATGACCACACGAGCGGGAGATAAGCATCGCCAGATGGCGATTAATATCGGAGCGAGCGCCTATATCGCCAAGCCGGTGGAAGAACGCGCTCTGCTGCAGGAAGTTGAGCGGTGGGTAGGGCAGGCACAGATTGTCCGTTAGTGATGGCAGAAGGCCGCCACAGTGACTGCTTTAACGGCGAGGGAAAGTAAAGAGACATGACGGATGAGGCGGCAGCATGAGTTTGCGTGGACGGCAGGCAGGCGCGCGCTTACGAGTGTCGATGGAGCGCTATCTCGTCGTGACGATTGGCGGAATGCAGGTCGCATTGTCAGCGGACGCAGTAGAGGGTTTGCTGACGATCGCGGAGAGTGGCTCTGATGGGAATCTGGCCGTGCAAGGGCATGTGTATGTGCCGGTGGATCTCGCGAGCCGACTGGGGCTTGAGCGCGATCGCGACAGTCCTGACACGAGAGTGGTATTGCTGGCGCAGGGACCCGTGCGGGCCAGTGTGCGAGTTGCTGCTGTGCATGGGTTGGTCGAGTGCGAGCGGCGGCAGATACTCCCTCTGCCACATCAGTTTCGTGGAGCGGAACGAGAGTGGTATGTCGGCCTGCTGCCGTTGAGTGTGGGTATGTCCGTTGTACTGCAAACGATGTGGCTTTTAAGTGGGATTAAGACTGCGGTCTCTCCAGGGGCTGTATCCTATGGTAATTGGCAAGCGCTTATGTCGCAGCCTGTGTCGCCGTCGATGGGAGGAGGGCCATCATGCTGAGAGGGGCGGTTGGACGGCAACAGAAGAGTGTCTCCCGATCTTGTTACCTCCTTATTTTTACGGTGGGCGGTCGCCGGTTGGCGGTTAAAACCGATGAGGTAGGAGGGATTTCTTCCTGGGGCGGAAGTTTTCCGGTGCCTAGTCGGACGCCATTTGTGACGGCAGTGGTGCGGCAGGATCGGGGAGTCTTTCCAGTCTTCGATTTAGCCCAATTGCTCCATGTTGCGGTACAAGGAGAGCAGAGGTTATGCCTATTGGCAAAACAGCCGGGGGGTGCCATGGCTATTTGCATCGATGAGGAAATGCCTAGTCTGCATACGCTGGACGCGGGATCGGTTCATCCCTATTTGAAGAGCGATGTTCCTGCGGCAGAGAGTTTCACCGTGGGTTTTGAAGAGGTTCCCATTCTTTCTCTCGCGCGGTTGGGACAGGCCTAAAGTTCAGTGCTAGCGGGATGGCGGTAGAAGGGGGTTGGTATGGCGAAGATTCTAGTAGCTGATGACAGTATTGCGGTCAGGAAAGTGGCGGAGCGGTTGCTGACCGAGGCCGGTCTGGGAGTCACGTTGGCCGCGAATGGAGAAGAAGCGCTGGCGTACCTAGCAAAAGAGCAGCCGGATGTGATCGTTTCTGATGTGATTATGCCGGATAAGAGCGGGTACGAAGTTTGTGCGTTTGTTCGAGGGAATGCGGCGCTGGCCGAAACCCCCGTTCTCCTGATTTCAGGGATTGTGAATGAGGAAGTCACACGGCAGGCGGAATCGTGCCGTGCGAACGGAGTGTTGAAAAAACCCTTTCAAGGCACTTCACTCAAAGATCGCGTGTTTGAACTTATTGCCAAACGCCAGGTGCAGGTGGCTCCTCCCGTTCATACTGTTCAGCCCGAGAGTACAGGCGCTCCAATCGATTCCGGTGGCGCACCCTGGATAACCCCAGAGCGATTGGCGGCCTATCAGGAGGCAGTGGCTCAAGCTCAGCAAGTTGATGCGCAGCTATCGGCTGAGCGGGATCGGGCAGAGCAACTTGCCAGGCGTGTCGCGGAATTGGAGGCTGTGGCAGGACGGGTGCAGGAGTTGGAGGGCGCGATGGAGGGTGGGCGTCAGCAAGCGGCTGAGTTACGCGCACTTTCCGAGCGAGCGGCATCGCTGGAAGCGGCCTTGCTCCAAGCGCAACAGCAGATTGCGAATTTAGAGGGGCAGGTAGCAACGGGTGAGCATGCCCAGGCCAGGGTGCAGGAAGTGGAAGCGGCTTTGCTCCAAGCGCAACAGCAGGCTGCTAATTTAGAGGGTCAGGTGGCTGCGGGCGAGCAAGCCCAAGCTAGAGTGCAGGAACTGCAATCAGCCCTGCAGCATGAACAGACGGCGGTCGTACAATATCGTAAACAACTGGCTGAATTCCAAAAGACGACGGCGAAGGTGGTGGAGCTGGAAGCGGCGTTATATGCCGAACGGGAGGCGGCGGCGCAACTAGTGGAGCAATTAACGATCCTCGAAAAGAGTGCTGCTCGCCAGAAAGAGCTTGAAACGCGTCTGGCGCGCGAGGAGCATCGGGCCGCGGATTATGAACAGCAGGCGAACGCGGCGGAAACTGCGTTGACGACTGAGCGCGCGCGTGTCGGAGAGCTGAGTGCGCGGTTGGCAACGGCTGAACGCAGCATCGCGAGGGTTGCCGAGCTGGAGCACATAGTGGCTGAGCTGAACCAGAAGGTCAGTGCAGGGGTCGCAAAATATCAGGAGCTGGAAAAGGCCGCGGCTAAAGCGCAGGAGGTGGAAGGACTCCTTTCGACGGAACGGGATCGGAACGGGTTGCTGACCAGGCGAGTAGCGGAAGCCGAGCATGCCACTGAGCAGGCCACCAAACGATTTGAAGACATGGCCCGAAAACTGGGTGAGATCGCAGGATTGGCTTCGCAGCTAGGTCATACCAAGGGACGATCATGAGCCGTCGGACCTGACTGCGTGCCGATTTGCACTTCGTAAGGGACGAGGCGTGATGTCCATCGATGCAAACGATGAGTTCCAGAAAGAACTGGTAACCCTCTTTGTGCAGGAGGCACAAGAGTGGCTGCAGCAGATTCATGTCGCGCTGGATGAGTTGCAACAGGGGCCGCCAGCAGACCGTCATACCAAACTTGCCCAAACGATCAGGGCTGGCCTGGCGAACCTTGGAGGGTCGGCTGCGACCCTCAACCTGACGGATGTCGAGCAAGCCAGCTTTTCCGCATTGCCTTTTGTCGAAGCGGTTGAGAATCCGACTGTGGCCTTGTCCGCCAGTGCGTTCCTGGCGCTTTGTAAGCAACTTGGACAGATTCACGGTGCGCTCACTCGTGCAACCGGGGTGACGTTCGATGCCGAGTCAACCGTGTGCACAGAGGCGATCCCTGCGACGATGGCCACGTCGGAATTATTGACGGCACTGCAGGGGTTGCTGGTAAGCCAGGCCGGGGCGGGTGAGATGGCGCGTAATGTGACGAAAACCGTGATCGCGCAGGTCCAGGGGTTGGTCGATACGGGTGTGACGCAGTGCGATACGAACTCGCTACAAGACTTTCTCGCACGTGTGGCTGATGCCGAACAGGTCTTTTTGGATGCGGTTCAGCAGCAAGGGCCGATGGTAGTTGAGGGCGTGGCACAGCTGCATCGAGGGTTGCACGCGCCGGAGCAGCCGTCGATCGATGCGTGGGACTCGTTGATCGATCGGGCGGGCGCGCTGTGGTCGGCGTCGCAGCAGGTCAATGCCGTTCCCGCGATGACGTTTTTTCAAGGATTGCGGAGTTTTCTGACGATTGTGGCGGAACGTCGTGTGTTGCCTGATTCCAGACAGTTTGGAGCAGTGGAACAGCGGATTCGGAGCCTGTTGGGAGAAATGCAGAAGTGGGTGGAAGCCGGGCGCGAAGAGCGAGAGGCCATTAGCGCGCTGTTGCCGGAAGTCTAGGGTATTGTTGTACATGTGTGTGCGCGCATGGAGCGAGGGAATTGGATGTCGATTTCGTGGTATCGCGAAGCTGAAGGCGAGTTGAGGCAACTGGTGTTAGCGATTCAACGTCAGCACACCATCTGTCTTGATCGCGTGACGATGCTGGCGACGGATTTGGTGGCGTCGCTGAAGCGGAGCGAGGCGTTGACCGTGCTGGCGCTGTCGAGCCCTTCCGGTGACCCGCTCCTGACAAATTTGCTGAATGTGGCCATTGTTGCCACAAAAATGGGGATGCGGCTGGGGTATTTTGGCGAAGAGTTAGAGCGACTGGCGATGGCTGGGCTTGTTCACGATGTGGGCTTGTGTGCGGTGCCGCAGTCGCTGGTGACAAAGGAAGGGCGACTGACACCGGATGAACAAATGCTCCTGGAACAGCATCCCGAGTTGGGATATGAGGCCATCAAACGAGCTGCGCCGGAATATCTCTGGTTGGCGCAGGTGGTTCGAGCGGCGCATGAACGGTCGAACGGCTTGGGATATCCCAACCGGCTAAGAGGCCGGCAGTTCAGTGAAATGGCTCAGATCATCGGAGTCGCGGATGTCTTCGATGCCCTGATCAGCGAGCGCCCCTATCGCCGCCGGATGCTTCCGCACGAAGCAATTCAAGAATTGATGGTTGCCGAAAGACTGACGTTTCCGCGAGAGATTGTGAAAGCGCTTGTCGAGCAGTTATCAGTGTATCCATTGGGCACCACGGTTCGATTGACGACCGGGGAAACCGGACTGGTTGTGGCCGTCAATCCACGGTATCCGCTGAGGCCGATTGTGAAGGTAGATGAGGCTGAAGGGGAAGATGGACATGTGAGCCGTCAGGTTGATTTGAGTTTGACGCCGCTTGTCGCGGTTATTGAAGCGTTGAATTCTCCGGTCGTCGGGAGTGTCCACTTTGAGCCGGACTCCGATACGCCTACTGGTGGGTGTTTCGGCAATCCTGGGACAAGGTCAGATCAGTTTGCCTCGTTGCTCGAGGGCCTCGATGGGATTGCGTCGGCCATTCAAGGTGCCGTGCTGACACAAGCAGAACGTTCTCAAGATCAGTCCGATCAATGTGAGGCTGAGCAGGAGGAGGATCGGCACAAACAGGAAGGTTCCACGGTTTCTTGAGTTCGCCCTACAGCACACCTCGGTCGTATCGTCGCAGGAATCTCGCGTAGCAAGGCCTTTCGTTCCCCCCCCCCCACGGATACCGATAGATCATCCACAGCATTTGCAGGTAGTGTTCATTTGTATATTCAGGCGCATGGCCAACGCTCTCTGGGGGCCGGATAGGCATGCGAGATGGAGCGCGGCTGAGATTGTTCACGATAAGCGGTTTCAAGATCATCACGGGATCGTTATAATCGGACTCAGCTTATTTCTGTGATCGGTATGGTCTTTCAGAGAGGATGTTGTGCCAAAATTAATTGCCAGGCATCGACCTGATCAGATTGTGCAGCAAGCGCAGTATTATGTGAAGTCCTACATTCTGCTTCCGTCTGGAATTGTGGGCTTGCTGTGCATGGTTGGAGGCGTGGGCGGATTGGGGTACCAACTGCTGGCCACGGACAATTATACATGGGACACGTTTTTCCAAAGCACAGGGTTGATTGTTCTTGGTGTGGTAATGGGCATCGCGCAAACACGCTATCACCAGTTTTTATTTGCACAATTTCCTGAGGTGCTTGCCGCCAGGATGCGGACAGCCACGGCGAAGAAGGGGAGCAAAGGTAGGCAAGACGCAAACCTTCCGGTCATCGACCATCAGGGCCGGCAGTTGATTCCCGTGGCATATGGTTTAGGTGCGATATTGATTTTAGGAACATCCTGGTTTGCAACCATGCTGGGCCAGGTGGATGCGGTGCCGGCCTTGCTCTTGCCATGGGCGGGATTCTATTGGGCGAGGCTGTTTTTCTGGCGGGGACGGGTCTAGTCCCGCCACCAGCGTTATTGCGTTGATCGGCGAGCGGGTTTTTTTTGCGCTGGTTTGGTGGCCAGCGCGAGTTTCCCTTCCAGCTCTGCGACACGCTGCTCCAGATTTCTGACCAATTGCCGGAGTTCAGGAAGCCGTGGAATGACGGCTTGGGCTTTCATCCAGATTTCATGCGGCATCACCGGCGCGCCGGAGACGATCTGATTCGGCTCCAGGCTGCGATTGACCCCCGCCCGTGCCGCAATCATCACCTGATCGCCGATTGAAATGTGATCCGCCAGGCCCGCTTGCCCGCCGATCATCACGTGCCGGCCGATTGTCGTGCTTCCGGCGATTCCGACCTGTGCCACGACGATGGAGTGGGCTCCTACCGTGACGTTATGGGCGATCTGGACGAGGTTGTCGACCTTGGTGCCGGTCTTAATGACAGTCTGTCCCAGCGTGGCCCGGTCGATTGTGACGTTCGCGCCCAATTCCACATCATCTTCGATCGTCACGCCGCCCAGTTGGGGGATTTTGTGGTGGCGTCCTTGATGCTGGACATAGCCGAATCCATCCGATCCGATGACCGATCCGCTATGGACAATGACTCGCGCGCCGATCGAACAGCCTTCACGGACAACGACGTTGGGATACAGGATCGAATCATCTCCGATGGTCGAGTCTGAGCCGATAAAGACTCCCGGATAGAGAGTCACTCTGGCTCCGACTCTGACGCGGTCTCCTAGAGCGACGAAAGGCCAGATGGAAACGTCTGGGCCGATCTCTACTTCTGTGCCGCGCACCAGATCATCGGCAATGCCTCGAGGGGGGGCAGAAGGGACAAAGAATCTCTGAGCTGTCTGCGCGAAGGCCAGCTGAGGATTGGCGACCACGATCTGAGGCACGGGAAGCTCGGCCAAATGGCGATGGACTAAGAGGGCTCCTGCGTTGCCGGCGCCTGGTGTTTTGCCGGCTTTGTCATTGGCCACGAACGATAATGAGTATGTATTGGCATCGCCCAGACCGGCAAGGGCGCTGAGTCTTGTGTTCCCGTCGCCGTGTAATTCACCTCCCACCAGTTGATGGACTTGAGCGAGCGTCAGCTGAATCGATGGAGCTGAGGCGGCCATTGGTTACGCCTTTCTTTTCGGCTTCAGTTTGGCCGGTGCCTTTTTCGATTTGGCAGCCGGAGCGCTCTTGGGTTTGGCAAGCTTTGGTTTGGCCGGCGCCGCTTTTTGTTTGGCTGTCGACGCACTCTTCGCCGGTGCTGGTTTTCGGCTATCGGTTGGAGAACTCTTGGCCGGATCCAGCCGCTGCTCGACATAGGCCGAGACCGATCTCACGGTTGTCATGGCCGAAAGATCCTGGTCTGGTATTTGGAGGTCGAAGGTCTCTTCGATTTTGTAGAGGAGTTCGATTACCGCCATTGAGTCGAGCCCGAGGTCGTCGCGCAAATGGTGGGTGGCGCGAATCGTGGCGGCATCCCGTTTTAAATAGTCCGCGAGAGCCTGTGTAATCTTGTCAACGATCGTCTGGTCGGCCATGGTGATGGTTCCTTCTTCCTTGCAGGGATCTGCTAGGCTTTGAATCGTGTGAGCACAACGGCGGCGTTGTTGCTACCGAATCCAAAGGCATTGAGCAATGCGGCTCTGATCTTGCGCTCTTGGGGCGAACGGCTGATGCCGTTCAGTTGGCAGTCTGGATCGGGGTCGTCATAGTTCGCCGTGGGATGAATGTGGCCTGACTGAATCGCCAAGGTTGTGGCGATCGCGCCGATCGCGCCTGCCGCGCCCAAGGTATGTCCGACCAGCGATTTCGTGGCACTGATGGCAATTTTGTCCGCTCGGTTTTTGAAGAGGTTGCGGATGGCCTTCGTCTCGACCGCATCGCCGATGTTAGTCGATGTGGCGTGGGCGTTGATATAGTCTACTTCTGATGGGCTTATGTCGGCGGCCTTCAGGGCCAGTTTCATGGTCGTGGCCACTTCTTCGCCGTCTTCACGGGGAATAACCATGTGGTAGGCCTCGCTTGTGGCAGCATAGCCGGAGAGTTCGGCGTAGATTTTTGCCTTTCGCTTTTTTGCGTGGGCCAGCGATTCGACAATCAGTGCGCCCGCGCCTTCACCCATTACGAATCCGTCCCGCGCCCGGTCGAAGGGACGGGAAGCGCGTTCAGGCTGATCGTTGAACTTGCTGGACAGCGCGCGCATTGAACAAAAGCCGGCAAACACGAGAGGAGTAATGCTGGCATCGGCGCCGACCGTAATGACGACGTCGGCTTGGCCGGCGCGAATGCATTGCAGCGCCTGGCCCAAGGCATGGGCGCTGGATGAGCAGGCGGTTGAAATCGTGAGATTCGGCCCTTTCGCGCCAGAGGCCATCGCGACAATCCCCGAGGCGGAATTCAAGGTGATCGTCGGAATGAAGTTGGGATGCACGCGGTGGGGCTTGTGGGTCTCGTAGAGTTGTGTGATCTCGCGCTCGCCCATGACCATTCCGCCCATGCCGGCTCCGACGATCACGCCGACACGGTGCGGCAGCTCTTTGTCGATGCGCAGGCTGGAGTCGGCAATGGCTTCGCGGCTGGCCGCGAGGGCAAACTGGGCATACCGGTCAACGCGGTCACCTTGCTGGGAGCCGATATGGAGTTCAGGGGAAAAGTCACGGATTTGTCCGGCCACCTTTGAGCGATAGCCATCCATGGGAAACGGATCGAAGGAGGTGATCGCCGAAATGCCTGATTGGCCGGCCAAGGCGGCTTTCCAAAAGGCGCTCACGCCAATTCCAATAGGGGACACGATCCCTAGCCCGGTAATCACCACACGAACGGCCACGCGATAAGCTCCTTGTGAGACATAGCGAACAGTCTTTACTTACCGGAAGGTCTCCACGCAGTCAACCGATTCCCCCGCGTTTAGTAGCGAACTTTGAGCAAGAGATAGAGGCCGAAGCTGGCGAACAGGAGGTTGGCCATCCATCCGGCGAGCATCGGATCCAGGGCGCCGCCTCGGCCCAAGGCGATGGCGATGGAATGGGTCGTCCAATAGCAGAAGCCGACCACGAAGGCCTGGCCGATGCCCATGGCCATGCTGCCTCCGCGCACGCCGCTCCGGCGCAGGCTCAAGGCGATTCCGACGATCACCATGATGATAGCGACGAAGGGAAATGCCAGACGTCCGTAATAGTCCGTGCGGAGACGGGCGAAGGAGAACCCCTCGTCTTTGAAGCGGGCCAGGTATTGCCGGATTTCCCGGGCCGTCATCGTATCGGAATCTCCCGACAGCCAGGTCGTAAAGTCGTCGGGGATCAGGGAGAGGTCGATGGGCTGTTGGGCGAACTCGACCAGCGCCACTGTGCCGTTCGGATTGAAGCGGCGTTGATTGCCCTGCGTAAGGAGCCACCCGTCCGGGGTGTACTGCGCCGCGGCAGCTTCCGTCATCCGGTCCAGCCGGAACCCATTCTGCAAGTGATATAGATGCACGTTGTGGAGAATGGTTCCGCCGATTTCGATCTCGGAGACATGCATCAAGGTGTTGGCGTCGGTTCTCGCCCAGGGGCGTGCCGGCTTGACCGTCGAGGGTGTGGGCTTTTTCTCAATTTTGACCAGGCGAATCTGTTCTGCTTGCTCGGAGGCCAGCGGGATGACGGTCGAGCTGAAGCTCAGCAGGATGAGCGAGATGAGGGTGGCAAAGATCAGGAACGGAGAAGCGATCCAAGGCAGGCTGATGCCGCAACTGCGCATGGCGGTAATTTCATTATTGCGGGAAAATAGGCCCAGCGTCAGAAGCGTGGCCATGAGAATGGCCAGCGGTGTGATTTGGAAGGAGATGGCCGGCGTTTTGAGCGCGAAGTAGGTCAAGACATCGAGCATGTTGGCGTCGTAGCGAAGGAATCGGCGGACTTTTTCGAAGAAATCGATGACGAGGTAGATGGTCATCAGGCCGGAAAAGCACATGAGGAAAATCTTGGCGTATTCGCGGAGGATGTAGCGGAAGAGAATGGTCATAGCGGCTATTCGCGGCTCATATTCCAAAAGAGCCAGATTGTCAGGAGCGTGAAGAGCCCGTTCGGCAGCCAGGCGCCGGCAAACGGGGAGATCCAGAGCGTCGTCACGAGGAATTCGCAGGCGATGTTCAAAATATAATAGGCGACGACAATCAGGACGCCGACGGCAAATCCTCCCATGCGGCCCGAGCGTTTGGAGACGATGCCGACGGGCACGCCCATCAGGCAGAAGACCAGCGACGCGGTTGGAAAGGCGAGATCTTTATAGTGCTCCATCAGGCGTCGCAAGGCCTGCTGGTCTTTCCATTGGGTGGCGTTCAGCGTCGCGAGGATGCTGGCGTAGGTGGGGCGCTCTTCGGTCGCGGCATAGCCGCTTTGACTGAGGTTCATCTTCAAATCGTAGTTCGTAAACGAGACTTGCTGGTACTGATCCACGACATCCGGGCGGCTATGGATCACGCCATTGACCAGCTGGAGGGCGACTTGGTCATGCTCGGCGTCCATTAAGACTTGGTAGCTTTCGGCGACAATGATGCGCGGTTCCTCACGCACCCGCTCGTCCGAGATGAAAATGCCCGGAGCGGGCTGTCCCGATGGGGTATCGGGGATATAGATCACGATGTTCGGAATCGGTTCGTTGAACGCGCCCCGTTCGAGCGCCAGGACAAGTTGGTCGCGCAAGAGGTTTAGCGCCACTTTCTTCAGATTGAGAGAGCTCCAGGGTTGTCCCCATTGGGACAGAATCAGCGTCAAGCCAAATACGGAGATGGCGAATAGGAGGACCGGCTGGGTCAGGCGGAAGAGGCTCAGCCCCGCGGCGCGCATGGCGACTAGTTCCTTATCGAAGGAGAGGCGTCCAAAGGCCGTAATCGAGGCAATGATGCCGGCGATGGGCAATGTCAGCACCAGGAAGGAGGGTAGCAACGTGGCGAAGACTTTGAGCACCGCCCAGAGACCAACCCCTTTGGAAACCAGGAGTTCGACAAGTCGGAGCAGTTCTCTGGTGAGCATGACGAAGCAGAGGGCTCCGAGGCTCAGTCCAAACGGGGAGAGCAGTTCGGTAAAAATATACCGGTCGAGCAGGGTTCGTAGAATCACAGGTGTAATCTGTCAAAGGGAACTGTTCCGTCACTATAGGGGAGTCGCCTCGCCAAGTAAACCGCCGGAAAAATCTTCTCCAGGGGAGGAATCGCTTGACAAGAATTTGGCGCTATGGTACTTCCAGCTCGGTTTTTCATTTACACGTGGGTTCCGCGAGTGATGTATTTTCTCCTGCAGGGTCCCGTTCAGTCTTCTCCTCGGATCGCCATTTCTTTTCATTGCAGGGTTTCAAATCCATCTATGGCTTATCTGGCCGGCTGCGCAGCTATGCGCGGTCATTGAGGAAGGGGGGTATTGTGAAGACAAAAGGAACGGTGAAGTGGTTCAACGACCGGAAGGGGTTTGGATTTATCCGCCTCGATAGCGGGGACGATGTGTTTGTCCATTATTCGGCGTTGCAAGGCGATGGATTTAAGACCCTGAAGGAAGGCGAGAATGTCGAGTTTGATATCGTGCAGGGGGCCAAGGGACCGCAAGCCGCCAATGTGCTAAAGGCGGCGATCGCCGCATCCTAAGCGCGACGCCAGGGAGATCCGTCAGTTCTATCGGGGCCTGTCCTTCCTTCGGGGAGGCAGGCCCCTTTGTTTTTCCCATTTTCGTTTACAAATGAGAGGGAGACTGTTAGCGTTTGCGTATTCTTTTCTAAGGAGTGGTCATTGGCTCTCGACCGTAGCAAGGTATTGCACAGCGCCCAGTCGCTGGCCGCCCGCGGCCAGTTCGATGCGGCCATTGCCGAATGGAAAAAACTGGCACATGAGGTGCCAAACGACGGGAGCGTGCACAACTCCATCGGCGATCTCTACCTCAAGCGAAACGGCGTGGGTAAAGCCGTGACGGCCTTTCTCCAAGCGGCAGCGGCATTCCGGGCCGAAGGCGCCACCTTAAAAGCGATTGCCACCTACAAAAAGATTCTCAAAGTCGATCCTACCCGCTATGAAGTCTATCGTCATCTTGGCGATCTGAATGCCGAGCGCGGATTGCTCAGCAGCGCGGTCCAAGACTATCTGACCTTGGGAAAGCATTATCTTAAGGAGCAGAAGGGCAAGGAAGCACTGGAAATCTATAAGAAAATCGTGCTCCAGGATCCCTCCAATCTGGATGCGCAACAGCGTGTGGCCGAACTCTGTCTCCAGGAAAACCTCCAGGATGAAGCCACCAAGGTCTATCTCCAGCTGGGCCGTGAGCGATCGGCGCAAGGACGGTATGATGAGGCGAAGGATGCCTATTTGGCTGTGTTGCGGATCGATCCGAAGAATAGCGAAGCCGCGCAATTTGTAGAAGGCGCAGCCAAGGGGGGAGCGCCATCGGTGCATGGGGAGTCTTCTGGACGGCCTGTGACCTTGGCGGAAAAAGCCACGGAGTCGTTGGATCTTCTGGCTGAAGCGGCCCGCCGGATGGATGAACAGCAATATGCGGGGGCCGAGGCGATTTTGAATCAGTTGCTTACCCGGGAGCCGGGGAATCCTCAAGTCTGTCAGTTGCTCGCCCGGCTGCACTTGCTGCGCGGCGATATACAGGTCGCACTGGGTGAGTATCGGTTTCTGGCTGGGGCCGCCTTGCGCGCGCAGGAGTATCCGCTGGCCGAAGCGTTGATTGCGGAGTTTCTCGCGGCTGAACCCAATTCGGTGCCATTGCTGGAGTTGTATGCGGAGCTGTTTGAAGAAAAAGGAGAGGCGGCGGCAGCGGCGGAGCAATATTCCAAGGCCATCGAATTGCTCCTGGCCCATCCCGAGCCGGGGATGGAGAGTTTGCACGAGGAATTGTTTGAAAAGGTCACAGCTCTTGCACCAGGATCAGACCTGGTAGCCCGATTGTCGGTGAAGATGCGGGGCGTGACTGAGGCTGAATCCGCTGGTCAGCTGAATGAGATAGCCGCAGTCGAGGCTGAACCGGAGTCTTGCTCAAGGGGGTCCGTATCAGAGGCAGCTTCCGACGAGTCCGCCTTTTCCCTCGCGGGAGCCGCTCCTGATGCGGTCGTTGATGCGCGAGGGGTCGAGGCGCCATCGTTCGATCATCTGGCGCCGCCTCCTGATGCCGTTGAGTGTGAATCGCCGGCTGCGGTTAATGATGTTGTGTTCGAGACGACGCAGGTGGTTGAGGATTCCAGCACAGCGTCGGTGTCACCAGTCGAAGAGCTGGCGCCGCCTTCTGATTCTATCGAATGTGAATCGCCGGCTCTGGTCAACAATGGGGCGACGGAGATATCACTTGTCGAGGAGCTGCCAGCGATTCCGGCTGCGGAACCGCCGGTCATTGCGGCTGTGCCGGATCAGCCCTCCGCGCAGCCCCAGAACCCGCCGGATTATGAAGCGCACTACACGCTTGGGGTCGCTTATAGGAACATGGGGTTGTACGACGATGCGCTGGACGAATTTCATGTCGCCAAGGCGTCGGACTCCTACTACCTCGATTCCTGCCTCATGACCGCTGTCTGTATGAAAGAGCAGCATCAGTATCGCCAGGCGATTCGGGGTCTTGAAACGGTGTTGTCGGACCCGCGTTGTCAGGGGGCGAAAGGGCAAGCGATTCGGTATGAACTCGGAATGCTCTACGAAATGGAATCCTTGGTGGGAAAAAGCCGCGCAGACCTATGAGACTATTCCGTCATTCCACGATGTGCCGAAACGGCTGGAATCGCTTCGAGGCAAGTACCATCCTACGCCTACCGAATTTCGCTTCGCGAGTTAGCTCACCGGATTGAGCGGAGCGAGTCCACCCAGCACCGCAGCAATATTCTCCAGGCAGATCAGCCCCATCTTGATCCGGGTGTGTTGCGTCGCAGAACCTAAATGGGGCAACAGTACCACGTTTGGCAGTTGTTCTAGTCCAGCCTGTATCCTCGGTTCTCGCTCATAGACATCCAGTCCGGCACCGGCGAAGGTGCCTTGTTGCAGCGTCACCAGCAGCGCCGCTTCGTCCACGACCGGGCCGCGCGCCGTGTTGATGAGGATGGCTCCGGGTTTCATCAGGGCCAGCTCCTTGGCGCCGATCAGATGGCGGGTTAATTCAGTAAGGGGTACGTGCAGCGACAAGAAGTCTGACCGTTCGATGACCTGCCGAATCGAAGCTCGTTTCCATCCGGTATAGAGCGCGCGGTGAGGCAGCCTGTGTCTGCTCGCATAGAGCACCGGCATGTCGAATCCCGCCGCCCGCCGTGCGACGGCCTGGCCGATGCGCCCCATCCCGATGATGCCCAAGGTCTTTCCGGAGATATCGGTACCCAGCATCTGAGTCGGGGCCCAGCCAGGCCAGGTTCCGGAGCGGGTCCAGCGATCACCTTCGACCACGCGCCTGGCCACGGCGAGCATCAAGGCCCAGGTCAGATCGGCGGTTGCATCGGTCAGCACCTCCGGTGTGTTTGTCACCACGATGCCTCGTCTCGTGGCGGCGGCCACGTCGATATTGTTATACCCCACGGCGTAGTTCGCTACGATTTTTAGGCGAGACGCTGCGGCGAGGAGCTCATCGGTGATTGGGTCCGCCAGCGTGCAGATGACCGCATGGGCATCAGCAAACCCGCGTCGCATGGCCTCGGTGGTGGGAATGTCACCCTCGCGCGGTTCCGAGACCAGCACATAGCAAGTACGGATTGCCTCCATGATGGGAGCAGGGAGCAGGCGAGTGATATAGATTGAGGAAAGCGGCATCGTGTCCTCGTGAGCGAGGCCGCATTGTAGGGGAATCGTGGTTCCAGCAACAACCGCCGGCTTGTTCTTTCTCGCTGGGACCGTCTAGAATGCGCCACGAGCTTTCATGAGCGCACCAACTCTCATTCTCCCAGACCGCTCCCACGCCATTGCCGCCGATCTGCGTGCGGCGCTGGGAGCCGACAAGGTCAAAGACGATTTCCCGACCAAAACGGCCTATGCCGTGGATGCCAGCATTTATCGCATGGAGCCCAAGGCGGTGGTGCTGGCAGAGTCGGAGGACGATATTGCCGCGACGGTGGCCTATGCCGTGCCACGCGGCATTCCCCTCACGCCGCGGGCGGCGGGCACGAATCTCACCGGATCGGCGGTCGGAAGCGGAATCATTCTCGATGTGTCCCGGATGAATCGCCTCCTCGAAGTGAATCAGGACGAGCGTTGGGCCAGGGTGCAGCCGGGAATCGTCCTGGCGGAGTTGAATAAACAGATCGCGCGGCAGGGGCTGCTTTTTGGGCCCGATCCCTCCAGCGGCGACATGTGCAAGCTGGGCGGCATGTTGGCCAATAATTCAGCCGGGCCGCATACGCTGCGGTATGGGGCGGTGAAGGACAATGTTTCCCGTCTACGGGTCTGTCTCGAATCCAGTACGTGGCTTGAGGCGAAGGCCTATGCTTTGAATGATCCTGTGTTGACGGGGCTGCTTGCCTCCACCCCGGCATTGCGGACGGTCTTGAGCCTTGTGCAAGGGCAGGCTGGTGCAATTTCAGCCAAGCGCCCGACGGTCAGCAAGAATAGCTGCGGCTATAATTTGTTTGGGCTAGTCGATGGGCTGGCAAGGGGGGAGTTCGATCTGCCCAAGCTGTTCGTCGGCAGCGAGGGTACGCTCGGCGTCGTGAGTGAAGCCACCCTTCGTCTGGTTGAGAAGCCGAAGGCCACGCTGACGGCGCTCATTCATTTCCGGCATCTGGAGGATGTGGGGGCGGCGGTACCGGCGCTGCTCGCACTGGAGCCGAGCGCGCTGGAGGTTATGGATGCCAATACGCTGGATCTGATCGGGCGGGCGAAGCACGGCATTCCCGCCGATGCGGCCGCGACCTTGCTGGCCGAATTGGATGCCAATTCCTTGGATGTTGATCTCCGGGAACAGGCGGATCGCATGGCGGCGGTCTGCCGGCCCTTCCGCTTGGCCGCTGACCTGACGCTGGCATTCGATCAGGAGCAGCGTGAACAATTGTGGAAGGCGCGCAAGGCCTTGTATCCGACACTCTATCGGTTCGATCCGCGTAAGAAGCCGATCAATTTCGTGGATGATGTGGTGGTGCCGGCGGATCGGATCAGCGAATTGATCCGCTATCTGGAGGAGTTCTTCGTGGGGCAACAGGTGCCGGTGGCGATTTTCGGGCATATCGGCAATGGGAATGCGCACATAGTCCCGCTTCTAGACGTGAACGATTCCGATGACTTCGATAAGATTGTTCATGGGTATTATGAGATTCATAGTGCCGTCTTGAATCGCTTTGGCGGATCGATCTGCGGCGAACATGGCGACGGACGGATTCGCGCCGAGTATGTCAGGAAGATGTTTGGTGAGGATCTCTATAATCTGTTTGTCCAGGTCAAACAGAGCTTCGATCCTGCCGGTGTGCTCAATCCCGGCATCAAAATCAGCGAGGCCTCGTTCACCGAACATATTGACTACACCAGGTTGTCCAAGTCCTGCGCGACTTGCGCCAAGTGCAATGCCGTCTGTCCGGTCTACGATGTGTTCCAATCGGAGGATATGAGCTCACGGGGCTGGTTTGAGATCGTGACGTCGAAGGATTACAGCTATCTCAACTCAAAGCGGGTGGTGGAATCCTGTCTGAACTGCAAGTCCTGCCGCACGGCCTGTCCGGCTGGCGTCGATGTCTCTGATCTTATCTTGAAGAAACGCGCTGAGCATCCCAACCGGCTGGCCGGGTGGATATTCCGGTGGCAGGCGAGCGGGGAGCCCTTCGGGGCCTTGCTGCGGCTGTTGGGGAAAACTCAGCCGCTTTGGGATCGGCCACTGGTCCGGCAGATTCTGGAATGGGTTTCGACTCCTGTGATGAAGTTGCTCGCGCCGACGGCGAAATTGCCGCACGACCTTCTGCTGCCCCGACTGGCTGTGCGTCATCTGCGTGACCGGCATGCCGATCTGGTTCCACGCGATGGAGCAATACCGGCTGCGGGAGGCGTTGCCTACTTTCATGGCTGCGCTGCGAACTATTTTGACGACGGGGTGGGCGACGCGGTGATTGCGGTCTTACGTAAGCACGGCGTCGAGCCGGCGCTCCCGCCGCAGCGCTGCTCG
Organism: Nitrospira sp. UBA6493; assembly: GCA_002435325.1. Taxonomy (GTDB): domain Bacteria; phylum Nitrospirota; class Nitrospiria; order Nitrospirales; family Nitrospiraceae; genus Nitrospira_D. The sequence goes on along the minus strand of DJMJ01000024.1, from coordinate 109,982 downwards.
GGGACGCCGGTGCAAACCTACGGGCATCAAGATTTGGCTCGAGAAGGCGCGCGCTTCAACCTTGCCTCGTTTGCTTCGTACGATACCGTTGTGACAGGCTGTGCCTCCTGTACGCTCATGTTGAAGGACTATCCGGCCCTTTTTGACGAGGGCGAGGAGCGACGGCAGGCGGAGGGGTTGGCGAAGAAAGTGGTGCATATCGCAGAATTTGTCAGCCGGTCCTCCGCGCATCCCGCGATGGCTGCGGCGGCGAGCGGGACGACGCGTGTGACCTATCACTCTTCCTGTCATTTGCGTGCTGCGGGCGTGACAAAAGAGCCGCGCAAGATTCTGTCGGGCTTGCCTGGGGTGCAGTATGTGGAGATGCCCGATGCTGACCGCTGCGCCGGCGGGGCTGGGACGTTCCTGGTGAAGGATTACGACACCTCGCAGAAGATCTTCGAGCGGAAAGCGCGGGCGATTAATCAGGCGGGGGCTGACGTCGTGGCGACGAGCTGCCCGGCCTGTATGATTCAATTGAAGCACGGATTGAAGGGCAAGGCCGACGTGAAGCATGTGGCGCAGCTTCTCCAAGAATCCTACGAAGCGGCCGATGATCAGAAAGCGACCCCGAGATGAAGCTGAGAAAAGTCGATTGGCTGTTCGTGCTGTTTGCCGTGGCCGTGGTGGTAGGGGTGTCGTTGTTGCCGACGCCGAAGGATCGCAACCCCGTCATTCCTAAGAATGCGGAGCATCAGGCCATTGTGGTTGAAAAGGATTGTGTGACGTGCCACCAGGCCGGTGCCGCCAAGCCGCTCCCGGACCGGCACCCTAAACGCCAGGATTGTTTCCGTTGTCATGCGCGCTGAGGAAGAGCGACGTTGTCCGTTCGCCGCGCGTCAGTAGGAAGGAACGATGATTGATATGGTGACTGTACTGGTATTCGGCAGGACCCTCCAAGAGGCAGTGGGGGAGAATGAGTTCTCCATTGAGACGAGCGAGGTTACGACGGTGAGGAAATTGATCGAAGCCAATGCCGATCAACTCGGCCCGCTGCTCCGGTTTATCGCCAGCCGCGAGGCGCTGATCACGGTGAATAAGAAAGTCGGCACGGAAGATACGGTCGTCAAGAATGGCGATACGGTTAAGGTGTCATTCCAGTCGAACAACGCCTACGATGGAACCAGAGACATCCCCATGTAGAGATGGTGTCGGTCCTCCCCTCTAAAAAATATCTATGGAATGCGTTCTCATCAGCCAGCGTTCTGTTGGTATTGAGGCGTGGTAGTTGCGTCATAAATACGTCACGGAATATCGAGGAAAGACCGAGGTGGCATGATGAGCGATGTTACACCGGACACTGAAATCCGCCTGTCATTCGACCAGCAGCGCGCGGTGGTGTCGCCCTGGGGGGCGTCCTTACGGCGGTATTTTGTCGTCGAATCTCGCGGTGTTGAAACCGATATCGTCTGGGGCTATTCGGGGGGCGGCAATAAGAAGGGTGGCCAGGGGGACGTGCTCATTCCTTTCCCAGGACGTATTGCGGAGGGCCGCTACTCGTTTGACGGACAGGTCTTGCAGCTCGACCGGAATGACAAGGAAGGGCCCAATGCGATCCACGGGTTTGTGCGGGCGCTGCCTTGGCGCCTCGCGCAGGCCGATGCCCGGAGCGCCGCGTTCGAGATCCGTCTCGATGCCGCGACCTACGGCCCTCGGGGCTATCCGTTTACGCTCGATTGTCGCGTTACGTATGCCTTGGATCGCCAAGGCCTGTCCTGTTCGTTCGCCGTGCGGAATGCCGGGAGCCAGGCGGCGCCGGTCGGAGTCGGATTTCATCCCTACTTCACGGTTGGCACGGAGCTGGTCGATGAGGCCGAGGCGAAGATTCCCGGCGCGGCGTTTTTGGAATTCAACGAACGGCTTGCCCCGACTGGGCGAGTCATCGACGCAGCCGGGACCGAGTGGGATTATCGTAAGGCTCGACCTATCGGCCAGCGCCGCTTCAACCACTGCTATGTGCGGCTTGAGCGGGATGCGGAGGGGATGGCTACGGCCTCACTGCGTCATCCGATGAGCAGGCGTGTCGTTGAGGTGGTCATGGACCAGTCATTTTCAGCAGTGGTGGTTTACACGGGCGACGCGATTGCTGAGGTCCCGCGCCGCGCCTTCGCAATCGAGCCGATGACGTGCGCGACGGATGCCTTCAATCATCCGGAGTGGGGATTGAAACGCCTGGTTCCCGGGGAGACGTTTAGAGGGTGTTACGCAGTCCGGAGCCGGCAAGAGTAATCAGTCGCTTGAAATCCACTCGACCCTGTCTGCCGGTTCACGCATCCAATCCAAGAAAAAGACCAGTCGTAAGAATCTGGCTCACGACGCCGGGCGAGTCTCGACGATCCGGAACCGGACTTCATCGACCTGCGTATAGGCAGAGGGGCGGTCGCCTGCAAACAGCCCGCAACGGTAGATCCCAGGAGTCCAGCCGGTTTCAGCTGGGAGTAACGTAAAGTAGCCGGATTGGTCGCTCATGGCCATCAAGACGCTGTCGCGAGTGATGAGGCGCGGCTGTCCGCTCATCTCGGCTGTTTCGAGAAAACAGTGCGCCGAGAGGGGGACTGCATCATAAGAGTCCGAGACCAGTCGAAAGACTAAATAGATTACGGGTTGGGTCGTCGGAAAACTGTCTCCAACATTGAGGGGGATAAATTCGTGAGCCCCTGTGGGGTAATCGTCCCGCATGACTTTTCCTGCGGGGATCACGAATCGGAACAGGCTAAAGTCGGCGTCTCTTCCTGCCAGCGCCGCCGTGGTGTCCAATAGTTTCTGGGGCCTCAGTCGCTCGATGACTCGGTTGTAGAGCTCCACTTCCGGCGGGACTGCGGGGGAGGGGGGAGTATCAACCACCGGACTGGCCGCGGGTTCCGCGCTCTTCAGTGTTTCCCAGTGGGGGACATGGGGACGCACCTTGTCCAGCCATTCGGACAGCTTCTTTTTGTTCAATACCCGTGTTCCCGGAGGGAGCTCGACGTCTTTATAGGTCTTTTCAAATTCCACCGCGGAGTCATAGAGCGTTTGAAAGTGTACGAAGGCGTCCTCCCACCGCTCCAAATTGACCAGGCATTGGCCCATGCGAAACACGGAATCTGTGTACTCTTCTTCGGTGGCGTCAAGATCGGAGAGCTTTCGGAAAATGTTGAGGGCTTCTTTGCATTTTCCGAGTTGCATAAGGGTCATCCCAAACTGATACGTGGCCGTGGGATCCTTAGGGTTGAGCGCGAGCATCTTACGATAGATCGGCTCGGCGGCCTGGTACTGCCTGTCGGAGAACAGCCGCCAGGCGTCCGCGCGAAGAAAAGCCCATTCTTTCAGTTGCGCCTCGGTTGCATCGGGAGTGAGGATGCGCTCAAACCGACGGCCTCGCTCCATTGAGGAGCCATCGATCAGTGAGAGCAGCGCCTTGGCCGGAAGCTCCAGCGGCGAGCCTGACGGCATTTTCCGGAGAACATATTGCACGTCGCTGTCGGCGGCCTGATAGTCCAGAAGGTCAAAGTGAGCTCGGGCCAGCGCTAAACGCCAGGTCAGTAAATCCGGGGCCAGTTCGACGGCTGTTCGATATGAGGGAAGAGATTCCTCGAGACGGTCCAGTTTGCGAAGCTCTTGGGCCAGCCGCAAGTGAATCAGGGGATTCTGGGCATCCGCTTGTGCGATGCGGTGTAATTCAGTGATAGAGGCTTGTGCCTGTCCCCACCGAGTCAGTACGCTCCACTTGGCCCATCGGACGTCCACGGCGGACGGGTTTTGTGCCAGGACGGTGTCATAGGCTTGTACGGCTTCCCCCGGACCCCGCGAAGTGGCGAGAATATCGCCGCGTAATTTATTCAGGGCGAGGGCCTGAGGGTGATCAAGAATGCCTTGGTCAAGTAGATCGAGAGCAACGGCAATTGCCCCGCTGTCCCACAGGGTTTTGGCCTGTTGGGCAATGTGCTCCGGCGAGAGAGCCGAAGGTTCCTCCGCATCGGCGAGCGGATTCGTCAAGAAGAGCACCGTCAGCAGCACACCAAGAAACCCGGCGTTGGCGCGAGGTCGTGGAGGGGCGGCAGAATGTTCTCTATGAAGTGAACAAGTGTGACGCATGAGCCTATGACGCAGTGATCACTGACCGTTACTTTACCAAGGGGCGGGTGAATGTGGTAGTACCCCTCTGGCACGGCCCATACTGTCAGCGTCAGGCTGCATGAGAGCCGGAATGAATTTCTTGCCGGGTTATTGGGGCCAGGGATAGATGGTAACGGGGTGTCGTCCGGCACATGCCAGCCGTGTGGAAGCCTCAGGGCTCTCCACACGGCGTGAAACCGGTTACTTCATTTTCCTGGGGTCTTGGTACACCATCAAATGGGCATAGGGACTGCCGTCGAACATGATGTAGGTGCCGGACGGATTTGGGGTCGTCGGGAGCTTTGTAGCAGCCGCATCAAACCGCCACATGACCATCCAGTGCGCGGGTTCTTTGACAATCTTCGCGCTGTCCCCGGACATGACCACTTTCCCATCTTTCTCAAAATGCGATCCGCCGCGCACCATGTAGGCGATTCCGGGCACAGTGTTCGTCGGTTTCGGCGCGTTGTTCGCGATGTCGGTGAACCATTGTTGTGCGGCAGGGTCCATGCATACAGGGTCGGGATCAGGAAGGTTCATCACGGTCGGGATGCAGGTAAAGCCGTTGGCGCTTTTCTTCGTTTCGGTCAGCTTCCCGTCGGCGCCGAAAACCATCACGCCGGCGTCTTTCGAAATGTGCGCCGGGGCCGCGCTGAGCGCCAGCGCCGTTTGGTCTTTTTCGGACATAGCCTTCACGTCTTTGACCGAGGCCCCTTTCTTGGGGTGCTTGTCTCCCGCTGTGGCGAGAGCCGGTAGCACGAGGGAACTGGCAATCAGGATGGTAAGCGCAATGTGTCGAATCATAGCGGCCTCCTTGGTGAATATGTAACACGATGATTCGTAGGGGATTCTTTACACCACTTTTTCGCAGGGGAGGGCAAAGACGTGCAGCGGGAAGGTGTTGCCATGCTCATGCAGCCCATGCGTTTCTCTGAAACGCGTGAATGCTTCGATGAGACGAGCGGCCGCGGGCTCCTGTACCGCCGTGAGGATCATACAGTTGGCGCCAGGGGAGAAAAAGGATTTCACGGAGGGCCCGGTTTCTCCCTGGCCTTCGACGTTGTGGATTTCGCTAAAGGACGTGATCTGGTGTTCTTTCAGCAGTGCATGGATGTGTTGAACGATCGATTCCCGAAACACAATCATCAGCATTTTCATGGCAGACACTCCTCTGAAGCCTGGTGTGCGCAGTCGTGGATAGAGATCCTCATTGAGCCGCTCGTCCTGCCAATCTATAGGGGAGAGGCCGAAAAAAGACAAGAGGCATTGAGGCCGGGATCGTGAAAGCCGATGCAGCCATGATAGACTGCGCGCCCCATGTTCGACATCATCCTCTACCAGCCTGAAATCCCCCCGAATACCGGCAACATCATCCGCCTCTGCGCGAATACCGGGGCTCGGTTGCATCTGGTCAAGCCGCTGGGGTTCGATCTGGACGACCGGCAAATGCGGCGGGCCGGATTGGATTATCATGAATTCGCGACCCTCGCGGTCTACGAGACCTGGACCGACTGTGCGGAGCGTTTCAAAGGCCGCCGTCTGTTTGCGGCTTCCACCAAGGGCACCCAGCGGTATGATCTGGTCTCCTATGCAGAAGGCGATGTGTTTGTTTTTGGGCCGGAAAGCCGGGGCTTGCCGCCTGAGCTGTTGGGATCGGTGGGTGAGGCGCAGCGGATTCGCGTCCCGATGAAGCCCCAGAGCCGGAGCTTGAATCTTTCCAATGCCGTGGCCGTGGTGCTCTACGAGGCGCTCCGGCAGATTGGATTTGGGCCTTGTCGGTGAGGAGTTCCGCTAAAGGTCGTTCTTTTTGAGGTGGCGGCCAAGCCCCTGTCGTTCTGCGAAGTAGTAGGCATAGTGGATGGCGGCGAGATTAGCGACACGCTCTTCCGCTTCTTCGCGGCTGTCGGTATAGATGATTTGCATCCCGTACCGCGCTGTGATCGCATCCAAGAAATCCATCAAGCCGTTCTTGTGATACTGTCCGAGCCGGCCACTGGCGAGCCGTGCCTGAATGGCGCCTTCGATCACGAGAAATCTGTGCGGAATGGCGAGCAGCGGTTCCAGTTCACGCATGAAAGGCAGCCGGTTGTTGGCGGGATTGGAAAAAATGGTATTGAACTCTTCTACGCGTTTTCGGACGACGCAGAAGAGTTCGGGCGCTTCGGCAATGACATAGTCGCCGGCGGCAAGCGGTTGCTGCTTGGTGCCTGCGATGCGAATCAGGCCGCGAAACTCATAGGGCTGGTGTTGACGGCTATTGACGAGGATATGAATGGCCGGCACCGGGATCTTGGGCTGTTCATCCCGGAAGAGGGTGACGGGCAATTGTGGGCCGCGCGGCTCCTGTCTGGTGTGCCGCTGAGCGGAAGGCTGAGGCCGCACAGGCGAAGCGGGGCGTGACGGGGTCGGCGCAGCGGGGGATGTTGCGCGAGCCGAGGCTGGTTGGATATTGGCGTCATAGCGCAGGCGCAAGACCGGATCGCTCAGGGTCTGATAGGCCTGGTTAATGAGTTGTGTCCGGGCTTCCGCTTTGTGGAGCAACGTGGGGGCGTGGGTGAAACGGTCCGGATGCCAGACTTGTAGTTGTTCGTGCCAGGCCTTTTTAATATCGGTGGCGCTGGCCAACGGAGAGAGTTCAAGCACCTGGTAGTAGGTCACTGTACGAGGCTCCAAGATCGACCGTGTTCGAAGTGGAGTGTAACGGACTCGCCGGCGGAGTGCCAGCGTGAAAGGACAGGCCGTTGGTTGTGGCGTGATGAACGTGCGTCGCCTTCGAGCTGGAAGTCCCGGGAGGCTTCTGGTAGATTCTTGCCGCGCATGGGTCTGTAGTTTGTAGGACTTGTCTCGAATCAGTCACAGCCCAATTAGTTCACATCCACAACGATCACTTTTTACCTCATTTGCTTAGAGAGCGCTGGCCTTTCGCGCTTTCGGAAAGATCGGTCACCGGTACAGATGACAGTTCCAACGACTCAGCCTGTTTCAGCCGCAGCGCAGCTCAAGATCGTTCCCCTCATTGCCAAGGAGCTCAGTGTCGGCCCCGATCAGGTGGCGGCGGCGGTGGCCTTGCTCGACGAAGGTTCGACCGTCCCGTTTATCGCGCGGTACCGAAAAGAGGTGACGGGGAATTTGGACGATACGCAACTGCGTACGCTGGAAGAGCGGCTGCTCTATCTGCGTGAGTTGGAGGCGCGGCGCTCGGCGATTCTGGCATCGATCGACGAGCAGGGGAAGTTGACCGAGGCCTTGCGGGCGAGCATTGAGGCCGCCACGACCAAGCAGGCCGTGGAAGATCTCTATCTGCCTTTCAAACCCAAGCGGCGCACGCGCGCGCAGATTGCGCGGGAGGCCGGAGTGGAGCCCTTGGCCGATGCGCTGTTGATCGATCCGACACTCGTGCCGGAGGTGGAGGCGATCAAGTATCTCCGCGTAGTGCCGGCCTCTGAAGGCGTCGAGGCGATCAATGTGCCCGATGCTAAGGCGGCGCTCGAAGGGGCGCGCGATATTTTGATGGAACGGTTTGCCGAAACGGCTGACCTGCTGGCGGCCCTGCGGACGCGTCTGTGGGAGCAGGGTGTCTTGACCTCGACGGTGATGAAAGACCAGGAGATGGCCGAGGAGGAAAAGTTCCGCGATTACTATGCCTATTCGGAGTCCATTAAGACCATTCCGTCGCATCGGGCGTTGGCGCTCTTCCGGGGGCGCACGCTCGGTGTGTTGAAACTGGAATTGGGCTTGGGGGAAGCGAGTGAGGCGGTGGTGCCCCATCCCTGTGTGGCGATGATTGCGGCGTATGCCGGAATCGCGGATCGCGGGCGCCCCGCTGACAAGTGGCTGGCCGGCGTGTGCGACTGGACCTGGCGCATGAAAATTCACGTGCAGCTCAGCGTGGAATTGCTGGTGCAATTGCGTGAAGCGGCGGAAGCCGAGGCGATCAAGATTTTCGGGCGCAATCTCCATGAACTGTTGCTGGCGGCGCCCGCCGGCCCCAAGACCGTGCTCGGGCTCGATCCCGGCATTCGCACCGGGTGCAAAGTGGCCGTGGTCGATGCGACGGGCAAGCTGCTGGCGACGGAGACGATTTACCCGCATCAGCCGCGCAATGACTGGCAAGGATCGCTGGAAACGCTGGTGCGTCTCGTGGTCCGGCATGGCGTGGAATTGATCTCGATCGGCAATGGGACGGCGAGCCGGGAAACCGACAAGCTGGCGGTAGAGGTAATCAAGCTGGTCGCGGCGCACAAGCCGGAGCAAAAGATCGCCAAAATGGTGGTGAGCGAGGCGGGGGCGTCGGTCTATTCGGCCTCAGCCTTCGCGGCGGCGGAATTTCCTGAGTTGGATGTCAGTTTACGCGGGGCTGTGTCTATTGCCAGGCGTGTGCAAGATCCCCTGGCCGAGCTGGTCAAGATCGAGCCGAAGGCCATCGGCGTGGGCCAATATCAGCATGACGTCAATCAGCGGGCTTTGGCACGGTCGCTCGATGCCACGGTCGAAGACTGCGTGAACGCCGTCGGGGTGAACGTCAACACGGCGTCGATTCCTTTGCTGGAACGGGTGTCTGGGCTAAACAAGGCGCTGGCAAAAAATATTGTGGACTATCGGGATACCCATGGTCCATTCCTGAACCGGATGACGATTCGCAAGGTGCCGCGTCTGGGCGAGAAGACGTTCGAGCAGGCGGCGGGATTTCTTCGCATCCCCGATGGAGACAACCCGTTGGATCGTTCCGCCGTCCACCCGGAGGCCTATCCGGTGGTCGAGCGCATTTTGACGCGCTTGGGGACCGGGATTGGCGAGGTGATGCGTCAGCCGACGGTGTTGAAAGGGTTGTCGCCGACGGATTTTACCGATGATAAGTTCGGTGTGCCGACAGTGCGCGATATTCTGACCGAGTTGGAAAAGCCGGGCCGCGATCCTCGTCCGGAATTCAAAACGGCGGCGTTCCGTGACGGCGTCGAGGCGGTGGCCGATTTACAGCCGGGCATGGTGCTGGAAGGCGTGGTGACGAATGTTGCCGCGTTTGGGGCATTCGTCGATATCGGCGTACACCAGGACGGGCTCGTGCATGTCTCGGCGCTGGCCAATAAATTCGTGAAAGATCCGCACGAGGTGGTCAAACCCGGCCAGATCGTCAAGGTAAAGGTGCTCGATGTGGATTTGAAGCGCCAGCGGATTGCCTTGACCATGCGGTTGGACGATGCGGCCAGCCGTCCCGCTCAGCCGGCGAGCGAGGCCGTGACCGCCGGCTCTCGCGATCAGCGGGGACGTGGTCCCTCGGTATCCGGGCAAGCGGCAACACGCGAGCCTCAGCCGGTCAGCGCGATGGCGATGGCCTTGGCCAAGGCGAGGCAGAAGCCGTGACGGATCGTGTGGCGGCTAGGTTCGGGGCTCGGCGCGCACGTTGAAGAAGTCGCCGCCTTTGACAAACTCGTCGTCGCTGCCCCAGGCAATGTGCTTGTCCAGACGCTTCATGAGCGGCACATGTTTGGAGCAATGGACATAGGCTTCCTCGACGTTCACCCGGATCCAGGCTTCAGGATGCCGGCCGCCTTTGATCTGCATGGCTTCGAGAATGCTTGCGGGAAGATGCTGGATCCCTTCCAGCTCGCCGGGCGTCAAGACCTGCGCCTTGCCGTTGACGTGCAACCCCATCGTGGTCAGATAGTAATCCAGAAAAATCATCCCGATGTGGGGGTTCTCCAAGATATTGCCGACGCTCGCCAGCACGCCGTTGCCTCGATATTCCGGATAGACCAATGTCTTCTCGTCCAGGACCGTTACAAATCCTCTGGTGCCGGCACGGAATGAGCTGTCGCAGGCACCCTTCGCATCGGCGGTGGCGATGAAGACCATTTCTTGCCGCGCGATGAACTGCTGCATGGGTCGGTTGAGGTAGTTCAGCATCTGATTGGCGTAGAAGGCGCCGGCGCGTGTGGTGGTGCCGAAACGTTGTTGGGCTTGCTGTTCTCCCGATGATCCCGGTTGTGTCATGGCGATAGTCCTTCTATTTGCGCGGGGCGCTGGGTGCCCCGGGATGGTGTGATTGGTGGTCTGCGACGATCCCATATTTCTTCAGTTTCGCGAGCAGGGTCTTGTAGTCGATGTCGAGGGTTTTGGCGGCGTGGGTTTTGTTGCCACCGCTGGCATCCAGGACGCGTTGGATATGACGCCGTTCAATTTCATCGAGCGAATACAAGGAGAGGTCTTTGGTCTTCTGTTTCCCCGCAGATAGCGGTAGAACTTCCGCCACGTCGTCTCGGCTGATCGGGCCTGTGCCGGTGTTCATCAAGATAATACGTTCGATTACATTCCGCAGTTCCCGCACATTGCCCGGCCAATGGTAGGTGCGTAGTTGTTGGAATGCCTCTGCGGACAGTGTTCGCCTGGGTGCGCCTGGCACACGCAGAGTCTGGAGAATGTGTTCAACTAAGGCGGGGATGTCTTCGCTCCGCTCTCTCAGCGGCGGAACTCGCAGCGTAATGGTATTGATGCGATAGAGGAGATCATCTCGGAAACGACCCTGATGGACGAGTTCCTGAATGTCCTGATTGGTGGCGCCGACGATGCGCACGTCGGCGCGCAGGGTACGGGTGCTGCCGACGGGGCGATACTCGTTGCGATCGAGAAAACGTAAGAGGCTCACCTGCATCGGTCCCGGCATTTCCCCCAGTTCGTCGAGAAATAAGGTGCCGCTTTCGGCAGCGGCGACGAGGCCGATTTTTGCGGCGGTGGCGCCGGTAAAGGAGCCCTTATCGTGGCCGAACAACTCGCTTTCGAGCAGTTCACGGCTGATGGCGCCGCAGTTAACGGCGAGGAACGGCCCGCTCGCTCGGCGGCTGAGATCGTGGAGCAGCCGGGCCGCGACTTCTTTGCCAGACCCGGTTTCTCCTTGTATGAGGACGGGCGCGTTGGAGGGGGCCACCTGAGCGATTTGTATTTTGAGTTTCTGCCAGGCCAGGCTCGGACCTTCGACGATGATGTCGCGGGTAAATCCGCCATGGCGGGCCGCGAGGTTTTCTTTCCGGAGCGCACGGACGGTCTTGAGCTTGGTCAGCGCGGCCTTCACCACGCCGGCATCGAAGGGCGTGTCTTTGACGAGAAAATCCCAGGCGCCCTGTTTGATGGCGTCGACCGCGTCTTTGACGTCGCCGTGGCCGGTGAGCATGAGCACGTCAACGTCGGGCTGGTGTTCTGTCACCCATTTCACGACGGCGCGGCCATCGAGACCGGGCATCCGCAGATCCGTAATCACGCAATCGAAGGGAGCGGTTTGCAAGGCATCGAGCCCGGCTTGGCCATGCGTGACGGACATGACCTCGCAGCCCTCTTCGCGCAGGGCCTGCTCCAGCACCAGCCGGACATAGGCTTCGTCGTCGATGATAAGTGTGCGCATCAGTGCACCTGATTGGGGAACGCCAGGTAAAATGTACTGCCTTGGCCTGGTGTGGACTCGGCCCATACCCGTCCGCCATGTTTGTCCATGATCAGTTTTACGATGGCGAGCCCGACGCCGGTGCCTTCGTACTCGCTCGGGCTATGGAGCCGTTCGAAGAGGCCGAACAGCTTGTCGGCGTGAGTTTCCTGGAAGCCGATGCCGTTGTCTTGAATCCACACAATGTGTTCGTGCGGCGTCTGCTGTCCGCCGATCGTAATTGTGGGCGTCTGGGTGCGAGCGGAAAACTTCACGGCGTTGTCGAGCAAATTGGTGATGGCTTGGCGCACGCTGACCGGTTCGCCATAGAGATCCGAAAAGGGCAGGTTCACCGTGATGATCGGGGTGGTGCCGGAAAGCTGATGTTGCCGGTCGGTTAACAGGCCGGTGACCAGTTCCATGATATCGAAGCGATTGCGAGGCAGGTCTTGTTGCTCCAATCGAGAATACTTTAAGAGAGCGTCGATCATGTGGGTGAGGCGCAAGGCGGAGGTACGGATCACGCCGATATGATGGGATAGCTGTGGATCATTGGATTCGGCAAATTGCTTTTCGAGTAGGAATGAAAAGCCCTCGATTTCGCGTAAGGGGCCTTTCAGGTCGTGCGCGATGGAATAGGTGAAGGCTTCCAGTTCTTTGGTTTTGCGAATCAGTGCGGCGCTGTGGTCTCGGAGGCTGGTCAACATGGTGGTCAGTGACCCGGCGAGTGCGCCGACTTCGTCACGGCTGGGCCAGAGTTCGAATTGTGCGGCGAAGTCGTGGTGGGCGACACGGTCGGCGGTGGCCGCGAGGCGCGTGAGCGGATTGGCGACATGCCGTTTCATCATTCCGTAGACTGCGACGATCAGCAGCGCGAGGATTCCGAGGATGCCTATCACCATGGTGCGGGCTTGATCGACCAGGCGGTCGCCTTCGATCTTCATCTCCACATCGATCTTGCGGTGCACCTCGATCAAGGAGGCGATGGCTTCTTTGGTGCGGGCTGCGATCTGTTCATAGGCGGCTTCCGATGCCACGTGTTCGCCGAGCTGTTTGCCGAGCATGATGGCCAGATCTTCGCGTTGCGCACGTAAGGTCGTGATGCCGTCGGCGATGGCCACGATAGCCCGATCTTCTTGTTCGGCCAGGTCGATGTGCCCATGTTGCTCCAGCATGCCGTAGAGCACCGGATGGGTGCGGGCGGCGTGCGTCGCCTGATAGGTGTCGAGCATAGCCAGCGTGCGCCGCTCTGTGTCGGCAATAGCGGCGACAGCGGCCGTACGTTCGGTGTCGGAGAGGTGTTTCCGGATACGGTGCATCAGCGTTTCGATATCGCTGACATTGCGAAGCATTTCTGAGGCCATCACCACGCCGGGGATGGTAATGCGCTGGTGGCGATCCACATAACTATTGACCCGGGAGAGATACACGAGTGTTGCGGAGAAGCTGCCCATGAGCAGCAGGAGGATCAGTCCAAAGGCGACGGCGAGTTTTTGGCCGATGGAGAGACGGGCTATCCAGCCGACTGAGGTTTGAGGCATGAACTAAGGTAGCACAGCCGGCATGAGGGAGTCAGCCGTTGACCACCGTTTATGCGAGACCGGCGAGTGTCAGGAATAATCCAGCCGCCGCGCAGGCTCCGACGACAGGAATGATAGGGATTGCGAGTCGGTAGAGGGCGACAAATGCGGCGATACCAATAATTGCGGGAATCCACTCGAAGTGACCGGAAAATCCCTGCGGCCATAAGACAGGATAGGCAAAAAATAACGCCAGGTTCAGGATGACGCCGACCACCGCGGCGGTAATGCCGGTCAGAGGAGCGGTAAATTTCAGGTCACCATGGGTCGATTCGATGAGTGGGCCGCCGATCAAGATAAAGAGGAAGGACGGGAGAAAAGTAAAGAAAGTAACGACGGTGGCTGCGACGATCCCGCCCCACACCAGCGCATCGGAACCGAAGACGGTTGTCGTCCATCCCCCGACGAAGCCGACGAAGGTGACAACCATGATTAGCGGGCCGGGCGTCGTTTCTCCCAGCGCCAGGCCGTCGATCATTTGCAGCGGAGTGAGCCAATGATAATGGTCAACGGCTCCTTGGTAGACATAGGGGAGTACCGCGTAAGCTCCACCGAATGTGAGGAGGGAGGCTTTTGTAAAGAACCACCCCATTTGTGTCAATGGATGATTCCAGCCGTAGATACCGGCGAGTCCACCGAGCGTCGAGGTCCACAGGCCGACCCCAATTCCAAGATGCCTCCAGAAGGAGGACCATGAAAAGCGGGCATGATGTGGGATCGGGGTGTGATCGTCGATTACCGATGGTTCGTGGGGTTTGACTGTAATGCCATGCCCGCCTCCGAGTCTGAAGTGTTCCGGGCGCAGGCGGCTGCCGAGATAGCCGAGCATCCCCGCTCCCAGCACGATGGCGGGAAATGGAATGTGTAATGCGAAGATGCTGGCGAATGAGGCTCCTGCAATTGCCCAGAGCCAGACGTTTTTGAGCGCCTTTGATCCGATTCGAAATGCGGCGAAGACGACAATGGCCGTGACTGCCGGCTTGATTCCGAAGAAGAGCCCGGCGACGGCTGGCAGATGGCCATAGACCATATAGATCCACGACAGGCCTATGAGAATGAAGAGCGACGGTAGGACGAACAGGCCGCCTGCCACGATGCCTCCCAAGGTTCGATGCAGAAGCCAGCCGATGTAAGTGGCCAGCTGTTGTGCTTCGGGTCCCGGGAGAAGCATGCAGTAGTTGAGGGCATGGAGGAATCGTCGTTCGGATATCCATCGTTTTCGTTCGACCAGTTCCTGATGCATGACCGAGATCTGTCCCGCCGGTCCGCCGAAGCTGATGAAGCCGAGCTTGAGCCAAAATCTGACAGCTTCGGCGAAGGGGATCGAGGAGACCGTTGGGGGGGGTGTGTTCATGTCGAGAGGTTCGCAGGTCCCTCTGCGGTTTGCAAGGTGGTCGAGAGAGGCTCCGCGCAGCTCTGCTACCGCATGATGACCTTGCCGCTTTGGTTCCAGTACCAGTAGAGAGAGAGATTGGGGTAAATCGCATCGATGGCGTTCTGGCCCGCGACGGTGAATTGCACACCGGCCGCTGCGACCCAGGCTTCGCCAAATCGCCATTGTATGGCAGGCTCTATTCCCACGATCGTGAAGCCGCTTCGCTGTCCACGATTTAAGGCATGGCCGTCCGCGCGCCAGGTGAGTCCGTGTAATGTGTTGATCTCGATATTATATCCGAATCCTTTTTTGTCATTGAGGATATGTTCGATGATCAGACGGGTATTCACGATGTCGGGTGAATAGGTCGTGACCCCGTTTTCCGAACCGGGCACGGCGTATGTGTAGAAGATGGCCGAGCTGATCCGGAACGGTTCGAGATTTTTTCTCGCCATGAATCCTTGCGTGATGCCGAGTTCGCCGAATCGCGTATTGGGGAGCCGGCCGAGCGGTGAAAATCCACCGGGGGGCTTCTCTGTGCCGGCCCAGCGACTGCTCGGCAGCACGATTTGTGTAAAGTGCGTGAAGGAAGGTTGCCAGCTGTCCGGGTCTTGCACGATGGGGCGGTATTTCAAGATCAATGAGATGTCGCCCAGTCCGGCATCGCTGGTGGTTGTGCCGTTCTGCCTGGCCCAGAATGCGTTCAGCGGCAGGGCGGTGCCCAGTTCGATGTGATTGGAGAGTCCATAGGCAGCGTTGATTGATGGATTGATTTGGTAGAGGTGGACAGGGCCGTCTTTACGGTCGATCGGTGTGGAGAGACGGTTGCCGTAACTATGTTCGCCGATTTGAGAGAAGAGAAATTCACGAATCGACAATTGGCCTTTCGGTTGGATATCGACTGCTTGGACGAGCACGGGACCGTGCGAGAGCGGATTCCAACTCTGCCGGTACTTCTTAATCTCCTCGTCGGTCGGCACCCAATCGAATGCATGTGCAATAGGAGTCAACGTGAGAAGGAGTGGGAACACAAGGGCTGCGCGAAGGATAGTTGGTCGAGTCATTTTAAGGCGGTCTTTCCGATGAATAATTATATATCTGTAAACCGATCAAGATTAAGTAGTGATGAAATACAGTAAATAAAGTTAGTTTGTCAACAATATGTTTTTTTTAATTTAATTCTCATAATTCAATGAGTGCATTGAAATTGGAATATGACTGAATATTTCATCTGTAAATTTTATTTGATGTTTAGCAAGTATATTTGTTACTAAAATAAAACATGACAGGTAAGAAACTATTGCCGCAGGTCTCTGCTGCCTTTCTCAATCGTTTGAAAGAAGTGCGTGTGGCCAAGGGGTTGTCTCAAGGAGATCTTGCTACCCGCGCTAACATTACCCGCCAGACCATTTCATCCATTGAAGCCAATCGATATCTCCCGACTACAGTGGTGGCGCTGCAACTCGCGCGAGTATTGGAGACATCCGTTGAGGATCTCTTTTCGTTGCAATCCGCTGGCGAAGTGATTGATGCGCGTCTGATCGATGTGCCTGGGGCAGGCCCCTCAGCACGACTGCGCACTCGAGTAAAGGTGGTGAAAGTCCATGGCCGGTATTGTGCTCGGCCTGTGACGGGCCTCGGCGAAGTGTTGAATTATACGGTGGCGGCTGACGGATATCTTGAACCGCCGGAGGCGGCACGACGAGGACGGTCGGATGCGGCTATCGTTCAGGTACGGCTTTCGCGGGATCGTCAGGCGATTGAGCAGGAGATTGCGGTCGCGGGTTGCGATCCGGCGATTTTTCTCGCCGGAGAGCATATGCGCCGGCGGAAGGATACGACCAGTGTAGTGGGTTGGACGATGGGGAGCACCGCCGCGCTTCAGGCTTTGCAGCGCGGCGAGGTGCATGTGGCCGGCATTCATCTGACCGATGCTTCGACCGGTGAGAGTAATCTGCCGTTTCTTCGTCGTCAGTTGAAGGCGAACGCCTATGACGTGGTGACGTTTGCGACCTGGGAAGAAGGATTGCTCGTTCGGCCAGGCAATCCCAAGCAAATCCGGTCGATCGCGGATTTGGTGTGTGAGGGTGTGACGCTTATCAATCGGGAGGAAGGGGCCGGAGCCCGATTGCTGCTGGATCAGCGGTTGCGTGCGGCGGGTCTGGTTGGGTCGCAGGTGAAGGGGTACGATTGCGTGGCGGCATCCCATCTTCATGTGGCTCGCTTGATTGCGGAGGGGCAGGCTGATGTGGGGGTGGGGATCAGGTCAGCCGCCCAAAGCTACGGGCTCGATTTCATTCCGCTCCAATCTGCTCGCTATGACTTGGTGGTACCGAAAGCCTATCTCGCCAGTCATCCGTCTCTGAATGCTTTTTTCGAGACGCTGGTTAGTCGTCCATTTCGACATGAAATTGCCTCCATCGGCGGGTACGACACGACGGATACGGGAAAGCAGCAGGTCTTGTGAACACACGGATATTGGCAGATCGATTCATGAGAGGGGCCGTGTGGTGCGTGATAGCCGTGGTGATCATGGCGACGGTGAGCTGTTCGCCGGTGCGAGGGAACCTCGGAGGCTCGCAGACGACCCCTGGTGTCCTGGTCATTGCCGCGTCACCCGGTGTCAAGTTACCGCTAGAAGCGATCAGCCGCGAGTTTGAGGCACTGCACCCTGGCGCCACGGTTCACATTTTCTATGATGCTGCATTGAATCTCCGTCAACGAATCGCCGCGATTGAGAATAGCGGGCGGACGGAGATCGGTTCAAGCCCTGTTCACCTCGTTGCGCCAGCCGTCGATGAGTTGCTCACGAGACTGGAGAGTAAATATTACGTATTGCCTGGCACCAGGAGAGCCTATGCCTCAGCCAGGCTTGTGTTGGTAGTCCCGGAATCGCTGGTCGATGCTCCGGAATCATTCGAGTCTCTTGCTGATCATCCGGCGTTACGCCTTGCCATTGCGGATCCCCAGCAGACCGAGGTGGGACAAATGACTCAAGGGATGCTCACATCGCTTGGTCTTTTTGACAGTCTGACGGGCCGGCTAGATAGGGCGGTAAACGCGTCCGGCGTGCTGGATCACGTGTTGAGCGGCCAAGCGGATGCGGGGATTGTGCTCAGCCCCACGGCGGCGGGTGAACATGAGAGGGTTCGTATTGCCGCATTCGCGCCGGACCAGGGCTATGACCCACCGGTGCATTCGATTGCGATGTCGCGTAATTGCCCTGATCGCGCGCTCTGCGAAGAGTTCCTCGCCTTTGTTCAAACCACTCGCGCACAGGCCGTCCTCAAGAGAATCGGGTATGGGGCGCCGAGCGAACATGGCGGGAGCGCAAGGAGTGGCAAGTGAACAGGCAAACAGTTTCACGGCAACGAGTGGCTGTCCGACGTATGTTTGTCATCGATTATCGTGGTGATGCCTGCGTCATGGCCTGGGTTATTCTCACGGAGGAGTGTGATGCGCAAGCCTGATTTGAGCGGTCAACGAATACCACGTGGTTTCACGGCATTGGTATGTTTGCTCTTCAGCGTGGTCGGTGTGGGAGGGTGTGCACGGCTGCCCTATACCACCAAGGTGGTGCACGAAGATCGGCGTGTCGAGGTAACGCTGCAGCGAGAAGTGGATCCGTCTGGGTATGCCCATCCCGTTTCTCTAACTCCCGAGGAGGTCGGGTCGATCCTGAAAGGGTTTTCCATTCGTCCCCAGAAAAGCATGCCCACACGGTGGTTTACCGACGAGGTGCCGCCGAAACCAGTGTTTCGCGAGGATGAAATCCTCGCGCTTTCGGGTTGGTTAGCGGCCGGCCTTCACGCGGCAACGCCTGATGAGCGAATCCATTTTGCGCTATTTGCACCCGGGATGAATCCCTCCAATGAGCGTGACGTGACGGCCGGTTGGATGGCAATCCGTGACCGCTATCTCTACGTCACGGTCGAGTATTTTCATGTTCAAGTGCCGCTCAGAAAGTCGGATCAATACGATTATAACTATCCCACCCCTCCGCCGCAGTTCGGGTCGTATCTCCTCTATTTCGAGCCAGGACGTTTCTGGATTAGCGATTCCAATGGCGAGCGTGGGCTGGAGTATCGCCAATTTCTCGCCACAAGCCCGCAGGAAATGACCGGTAACCCGTAGATCTCTAGCGCCGCCTTTTTTAGCGGAGGCTTTGCAAGTCTCGTATTCACGGCGTTCAAGGAATGAAGGAAGGGGTCGTCATGGATGGAAGGAGTAAGGGGATGGATCGGGCATTCCAGAAATGCGGCAGCACCTGTTGCCGAAAGATGGGCCCGCTCTCTGTCCGGTTGTTTGTGCTCTGTACGGGGATTCTGTATCTAGCCTGGTTGGGAGATCCGCTTTTGACCGACGCCGCTGAGTCCGGCAGATTGGTGGAGAAAGACGGACAGTATGTGTTTGTCGAAAGCATGGATCCCGCGACCAAGCTCCTGCTTGAACGTGCTGCAAAGCAGGGGATCATCACGCAGGAAGAATATGCGGAAGTGGTCAAGGAGTCGGAGGCGCGTTCGTATCTGCTCGCGTCCAGTTTCAAGGGCTGGTATGACCGCGGATTCAATTTGTCCATGAACGACAATGCGTTTTTGCTCAAGATCCGTTTCCGTTCGCAGATGCGATTTACCCAGCGGTTCAGGAATGACGCATGGCGCAATCCCGGCGACGCTAAGAACTTTCCTGAATTGCTGGGTGTATTCGGCGATTACCGGTCCAGCCGATCGGAGGGCGATGCCTCGTCATTCAATTTACGCCGGGTGCGGTTGTATTTCATGGGCCATTTGTTCAATCCGGATTTTCGGTACTACATTCAAATGCGTGCCGAAACGGCGGAGAATGCGCAAGCGCCAGGCTCCCTTTCGCTCCTGGACTGGAATGTGACTAGCACTCATGTGCCGTGGTTCAATGCGCAAGTGGGGCAGTACAAAGTCTTCTATAACCGCAGTCAGGTCAATTCGACCGCCTCGATGCAATTTGCCGAGCGTGCTCTGGTCCAAGATGCCTTTACGGCCAGCGGCCTCGACCGCCGGGATATCGGCATTACCATCATGAACGACGAAGAAGTTTACCCCTTAAATTATTACTTGGGTGTCTTTAATGGGTCCGGCCCGAGTTTCAACCGTCTCGGTGGCTTCGGCAGTGAGCAACCAACCGAAGGATGTCCTGGAGGTGCGACGAGCGGAAACCCGTTTCCGTCTCCGTCCGGTTGTCCGGCTTCCCAACGGAATCTGAACTCGAATGTTCGACTTGATATCAACCGGTTAATGTATACGGCTCGGCTAAATTGGAACATTCTAGGGCGGCCTGGATATGGCGAGGGAGATATGGCCTATTCGGAAACTCCTCAGTTCGCCGTGGGTGGCGGGTATGCGTACAATCCATCTGTCAATACCTCCTCAAATGCCTCGTTTGTCGGGACCGATCTCGCCAATTTGAATTTCCGCCGCCAGTTGGCAGCTTTCGGCAACGGGCGGGTTTTGGGGTGGGGAGTGGTGGATTTTTCCAATTGGGCCGTGGATTCGGTATTCAAGTACCGAGGGTTTTCGCTGCAAGGGGAGTTCTATTTTAAGAACATCATCCGCCATGACAAGAGTCTGCCTTGTATGAACGTTGGGTGTACGGTGACCGCTCCCGGGTTTTTGGGCAACCAATTGGGATGGTATGTGCAAAGCGGCTATTACCTGATTCCTCGCAAGCTGGAGTTGGCGGGACGATTTGCCTATTGGGATCCTGACACCCGTTCTGCGGCTGATCTCGTGAAGGAAGTGGATCTCTCGTTAAATTGGTTTCTCACCGGGACCTACGATCACTCGATTATGGTGACGTATAGCAACGTCCAAATGGGAACCGGAGGGTATGCCATCGGCCGGAGCGCACCCTTGCCGCCCGGTTCCGGGACTATTCCGCTTGATGAGCACGGTGGAACGTTGATCGAAAATGCGATTCGTGTCCAATACCAGATGTTCTTCTGAGGAGGCCCTATGACCGGATTTCGAGCGAAGCTGCAAGCGCTATGGAGCGTAGTTGTCATGGTCCTGGCTATAGGGGGGCTGAGCGGCCTGGTGCAGCCATCGTTTGCCGTGGCTGAGGAGGTGACTATCGCGGCGGCATCGGATCTGAATTTTGCCTTCAAGGAACTCGTCGCTGAGTATGAAAAGATCACGGGGAATCATGTCAAGCTGTCGTTGGGGTCCTCTGGAAACTTTTATGCGCAGATTCGAAATGGTGCACCGTTTGATCTATATTTCTCCGCCGATATCGGATATCCCAAGAAATTGGAAGAGGCCGGGTTGACGGTGCCGGGGTCGCTCTATCGCTATGCGGTGGGGCGGATCGTCATCTGGACCGGGCATGAGTCGCAGATCAATGTCGCCAAGGGGTTCGAAGCCTTGCAAGAGCCGAAGATCAAGAAGATTGCCATTGCCAATCCCAAGCATGCGCCCTATGGCAGGGCGGCCGTGGCCGCGATGGAATATTTTAAGGTCTATGAGCAGGTGAAGGATAAACTTGTGCTGGGCGAGAACATTTCACAGGCCGCACAGTTTGTCGAGTCGGGGGCCTGCGAGATCGGTGTGATTGCTTTGTCTCTGGCCATGGCCCCAGCCATGAAAACACGCGGGACCTATTGGGAGATTCCGGCGGAGGCTCATCCGCCGCTCGAACAGGGGATGGTGATCATGCGGTCATCCCAGCGGCAGGAGGCGGCGAAACAGTTTCTCGCCTTTATCAAAGGGATGCAAGGACAGGAGATCATGACGCGGTATGGCTTCACGCTGCCCAATTAGCTCGTTCAAGGCGTTGCTGTGCGTTGCGATGGCGCTGGTAGGCTCCGGCTGCTCTGAAGCGGTGGTGTTGACGCATGAAACGGAAACGGGCGGCGTCGTGGCGTATTTGTTTAAAGAGGAACGCGGGGGGGCGATGGGCTCGCCGCATCGGCGGGAAGCATTGCAGATGATAGAGCGGAAATGCCCGACGGGGTATACCCTCATCAAGGACGGAGAGGTGGCCTCTCATAGAACGTTGTCCAGCTTGGAAGGACAGGAAAGTGACGTGTTGGGCCGTCGTTGGGGCATTCAGTTTCTGTGCAAAGGGCGGTGATTCTGCGGCTGCCTGCCGCCGCAATGATGGTTGCTATATAAAAGGCGTTCATGAATTGGATGGCGATTTGGGTCACGGTCAAATTGGCAAGCCTGACGTCGCTCGCCCTATTGGCCATCGGTTTGCCGATTGCCTATTGGGTGACGTTTTCCAAGTGGCGATGGAGATTTCTGGTCGAGTCCATTGTGGCGTTGCCGCTGGTGTTACCTCCGACGGTGCTCGGGTTCTACATCCTTGTCGCCATTGGCCCGCATAGTCCCCTCGGCCGTTTCTACACCGAGCTGGTCGGGCATCCGTTGCCCTTCACGTTCGAAGGGCTTCTGCTCGCATCGATTCTATATAGCTTGCCGTTTGCCGTGCAGCCGTTCGCCGCGGCGTTCGAGCAGGTCGATCGCCGCGTGATCGAGGCCTCTTGGACACTAGGCCGCTCCAAGGTGCAGACATTTTTCCGCGTGGTCATGCCGCTTTCAACCGCAGGTCTTGTTACCGGGGTGGTGCTGAGCTTTGCCCATACGCTGGGAGAATTTGGTGTGGTGCTCATGGTGGGGGGGAATATCGAAGGGGTCACCCGCACTGTCTCAATCGATATATACGACGAAGTGCAGGCGCTGAATTATGCGGGAGCTGCGAAGACCGCGTTGTTCCTCCTGATCGTGTCATATGCCGTGTTGCTCGTCGTGTATGCGATGAATCGAAAGGTCTGGTCGGCATGGCCGCAGAAGTAGCCATCGATATCACTAAGACGTACCCGGGCCGTGCGCCGATCCATGGGGCGATCCGCTATCCTCTTGATCAGGCGACATCGATGGTGTTGTTTGGTCCTTCTGGATCAGGCAAGACCACCGTTTTGCGCTCTATTGCGGGTCTGGAGTGGCCGGAGCGTGGGACGATCCGATTTATTTCGCGGACATGGCTCGATACATCGGCGAGGATTCGCGTGACACCGCAGGAGCGCCGGATCGGGTATATGCCACAGGACTATGCGTTGTTTCCTCATTACACGGTAGAGGGGAATATCGGGTATGGGCTTGGCGAATTGTCACCGCCGGATCGAGCGAAACGGGTGGCTGAGATGGTCGAGTTGTTCCAGTTGCAGGGGCTGGAATCGGCCAGACCTCGTGAATTGTCTGGCGGACAGCAGCAGCGGGTGGCGCTGGCACGGGCGGTAGCGCCGAGGCCGCAGTTATTGTTGCTCGATGAGCCGCTTTCTGCGCTTGATGCATCTACGCGCATCAAGGTACGGGGTGATTTGCGGCGACTACTGACTCAGCTGGCATTGCCCTCCATCATTGTCACGCACGATTGGACTGAAGCTCTGACCTTCGGCGATGTCATTGCCGTGATGGGGGCAGGAGATGTGTTGCAAGTGGGTTCACCGCAGGACGTGTTCTCGCGTCCTAAGAATGCCCAAGTGGCTCAGATTGTTGGCGTGGAAACGGTGGTTGAGGGAAGTGTCATTGACCAACTGAATGGCTTGGTGACGGTAGGGGTGAATGGCACGATGCTCAGAGGATTAGGGCCGGAGCCGGTCGGATCGCAAGTGCTGGTCTGTATCCGGGCCGAGGATGTGGTCTTGGAGCAGGCGGGGAGTGGGATGACCAGCGCGCGCAACCATTTGATTGGAACAGTGACCGGCCTGACGCCGCAGGGAGTGATGGTGCAGGTCATGATCGACTGCGGGTTTCCGCTCGCCGCGCTGGTCACGAGAGGGGCACTGGAGGATCTTACCTTGCGCGTTGGTAGCAAGGTTACAGCTGCAATGAAGGCCGGAGCCGTGCATCTCATTGCACGGTGAAAGAGGCGAAAAAGCGGTGGTTTCAGAGGAGTGAGTCCCTTGATTTAGTGAGTAGTATATTTGAGTGTTATCCGCTCCGATCTATCCCCCCAGCTTCTGTGGATAAACCTGTTTATAACAATGATCCGTCCTCACGATTGGCCTGAAACCACCAGTAACTGAACAAGTTGCCTAAATATTGGTCATTGAACATGGACAGAGTTCTTCTACTGTATATTGTAGACAAGAAAGAAGGACCTGTAATTACAAGTAGTAAATCATGCAAAAAAGAAGGTAGAGAAGAGTTTCCTTGCTAATGAATGGTTTATGGATTTTGAAGAGATAATTTATGCACAGGCGGCTGTGGTTATTCTCTGAAAATATGACATCAGGCAGGTATCTGTTGATACGATGACGCATTATGGGAATCTCCGACGTCCCCCCGTCTTGAGTAGCAGTGACGGTTAGAGTCCAGGTGCTAGTGTAGCTGCCCTACTGGCCAATTGCTTTGCATAGGCAGCGGGTGTCAGTCCACCCAAGGCTTGTTTCGGCCGCTCCTCGTTATACTCGCGCCGCCACGCTTCAATGATGGCTTGCGCATGCGCAAGGTTCAGGAACCAATGTTCGTTCAGGCACTCATCACGGAAGCGCCCGTTGAATGACTCGATATAGGCGTTCTGGTTGGGCTTGCCCGGTTCAATCTGCCGCAGCGTCACGGCGTGCGCATGGGCCCAGGTCAGCATGGCGTGCCCACAAAACTCCTTCCCATTGTCGGTCCGAATCACCTGGGGCAGGCCGCGAGTCGCGGCCAACTGATCGAGGATCCGTGTGACGTGCTGACCGCTGAGGGCTCGTGCCGGCACAATGGCGACTGCCTCATGCGTCGCGTCGTCCACGATCGTCAAGCACTTGATGACCCGGCCTTCGGCACTCCGATCAAACACGAAATCCATTGACCAGACGACATTCGCCGTATCAGGCCTCCCCAGAGGCTGCCGCTCGCCTGCCGGGACCTTCTTGCGCGTCCGGCCGCGCACCTGCAACTGGGCCTCAGTATAGAGGCGGTCAATTCGCTTGTGATTCACCACGCGGCCCTGTTGACGTAATTTCAGATAAATCATGCCGGCTCCGTATCGGCGATAGCGCTGGGCGAGGGCGATCATGGCCGCCCGCAGCTCGACATTCCGGTCTGGTGCGGGACGGTACCGCAAGCTGCTGGCACTCATCCCGATCACCTTTAAGGCCTGGCGCTCCGTCAGGCCGCGGGCACACATCCAGCGCACCACCTCGCGACGAGCCGGTGCGCTTACCACTTTTTTCGGAGCACCTCCTGGGTGACGGCTTGCGCCAGCACGGCCTCCGCCAGTAACTTCTTCAGCCGGGCGTTCTCCTGTTCCAGCGCCTTCAGCCGCTTGGCATCCGACACGTCCAGGCCGCCGAACTTGCGCCGCCAGAGATAGTAGCTCGCATCGGAGAACCCATGCCGCCGACAGAGTTCCTTCACCGCGACCCCCGCATCTGCTTCCCGCAGAAACCCGATAATCTGTGTCTCTGAAAATCGCTTCTTCATCGCCAATCTTCTTTCGGTGAGGGGATTGGACTCTAAATCGCCGCGCTACTCAATATCGGGGGGACGTCGTCTCTCCCAACACGATACAGCAAAGTAGAAAAGATCGTGTGACACCAAAGAGTGTAAATGTATCGGTTAGTTGCTGGCGCAATAGGTCTGTCAGCAGCAGTCCAAAATCAGTTGGAGGGAGAGGTTCTCATGTCATGTAGTGGTGCAATCCATCCTTTCGAGCCGAGTCGGCGAGATTGTGCGCATGAGTGATATTCCCGTCTTGACAGGGTGAACTAGCCCACGATAGGTATCTTTGCAGTCCACGTGAGTATTCACGTGGATGCCAGAAGGGCGTAAGATAACAATCCGGTGAAAAACCGGCGCGGTCCCGCCACTGTAAGAGGGGAGCTCCTCGACTCTAGCGGCAAGAGCACACTGGGGTTATTCATGGCGGCGCGAAATCTTGCGGCCAATTTTCAGCAATTGGGTCAGGACGGCCGCTCTCCAGAGATTTTCGTTGCCGATATCGCGTCAATTACTACGTCAGGACAACATGTGATCACCGGCACGTTGGCGGGACGCCGTCTCCTTGTCGCCCGCGCGCGACCGGGCCGGTCTGCGATAGCCGGGGAGCTTCGCGCTCTTGGAGCAGAAGTGCTCGAAATTCCAGCTGTCAAAGCGGTTTCGCTCAAGGGATTATCTCCGATCGACAAGGCCTTGGCTCGTCTTCATGAATTCCGCGGTATCGTGTTTGGCTGTGCTCCCGGTGTCGATGCGGTCCTATCCCGTATCCCCACACTCGATTTGCCAGTCATCTCAGTCGGAGCAGCGGCGGCGCAGGCATTGTCACGCTATGGCCACGCTGCCACATTTCTGCTGCGGGGCGCCTGTCAGGAAGCCATTATTGAACAGTCGGCTCTATTTCAAAGTGGGCCATTTCTCCTTGTGGCAGCGGAGGGGGGGCGCCAGAATTTACAAAATGAGCTCACACAGATTGGGGCGAAGATTGAAGTGGTGGCGGGCTATCGGTATGTCCATCGCATGCCGGCGTTTCCCGTCCTGCCGATCGATCTTGTGGTCCTGCCCAGTTCTTCGGCGGCTCGCGCCGTGCTCTCAGGCGATTTCGGAATGTCCTTTTGGGATCTGCCCATGGCGGCGATCGGGCCACAGACCGAAGCTGCGGCGCGCCAATGCGGGGCTCGGTCTGTACGGATGGCGCAAGAAGACAGCGTGGCATCGGTCGTGTCCCTTGCTGTATCGATGTTGGAGGCCATATGACCGATCATGCTTTCCCCGAAGCCTGGCGACGTGGACTCTACGAAACGATCACGCGCCGCCGGGATATGCGTGCGTTTCTCAAAGATTCCATCCCAGATGAAACCCTGGCTCGTATCCTCATGGCCGCGCATCAAGCCGGATCGACGGCGCGCAAGCCACGTCTGCGCGAAGACAGTTCACTGAAGGGACAGCCACATGACGGAGTCCGATGATGATCGCCGCTGGTCTCAGCTGAGGGGCGAGTCGTGAGGATCCCGCGGCTTGTTATTTCCGGCACGTCCAGCAACGCCGGCAAGACGACGGTCATGGTCGGTCTCGTCCGGGCCTTGCGCTCGCGGGGACTGAGGGTCGCGGTATTCAAGTGCGGCCCGGATTATCTCGATCCGACCTATCATGTGCGCGCGTCCGGTGTGCCCTGCCACAATCTCGATGGTTGGATGATGGGGCGCGAGTCGATCCTTTCGACTTTCGCGTATGCGTCGCAAGGGGCCGATATCGCGTTGCTCGAAGGGATGATGGGGCTGTTCGACGGCGCTTCGCCGACAAGCGATGAAGGTTCCACCGCCGAGATCGCCAAGTGGCTCGATGCACCGGTGTTGCTCGTGTGCGATGCTGGAGGTATGGCCCGTAGCATCGCGGCGTTGGCCAAAGGGTTCTCGATGTTTGACGCGGACGTGCAGATTGCCGGTCTCATCTGTAACCGGATTGGCAGTCGCGGACATCTGGACTTGCTTTGCGAGGCTACGGAGGGGAGGCCTCCCGTTCTGGGCGGCCTTCCCAAAGAGGTCGCGCTGGCGTTCTCGGATCGGCATCTGGGCCTGCATACCGCAGACCGGGCAACAGTGTCAGAGGACGTCTTCGTGGCCTGGGGTGAGCGAGTAAACGAGTGGTGTGATATCGAGGGCATTCTGGCGATAGCCCGTAACGCGCCGGCTCTTCCCGCGTTTCCCGTAATGGGGCGGATTGTCGGAGAAGGCGCGAGATGTCGAATCGGTCTGGCATTTGACGAGGCCTTCCATTTTTACTACGACGATAATCTCCGGCGTCTTGAGAGTATGGGCGCGGACCTTGTTCGGTTTTCCCCTATTCATGATGCGCATTTGCCAGACATAGATGGTCTGTATTTCGGTGGCGGCTATCCGGAGGTCCATGCTGAACGCTTGTCACTGAATCTGTCCATGCGCAACGATGTCGTGTCGTTCGCCGAATCCCAAGGTCCCATTTATGGCGAATGTGGCGGACTGATGTATTTATCCAATGGCATCAGGACGCTCGATGGGGTGCTGCACCCGATGGTGGGGCTTATTCCAGGCGAAGCGGAAATGACAGACCGGTTGCAGGCGCTTGGATATGTCGAGGTGGACACGAAGGATGAGACGATGTTCGGTCCGGCAGGATTAAGGTTTCGCGGTCATCAGTTTCGCTATTCGGACTTTCATCTCTCGGCGGACATCGACCGTTGCTACCATGTGCGCCGCCGTCGTGGCGACGACGTCCTCCACGAAGGCTATCGCAAGGGCAATACTCTGGCCTCCTATGTGCATGCCCATTGGGCTTCGAATCCGCGCCTGGCTCAGGGTCTTGTGCAGGCCTGTGCGGTTCATGCGACGAGGGGGCGATGAACGGATTGGCTCCCGCAATCATGGCCCAAGGGATGGCGCTGTACGCCTGAAAGAGTCTACTGGCCATGGCGCTTTGCCGGTTCTTTTGCCGAGCGTGAATAGGGGGCGTACTGTTCAAGTTGCAGGGAATGACGCGCAATCCCGCCGCTATTTTCGATGGTCTGGAGATTGGGCGGGCGCGACTGCTCCAGGCTGAAGCCGTCCGCATTCTCCCCCGTGGGTAGATGAATCTAGTTTTGATCAAGCCGGATGGTGACCGGCGTTGTGCTTAGTCTTCCCGTTGCCGTGGGATTAAGCAATGGGACCGATTCGATCTGGCCACGTCCATGAATGGCAGGAGGCGGGCTTTTGTCAAAGCGGAAAGTTGCTGGAGAGGTTGTCTCCTTCGCCGGGTGCGACCCCCAACTCGTCAGAATTTCATAAGAAGATAGGCGATCTGACTTCTCACGTTTCAACCCTGTCTGGATGCACTGGACAGCCGGTGCCTTAAAACTCCTGAATCTCATTTCCCTTTACCAAGGTAGCCTTGCTACCGCCAGAGGCGATTTCTGCCTTTTCAGAGTGTTGAGGTCTCTTTAGCCAAGGCTCGCGCTTTTCAGTGTGAATATGTGTTGTCTCGAGCTATGGCGTAGCATTTCTAAAAGCCGTAAGTAGTGATTTTCTGGCTTGACAAGTGTCTCGTTGGCGTGTAACCATTGGTTACAGTATGAAATCGAGTGATCTGAAACGGATTCGAGAGGGATTGGGGCTGACGCAGCAGCAGTTGGCCGATGCCTTGCGTACGACGCGTGTGTCGGTTGCGCGCTATGAGGCTGGGATGCGGCGCATTCCGGGCCTGGTACTTGTGGCGCTTGAGCAATTGCAGCGACGGTCAGAGATTCCAATGGCCGGGTTGGTTGCCGCAGGGTCTCCCATTGAGCCGGTGCCGCAATCCGATCTTGTGGACGTGCCGCCGAGTATGTTGCGGGGAGGGGAGACTTTTGCCTTACGCGTGAAGGGTGAGTCGATGAAAGACGACGGTATCCTTCCCGGTGATCTTGTGGTCGTGCGGCGTCAATACCATGCGCGCAATGGACAAACGGTGGTTGCCTTGGTGAATCAGGATGCGACGATTAAGACCTATTATAAGAAAGACACTCATATTGAGCTGCATCCAGCCAATGCCACGATG
This sequence comes from Nitrospira sp. UBA6493, assembly GCA_002435325.1. Classification (GTDB taxonomy): domain Bacteria; phylum Nitrospirota; class Nitrospiria; order Nitrospirales; family Nitrospiraceae; genus Nitrospira_D. The sequence goes on along the minus strand of DJMJ01000024.1, from coordinate 80,972 downwards.
CAGCCGATCATCGTCACTGAGCACGATCAGTTTCATATCGAGGGATTACTCATTGGCGTGATTCGCCACTGTGCCATCTAACCCGTGGGAAGGAGGATATGATGCCTATTGTAGGACAGTCTCGTATGACGGACAGGTTGGTGAGTCTCGAACGAACCATCCATTCCTTGAATGGACAACTCCAAGAAGTGCGGTGTGAGTTGCATCACTCGAAGCTTCAGCCGTTGCCGGTACGGTTCTGGCGTAATCTTGTGCGTTTTACATCTGGTCAGGAATATATGTCGGCGGTCTGCAACCAGAAGGTTCGCCCGAATACAAAGGTGGTGTCTTATGCCAGTTCGCGAGCATAACGTCGATTGTGTGGTCAACGGGCCCTGTGCGGAGTGCGGCATTATGGTGGCGGGCAGAATGGAAATGGTTGATTGCACGACTCGTTCGCGGGTCGAGCTCTGTCCGTTCTGTTGGTTGGTGACCCGTCAGCGTCAGGTCTTTGCCGGAGGCTGTTGCGGATAGGCGAGGTCTGGTGTTGTTTACTGGTGTGCGGAGATCTCTGGGGCCTGATTGTAGGACTCTGAACGGAACTGGAGGTAGATCGAGCAGGACTGACGCTTCTCGATTCTTCATTTTATTTGTGGAGTATTGACTGGTATGAGTTCGTAAATAGTTGATAAGTAATGTAAAATATATAATTATTTCGTTGCATGATTTCAATGGTAGGTTCGTGGTAAAATGCTTTTGCTGCTTTCGCTGCTTTCTTGGTGCCAAGGGTCTTCCCTGGCCCAGAGCAAGTCGGGGAGGTGATGTGGCCATCACCTCCCCATTTTTTTGCCCGCTGAAATTCTTTACCCCCGATCTTTACCAGGCGGTTATGTATCTTTTCTGATCCCTGATCGGGGACTTATTTTCAAGCCGCGCTGTTTTGGCCTCGATCGATCCTGTTCTTTATCCTGCTTCTGGTGGAGTAGGTGGTGTGAATCACACCTGCTTGTCCCAGGGCGTATGTGCAATTCTCGTTTCCATTCAGATCGGTCTCAGGGAAAAGGTCGTCGCGTGACGTGGTGACTTTCGGTGATTGAGCCGACCCATAAGAACTATTACGAAGACAGATTCAATGAATTGACGATGTTTGAGCTGGGGGTTCTTCGAGGAGGGGGAAAGATGAGGAGGCGACGTGGCCGCCGCCTCCTCCTCATTGGAGCCTACTACTACTTCTTCTTCGCGGCTGCCTTCTTTGCCGGCTTCTTCGCGGCTGCTTTCTTCGTNNTATAGCAGAGATTGTGCGGCGAGTAAAATTTTTCTCTTCAGAATTGTTCTCGTGGAGAGTTTGTGACGAGTTCAGATGAGTGTGTCCAGGTGTGAAAACGTATGGAAGCTCCCTTTTGCTGTAGATGATTGGGCATCAGATTGGGAGTGGACAGACGTTTGGAGAAGCGTTTCGTTCAGTGCTGAATTATAGATGGGGAAAGAATCTGAATAGGCCAGGGAGTGTGCGCGGGTTACTTCCGCCTGTGCGAATGACGATGCTCCGATGCGTAGCGAGCTTCATCGGCTAACAGGATCTAGCAGATTGGAAGGGAGGTTGCTCACAGGCGGTCGCCACGTCAGGCCATGAATACCGCCGTTCGAACGTACTCGGTGTGTGTCGATGAGAGGCAGACGGGATATATAAGCTGACGTGACTCACGCGAATGCGACATTGAGTCAACGGATCGTCCGAGGTTGTGGTGGCGGTGACCCGGATTGAACGGGTGACCCGCGGCTTATGAGTCCGCTGCTCTGCCAACTGAGCTACACCGCCATGCGTGTGAAAAATCGCATACTTCCCTGCTCACCGTCAAGGGTCGTGTGCGTCTTCTCGATGAGCTGTGTGTTTGGCGTGAATCCATCGTCGAAAGTTGCTATCGTGCGCTTAATTAATTCCGTGGAAGGGGTGTCACGTGGCAACGCAACCGAAGTCTGTATTGATTACTGGGGCCTCGACGGGGATTGGGGCGGCCTGTGCCTGGCATCTCGATCGACTGGGGTTTGTGGTGTTTGCCGGTGTGCGTCGCATGGAGGATGGTGCGCGGCTGGCGGCGCAGGCCTCATCCTTGCTACAGCCGATTATGCTGGATGTGACAGATGCCGCAACAATTCAGCAGGCACACCGGTTGGTTGCGGAGAAGGTGGGAGAGGTTGGGTTGGCCGGGTTGGTAAATAACGCGGGAATTGCCGTCGCGGGTCCTCTGGAAGCGGTACCGATCCCGGATCTTCGCCGGCAGTTCGAGGTGAATGTAATCGGCCAGGTCGCGGTGACTCAGGCTTTTCTTCCCTTGTTACGGAAGGGGCGCGGACGTATCGTGAACATGGGATCGATAGCCGGGCGCGCGGCCATGCCGCTGATGGGGCCCTATTCTGCGTCGAAATTTGCTCTGGAGGCGCTGACGGATGCGCTACGGCTAGAAGTGCAACAGTGGGGGATCAAGGTTTCGATCGTGGAGCCGGGGGCTATTGCTACGCCGATCTGGGAGAAGTCTGGGTCGAAGGCCGAGGAGATGGAAGCCACGACATCAGGTGAGTTGAAGCAGTTGTATGCGGCCGCTGCGGCAGGGGTGAGAGCCCGTGTGGCGGAAGCGGCAGCGCGGGCAATTCCGGCGGAAGCTGTGGCTCGGGTGGTGGAGCATGCCTTGACAGCAGCATATCCCAAGACCCGGTATTTGGTCGGACGCGATGCAAAGCTGCGCGCGCTCATGGTCAAACTGCTACCTGATCGGCTCTCGGATCGACTGATGACGAAGATCTTGAACTTGCCTCAGTGAGCGGACGAGACGGCGGTCGTTTTTCCGATTCCCAAGTCTTGTTTCGAGACGTCAAAGGAAAATCTAAGTTGGGCGGCCAAGTATTTCTGGACCAGACCGGCTTTGTCCAACGGTTGATCCTGCTCCCGATAGAAGGCCAGTTCCATATCTCTCCAACGGACGGCCAGCCCGACGATCCAATCCAGTTCAGACGGCTTCATCTGATTGCCTGCGTCACGGTCCGTGAACATATTCGCGTCGCCGTAGAGCACGACTTTATTTTTGTAGAGATCGAGATCGGCATGTGCGACGTAGCGAAAGAGGGCGCGGCCCGTGTTATCCGGCCTGGCGAAATACTGGCTGTTGTGAAAGAGCCAGCCGGCCCCGCCGTACATGGTCAGGCTTTGGTTCGGAAGGAGCTCCCGCCACCAGGCCATGTCTTGCGCTGATTGCAGTTTGGCGGTGAGCAGGCCGTCGGCATAGGCCTGTTTGATCCCGCGGCGATCGATCGGTGCATCCCGTTCGTATTGCAGCCGCCAGCCAAAATGATCGACGACACCAGTGAAGGCGTAGGTGCCGTCCCATTCGCTGAGTCTGATCCAGCTAGTCGTGCGGTCAGAAAAGAAATTCTGGTCAGTATAAAAAGTCAGGTACTGTTTGTAGAGATCGGTTTCAAGGTGCAGCATGTGGCGCAGACCGACCAGTCCGCTGTTATCCGGTCTGGCTGCAAAGGTGGGATTTTTTACGAATACGCCGGTGAGCCAGTAGCCGCCGAATAGAGTTTCTTCCGCCTCATGGCCGTTATCGTCTGCATCGTCCATCGATGGCAATGGACGGCCGTATTTTTCCAGCGCCTGCACCTCAAACGGGCCGACAAGCATGCTGGCGAAGACGAGGCTCAGCACAGTTGGAAGGGTGATTCGAATCGGTCTCATAGTGGCTAGAAGTACCACGATTTTTCGGGATCAGCTAGGGAGAAACGTGTGATGGGATGGTCTTGCTTAGGGGCGTACGCTACGGTTGGCAGGATTCAAAGATGGCTTCGCAGTCGTTCGAAGCATCGAATGAAGGAGGTGCAAAGCGGTAGCGCACTTCGGTGATGCGGTCCTCTGCGACGATGACAGTGGCCCAGCACTCATGGTGAACGGTGGAGAAGCTGCCTTTCCCGACCGGTGCCGATTCTTCAAGCATCGGCGCTTCGCGATAATACTGGAGAAGGGTGACATCGTTCCTGGTCTGTTCCTTGACCGGTTTCCCGGCGCAAGTCAGAACCTCGGCCTTTGATTTGCCGACGATACGTTGCTGATTGGGGTAGTCGCCGACTTGGGCGGCGGTGGCACAGCCGGTGATCCACCCAAAGGCGATCATGCCGAGGTTCAAGGTGATGAGATAGCTGATGCGGGTGCATGGGGACGGAGGCATAGATCGAACTATTATCTCTTTCGAATGGAGAACGCAACCGTCGCTGCAAGTATCGTTTTGGCGGTGAACGGACGCGATTCAGATTCCTATCCGACGAGGTCAGGATTGAGCCGGTTCATCGGTTTTACAGAAAGGGCTTTGATTTCGTTATAGACAATGGCCCTTCCTGCTTGGCGTAACCGGCTGAACACGCCTTCGACGATCACCTGGTCGCCTTCGCGGATTTCCGCCTGGCCGAGGCTGACGACTTTGAGGGTGCCGGCCTGGTCTTTCAGCAGAAATCCGTAGGCTGGTTGTCCTTGGCGATTGGTGGCGAGCTGGACGTTGGTGACCTTACCGCTCACGACGACATCTTGATGGTCGTATTGCTCAGGGTGCGCGATCAGCTCAGCAATTTCAAGCAGATTGGCAGCCGAAGTGCCGTACGGGAATCCGAGGATACCGGTCAGCCCGATGAACAATCCTAACAGGATCGATGCGCGAATGACCGACGAGTTGGCGGATCGTGTGTCCATAACGATAAACCAATTATACCGTAACGAATCCTATTGGCAATGAGCGTGGCGAATTACCACTTGTCCGATGCCCGGCCACTGACGTCCTCTCCGATAAAGTTATGCAGGATTTGTTTTTGCAAGTCGGTGATTTCCGGTTTGGCTTCTTCACCCGGGCCTCCGAGCGCGCCCACTTCGGCTTTGGCTCGTGGGGTAGTCCGCTTCATAAGTTCTTCATCGAGAGCTTCCGGGCTGGTATCCGTATCGTTTTGGATGGACACGAGCCGTTGCAGGCCGAATAACGTGCGGGTATTTTCCGTATGGACGGCGTTCGAGCTGGCGCCATAAACGAGCGAATTCCAGAACTTCACTTCAGTTTCTTCGGGCAGCGCGCCAACGACATAGAGGGACAGTTTGTCGATTAACGCCGTTTCGGTCTTTTCCAGCCCGTCATAGGCGGCGATCGATCGTTCGATAGGTGTGCGGGAGAGTACGGTAAGCGTTTCCTTCCAGAGGTCAAGGGGCGGCACGGTGTTCGGTTGCATAGGCGTGCCGGTTAACCTGGATTGCAAGGCCATCAGATACTGGGTGAGGAATTTCACGCGTCTCGCGGCCAGCGTACCGGCGGGAATCCCCCAGATATGTCCGATCTCATGGTCCTGAAGCGTATTGTTATCCGCGGTTTGCTGTTCTCGCTCCGCCAGATCCAGACGTTTCCGGAATCGTTCGGCCATCCTGAGCTGTAGTTGTAATTCTACCGCGAGCCGTTGTTTTTGATATTCCTCGGCGGAAATTTCATCGGCATCCCAGCGTTCTTCCAGCATCCGTAAGAGAGGCCGTGGCACGGCGGCTCTGGCCTTGGCCTGCAAGTCGGCGATGGTTTCGTCCGAGACGCCATAGGTGGTGCGCAACAATGCCGCGGCACGATTGGCCAACGATTCTGAGGTTTTAGCCAGTGTGCGCAGGGCCGTGCATTGGAGCCACGTCCGTTCCCGCTTCAAGCGCGCCCGCTTACGGTATTCATCGCGCCGGCTCAGCATGGCGGAGATGGCTTCCTGGGTCATGGTTGTGATCGGTTTGGTGCCGGAGACACAGCGGGGATCGGGTCGATCCGAGACCATAAAGAGAATTTCGTCTTGTGTGACGTCGAAATGCTGGAGCAGGAGGAGCTTCAGCATGATCCGGCCTTGAATCGGCAGGCCAAGGATGATCTCTTGAATGAGTTCCGCGGTAAATGGGGAGGACATGGTGGATGGCATGGTAATGGTAAATCCTGTCTGCCCCGATTAGGCGTTCCCGGTTTGCTGTTGATGAGTTTCCAGGTAGAGGGCGACGTATTCGCGGACTTCCTGGACGCTTCCGCTGATAAACATTTCTCGAGGGATCTCAATCCGAACAAGTTTCGACGGGTCAACGCCGCGCTCTTGGGCATAATGCTCGTCGATGTACAGACTCACGGATCCATCCGGGAACCGGAGGGCATAGAGGGCAGTGGTATCAGCCATCGATAGACCAGGTTGGTTAGTGAAAAGTGACTTAGTAGAGGTAACACAAGCGTGATTTGGCTGTCAAAGCGGATTCGCTTCGCCAGGGCCCTTGTATGGCAGGGGGTGCTACTTTAGAGGGGAGCTAGCGGGTGGAGTGGTCAATAACGGTTCCCAGGGCTAAAACACAACGGGCCTTCGATCATGCGATCGAAGGCCCGTCAGCAGTCCTCTCGGCGTAAGGGTTAGCCGCCGAGCGTATCGAGGGTTTCTTTCAGGCTCTGACGAATACAGGTGAAGATCGGGGTGTCGCGCAATGTGTAGCGCGAACCTTCCGTTTCGCGCAGGGCCATGACCAAATCGAGAAAATCTTCAGGCTTATCGCTTTCGAATGCCACGACCCATTCTTGATCGTCGAGGCCAAATGAGTAGGTCGTGTTCAGTTTCACAGAAGGGAACCGATGGCCGACTTCGATGTGTTCGTCCATCATGCCCTGCCGTGCCGCCTTGGTAAGCAGGAACCACTCGCGGGTTTTCAGGAACGGGTACACAAAAATATACTTGCCCTTGCCCGGCACGACGGTGAGGCGTTTGCTCTCTTGGCCTTCATGGGTGTGATTGTCCACGTAGATGGAGCGCTTGGTCATCGAGAGATAGGAATAGGGCGTCGTGATGTACTTGCCCAGTCCGGATGCCAGGATCTTCGTGGTCATTTGCTGGAACAATTCCAATTCGTAGCTGATGCGCCAGAGCATGATGTCGCAATCGCCCCGGATGCCGACCGCCGAATAGGCGATAACCATCACTTTGCCGGAATACTCTTCCACGGCACGAAGGAATTCCTGCTTTCCCTTGGTGCGCTCCTCTTCCGGGAGACGACGCCAGGCCGGATCGACTTTATAGAACACGAAATTCACATACTGACGTTTGGGTGGTTGTGCTGCGGGTGTTTGTTCAGGGCTGGACATCGAAGCTCCTCCGTGTAACTGCTTGAAAAGGCACGGTAGTAAAGGGTGATTTCTTTAGCACTTCATCTTCGGTGTTGTCAACGGGCGGACATCCGCACAGCTTTCGTTGACAGGCGAAAATTGATCTGGTAGGGCTTCACTTCATGCCGGTCTCAAGAGGTCATTGGCTTGTCCGTTGTGCCGCTGCAGCGCTCGCGTTGAACGGGTCTGCTGCTCTTGCGATTGAGGCTCACCCGAGCCTTGAGCAGATCCAAACCGCGCTGGAAGCAGGCAAGGCGATGGCGCAGCAGGGAGGGCCGCCCGATAGTTTCTATGTCCGTTTCGGGGCCCCGGATGATCTGCATCCTGCCGGATTTCTCATCACAAAACTGGGCGCACTCTCCGTAATGGCGACGCACATGGCGCTGAGAGGCCTCCATCCAGGCGAGGCCGATGTCAGCCAGGTGCTTGAGACGAAGACGATGCTGGTCAGCGCGGTGATCTTCGGGAATATGCCGAATTTTGCCGTGGACAGCTATGTGGACAGCTATATGGTGCTTGAGCAAGGAGGCCGGACGATTAAGCCCGTCACAGTACGTTTCGACGGGCAGGCCAACCGAAGTGCGGCATGGCCGGACAGCCCTCGCTTCAAAGCCAAAGTCGTGGCCTCGTTCGATTACAGCGACTTCGATCCCAAAGCCGCCACGACCATCACAGTATTTCCGGCCAATGGCGGCGAGGCTAGCTTTCAAGTCGACTTCTCGGAATTGAACTAGCAGAAAGTAACGAGGTCATGAGCGGCGCGCGCACAACGAACCGATCTTTCGTCGCTGAAACCATTGCCATCGGTTCCGAACTGCTAGTCGGCGGACGATCCGACAGCAACTCACTGTTCATTGCGGAGTTGCTGGGCACTCTTGGCATCGAAGTTCGTTTTAAGTCCGTGGTGGGAGATGACCAGGCGGATATTGTGCAGGTCTTGAAGACTGCCGCAAGCCGTGCCGGTGTGGTGGTAATGACCGGAGGGCTGGGACCGACGGTGGACGATTGCACCAGAGAAGCCGTCGCGAAGGCAACGGGACGACGGTTGGCACGACGCAAGGAAGCGCTCGATGGCATGACGGCGCGTTTGGCGCAATGGGGCAGGGAGTTGAAAAAAGGGCAGCTGCGTCAGGCAATGATTCCCTCTCGGGCCGTGGTGATTCCCAATCTCGTTGGCTCCGCGCCGGGGTTTTTGGTGGCGTGGAAAGGAGCCACGCTCGTCTCACTTCCCGGTGTGCCGCGCGAGATGGAAGCGATGATGACGCAGTCGGTTCTCCCGTTGTTGGCCGCTCATCGCGCACAGTCCAAGTTAATGTCCCCATCACCTATCATTCGGCAGGTGTTTCACACCTGGGGGTTGCCGGAGGCGGATGTTGACGCCAAGTTGCAGGGGCTGATTCCGAAGGGCACTCCGATCGATCTAGGCTTGCTTGCTTCGCCCATGGGTGTGCTGGTCTCGTTGACGACCAAGCCGAGTGGAAAGAAAATGGTGAAGGCCGATCTGCTGCAGCCACTTGCGGAGCAGGTCCGTTCCCGACTGAGCGAGTGGCTCTTTGCCGAGGGACGGGAGTCTATGGAGGAAGTGGTCGGTCGACTTCTGGCGGCACAGAAGCTCACGGTCGCCGTTGCGGAGTCCTGCACCGGAGGATTAATCGGCCATCGGCTGACTCAAGTTCCGGGATCCTCGGCTTATGTTGATAGAGGCGCGATTTGCTACAGCAACCAGTCGAAGATCGATATGTTGGGTGTGCCGGTCGATCTGATTGCGCAACATGGTGCGGTCAGTCAGGAAGTTGCGGCCTCTATGGCGAAGGGGATTCGCGAACGAGCCGGTGTGTCCGTAGGGTTGAGCGTAACCGGCATTGCCGGGCCAGGCGGGGCGACGGAGACAAAACCGGTCGGGCTGGTCTATATCGGACTCGATGGCGGGCCTGGCGAGGCGGTTACGAAAGAATGTCGCTTTCATGGCGACCGGCAGGTCATTAAACAGCGGTCTTCGCAAGCGTCGATGGACCTCTTGCGCCGCTGGCTCCTGAAGAGGATCGGCGCATGATCAGGGCCTTTCTTGCCGTCGAGCTCAGTGAAAATCTCAGGAAGCAACTCGCGCAAGTTCAGCATGATCTCAAACAGCGGCTCGTCCGGGATCTCGCTAAAGACTCCCGCATTTCCTGGGTGCAGCCCTCTTCGATCCACCTCACGATCAAATTTCTCGGCGACATAGATGACTCGCTCGTTGAACCGATGCGCAAGTCTTTCGAAGAGGTGGTAAAGGGGCATTCTGCCATTCATATCCCAATCGAACGACTCGGGGCCTTCCCTCATCCACAGCAGCCACGAGTCCTATGGGTAGGCGCGTCAGAAGAGTGGGCGCTGGGCGAGGATGCGAATCGGCTGGCCGCGCTGCATCAAGCAGTTGAAGACTGTTGCGAGTTGTTGGGCTTTGCGCCGGAATCCCGGCCCTTGAGCCCGCATCTCACCCTGGCACGGATCAAAGCGGGGGAGCGCCATGTGGGGCAGGCCTTGGTCAAGAGCGGGGTGATGGATCGGCCATTGTCTTTGGGAGCGCTGGCAGTAGAATCGATGGCCCTGATGAAGAGCGAGTTGAAGCCATCGGGGCCGGTCTATACGAAGCTGTGGGATACACGGATCGGATCATGAGGAGGCGTGCGTCCCAATCTCGTGATTACTGCAAGGAATCCGGCGGTGTCTTGAGGAATTTCGCAAATCGGATTTTGTCGATTGCTTTCTCGTAAGCTTCTTCCGGCGCAATCCATTTTTTGGTCAGGAGATCTTGGATCGCGTCATCCAGCGTTTGCATGCCGACGGCTTTGCCGGTCTGCATGATCGAGGCAATCTGGAAGGTTTTTGCGTCGCGCACGAGATTGGCGACGGCCGAGGTGCAGACCAGAATTTCCAGCGCGGCACAGCGGCCTTTCTGATCGATGCGCTTAAACAGGTTTTGCGCGACGATGACCCGAAGGGCGGTGGAGAGTGTATTCCGGATCTGTGCCTGTTCCTGATGCGGGAACACTTCGATGATCCGGTCCACGGTCTTGGCGGCATTTTCCTTATGCAGTGTGCCGAAAACCAGGTGTCCGGTCGCGGCGGCTTCGACTGCCAGTCGAATCGTTTCAAGGTCGCGCATTTCTCCGACCAGGATAATGTCCGGATCCTCACGCAGCGCGCCGCGCAGCGCCGCCCCGAAGGATTGCGTGTGGACGCCGACTTCCCGATGGTTGACGATGCAGCCCTGGCTTTGGTGCACGAACTCGATAGGGTCTTCGACCGTCAGGATGTGGTCTTTCCGGTTTTTATTGGCGTAATCGATCATGGCCGCCAAGGTGGTGGATTTGCCGCTGCCCGTGGGGCCGGTTACCAAGACCAGTCCTTTTTTCAGCATGGCGGCTTTGGTCAAGATGGGGGGGGAGACCCAAATCATCCGCCGTCAGCACCTTGCTGGGAATTTTGCGGAATACGGCGCCGCAGCCGTATTTCTGATTGAAGAGATTGGCGCGGAACCGGGCCAGCCCAGGAATCTCGTAGCCGAAATCGACATCGCCGGTCAGCTCAAAGTGATCCTTTTTGGCAGCGGGCGTGATTTCATACAGGAGTTCTTTCAGCCCGTCCTGAGCCAAAATGCCTTGGCTGTTGATGCGCTCGAGCTCGCCGTTGATCCGCAGGGCTGGCGGTTGTCCGGCAATGAGGTGCAAGTCGGACGCGCCGTGATCGGACATAAGTTTGAAGAGATCGTCTATCTTGGCCATCTCGATTCTCCCGGAAATCTGGTGTCAAAATGGTGTACTGGGTTGATTATTAGGGGAGAGTCTTGGCCTGGCAAGTAAAACGAGGAACCCGGCAGGATAGAACCAGCCCGGCGGTATAGCAGACGGATTCGACGCATGATCTGGACCAGTATGGTTGGTGACGCCGGTCTTTCCTTGGATGGGCCATCTAGGCATTGTCAGGCTAGGTTTCCCCGTCCTGCTTCGGTATAATCCCCTCTTCCGAATCCTTCTTAATGTAGGAGATGCTCATGTCAGAGAAAGAAGACAAGAAGCGCGCGTTGGATTTGGCCCTCTCCCAGATCGAAAAGCAGTATGGGAAGGGTGCGATAATGAAGCTCGGATCCGAGGACCGGCCAGCCGATATTCCGGCGATTTCGACCGGATCATTGGGTCTGGATATTGCGCTTGGCGTCGGCGGGATTCCCCGCGGGCGGGTGATCGAGATTTTCGGTCCGGAAGCCTCAGGCAAGACGACGCTGACGCTCCATTGTATTGCCGAAGTGCAGAAGACCGGCGGGGTGGCCGCGTTTATCGATGCGGAACATGCGCTGGATTTAACCTATGCGAAGAAGCTGGGGGTGCAGGCGGACGATTTGCTGGTGTCGCAGCCGGATACCGGCGAACAGGCGCTGGAAATCGCTGAAACGCTGGTGCGCAGCGGTGCGATCGATCTGATCGTCGTGGACTCGGTGGCGGCGCTCACGCCGCGAGCTGAGATCGAAGGCGAGATGGGCGATTCTCATATGGGGTTGCAAGCGCGGCTTATGTCGCAGGCGTTGCGTAAACTCACGGCGGCGATCTCCAAGTCGCAGACGACGCTGATATTCATCAACCAGATCCGCATGAAGATNNGGCGGCAACGCGCTGAAGTTCTACTCATCCGTGCGGTTGGATATCCGTCGTATCGAGTCCATCAAAGAAGGCCAGGATGTGATGGGCAGCCGCGTTCGTGTAAAGGTCGTGAAGAATAAGATGGCTCCTCCATTCCGCCAGGCGGAGTTCGACATCATGTTTGCGGAAGGCATTTCCAAGACGGGTGAGTTGGTCGATATCGGCGTCGAGAAGAAGGTCGTCGATAAGTCCGGTGCCTGGTATTCCTACAAAGGGGAACGGATCGGCCAGGGCCGTGAGGCGGCCTGTACCTTCTTGAAGAATAATCCGGCGGCGGCTCTTGAGGTGGAAGCGAAGATCCGTGAGCTGGCTGGGGTGCCGGCGCGGAACGAAAAGAAAGCTGAACCCAAGGACGAGAAAGAAAAGCCATCTGGTAAGGGCGACGAAAAGAAGGTTCATAAGTAGGTAGGCGAGCGTGGGTGCGCCCAGGCAAATCAGCCCATCCTCGCCGGAAGAGTGGATGCATGTGGCCGTCCGATATCTCGCCCGCTGGGACCGGACGGTTTCTCAGGTCGACCAGTTTCTCTGCCGCAAAGGGGCCTCGCCCGCCCAGGCCAAGCGGATCATTGACCGCTTGGTTGATCTCCGCTATCTCAACGATTGCGCCTATGCAGAGCGGTGGATCGAGAGCCGGCTGGCTCGCCAGCCCATGGGGCGGGAACGGCTGAAAGCGGAACTGCAGGCCAAAGGGATCGGAGAAGCGGTCGCTGAACAGGCGATTGGCGAGTCGCTTCGCGGGATTGACGAAGCGGTACTGGCGCAGCAGGCGCTTAAGGCCAGGCAGCGCACCGGGCGTCGCGTGACGCCTGTGCAAGCGGTGCGCCTCCTACGTCAGTGGGGTTTCGAAGAAGAAACGATTGACCGTATTATCGGGGCTCGTTCCGGACGTGAAGGATCTGATTGATGAATAGCGCAAACGAACTTCGGCAGGCATTTATCCGGTACTTCGAACAGCAGGGGCACCAGGCGGTGCCGAGCTCGGCTTTGATTCCGCAGGCCGATCCGACTCTGTTGTTTACCAATGCCGGGATGAATCAATTCAAGCGGGTTTTCCTCGGTGAGGAAACGCGAGCCTACAAGCGCGCCGTGTCTGTGCAGAAGTGCTTGCGCGCGGGAGGCAAGCACAACGATCTCGAAAACGTCGGCTACACGAGGCGGCACCACACTTTCTTCGAGATGCTCGGGAATTTCTCGTTTGGCGACTATTTCAAAGAAGATGCGATCAAGTTCGGCTGGGAGTTTCTCACGCAGACGGTCGGGCTCGACAAGAGCCGGCTCTGGGTGACGGTGTTCCGTGAGGACGATGAGGCCGATCAGCTCTGGCGAAAAATCGGCGTGTCGCCGTCGCGTATCGTTCGCTGCGGTGAGAAAGACAACTTCTGGCAGATGGCCGATACCGGTCCCTGCGGTCCCTGCTCGGAAATTCACTTCGATCAAGGCCCCACCGTTCCGGGGGACGATACGCCGAACGGCGAGGGCGATCGCGTCATTGAGATTTGGAATCTCGTCTTCATGCAGTACAACCGGGACGCCTCTGGGAAGCTGAATCCCTTGCCCAAACCCAGCATCGACACCGGCATGGGGCTGGAGCGGCTGACGGCGGTGGCGCAGGGCGTCTACAGCAACTATGACAGTGATCTCTTTACGCCGCTACTGACAGCCATCGCGAAGCGGGCGGGAACGCAATATGGACAAAATGACACCGCCAATCGTTCGATGCGCGTCGTGGCCGATCACTTGCGCGCGATCAGCTTCCTGATGACCGACGGCGTGTTGCCTTCAAATGAAGGCCGCGGCTATGTTCTGCGCCGCATTCTCCGGCGCGCGGCGCGCCATGGGCGTTTGCTGGGCATTCTCGAACCCTTCCTGCATGAGCTCAGTGCCGTGGTGGTGGAGCAGATGGGCGGCGTGTATTCGGAAGTGAAGGCGGCTGCGGGAACCATCGCCGAAGCAACGCGCGGGGAAGAAGAGCGGTTCATCGCCACCCTCGATCAGGGATTGCCGATTCTCAACGACATGATCACCAAGACGAAAGTAGCTGGGAACACGGTGTTGTCCGGGGTAGATGTCTTCAAACTCTATGATACGTACGGGTTCCCGATGGATCTCATCGGCGAGTCCTGCCGCGAGCAAGGGATGACGGTCGATGAGAAGGGCTTCGAGCAGGCGATCGAGGAGCAACGCACGCGTGCGCGTAAGACCGGCGGCTTTGAGCAAGAGACCGCCAGGCCGGTGGTGTCGGAGTTGGCCGGACGATTGGGCACGACGAAGTTCGTGGGCTATGACCGGCTGGAAACCGACGCGGTGCTGCAGGCCATTCTCAAGGGCGACCGGATGGTGAAGGAAGCGGCAGAGGGCGATGAAGTGGAAGTTGCGCTCGATGTGACGCCCTTCTACGCCGAAGGCGGAGGCCAGGTTGGGGATCAGGGGGTGCTCGTCGGACCGGAAGGCCGGCTCGACATCAAGGAAACGACGAGACCTGTGCCAACGCTGATTCTGCACAAGGGTACGGTGAGTAAGGGGCGGATCAGGGAAGGTGAACAGCTTCGTATGTCCGTCAACGCGACGACCCGGCAGGACGCCGCGCGTAATCACACCGCCACGCATCTGGTTCATGCGGCTTTGCGGGATATGCTCGGTCCGCATGTGAAGCAATATGGATCGCTGGTGGGTCCGAATCGCCTGCGGTTTGACTTTGCGCATTTCCGCCCGCTGTCGTCCCGCGATATCGACGAAATCGAAACGGTGGTGAACAATGAGATTCGCAAGAATGAAACGGTGTCCACCGAAGTGATGAGCATTCAGGATGCGGTTGCGAAGGGCGCTCTGGCGTTTTTCGGCGATAAATATGGCGAGCAGGTGCGGGTGGTCTCGGTCGAATCGTTCAGCAAGGAACTTTGCGGCGGTACGCACTGCCGGCATACCGGCGAGATCGGCCTCTTCCGGATCGTGTCGGAAACAGGCGTGGCAGCCGGCGTGCGCCGGATTGAAGCGCAGACCGGGAGCGGGGCCTTTGCGCTGCTCAAAAAGCTGGAAGCCGAAATCCGCGAGATGTCGGAGCTGTTGAAGGTCGGTCAGTCGGAGCTGGTATCAAAGACACGCAAGCTGCTCGCGCAGCTCAAGGACAAAGAGCGGGAACTGGAAGAACTGAAGCTCAAGATGGCGAGCGGATCCGCCGTCGCGTCGACGGCCAAGACAGTTGCCGGTGTGCCGGTGCATGTGCAGCGGACCGACGGGCTGGATGTGAACGGCATGCGGGCGCTGGCCGATCAATTGCGCGATAAGCTGAAGAGCGGCGTGGTCGCGCTTGGCGCGGCGACGGAGGACGGCAAGGTGGTGTTGCTGGTTGTTGTCACGAAGGATCTCATCGGCAAGCTCAAGGCCGGGGATTTGATCAAGGTCATGGCCACCGAGGTTGGCGGCACTGGCGGCGGCCGCCCCGAGATGGCGCAAGCCGGCGGCAAGGATCCGTCCCGTTTGGATGCCGCGCTCGAAAAAGTCTTTGCTCTGGTCGAATCCTCCCTGCAGCGGTAAACTGATGCGACGCCGCATTCTGGCACTGGATTACGGCACGAAACGGATCGGCGTGGCGTTGAGCGATGAAATGGGCTGGACCGCGCAGCCTCTGGAAACATATGAGCGGCGCACGCTGGGGCAAGACATTGCCCACATTCAGAATCTGGTGCGGACGCATGACGTAGGGCTGGTGGTGCTCGGGCTCCCGCTCCGGTTGGGTGGTGAAGAAGGGCCGGCGGTGCAAGCGGTCCATCAGTTTCTGGAGCCCCTGGCCGAGGCGCTGCCGGTCCCGGTCGTAACCTGGGACGAACGCCTGACGACATCCGAAGCGGAAGAGCTGCTGATTGCCGCCGATGTCAGCCGTAAGAATCGGAAAGGCATTGTCGATCGCATCGCCGCCGCGTTCTTATTGCAGAGTTATTTGGAGGCTCAGGCGCCGCCGCCGGTTCAGAAGAGGGCCGCTGATACCGAAGAAGACAGTGAGCCCGGTGACATCCCCCACGAACCAGTCAATCGTTCCTATGACCTTTCGCGTGACTCTGATCGTGCTCGTCCTCGCCGCCGTTCTCGCCGGCCTGGTCGGGTATCGGATGATGATGAAATGGGCTGAAGCCCCGGTCGTTTCAGAAGTTGAGCATCCTCCCTCAAAAGTCATTGTGATCCCAGAAGGCGCGACCTTTCAAAAGGTGGCGAGCGCGTTGGAACGGGAGCGTCTGATCAAGAGCCGCTCGGCGTTCGTGTTGCTCGGTAAGACCCAGGAGGCGGAACGGAAGATTCATCCTGGGGAGTATGAACTGCATGCGGCGATGGCTCCCGCAGACATATTGGCCAAGCTTCTTGCCGGCCGAGTGGTGCTACATTCAATCACAATCCCCGAGGGCTACACGATGGCGCAGATAGCCGATGTGTTAGCCCAACAACAGATTACGGGGCGGGACGAGTTTCTTCGGCTGGCCAAAGATAAGGTATTCATCAAAGCGCTTGGTATTTCGGCCGAAACACTGGAAGGGTATCTCTATCCGGACACCTACCGGTTTCCCAGGCCGATGGCGGCCAAGGACGTGATCCGGGCGATGGTCGAGCAACTCAATCAGGTCTTTAGCGCCGAATGGCAGGCTCGGGCGAATGATATTCATATGACGAAGCACGAGGTGCTCACTCTTGCCTCGGTGATCGAGAAAGAGACCGGCGTCGGCGATGAACGGCCGCAGATCTCGTCGGTCTTTCACAATCGCTTGAAGAAACGGATTCCCTTGCAGAGCGATCCCACGGTGATCTACGGGCTGCCGGATTTCGACGGCAATCTGCACAAGAAAGACCTGTCGCATCCCAGTCCCTATAACACGTATCGATGGGCGGGGCTTCCGCCCGGTCCGATTGCCAGTCCCGGCGCGCAATCGATCAAAGCTACGCTGTACCCTGCTGCGTCATCGTATTTGTATTTTGTGTCAAAGAATGATGGGACACACCAGTTTTCCGCCACGCTGGTTGAACATAACAAAGCGGTCGAGAAATACCAGAAGCAGTTTTTCTCGCGCCAGCCTCGAACTCGAACTTAGAAGGAGTGCGCTCGATGAGGGCTGATTGGAATGTGCCTGCATTGCTGGATCACACGGTGTTGCGGCCGGAGGCAACCAGGGCCGATGTTTTGCGCTTGTGTCAGGAAGCAAAAGATCATGGTTTTGTGGTGATTTTCGTGCCGCCGTGTTATGTGGATGAAGCAGTGGCCGCGGTGGCCGGCACGGCGATTCGCGTTGGGATTCCTATCGGATTCCCGCTCGGCGGCCACACCACGAAGGTGAAAGTGGCGGAAGCCGTCGAGGCCGTCACGCGGGGTGCCCAGGTGTTGGACATGGTGATCAATGTCAGCCGGCTGAAATCGGGCGATCAGGTCTATGTTCGTCAGGACATCGCCGAGGTGGTCCAGGCGACGCCGACAGTCGAGCACAAGGTGATTCTCGAAACCTGCTATCTCACGCAACAAGAAAAGATCACTGCCTGCCGACTTGTTGTCGAAGCCGGGGCGGATTATGTGAAAACCTCGACCGGGTTCGGCGCGGCGGGCGCCACGGTTGAGGATGTGCGGTTGATGAAACAGGCAGTCTCCGGCAGGGCGAAAGTAAAAGCGTCGGGTGGGATCCGGGATTGGAAGACGACAGAGGCGATGCTCGAAGCCGGAGCGGACCGCGTCGGCACCAGCGCAAGCCTCAAGATTCTCGGTGAGTGGAAGGATCAGAGATCGACATAGGAGTCGATGGATGCAGGACGCACGACGGGCTCCATGGATATCGGTGAGTTGTCCGGTGTCGTTTGTCATTGAGAATGTGACGGGAACCGGAACGATCTATAACCTGTTTGAATGGGGTTGTGCAGTTGAAAGCGATGTGCCGGTGCCGCAGGATGGATATGCGTCGCTCTCCATTACGATCCCCGGGATGCCCGAACTGGTGGTCGTGGAACTCGCGCGAGTTCGGTCTTGAGTTTCGCGTCATCACACGGTCCGCCAGGAAACACATCGAACGCTATCTGTTTCGCTCTGAGGCTGCGTAGCAAGGATTCGCCCAAATTACCTGCCCATACATGAAATGATCTTTGTCATCCCAGGCCATTTTGCTATAGTGCGCGCATGATCAATCGAGTGATTGTGCTGGTTATCGACGGGCTTGGCATCGGCGCATTGCCTGATGCCTCCGACTATGGCGATGCCGACGCCAATACGTTGGGGCATCTATCCGAGACGGTCGGCGGCCTGAGTTTGCCGAATCTGGAGACCTTGGGCATCGGGCATCTGGCAAAGATTGCTGGCGTTCGCACGATGACTCAGATGAACGGCTGTTTCGGACGTATGGCGTTTGCCTCGCAGGGCATCGATTCCGTCACCGGCTATTGGGAAACGTGTGGCGTGATCCAGCCCCGCGCGGCGTCTCCCTTTCGGTCTCAATTTCCCCTCGCGGTTATTCAACAGCTTGAACAGGCGTTTGGGCGCAAGGTCATCGGGAACCGAGCGGGATCCCTGATGGGGCTTGTCGAGGAGCATGGTGCCGAGCATCTCTCGAACGGCGCTCCCATTATCTGGACCGACGGCGGATGGACCTGTCATGTGGCGGCGCATTCAACCATGCTGCCCGTCGTCGAATTGCACCAACGTTGCCGTGAACTGCGGAAGGTTTTCACCGGTTCGGGTGGGCCGCAGCGGATTGTCGCGCATTCGTTCACCGGCGAAGCCGGCGCGTTCCAGATCCACGCCAGCCGCAAGGATTTTATCGCCGAGCCGCCGGCGGTGACGATGCTCGATATCTTGAATCGATCCGGGCAGATCGTGATGGGGGTCGGGAAAGCGCCGGATTTGTTTGCGGGGCGCGGGTTCACCAGAGCGTTTCCGGCTGTGACGGCGGCGGCTGCGTTCGAGGAAACTGTCAAGATGCTGAGGAAGATGCCGCGCGGCTTGTTGTATGTGAGCCTGGATTTGTTTCCCGATGAACCGGTTGCTGCGGCGAGTGCGCTGGAGGTGTTCGACCGCCGTTTGCCGGAGCTATTTGAACATCTGCGAGTCGGAGATTTGCTGGTGCTGACGGGCGATCATGGACGGGATCTGACTCATGGCGTCAAAACGCCGACGCGTGAATATGTCCCGATTTTGACCACGGGCCCTAGATTGGCTCAGGGGGTGAACCTTGGCACCAGGGCGTCGGCTGTCGATCTGGGCCAGACGATCGTTGAGGCGTTGCGCGCGGAGCGTATGCCGGTGGGGGAGAGTTTCTTCGACGCGCTGCGTGTGGGATGAGGAGTGACCGATGTCAATCGATGCCAAGTTGAAAGCGCTGAATCTTGAATTGCCGGCGGCGCCGAAGCCCGTAGCGAATTATGTGCTGGTGGTGCGGGCGGGGGATCTCTTGTTTTTGTCCGGGGTGCTGCCGTCGAAGGACGGGCAGCTCATCTTGACAGGCAAGCTGGGACAGGAACTGTCAATTGAGCAAGGCATGGAAGCGGCCAAGCTTGCCGCGCTGAACGCGCTGGCCATCATTCAGGGTGAAGTCGGATCGCTCGATAAGGTGAAGCGAATCGTGAAGATGGTCGGCCACATTGCGTCGGCGCCCGGTTTCACGGACCAGCCCCAAGTCCTCAATGGCGCCTCAGACCTCCTTGTGGCGGTGTTCGGCGAAGCCGGTAAGCATGCCCGTGTGGCCGTCGGGGCTGCGGAACTTCCCCGGCAGGCCCCGGTCGAAATCGAATTGATCGTGCAGGTGTTGCCTCCCTTGTAGTTCGCCTTGACACTCTAAAAAATCGCTTGCTATAGTTCGACTGTCCCTCGATTCACGTTGTACCCCGTTTGCTCCCTCCTGAATCCGGTGCGTGGGGTTCTCGTGCCACGTGCAGGGAAGTTCTTTTGGATCATTTGGGGCAGACTCTGAACCTGACGCGTGACCTATCACGCAGGCCTTGAGGAGAGGTGTCATGACGCTTCTACGAGTCATTATTGCAGTGGCTGTTCTTGGAGCCGTACTTCCTGTTTCGTCCTATGCCGGTCAGCCTGCCATTGAGATTACTCCCACGACGGCAACGCCCGGGTCGACCGTGGTGTTGAGCGGCAAGGGGCTTGGGAGTTTCAAATCCGTCCAGTTCAATAAGGTGACCTTCGCCGGTCTGCCCGCGTTGATTCAGCGCTGGGAGTCCGATCTGGTCGAGGTCAAGGTGCCGGTGAAAGCGGTGACCGGGCCGGTAGAGGTGTTGGTCGGCAAGAAAAAGCTGGCGGCCGGCACGTTCACCGTCGTAGTGCCGACGATTGAGGCCATCACTCCAGTTGAGGCGGAGCGCGGCACGATGCTCACGATTACCGGTCAACATTTCGGAGTCACGGCCGGCGCGCGCGATCCAAATACCATGTTTGGCGTGAACGACGTGGTGATCGGCGGCGTCATCGTGCGGCCGCGGCGGTGGAAAGATGACAAGATCGAAGTACAGATTCCGACCAACGCGGCCTCTGGAGACGTGGTCGTCCGCCTGGCGTCATCCGATCCTCTGCCGGACGGGTCCTGCTGTGCGCCGGTGGAATATGTCCAGAGCAATGCGGTGCCGCTGGCCTTGATTCCCAGTGTGCGTGTCGATCCGATGAGCGGCCCGGTTGGAACGAAAGTCGTGCTGTTTGGCCAGGGGTTCGGCGCGGCCAAGGGGGAGAACGATGCGGTGTGGATCGGCGATAATCTGGCCACCGTCGCGAAGTGGAACGACGATGTCATCGTAGTGCACGTGCCGCTTGGGGCCGAGACGGGCCCGCTGGTGCTCAAGCATCAAGGCCGGCAGCGCGCACTCGGGACCTTTACCGTCCATGTCCCGAAAGCCGCGTCGATTACGCCCGCGCGGGCCCCGATCGGGACGCTCTTGCGCATTCATGGCGAGCATTTCGGGTTCTACTCTGAAAGCGGGGCCACGCCCTATAGCTTCATGGATTTCAATACGGGCGAGAATCGTGTCGAGATCGGCGGGGTGCCGGCCGTCATCTATCGCTGGCACGACGACCGGATCGATGTGTGGGTACCGTTCAGTGCGAAGAGCGGACCGGTGCGGATTTACCGGAGCGCCGCAAAGCCCAAGGCTGACGGATCGTGTTGTCAGGAGCGCGGTGAAGTGGTGGCGGATGCCGGCGAGTTTACGTTGGTGACGCCGGTGATTGAGTCCTACGATCCGAAGTCCGCCGGGTTGGATGCGCTGGTTACGATTAAAGGGTCCGGCTTCGGGACATTTCTGAAGACGGCGGAACATACGGGGTTGGGTTTGAGTCAGAAGGCCTATAAGCGGCGGCTGGATGTGGAGATCAATGAGCCGGAACCGAGCGGAACGGTGGTGTCCAATGTGTCGCGCACGGAAGTTCTCTTCAACGGCGCGGCGGCGCTGGTGCAATCCTGGACCGATACCGAGATCGTCGTGAAAGTGCCGCATCGCAATCTGTATGGCATCGGGAAGCGGGGTGCCTTTTTTGACGATCTCTCGACCGGTCCGCTCGTGGTCCGGCGGGGCTCGTGGGATGTGTTGCCAGATCGGACCTGTTGCTCGCCGACGCAGTGGGTAACGGCTGAAGCCGGGCAATTTACCATTGAGGCGAAAGGGTTGCCGGATGACAGTTACTGGAAGAATAACCGGCCGGACGCGAATTCAAATCAATGAAGGATCGTATGACACGGTTTTCACGAGCAGGTAGAGCAGTGCTCCTTACGGTTTCGGTCATGGGCTTCTTCAGCCCTCTGTTCGCACGCGCGGCCGATCCGGCGCTGGTTACGAGTCTCCAGAAAACCAACACGGCGATGACGTTGATGGCGGTCCAGTTTAAGGATGCCAAGACGGGGTGGGCGGTGGGCTCGGGGGGAGCGCTGTTCAGTACGTCCGATGGCGGGAAGAAGTGGAAAAAACAGACGAGCGGAACTACGGCATTGCTGACGGGCATATTTTTTACCGATCAGAAAAACGGGTGGATTACAGGAGCCGGCGGGACGCTTCGCCGATCAACGAATGGCGGGGAAAGCTGGACGGGTCATCCGCTGGAAACGCAGCAGCCGCTCTATGGGCTCTACTTCGCCTCTCCGACGGTCGGATGGGCTGTCGGTGGGGGCGGGACTATCCTCCATACCAGCGATGGCGGGGTTCAGTGGGTAGAGCAGACCAGCGGAACAAGCGCCGCGCTCTATGCCGTCCATTTTCTCGATGAACGACGGGGGACCGTCGTGGGCGCGCTGGGGACGGTGTTGTCGACACAAAACGGAGGGGCGACCTGGGTCCCTCAGGTGACGCAGGGGGCGGTCACGCTGTTCGATGTCTATTTCACCGATTCCTCGACTGGGTGGGCGGTAGGAAACGCCGGAGCGCTTTTTCAGACGAACGATGGCGGCGCCAAGTGGATTGATCGCACATTACCCTGTGGAAAGACGTGTACAAAGGTCATCGATCTCTTGAAGGTGCGCTTCACAAGTTCTCAAGAAGGTTGGATTGTTGGTGAGCGCGGGATGCTGTATCGAACGACCGATGCCGGCTTCTCGTGGAGTGAAGGAAAGCCGGTCGCGACCACTTCCTTATTCGGCTTATCGTTTGCTGATATCAACCATGGCTGGGCGAGTGGCGAGGGTGGGACTATCGTGCATCTTGAAGCGCGCCGTTAAGGAAAGTGTTACCCCAGTTCTCCTATCCGGTGCTGCAGAATTCCGACTGTAACGATCGCCGCCGTTTCAGCTCGGAGAATCCTCTGACCGAGAGTAATTGGCTGGCATCCTGCTTCTTCCGCTTGGTTCATTTCTTCTTCCGTCCATCCACCCTCAGGTCCTATCAGTGCCACGATTGCTGCTGTCGCTGCTGTTGGAAGTAGAACGGCAAGTAAGCTCTGGCCCTCACGCCGTTCGGCAAGCAGGAGGCGGACTGATTCGCCGGATGGGGTCGTGCAGAAATCTCTCATCGATTGTGGTTGTGCGATCGTCGGGACCCGCCATTGTTCGGATTGTTGAGCCGCTTCCAGTGCGATGCGTTGCCAGCGGGCCAATTGCCCCTCGACCCGTTCCGGTCTGAGCTGGACGATGGTATTTCTGCTCTGGAGCGGGATGATTTGGCTCACGCCCAGCTCCGTGGCCTTTTGAATGACCCAATCCATCTTTTCACCCTTCAAAAGGGCTTGGCCAAGAACTAGCGAAGGGGCTTGCTTGGCCGGTTCATGGAAGGTCTCGAGAATCCGTCCGGTGAGGCCTTGTTTGGAACTATGCGTGATTTCCGTCCGATAGCGAGCGCCCTGGCCATCGGCAAATATGATCTCTTCACCCACTTCGACGCGCAAGCTGTCGCGCAAGTGGGCCAGCAGTTCCTGGGGCACGGCAATAGAGGGGGGACTGACGGCATGAGCGGGGAGAAAAAAGATCGGCATAGGAACTCGGTCGGGCGAAGAGAGATGTGCGCGGGCCGTTACTCGAAGAACGTCTTCATCTTATCGAAGAAGCCATCCCCATCGGCTTCCATGACCATGCCGCTTTCTTTTGCGAATTCGGTCAGGAGTTCTTTCTGTCGGGCCGTGAGTTTGGTCGGAATCTGAACCTTGATGATGTAGAGCTGATCGCCGGTCTGGTTGCCTTTGAGACTCGGTACTCCCAGGCCCTTGAGGCGCATGATCTTGTCGTGCTGCGTGCCAGCCAGAATTTTGATGACGGTGTCGCCCTTAAGGGTCGGCACTTCGATTTTTCCACCCAGCGTGGCGGTAATAAAATTGACCGGGACATCGCAGAGAATATCCATGCCTTTGCGTTGGAAGACAGGATGGGGTTTGACTGAAATGGCGACGTAAAGATCTCCGGGAGGGCCGGCGTTTGGGCCATGTTCGCCTTCATTGGACAGGCGCAGGCGCATACCGGACTCGATGCCGGCAGGTATGTGAACAGCGATGGTGCGCTCGCGATAGACCCGTTGGCGGCCCTGGCAGGTGGGGCAGGGCTCCGTCACAATCTGTCCGGCACCGTCGCACTGGCCGCAGGGCCGGCTGACACTGAAAAATCCTTGTTGGAAGCGGAGCTGACCGGCGCCTTTGCAGCTGGGACAGGTCTTGATCGACGCGGCCGACTTAGCGCCCGTGCCTTTGCAGTCTCCGCAGGTCTCCCAGCGGGGAATCTTGAGCTTGGCATCTTTTCCGTAGACCGCTTCTTCGAAGCTCAGCTCAAGATTGTATTGCAGGTCGTTCCCGCGCTCGACCCGGCTGCCGCCACGCTGGCCGCCAAAAAAGTCCTCGAAGATGTCGTTGAAGACGTCGCCGAACCCTCCGGCTTGGCCGCCGAACCCTTCGAACCCGCTGCCTTGTTGAGCGCCGGCATGCCCGAACATGTCATAGCGTTTCCGTTTTTCCTGATCGCTCAGGATTTCGTAGGCTTCGTTGACCTCTTTGAACCGTTCTTCGGCGGTTTTTTTCTGCTCGTCGCCGGTGTGCAGGTCGGGATGGTGCTGGCGCGCCATTTTCCGATAGGCCTTTTTCAGCTCTTCATCGGAAACGTTTTTATCAACGCCGAGGATCTCGTAATAATCTCGTTTAGCCACGAATGCCTGTGCTCGTATGAAAGGACAGATGAACTTACAGAAAGACCGAGTTCCCCTGTTCCGGGAAACTCGGTCTGACTGAGCGGTATTCTACGCTACTTCTTATCTTTGTCTACTTCTTCGAACTCCGCATCCACGACTTTTTCATCCTGCTTCTGATCGCCGCCGGTATTGCCTGCCGAGGCGTCTGTTCCGGACCCAGGCGCCGCACTGGCCGCCGCTTTCTTATACATCTCTTCGGCGAGCTTGTGCGAAGCGGTCATCAGGGTTTGCGTGGCCGATTCGATGGCGTCGGCATCAGTGCCCTCAAGCGCCTTCTTCACACCCGCGATGGCGTCCTGAATTTTAGTCTTCTCATCCGGATCGACTTTGTCGCCGTATTCCGTGAGATTTTTTTCGGTCTGGTAGACCAGGTTATCCGCCTGGTTTTTGGCTTCGGCCAGTTTCCGGCGCTTTTTGTCTTCCTCGGTATGGGAGGCGGCGTCGCGAACCAGCTTTTCGACTTCATCCTTGCTGAGACCGCTGGAGGCCGTGATCTTGATCGACTGCTCTTTCTGCGTCGCCAGATCCTTGGCCGAGACATGCACGATGCCGTTGGCGTCAATGTCAAAAGTCACTTCCACCTGGGGCATTCCGCGCGGGGCCGGAGGAATGCCGACCAAATCGAACTGGCCGAGGAGCTTGTTGTCATTGGCCATTTCGCGTTCGCCTTGGAAGACCCGGATCGTGACGGCGGTTTGATTGTCGGCCGCAGTCGAGAACACCTGGCTCTTCTTGGTCGGGACAGTTGTGTTGCGTTCGATCAACTTCGTGAAGACGCCGCCGAGTGTTTCGATACCCAATGAGAGAGGTGTGACGTCCAGCAAGAGCACGTCTTTCACTTCGCCCTTGAGCACACCGCCTTGAATGCCGGCACCGATGGCGACGACTTCATCCGGGTTCACGCCGCGATGCGGTTCCTTGCCGAAGAATTCCTTCACGACCTGAATGACCTTCGGCATGCGGGTCATGCCGCCGACAAGCACCACTTCCTGAATGTCTTTGGCGCTGACGCCGGCATCGGCCAAGGCTTTCCGGCAGGGTTCAATCGTGCGTTGGATCAAGTCGTCCACCAATTGTTCCAGCTTCGCCCTGGTCAGCTTGGTGACCAAGTGTTTCGGACCGCTGGCATCGGCCGTGATAAACGGGAGATTGATTTCGGTCTCCGCGGAGGACGACAGTTCGATCTTGGCTCGTTCCGCAGCTTCTTTCAGCCGCTGCAAGGCCATCCGGTCTTTCTTGAGATCGATGCCCTGGTCTTTCTTGAATTCATCGACGAGCCAGTCCATCACGCGGAGGTCGAAGTCGTCGCCGCCGAGATAGGTGTCGCCGTTGGTGGATTTCACTTCGAAGACGCCTTCGCCTATTTCGAGGATGGAGACATCGAAAGTGCCGCCGCCGAGGTCATAGACGACAATCCGCTCGTCTTTTTTCTTGTCGAGACCGTAGGCCAGCGAGGCTGCCGTGGGCTCGTTGATGATGCGCAGGACGTTCAGCCCTGCAATCTGGCCCGCATCTTTCGTCGCTTGGCGCTGGCTGTCGTCGAAATAGGCCGGGACGGTAATGACCGCTTCCGTGACCTTTTCTCCGAGATAGTCTTCCGCCGTCTGCCGCATCTTCTGCAAGATCATGGCGGACACTTCCGGCGGGCTGTAACTCTTGCCGCGGATCTGGACATGGGCATCGCCGTTGTCGGCTTCTACGACTTTGTAGGGGAGGCGCTTCATGGCTTCTTGCACTTGCGGACTCTTGAATTTACGGCCCATGAGACGCTTGACCGAGAAAATCGTATTTTCCGGGTTAGTAATGGCCTGGCGCTTCGCGATCTGGCCGACGAGACGTTCGCCTTTTTCCGTGATGCCGACGATGGAAGGGGTGGTGCGGGCTCCTTCCGCGTTGGCGATGACGACAGGATCGCCGCCGCTCATAATGGCGACGCATGAGTTGGTGGTCCCAAGATCGATGCCGATGACTTTGCCCATTGGTAGACTCCTTCCTTCCCTTCCCGATATCAGCGACTGAGTGAAATCAATCTGTTAGTTCGTGGTAGAACCCTGCTCGTCCGAATTTGCCGGACCCGATGACACGCTGACCATGGCGGCACGGAGAATTCTGTCGTGCAGACGATAGCCTTTTTGGAACTCGTCCACCACGTGATCGGGGGGGACGCTGTCAGATGGGACATGCGACACTGCTTGATGCGTGCTTGGATCGAAGGCTTGCCCGACAGTTTCTACGGCCTGTATGCCGAATTTCGTGAGGGCTCCAGACAATTGCTTGAGCGTGAGATCCACGCCCTGAACCAGAGCTGGATTTCCACCATTGTCACGGGCAGCCTTGATCGCGCGCTCCATGTTGTCGACCACAGGCAGGAGTTCCTTCAACAACTGTTCGTTGCCGAATTTGATTTGATCCCGCTGGTCGCGCTGCGTGAGGCGCTTATAGTTTTCAAACTCCGCGGCCAGTCGGAGATACTTTTCGTTGAGTGCCTGACATTCTTCTGTCTTTTCGGCCAGCGAATCCTGAGCCCCTGCCCCGGAGGTGCTCCCGACAGAAGGGGCATTCTCTAAGTCCGCAATTGTATTAGCGTTGTCTTGTTCTTGGCTCATCATGACTCCTCTACAGCGGTGGAGATATCCATAGGGAGACGGAAGTCAACGGGGGAGAAAAGAAATTTCTGAGAAAAATTAGAGGGATAAGGCTGAGTAGATTAGGTCCAGGCAGTCAGAGCGTCGCCTTGGGCTCGTCGGTACAAGAGTTCAAGCCCCTCTAACGTCAAGAGCGGTTCGATTTTTTGAATCGAGGTTGTTTCCGGAGCGATGACGGAGGCCAATCCGCCTGTAGCGATGACGTACGACGGATGTCCCTGCTCTTGCTCGATCCGTCGGACGAGTGCATCGACCAGTCCGGCATAGCCGAAGAGAAGTCCGGATTGAATGCTGCCGGCGGTATCTGTGCCGATGACGGTCTTGGGGCGGGCCAGTTCGACCTTGCTCAATTTGGCGGCACGGGCAAACAACGCTTCGGCGGAGATGCCGAGCCCTGGGGCAATGACCCCACCGAGGTATTCACCCTCTTTGGTCACGGCGCAAAACGTGGTTGCGGTGCCGAAATCGACAATGATGAGGTCTCGGCGATATTTGTAATAGGCGGCGGCGGCGTTCACGATGCGATCGCTGCCGATTTCTTTTGGGTTCGTATACTTGAGAGTCAGCCCCATGTCCATGTCTGGGGATACGACGAGCGGGGTGCGCAGGAAATAGGTCTCGACCATGAACTCAAAGGTTTTTGTCAGCGACGGCACGACGCTGGAGATAATCGCACCGGTGATTTGCTCGGGGACACGTCCACTGCGCGTCAGCAAGTTCAGGCAGAGAACTCCGTATTCATCCGTTGTGGTCTTGGGGTCTGTGGCCAGCCGCCAATGGGCCAGGAGGGTGGAGCCTTCAAAAATTCCCCAGACGACGTTGGTATTGCCGATGTCGATGGCGAGTAACATAAAACCTATTGTACCTAGCAAACGTCCGTTTCGCCACTCATCGGAGATGAATGACGTCGGCAGCTCGTATATCGATGAGTGGGGAGGGCGGGGAATCGGGAGAGACTGGGGCGGGGCGTAGTTGTAGTGCTCCATCGGCCGCAATGGATTCGGCTGTGCCGATTAGTTCTTGGTCCTGGCCCAACATGGCGCGCACGCGCCGGCCCAAAGTGATGCAACGAGTTTGGTAGGCCTGCCGTAGCTGAGCCGGACCATGATCGCCTAGTTCATCGAGGCGCTGTTCTAGTTCCAGCAACAGTTGCGCAACCAGCCGGTTTCGGTCGATGGGGCGATGGGTGGCTTCAGAAAGAGAGGTCGCAATCGGGCGTAATTCTTCTGGGAAGGCTTCTTGTCGCACATTCACGTTGAGTCCAATTCCAATCACGACAATGGGACCGGTCGATGAGGTCAGTGCGCTTTCGCAGAGTACGCCGCCGACTTTGCGATCCTGGAACAGCAGGTCATTGGGCCATTTCAACGAGAGCGACAGGGCTGCCACCTGCTGAACGGCTTCGGCAACGGCCAAGGCGCTGATGAGCGGCACCCAGGAGAGCCATTCCTGGAGCGGGAGGCCAGATCCGGATCCGCGCACGATGATCGAGCCGTAAATGTTCAGTCCTGCAGGGGAGAACCATGCGCGGGCATGGCGGCCTCGTCCGGCCGTTTGACCCTCTGCCAGTACAACGGTCCCATGCGCGGCGCCTGCTTGGGCCAACAGCATGGCTTCGGCGTTTGTCGAGGGTAATTCCGGGTACAGATGCATCTGGCGGCCCAGGGTGTTCGTGGCGAGTGCGCTGCGAATAGCGTCAAGTTTCAGGGGGATGGATTCTGGCATCAGTTATCCTCTCCGTCTTCGTGCAGGAGGCATCAAGGTTAAAACGAGACTGAAGTCAGCCGCCGGCGCCGAATGAGTCAGTGCTCCGATCGAGATACGGTCTGGCCCTGCCGCTGCCATCGCACGGACATTTTCCAAGGTGATGCCGCCGGAGACTTCAACGAGAGCACGGTGGCCGATGATTTTCACGGCCTGCCGGACCAAGGTCGGAGTCATGTTGTCCAAAAGGATGATGTCGGCTTTGCCCGCGATCGCCTGTCGAACTTCCGCCAGGGACTCGACTTCAACGATGAGCGGCATCGTTTTAGGAGCCTTGCGATGTGCCAGCTGGCAGGCTGTGCGAACAGAAGTTTTGCCGCCTTGCAACAGGGCTAGGTGGTTGTCCTTGATCAGCACGCCGTCACCGAGCGAGTACCGGTGATTGGTGCCTCCGCCGAGGGCTACGGCCCATTTTTGCAGGGCACGCCAGCCGGGAAGTGTTTTTCTCGTATCCAGAATGCTGACGGGATAGTCTTTTACCGCCTCGCAGAATCGGTGTGTCAGGGTGGCGATGCCTGACAGGTGTTGCAGGAAGTTCAGTGCCACCCGTTCGGCCTGCAACAGGGATCGGCCATCACCTTCGATGGTGAGGATGACCTCTCCCTCCTCGGCCGCTTCACCATCGTGCCGGAGCACGGTGAGTGTGAGTGTGGGATCGATGGCCAGGAAGGTTTGCACCGCCGCAGAAAGACCGGCGACGATCAGCGCGTGTTGCGCCACGATGGAGGCATGGGCCGGGACCCGTTTGGGGAAGAGCGCGGATGTGGTGACATCGCCTTCGCCGAGGTCCTCGTCCAGTCCGATCCGAACGGCCCGCCGGATATCGGCGGCAGGGAGTGGCATCATCGGTCAGGCTCCCAACATGGCGCGCAATTGCTGCTCACTATTCGCCAGCATCGTCCGGTCGCGGAAGAGACTGCGTACCCGCTCCTGATGTTCGGCAATGACCTCAGGCGGAGCTTTGGAGACAAAGTCGGCGCTCTTCAATTTTCCCTCAACCCGTTGCGACTCTTTGTCGGCATCGGCGATCTGTTTGTGCAGGCGGTCTAGAGCCTTCTTGAGATCGACGTCTCCTTCGACTGCAATGCCGACCGTGAGCCCCTCCGTCACCAGGCGCAGGACATTGGTAGCTGGCCATTGGGAGACCGGCGTGAGAGTCAGCAAGCCTTTTCCAAGATGGCCCAGATCCGATGTCAGCGTTTCCAGGGTGTGGGATTTGCCGTTGTCGTCATGGGCGACAAAGAATCCGATCTGCTTGCCTGGCGGATAGTTCAGTAGCACTCGTCCGGTTCTCAGCAGTCCGATGCTCTGTTCGAGGAGGCGGAAGGCGTCCTCGGCTGCTTTGTTACGCCAATCATCACATGGCGCGGGGTAGTGCTGAAGCACGATTGTTTCGCCCTCGTGCGGCAGGGTCTGCCAGATTTCTTCTGAGAGGAATGGCATAAAGGGATGCAAGAGACGCAGCCACACTTCCAGCGTTTCTGAAAGGGTGTGCCGCGTGGAGGGGCCTTGCGGATGAGCCTGGTCTTGGAGCACCGGCTTGATGAGTTCGAGATACCAGTCGCAGTACTCGTGCCAGAAGAATTGATAGAGCTCCTGCGCAGCGTGATCGAACCGATACTTATCCAACGCCTCGCCTACATTTTTGATGGTGCGGTTAAGGCAATTGAGAATCCATCGGTCTGGGAAGGAGCGTTCTTTGGGAGGCCGGGCTTCTTTGGCCCCGTCCAGATACATGTGGGCAAACCGCGCGGCATTCCAAATTTTGTTGGCAAAGTTGCGGTAGCCTTCGATGCGTTCCTCAGCCAGCTTGATGTCGCGCCCCGGCGAGGCCATCGAGGCCAGGGTGAAGCGCAGCGCGTCGGTGCCGAACTGTTCCATGACGTGCAGCGGATCGATCACGTTGCCTTTGGACTTGCTCATCTTCTGGCCTTCCGCATCGCGGACCAGGGCATGAATGTAGACATCGCGGAAGGGCACGTCGCCCATAAATTTGATGCCGAGCATGATCATGCGCGCGACCCAGAAGAAGAGAATGTCCAGGCCGGTCACGAGCGTGGCGGTCGGATAATAGGTCTTGAGATCGGCAGTCTGTTCCGGCCAGCCAAGTGTCGAAAATGGCCAGAGGCCGGAGGAAAACCAGGTGTCGAGCACGTCTGGATCCCGGAGGAAATCCTGTCCTTTGCATAAAGGGCATGTGGTGGGAGCCGATTTTGCAACGATCGGTGTGGCGCCTTGGAGAATCGTCGTCCTGGTGACGCTGGCTCCCGATGGAGAAGCCTGCGTGGCGGTGACGATGTGGGTCGCATTACAGGACCGGCAGTACCAGGCGGGAATCTGATGCCCCCACCAGATTTGCCGCGAAATGCACCAGTCTTTGATGTCCCTCATCCAGCCGAGATAGTTGTTGGTCCAGCCTTCGGGAATGATGCGGATGCGGCCCTCTTCTACAGCCTTGATAGCCGGTTCGGCCAGCGGCTTGATGTTCACGAACCATTGCGGAGACAGATAGGGCTCGACGACGGTCTTGCAGCGGTAACATTTTCCCACCGCCATCTTGTGGTCTTCGACTTTCGTGAGCAGTCCGCGCTCCTTCAGCAGTTCCTCTACCTTCGGACGAGCCTTGGAGACAGAAAGCCCGCGAAGCAGTTCAACCACGGCCTGATCGACGGCCGCTTTCTGCATGCCGGCCGGATCCAGGAGGGCTTGATGATCAAGAATCGCGAGCCGTCCCAGTTTGTGGCGTTCTCCTGCCTCGTAGTCGTTGAAGTCATGGGCCGGTGTAATTTTGACGGCGCCGGTGCCGAATTCCCGATCCACGAGGATGCGGTCTCCGACAATCGGAATGGTTCGGCCCGTGAGGGGCAAGCGAATCTGTTTGCCGATGAGGCGGTTGTATCGCTCGTCCTCCGGATGAACCGCGACGGCCGTGTCGCCGAGTAAGGTTTCCGGTCGTGTGGTGGCGACGGTCAGTCGCACTGCTGGATCGTCGGCGAGGGGATACTCAATCGAATAGAGCTTGCCCTTGAGGTCTTCGTGTTCGACCTCGATGTCGGAGAGGGCGGTCAGGCAGCGCGGGCACCAGTTGATGAGCCGTTCGCCGCGGTAAATCAGGTTGTCTTCATACAGCCGGACGAAGACCTCCAGCACGGCTTTCGAGAGGCCCTCATCCATCGTGAAACGCTCGCGGCTCCAATCGCAGGAGGCGCCGAGGCGTTTGAGCTGCTGGATGATGGTGCCGCCTGATTGGGCTTTCCATGTCCAAACCCGTTCAAGAAAGGCCTCGCGTCCCAGAGCTTCGCGGGAGGTGCCTTCCTGCATGAGCTGCTTCTCGACGACGTTTTGCGTGGCGATGCCGGCATGGTCGGTGCCCGGCATCCAGAGTACGTTGCGGCCTTGCATGCGCCGCCAGCGGATCAGAATGTCTTGCAGGGAATTATTAAGGGCATGACCGACGTGCAACGATCCCGTCACATTCGGAGGCGGGATTACGATGCAATAGGGGGCGCCGGGTTTGTCCGGTGATGCTTGGAAGTAGCCGCGGCGAATCCATTCCTGGTACCAGCGGTCTTCAACAGCTTTCGGTTCGTAGGTCTTGTCGAGTTGGGAGGCCATATGGTTCCTTGGTTCACAAAAAGAGCGGTATCTTATCATGTCCGACGGCGCCGGGAAACGCCCGGATTAGCTTGTGGCGACGCATGGCTTGTGTTATACAGTCGCCCGCAGTCTATTCTTTCACCCCAAGGGAGCGATCATGCCGAGAGGACGCGAAAAAGATCGGAAGACGAGAAAGAAGCATCAGAAGAACGTGAAGCGGGTCAAGGCGCTCGTCAAGGCGCGCCGGGCCGGGGCGAAGCGGACGACGAAAAAAAGCTAACGGCAAAGCATGATAAGGCTTACTCGGCCGCCGTGAGGCGGTTGAGTTCTGCCTTGATATGCTGTTCGGCGAGTTCTGGAACGATGCCTTGAATAGCCTGATCCACTGCCTGCTCGGCAGTTCTCCGGACGATGTCGTCGGCGATGAGCGGGGCCTGTTTGAGCGTTGCCTGCCTAATAGATTCTTTCACCAGCAAATCGATCGATTTCAAGTGGGTGTCAACGATTGCAGGAATTTGTTCCCGCACGCTGGCGTCTACGTGGTCCTTGATCGAGTCGCCCAGACTCTTCTGAATCGCCCCGCCGGCGAGCTCCGATACGGTGTCGCGAATCAACGGTTCGCTGGCCGCGAATTCCTTCTTGAGCAGAGAGGGTAACTCCTGGCCCATCAATGGCTGAATGATGGAGGCCAGTTGTTCCCGGGAGAGGATTTCTCCAAGCTGTCCGTTGAGTTCATTTTTCACGGCGGAGTGAATCCGAGCGGTGAGCTCCCGTTCAATGGCCTGTGGAAGAAGTTCCGTAATCCGCTTTTCCGTGCGCTCGGTCATGGAGGTCAGGATCTGACTAAAGAGGCTTGACATGGCGTCTTCCGGGGCAGGGGAGGATTTGGTGATGGTCGGCGCGCTCATCCGGCTGGCTGGCTGTTCCATGGCAAGATTCTCCTCCCCGGCAGGGGCGTCAAATTGATTCATCACCGCATCATTCTCGTTTAGGTCCGTTGAAGTGGAGTCCGGTGGCCAAACTCGACGCTTGAGGCGTTGGCCGTTGGTCTGTGTCTGTTGCGTCTGTTGGATGAGTGCAATAATGGAGAGCAGATCTTCGGTCTGGACCGGCTTTTTCAAAAAGGCCTTCACGCCCAACGACCGAAGGTGGCTCTCGTCCGGACGGTCTACGGAATTGATCAACGAGACGACATAAGTGTCGGTCAGATTATCCAGCTTGTTAATTTCTTTGCAAAATCCTGAAAAGGTCATGTTGTCGAGGTGGTAGTCGGCAATGATCAAGGAGGGGTTGTTGCGCCGAGCCGCGTCAAGTGCGGCAGGGCCGTCTTGAAATCCTA
Organism: Nitrospira sp. UBA6493; assembly: GCA_002435325.1. Lineage (GTDB taxonomy): Bacteria > Nitrospirota > Nitrospiria > Nitrospirales > Nitrospiraceae > Nitrospira_D. Next base: position 47,176 of record DJMJ01000024.1, on the reverse strand, counting down.
CGACCTCAAACCCTTCCGGGGCTGAAATCTCTTCGACCATCCGTCTCACGGCCGGACTACTATCGACGACAAAAATTGAAGAAGCCACGAAAAACCTCCAACTTATTGAAGTATTACGACGCTATCATTGAGGGGGTGTCTTGTCCAAATAAAACCGAAATCGTGCCTCTTTTGACTAGGCTTCTCCCTGGGCCGTACAATCCGGCTCGAACAATGATCAATTAAAGGGAGTGATTGTGGCGCAGACTCATCAGGTCGTGTTCTTCGATGCGGCGGAAACTCTGTTCCACATTAAGGGATCGGTCGCAGAGATCTATCAGCACTATGCTGTTCTGCATGGGTTCAAGCAGACACCGGAGTCGCTCACGGCCATCAAGCAGGCGTTCAGCCGTGCCTTTAAGGATGCGCCGCCTGCGATCTTTGCCTCCACGGAGCCGGCGGCACTGAAGCAAAGCGAACGGCTCTGGTGGTTTGATATCGTCCATAATGTGTTTTATCGCGTCGGGATGTTCGAGGGATTCGATGAGTTTTTCGAGGAAGTCTTCGAAGTCTTTGCAGACCCCAAGACCTGGACCCTCTATCCGGAAACCGAGCAGGTTCTCAACCAGTTGAAAGCGCAGGGAATGGAGCTGGGTATTATCTCGAATTTCGATTCCCGGCTGTTTCCAGTGTTGCGCGGGCTGGGCATCGAACGATATTTCGATACTGTGACAATTTCGAGCCTGTCACAAGCGGCCAAGCCGGCACCCAAGATCTTCCAGCTCGCGTTGGAGAAACATGCCGTTGATCCTGAAGAGGCCGTCCATGTTGGCGATAGTTTGCGAGACGATGTGGAAGGGGCTACAAGGGCAGGGCTGGCGGGTGTGCTCATCGATCGTGAACTGCGGCAGTCGGAGAGCCTTCCTCTGGGGGCGGTACGTATTGCCAGCTTGGCGGAGTTGCCCAGTTTGCTTCAGCGCATCGCCAGTTAGTGAGAATGACGGAGCGGCCTGAAAGGCTGCCCAAGTCTAGTTCGCAAGGCCTAAGAGTTAGAGCGGAATAGTCGGGTCGAATTTTGGATCACGGGCCCCATAATCTGATGGGATCGCGACCTTCGTGTTGATCCACTCGATGATGGCACCGTAGCCGAGGCTTTCCGGATCGCCTGGAAGATAGTCTGGGGCGACGGCCAAGACACGAAATCCTTGTTTGAGCTGAAAGGCCAACGTCATGCCTTCGATCTCTCCCCGAATGACCTTGACCACATAGTCCTCCGCACTCATCCTGTCGGCATAGCGGTAGTAGCCGCGCAAACGAGCGCCCGCGCGAATGCGAGGCAGCTTTAGATCTTCGACGAGGCGTCGCCGAGCGGCATAGAGGGCTGAGCCGATTCCCCCCCCCGTTGAACAGCGGGCGAGACCATGACCTCTGCTCCATAGAGCGTTCGTCCGCGCGCCGGGTCATGGTTGGTGAGCATGCCTCCGTTGGTGAAATATTTCCATGATCCGTGGAAGTCATAGTCGTCCCATCGGATGATGAGGCTGGCTGCCATTCCGACCATTTTACCTGAGGCCGAATCGATGGCGACAAATTGTCCTTCAGGAAAGACCGACCGGTGGGAGGTGAGCAGGGTTTCATTCCAGTAAGGGGGAAAGGTGTAGACGGCTTTTGAGAGTGCGATGATTTCCGGAAAGTCCCGGGGCTCCGTATTACGGACAAGAATATTAGACGGAGGAGGATTCATAGAAGAGTGATTTCGGTTTGTCGGACGATTTCCGCGGTTTGATGGCTGTCGAGCAAAGGCAGGACGGTGCCATGCGACCGGCCTTGAAGAATCGTTGTCAGATTGATATCGCCGATGACCATGCTTTCCTGGTTGGGAATGCCTTCGGCGAGGATGCCATCCCGAGAGAAGGCAAAGTCGCTCGGAGTTAAAATTGACGCCTGACCATAGTTAAGGCTCACCGCCGGCACCATCGGGAGCGACCCGACGGTGGAGGACTGCACCACATACATCTGGTTTTCAATGGCACGAGCCTGCGCGCAATACCGTACGCGGAGAAATCCCTGGCGGTCGTCGGTGCAACTGGGAACAATGAGAATATGCGCGCCTTCACGTCCCGCGGTTCTGGCAATCTCGGGGAATTCGACGTCGTAACAGATCGTGATTGCGACGCGTCCGAAATTGGTTTCAAAGATGCGAAATTTTGAACGCGGAGAGACCTTCCAGTCTTCTTTCTCGAAGCGGGTCATGTGAAGCTTGCCTTGGACCCCGCGTGTGCCGGTCGGAGAAAAAAAGAAGCTTTCGTTATACACACGATCCGAGCCATTCTCCGTCACGGGAATGGTGCCGGCCACGATGTACAAGCCATGCTGTTTGGCCAGCTCTCCCATAAGGGTGCTGAAGCGATCGGCTTGGTGGGCGAGGTCTCTGACCTGTTCACGAATGGGGCGCTTCACATTGCCGAGCGTCAGGAGCTGGACGGTGAAGTACTCAGGGAACACAAGGAGTTGGGCTTTATAATCGGCCGCCGTTTCGACGAGGGCCTGCACCTGGTCGCGAAATTGGTCGAAGGTTTGGACCGGTCTGATGAAGTATTGGAGCGAGGCGATGCGAAGACGTTCCATGTGTTATGTGCCAACGAGTGAATACTCGTTCACCTATAGCAGGGGGCAGATCGGTAGGCAAGTGCAAGCTACGCTTTTCGTTCATCGCTATAGGAGCAAGGGAACGATATCTTTCGCGCGCCCGTGCAGCGAGAGCGCGACATCGGGCGAGTAGGCCGTTGAATCAAGATTGACCTCGATCACGAAGGCCCCGTGATCTTTGGCCGACGGCATCAGCATCGCAGCCGGATAGACGAGCCCCGATGTTCCTACGATCACCATCACGTCACAAGATTCGACGGCCTGAAAGCTGTTGGCAAGGACCTGCTCATCGAGTGACTCTCCGAACCAGACGATGTGTGGCCGCAATAAACCTCCACAAGTATGGCAATGAGGGAGTAGTGCGAGGGGAACGTCTCGATTATCGGCTATGTGATGGCAGTTGGTGCAACGAACTTTCCAGATATCTCCGTGCAATTCGGACATGCGTCGAGAGCCCGCGAGTCGATGGAGGCCATCGACGTTTTGGGTAATGAGGTGGAAATCCTGTGCGCGCCCTTCCAGGCGGGCCAGGGCATAATGGGCGTCATTCGGCTTCTTGGTAGCGAGGGTTTCCCTCCGCCAGTTGTACCACTCCCAGACGAGTCGCGGGTTTCGCTCAAAAGCCTCGGGCGTTGCCAGCTCTTCCGCTCGAAAATTTCGCCAGAAGCCGTCGGCTCCACGAAAGGTCGGCACGCCGCTGTCGGCAGAAATTCCGGCACCTGTGAGGACCGTGACAGCCCGGGCAGACGCAATGCGGGAGCGCGCCTCCTGAACTTGGTGATTGAAGAAGATCATAAATTAATAAGTTATCGCCCCTCAGTGGCGATGGTTTCCATGGAAGAGCATGGAGTGGCCAAGAGAGGAAAGTTGGAAAACGGTTCTCATGGATATCGCGAGAGCGGCTCACTCGGCGGCTGAAAACGCGGATCTCTTCCAAGATAATCTTCGGGTTTCGCCACCTCCTCATTGATCCATTCGATGATGGCCACCCAGCCAAGGCTTTCCGGATCCTTAGGAAGATAATTAGGTACCACGGCGAGGATGTGATATCCGCATTTGAGTTGGAAAGAGAGTGTGGGATCCTTGATCTCGCCGCGGACGACTTTGATGGCATAGTCTTCGGCGCTCAGTTGGTCGGCATAGCGGTGGTAGCCGCGCAGACGTCCTCCGGCCCGAATGCGGAGCAACCGAAGCCGTCTGGCTAAGACAAGCCGGGCATCGTAGATTTTGGTGCCGATCCCCTGCCGTTGATGGGTGGGAGAGACCATGACCTCGGCGCTATAGAGGGTACGACCTCTGAGGGGATCGTGGTTTGTAAAGAATCCGTTATTCGTGAAATCCCGCCAGTTCATCCTCATGTCGTAGTCATTCCAGAGGACAATCAAGCTTGCGGCCATTCCGACGAGTGCCCCCGATTGTCTGTCGATTGCCACGAACTGCCCTTCCGGGAACACCCGATGTTGTGAGGCCAGTTGTGCTTCGTTGTATGGGGGGCCAAACGGATAAATCTTTCGGGAGAGCTCAATGATGTGGGCGAAATCAGAAGGGGCGGTGTTTCTCACCACAATGTGGACGGACGCATGACTCATAGGCGGATGCTCTCTGGGCTATCACTGATTTTTGCAGACCGCTTGTCGTCTTTGAGCGGCAGGACTGTTCCGAACGTCCGCGTTTGTCGGATCGTTTCCATGTTCAAATCGCCAATGACCATCATTTCTTGATTAGGATGTCCCTCAGCCAGAATCCCGTCCCGTGCGAACGGAAAATCGCTGGGAGTGAGAATGCAGGCCTGGCCATAGTTGAGACTGACGGCCGGAACCATCGGCAATGATCCTACCGTGCAGGCCTGAATGACGTAGAGGTGATTTTCAATGGTCCGGGCCTGTGCGCAATACCGGACCCGCAGGTAGCCCTGTCGCTCATCTGTGCAGGTGGGCACAATGAGGATATTGGGGCCTTCCCGAGCAACGGTGCGGGCGATCTCGGGGAATTCCACGTCATAGCAGATGGCGATGGCGAGACGTCCGAAGTCCGTTTCGAAGATGCGGAGCCGTGAGCGCGCGGAGACATCCCATTCTTCGACTTCGAATCGGGTCATGTGCAGCTTCCCCTGCACCCCGTAGTTGCCGGCAGGTGTGAAGATGTAGCAGTCGTTACAGACCCGGGCGTTCGCGTTCTCCATTGTCGGAATGGTGCCCGCTATAATGTAGAGCTGATTGGCGCGAGCCAACTCTTGCATCAAGGTCAAGAAGCGCGGGGTTTGCCTCGCGAGAGTGCGAATTTGCTCACGCATGGGGCGCTTGACATCGCCGAGCGTGAGTAGTTGGACGCTGAAGTATTCGGGGAAAACGAGGAGATGGGCTTTGTAGTCTGCCGCTGTTTCGGCCAGCCCCTGGATCTGATCTCGAAACTCCTCGAAGGTTTGAACCGGCCTGATAAAATATTGCAGTGACGCGACCCGGATGCGATCCATGCTGAGCCCTCACTGTCAAGGTGACATCAGGGAGGTGCTACGATAGCCGAGCCGCGAAACAATGTCCAGGTATCCAAGAGGAGAGGCCGGTTGCGTCTGGCGGAATTCTCTACTACTCTTGCCGATAGCAGGGGGGATAAGTGGTTCTAACTGTGTCGGTTGAGGAGGGATGGAAAGGTATGAAAAATATCTTGGTGGTCGGGGCCGGGTCGGTGGGCGGGTTTTTCGGGGCGCATCTGGCAAAACATAATCCCAATGTATCGTTCCTGTTGCGTCCCAAAACGCTGGCCGCGGTGAAGCAGAACGGGTTGACCATTCGCAGTGCGACCGGCACCTTCACCGTTCACCCGCCGGCTGCCTCTGATCCTCGTGAATTGCCCAAACCCGATCTCATCATGCTCTCGGTGAAAGCCTACGACCTTGACGAGGTCATGGCGCAGCTCGATCCGGTGCTTACAGACCAGACGGTGATCCTGACCTTACAAAACGGTGTCGATACGGAGGATCGTCTGATCGCCAGGCTGAAGCGGGATTGCGTCGTCGGCGGCGTGGCGTTCATTTATTCAAAAATTGCGGCGCCCGGTGTGATCGATCATTACAAGAAGGGCGCAGTGGCCATCGGGGAATTGATGGGGCACAAGAGCCCTCGTCTGCTCGCGATTGCCGAAATTTTCAAACAGGCGGGGATTCCCTGCCAGCTCACCGACGACGTGCGGAAGAGCAAGTGGGAGAAGATGTGCTGGAATTGTGTCTTCAACCCGCTCACCGTCATTGTGGACGACAAGGTGGCGAAGACCCTGGAACATCCGGAGATGCTCCGTGTGATTCACCAGATCGTCGAAGAAGTGGCGGCAGTCGCCGCGTCGGTCAAGGTGCCGCTGTCGGCGGATATGCCTGAGAAGGTCGTTCGTTGGACACAGGAAATTCGCGACATCCATACCTCCATGTACGACGATTGGAAGGCGGGACGTCCGACGGAAATTGATTACTTGAACGGGTACATTGTCCGCCAGGGGCGTGAGTTGGGTGTGCCGACACCGGTAAATGAGGCGTTGACGGCCATGATTAAGACGATAACGGAAAAGGAAAAGACGGGCCCCGGGGTTGTCCGGATCGATGGAGAGGTTGTGCAGCCCGTTTCATTCGATCGCATGGCGATAGAGGAATTGCCGAGCGAGTATCACGTCTCGGATGTTAGCACCATGATGCCGGGGATGACGGGGAAGGCGATCAAAGTGAAGGGCTTACTGGAAGTGCCGGCCCTGGGCCTCAAGGCCGACCATGTGACGTTTCATTCGCTGGATGGCAAGTACGCGGCGACTCTCACGTTTCAGCAGGCCCGAGACTTTGGCCTGCTGCTCTATGAGTTGGATGGAGCGCCATTGCCGGACAAGAAAGGCGGACCGTTCCGGCTGATCACGCCGGGCTTGGGCGATCTCTGCGCAAATGTGAAGAATGTGGGACGCATTGAAGTGCGAGTAGGGAACGGGAAGGATACGAGGCCGCCGGCCGAGGAAAGAACCACCTGCTAGGGCGGTGATCGGAACAGATTCCTCTCACGCTGTATGCGCTTCTCTGATCACACGAATGGCTTTCCACCGTTCCGATCGATAGCGCCAGAGCAGCAAGCCCATTCGTACCGTCCAGTCCGCGATCATTGCTGACCATACAAAGAAAATATCGAGCGACAGCCACAGACCTGCGATGAGTGCCAAGGGCACACGCACGCCCCACATGCCGACCGTGGTAGCCCACATGATGAACCGGGTGTCTCCGGCTCCGCGTAAAGATCCGGCGAGCACCATCGTCAGCGCGAGCGGAATCTGGAGGACGGCCACAATGCGCAGAAAGACGGTTCCCAGTTCGATGACCGCTTCGTCGCCAGTAAATGCCCGAAGCAAGGCGTAAGGAAAGAAAAAAAACAGCACGCCCATTGAGGCCATTGCGATACTGGCCAGCCGGTTGGCTTCCCAATTCTCCAGTTTTGCCCGCACATATTTCCCGGCTCCGATGCTTTGCCCCACCATGGTGGAGGCGGCGATGGCGAACCCGTAGCCAGGCAGGAAGGACAGGGATTCGATCGAGAGTCCGACTTGGTGGGCTGCATAGCTCACCGTGCCGTACAGTAAGACGATCTTTGTGTAGACCATGATGCCGGCCTGTTGAAACATGCGTTCTCCCGACACCGGCGCGCCAATGTGCCAGGCGGAGCGTAAAAGATCGCGCCGCAATTGCCAATTCCAGCTCAAGAGAGTCCGGCAGTGCCAGAGGAGATAGACGTCGCCCGCGCCTTCCGCGAGGCCGACCGCGACGCCTGCTCCGGTGATTCCCAGCTGAGGCAGCCCCCATCGTCCATAGATCAAAGGATACGCGATGAGCAGGTAGAGCAGGTTGACTCCGATCAATGCGTACATTGGGGTCTTGGTATCGCCGGTGCCCTGTAAGATTGAGGAGAGGACTTGGAGGAAGATGGTACAGGGAATAAATAGAAAAATGAGATTTGAATAGGGCAGCGCACGCGTCATCACCTCTTGCCCGGCGCCGAGCAGTTCCATCGCCGGACGATTCAGCAGCAGCCCGAAAACAGCGAGGCCACAAGACACGATGCCAGCCAGGCCGAGCAAGTGGGTGGCCGCTTCCTCGACATCTTTGCTGCGGCGCGCGCCCCAGAGTTGGGCTATCAGCACATTGGCTCCGACAGAGAGCCCTGAGACCAATGTCGTGGCGATGAAGGCGAGCAATTGGCCGAGTCCGACCGCGGCGATGGAGGTGGCCCCAAGCCCGCCGACAAGGAAGACGGCAAGGATGCCTTCCGTGCGCTGAAGCAGGCTGCTGACGGTCACCGGCAAGGCGAGCGTCAGGACGGATTTTCTGATCTGGGCGATGCTGGAGGCCATGGGTGCCCATCCTAGCAGACTGGGGGCAGAGGCCTGCTAGACAAATGTATCTTTCTTCGCTTAGGGTCATCTCATGATGAATGATTCCGTCAATGCCTCTTCGCTCGCGCCTCAGAGGTCGCTCCGACTGTCAAAGTCAAAATTTCTAGCCGGCTTGCAATGCCATAAGCGCCTGCATCTAGAGATCTATCAGCCGCAGCTGGCGACGCCGCCTGATGTGGGCACGCAAGCGATCCTGGATATGGGAACAGAGGTCGGAGAGTTAGCGCGGAAGCGTTTTCCCGGCGGCAGGCTGGTGACGGCCGGATACCGGCAGACTGAGGCGGCTTTGGCGCAGACGGCGATGTACCTGGCAGATCCTGCGGTGCCGGCGATCTTTGAAGCGGCTATCATGGCCGATGATGTGCTGATTCGAGTGGATGTTCTGGAGCGGGTGTGTGCAGCTGAGGGCGAGATTACGGGCTGGCGCTTGATCGAAGTGAAGTCTTCAACCAAAGTCAAAGATGTCCATCTTGAGGATTTGTCGTTGCAATATTATGTGCTCGTCAGGGCGGGATTGCCGGTCATCGGCAGTCATCTGATGCATGTCAATACCGGCTACCATTATTCCGGTGGCGAGATCGATCTGGCTAAATTGTTTGCGATGCAGGACTTATCCACGGCAGTGCTTGACCGCCAGGAGACCGTCGTGGATCGGTTGTCTGCGATGAAAGCCATGGTGTTGCGGCCGGAGCCGCCGGCGATTGAACCGGATCAGCATTGCCTCACGCCATACGAATGTCCTTTTTGGGCTCATTGCACGAAGCAGAAACCGGCAAGATGGATCTTTCACTTGCCAGGGACTAAACACGTGGTGAATCAGCTGGCCGAGCAGGGTGTGACGACGATCGATCAGATTCCCGATGGGACAAAACTCTCGCTGGCACAGCGCCGGGTGAAAGACAATGCGGAATGGGTATCGGAGAAATTAAACGCGGCGTTACAGACGGTACGATTTCCCGTCCATCATCTGGATTTTGAAACGGTCATGCTGGCGGTTCCCCGTTTTGCCGGAACACGTCCGTACCAGGCGGTTCCGATGCAATGGTCGAATCACATCGAGCAGGAATCCGGCGAACTGGTCCATCATGAATTTCTGCATGCCGAGGGGACTGATCCCCGCAAGCCGTTGGCGGAAGCCCTTCTGGACTCTTTGGGGAGCAAGGGGAGCATCTGTGTCTATTCGCCTTATGAGAAGTCGGTCATTGAGCAACTGGCCGAAGTTTTGCCGGAATGGCGGGTCGCATTGCGCGCGCTGGTGAAACGCCTGTGGGACCTGCATCCGATTGTGCGGGATCACTACTATCACCCCGACTTCGATGGTTCGTATTCACTCAAGGAAGTCCTCCCGGCCCTTGTTCCGTCGTTGGGATATAGTGATTTAGGTATTCAGGAAGGCGGCCATGCCGCGAGGGAATATTATCGGATGGTTTTCGTCGAGTCAGATTGGATCGAGCGGGCGCGGATTCAGGAGGCGCTCCTGGCCTATTGCAAGCGGGATACATTAGCGCTGGTCGAGTTGAGACGGATGCTGGGGGAAAAGGCGAAAAGCCGGTGAGGGATTGAAGAAACATCGGAGGAGTTTATCCCGTCGCCAAGATCAATTATAGGGGCTCCGGGTCGAGCAATGGGGGAAAAGGAAAATTATTACTGTGGTGTCTATCCGCCCGCGTTAATTCGATAGAACGATAGAGAGCGGGCGGGTCAACCGAAGGTTGGTATGGCGGAGAGGGTGGGATTTGAACCCACGGTCCCCTTACGAGGACGCCCGCTTTCGAGGCGAGTCCATTCGGCCACTCTGGCACCTCTCCGTTCAGCTGATATGGCTGGGAAGCAAGACCCTGGGGAATTGCAACTGTGGGGGGAGCTTAACGTGGGAGCGGAGATTTTTCAATCGGTTTTCTTTCCCTCGCCTAGAGGATCAGAAAGGGGTTAAGTGGATCCGCTGAGCGCCGAACCGATAATGTTTTTATCGAGCGATCAGATCAGCGATTCCGGCTGGCGCGTTCCGGGGCGGCTGGAGGCGCGGACTGTTCATCTCTGGGGATTTTCGCTTGAGGGAGCGTCGTCCACGATTGCGCTTTGCCGTGAATGGTTGAGTCAGGATGAACAAGGCCGAGCCGGCCGTTGTGTGCGTGTCGAAGATGGTCACCGCTACACTCTGGCGCGTGGCTGCCTCCGGGCCGTTCTCGCCCGCTACATCGGGCTTGATCCGTCTGCCCTGATCTTTCAATCAGGGGCGGGGGGGAAACCGGCGCTGGCTGCTCTGCCTGCCGGCGTGGGGCCTATCCAATTTAATCTGTCTCATTCTCATGGACGGTTGCTGATTGCGGTGGCCAAGCAGCAAGAAGTGGGCGTCGATCTTGAGTGGATTCGAGACGACGCTGAAGTCGCCAAGCTGGCGCAGCGATTCTATTCACCGGCTGAATACGAGAGCGTGATGGGTTTGCCGGTTGCTGCGCAAGCCGCTCAGTTTTTCCGCTATTGGGCCGCCAAGGAGGCCTTTTTGAAATGCAAGGGGGTTGGGCTCCAGTTTCCTCTGGATCGCTGTGAGATCACGCTTTTGCCGGATGGCCTCACGGCGACGGTACATTGGAAGCCCGTTTCCGGCTCTCCGGAACGGGGGCTGGTCCAGTTTCTTGCGCTCGAGGATGGATGGATTGGTGCTGTGACGGTTGATGGAAGTGAGTGGCGAACAGAGGTGGGCCGCTGGTCCTTAGGGTGACGGCGGTATGATTATCTGTTCGTCTGATTTCGAGAGACCACGCCGGTTCCGGAAAAAATCCTGCAAGACCATTTGACTTTCTTCTTCGAGCAGTCCTCCCTCTACCCGTACCCGATGGTTTAAGCGGGGTTCCGCGGGAATATCCAAGAGTGATCCGCAGGCGCCGGCTTTCGGGTCCCAGGCGCCGAAGACCAGCCGGGCGATTCTCGATTGTACGATGGCGCCGGCGCACATCGGACAGGGTTCAAGCGTGACATAGAGGGTGCAGCCGGTAAGCCGCCAGGACCCCAGCTTTGCCGCTGCCTCTCGAATCGCAATCATTTCAGCATGGGCCGTGGGATCCTGGAGGGCCTCGCGGAGATTGTGGGCTTTGGCCAGAATCTCTCCGTTGTGGACGAGCAGTGTGCCGATAGGCACCTCTCCCGCAGATGGAGCGAGTTTGGCCTGTTCAAGCGCCAGACGCATAAAGGCGAGGTCCTGTGTTTGCCCGGTGGTCATGTGAGGTGCGTATCCGATCCGTTTCCCGTCTGGCGAATCATTGCGGCCTGTCGGATTTTATTGGCTGGCGAGATAAATTGCGCCTGTGGGCGCGGACCGTTCTCCCGATGGTTCGAGGCTGATGGTGAACTGTGTCGTCGTGGAGAGGTTGGGCTGACGAGTGATGAAGCGATGCGCGGTTTCGCCGCCATGGTTGTGAAAGGTGCCCAGGCTGACCGGTTTGTCATGCATGGCCCAGAGCTGGTAATTCATGCCTTGCGGGCATTTCGGGAGATTAAGGGAGTAGAGCCACAATTTTTGTGAGCGGGCATCGTACAGGAGGAAGCCCGCAGCTCCTTTGGCTTTGTCCGATCCACTCAAAGAGATGGCGTGTGTGGTTTTCTGGCGAAGCAGTGCCGCGAGTTCAATTTCCGGCGCAAGGGCGGCGTGAGCGGAGTTGCTGCGAGTGACGAACTGCAGTCGAAGATCTTCGAGTTCGGCTTCCCGTTGGGTCAATTGCTCCTTCAATTCCGTGGCGTCAGCGCGGTGTCGGTCTGTCTCGGTTTTCAATCGATCGATGGTCTGTTCGCGCTCCCGCAGCTGTTGTTGAACGGAGGCCAGCTGTGCGGCGTATTCCTGTGAGGCCGTTTGCAGAGCCTGGAGCTTGGCGGTGGTATCCGTCATGGCGGTATATGAGTTCCAGACCAGATAGGCGCCAGTGGCCAAAATGCCAAGGGCCGCTATCCCGAGCCCCCACCGTAGTGACCAGGAAGAGGCGGAGGATTCCGGCGGGAAGAGATGATTCATCCATTCCCCAGGGGCAAGATTTGGTTTGGCGGCGTGTTTATCGGCGGGGTCTTCCTTCTGGACAGGCGCTGTGCGGGCTGCCATGATTTTGGCCTTCAATGTACGGGGCGGCGGCGTGCTCTGCAAACCAAATGGGAACACGGCGGCAACGGCCTGATACTCCTTGAGGGCGGTGTGGCACGACACGCAGCCTGAGAGGAGATGCGTTTCCAGCGCCTGGCGTTCCGGGCGCTCCAAGGCGCCGGCGGCATAGAGTGGCACGGCTTCTTCCAGCTCTTCATGTGTCATAGGTGCTCACCCTGCTCCCAATAACGGCGCAAAGATTCCCGGAGTTTGGACATACCCAGCTTGATGCGGGTCTTGACCGTGCCGAGCGGCTGGTTGAGCTTGGCGGCGATTTCCATGTGGGATAATCCCTGATAATAGGCCAATTCAAGCGCTTCTTGCTGCGCGGGCGGGAGCGCCGCCAGCGCGCCGACCACCAGTGCGCGGATCTCCTGATCCGCCTGTGCCTCAAAGGGATTGAGACCACGATCCGGGACATGGTTGGCCCCATCGATCGACGTGCCTATTGTATGCTGTCCTCGCGAAATGCGGGCGCGGAGCCGATCGACCGCCCGGCTTCTAGTCAAGGTGATCAGCCAGGCAAGGGGGGAGCCGCGTCCGACATCGTACCGGGACACCTTTCGCCAGACTTCGAGATACACGTCCTGCAGGAGTTCGGCCGCATCCTCTTTATTGCCGAGCATACGCAATGCCAGACTGTACAGAAGGGTGCTCGATTGATCGTAGAGCTGACTAAACGCCTGCACGTCTCCTTTGACCACACGGGCAAGGAGCGCTGGGTCAATAGTCGATGCGGCCTGCTGTGACGGTGTGTCCATCGTAACGGATGCGGTTTGTGATGATCTCGTGCTCACGTCGAGAACCCGTCACAACTATAACACTCTACGGACGAATCCAGCAAAAAGATGTGTCGGAAACTCCGCAGAAAGACTGGTTTATGCTGGAGAAGGACGAGTGCTATCCGGCTGAGATTGGGAGAAATGACTCCAAAATATTCGCCGCCTCGATAGCTCCTTCAGCCTCGGGTGGCTGGTGGACGGGCCGAGGCAGAGCCAGGGCCTTGTGCAGCGCGGCTTCCCATTGGGCCTGTTCGAAGTCTTTCCTGGCCAGTTCCACACCTCTTCCATAGCGATGCAGATACTCGACGATGGGCTGTTCGTCGGCAAAGCTGTAGCGCCGGACATAGACGACGGGTGTGTTGACGGCCACTGATTCGATGATGGTGCCATAGCCGGGTTTGGTCATGACGGCATCAACGGACGAGAGGAGCGTGCTGAATGGGAGGGGGATTGCGGCGATCGAATGGATGCGGCTGAATCCTGGTGGCACAGGACCCGCGATCAGAAATTGAAGGCCGGCCATCGACTCCATTTGAGCAAACGGTAGCGATTCGAGGCGGATGCCTCCGAATGCGATTAGAATGAGCGTATCTTGCGGCTTGATTTGCAACAGCTCGCGCAGCCTGGTCCGTTCCGGGGAAAGGGGGGCCGCAATCGGGCTAATGTCCGTCGCCGTGGGAAAGGCGCGCATCGACAGACCCGGTGCAATGCGCAGCAGCAAGGTCGCCTGCGCATAGGCTTGGCCGATCTGTTCGATGAGAGGTCGCTGCCACGGTTCACTCGGGGACAGGTGCTCTCGCAGTACATCGTCCCAACTCAAGCTCGCCAGGGCGACGGTGGGCCGGCCGGCCTCGGCTCCTGCCGCCATGGCGAGGTAGGGGATGTTGCCGATGACAAGATCTGCGCGGGCCTGACCGATCGCCGCAATTTCCTCTCCCAGACGGCGGTCCCATGTGGCATGAAAGGCTCGGTGTGCCTGCCACGTGGCCGGCCAATCCATCGTGATTGGTCCTTGTTGAATGCACCCGATATCTTGCTGGCAGGGACTGAGTTCCCACTCGACCGTGAGGCGGTCTGCGAAAAATGCGCGCGGGACGTTCGTGCGTAAAATGACCCGCATGCCGGGCCTGCGGCGGCCCAAGGCATTCAGGACTGGGATGATTTGTGCGGCATGGCCGTAGCCATGGGCTGAGATGGCCGACCAAATAAACGGCACGTGTAGTGACTCGTTGGAGGGTTAGCTGTTGGAGTAGTCGGATTCCAACGGGGCGATATTGTATTCCAGTTCGAGGTCGAATTCCTCAACGAGTTGATTGAAGGCCTTCGCCCCCATATCCGAACGGACTTCGTTCATCACCAGATCGATCGCTGCCGCCGCGTGTGCGCCGTATTGGCTGATGGCCGATTCGATTCGCTGTTTCGCCACGTGGAGTGTCATGCCGCAATCTCCTTGGTTAGCGCAAGCCCTGGAGCATCATTTGCATCTCAGGCACGAGATCGCGTCCGCCGTTGGCGCGACCGGATGTGGAGGCGTCGATGCCGGCTTTCAAAACCGGCTTGGCCTCTTCGTGTTGTCCCAGGCCGATGAGGGCCCGGCCCAGTGCCAAATGGGACGCCACATGGACCGGATCGAGTTGCACGGCGACGCGCAGATGCTCGACGGCCTCTTCGAGGTTTCCACCTTCCTGAATGATCTTATTGCCCAAGCCATACCGGCCGAGGAATCCGTTTGGATTTTTGACGACCATCTGGCGAAATGCGTCGATATCCATAGAGAGCTCCTTGTGAGAGCGCATCATAGCACTAGCGCAGGGAGACAGACCAGTCTCTGGGGGGAGGCGGAATATCCTGCCAGTGGAATTCACGGGAAACGAGAAAGGTGAAACGAGAGAAGCTTCCGGTATGTAGCGGTAACCGGTTATCGTGTGTCGATGGTACCGGCCGTCGAGATGGAGATGGCTGCCGGCGTCCGGCGCTTCGATTTCACGCTGACCGCATAGATAGAGCGTTCACTCACCGGGGCGCTGCTGGCGTTATAGAACGCCGTATCCTTGACGAGTTGCTCCATGAGGCCCGTGATGCCTGTTTCGAGCACATGGCCTTTCAACTCGGTGATCATGCTGGGGCTGGCCGCGAAGAGGTTGTAGCGAGCGGTGCCGCTGGAAGAGGCCGTATAGGTTTTGACGGTGCCGTCCCACCGCTCAAGTTCCAGTGTCAGCTGCGTCCCGTAGTCGTAGTGCAACTCCATCACCGGTGCCAGCAGAAACATCGAGGTCCCGATCACGACACCTTTCCAGGCTGCTTCACCGGGATGCGAATCGATCGTGTCGCTTACGGAGAGGCGCGCGACGATGGTCTTATCGGTTGCCGGGGTGGTATCGAATTGAGAGAGGTGTGAGAACAGACTAAGGTCCTGAAGCGCGCTCAAGAATCGGCGTTCCAGATCGGTGGACGGATTCTGCGGCGATCCGTTGTGGCTGATCTTCACGGCATCCAGAATCAGCGGGACGCGTTCGTTGCTCGCGATGGAAAGGGCCGTCGGCGTCGGGCTGACTTCCTCGCTAGGCATGATGTCGATCCAGCGTGAGCAACCGGTGGTGGCGACGCCGGCAAGCAGCAGCAATCCAAGGAGGCGAGAGGATGATGTGTGTGTCACGATGTTCGTCCTTTGGTCAGAAGTAAAACGAAAATCCGCCGAACGGTAGACTGGAGTTCAGACCCAGATTCGGATACCGGGTGCCAGCATTGGAAATGTGGTGAAACCGATAGCCGACATTGAATGACATTTGTTGAGTGATGAAATAGGAACAACCGAAGCCTGCAGTTAGGACGAAGTTGAATCGGGCGGACTCTTCGGGAATTTTCCCTGCCAGATCGGTCCAGAACGGCCCGCCGGCGAATTCCGCATAGGGGCGAATGCGGTCATGGGCTACGACGGTGTATTTGATTTTTGGTGTAAAACCCATGCCGTGGGTCAAGAAGGGTTCCTGAAACTGGATATAGACAACTTCAGCGCCCAATGAGACCTGGCCGCGATACCAGCTGTCGCCGACCGGGTCTGTCACCGTCATCATCCAGGAAGGCATGAAGGCGACGCCTTGTTGTTTGGTGGTGTGGTCGACCGTGAGCCGCTGCGGGAGCAGGTAACCGGCGGACAAGCCGATTTCCTACGTGCCCAAAGTGATCTGGGGAGGCGTAAAATCAGAGGCTTGGGCAGTATTGGCCATGGCCGCAATCAGTAAAAGCGAACAGACGGCACGAAGGAGCAACATTTCACCTTGGGTAATGTATCAATGCTAGTTATGTGTCGGTTGCTCGAAGAGAAAACTTAATGCGGCTTGTGAGGAGGTGTTGATGGTGGAGACAGGTGCGAGAGACTTCGCGTGCACAAACAGGTTGTCAGGACTGTGGGAGGTGCTGATGGAGCTCGGTGAGCAGGGCGGTATCCTGAACCAGTTCCGGCAACTGGTGGTGACGGTCGAGGGAGACGATCCGCTCAAGGCAGCGGATTGCCGAGACGGAATTTTTCTCGCGTACATAGATGGCTGCCAGTAACCGCAACACGGCCGCTTCTCCGGCCGCATTGCCGAGCTTGATGAAGTGCTCAGAGGCATTATTAAGACAGGCTTCGGCTTTGCGGAGTGTTCCGGAGTCGAGATAGGCTTTGCCGAGTTGGCAGTAGGTGACGGCCAAGCCCTCTTCGTTGCCGACGATGCGATGACAATCCAGCGCCTGGGTAAAGTGCGCTACGGCCTCGTCCCAATGGGTTTGCCTGGCTTCTTCCATGCCCAGGTTGTGATACAGGATTCCCAGCGCGCGATGGTCATTCAGAGGTTTGAGCAGATCGAGCGCTTCGAGATAGTAGGGGCGGGCTTTCTCCGGCCGGTCTGCGCCGATATGCAAATTGCCGAGGTTCACCAGCGTGTGGGCGATCGCATGTTGATTCTGCTCCGTCCGCTGGATGGCGAGCACTTCCCGGTAACAGGTTTCCGCCTGTTTAAGATCGCCCGAGAGCGCGCAGACGTTGCCGAGATTGCCCAGCGAGGATGACAGCTCGCTCTGGTTGCCGGACAGCCGGTCGTCTGCGAGGGCCTGCTCGTAGGCCGCTTTAGCCTGGGCGAGCTGGCCTCGATGGAGAAAAATGCGGGCGCGGTGCTTGTCGTCATCTGACATCAGAGGTCCATGAGGCGTGAAAGGTGAAGGTGAAAGTCAGTCTCCACCCTTTGGGGTATCTTTCCTGAATTCAACCTGGATCTCGTCTTCTTCATACAACCCTAATCCTGCCCGGAACGATTCGTAGAGTTCAGTGATGTACGCGACGTGCTGCTGATCCTTGCCGTCCAGCGAGGAGAGATAGGATTCAGATAGGCGCATACCGGTTTCGAAATGGCGGGCGATGGTTTCTTCCGTCACCTGTTGCCAGGTGATGTAGATGCAGAAGGCGTGAAAGGCATGAGCGTTGGGATGGCGTGTGGCCAGTGTAAGCAGCCCCTCATAGGCCTCCCGCGCGGTCGCTCCGGCGTTGGAAGAAAACGTCTCCTCCAGCTCAACGGCGGCGTCCCAGTCGGAGCCCAGTTCAGCTTCGGCCAGTCGGAATGTATCTTGCGCTGCTAATGCGGCGTCGAATTGCATGGGGGGATCCTCAAGAAAAGTATGAGATAGGATACTACTTGGATAGTGAAAACGAGGTCAATGGTATGGGGAATGTGTTCAAGCAAGAGGGATTCGTTTACTTTCCATATTCCCGCTCTGTAGACTGCTCGAGCGCACGTCATGAATACCGAACAGCCATCCTCTACTCCCGAGATAAATTCAGCCTCGGCTGATCCCGTCGATCAGGTCATCCGCTATCATATTCAGACCAAGCATCATTTCAACCGGTATGCCCGTTCCCTTGGTTTTCTCGATTGGGCGAATCAGCCCGATCCCTTTCGCCGGTTTGCTGGCGCGCCGCTTATACCGCTCCCCCTATTGAGGCTGGATGAGGAACCGCTGTCGCCAGCATATGATGCGATCTACCAGGCCGGTGCCGTTTCGCCTCAGCCTGTCACGATCCGCACGCTTTCTCGGTTCTTCGAATATGCCCTCGCCTTGTCGGCCTGGAAGAAGGCGGGGGAGTCGGAATGGGCGCTGCGGAACAATCCATCGTCCGGCAATCTGCATCCGACGGAAGGCTATCTCGTGCTGCCGGAGATCGAAGGGCTCGATCTCACGCCGGGGCTCTATCACTATGCGCCGAAGGAGCATGGGGTGGAGTTGCGCGCGGAGTTTTCTGCGGAGCAGGTCGCTCGCCTCCTGGCGCCCTTTCCTCCCGGCGCCTTTTTGTTCGGGCTCACGTCTGTCCACTGGCGTGAAGCCTGGAAGTATGGGGAGCGGGCATTTCGCTACTGCAATCACGATGTCGGCCATGCGATCGGGACGGCCCGGTTTGCCGCGGCGACGCTGGGGTGGAAGGTGGCGTTGCTGGACGGAGTGGAGCAGAACACGGTGGCGCTGCTGCTGGGCACCAATCGCGTCGATGATTTTACTGACGTCGAGACGGAGCATCCGGATTGTGTGGCGGTGATCTGGCCTCATGAAAGCGTGAAGCGTGAAACGTTAGACGTGAAATATGTGGATGCGGAGATCCCACTCTTTCTTAATGCTGCAGATGTTAAAGCACTAAGCGCTGGAATATGGCATGGGAAAGCCAATCGGTTGAGCCGCGAACACGGAGTCCATTGGGATGTGATCGATCAGGCCGCCGATGCATCGTGGAAATTGTCCTGTGAGCGAACTGTTCTTTCCGTTGCATCTCCACAGACGCCTCACGTCTCACCCTTCACGTCTGATGTCGGCCCCCTGGCCGGCCAGATCATCCGCCAGCGGCGGAGTGCGATGGCGTTTGATGGGCGGACGTCGATTTCGGCTTCGACGTTCTATGGGATCTTGCAGCGCGTCATGCCGTATGCAGAACGTATGCCGCTTGATCGGCCGATGCCGTGGGATGTGTGGCCATATGATCCGGCGATTCATCTGATGATCTTCGTGCATCGTGTGGACGGTCTCACGCCGGGGCTGTATGTGCTGGTGCGCGATCAGGCCAAGTTGCCGCTGATTCGGGAAGTATTGAGTCAGGAGCTGACTTGGACCAAGCCCGACGGCTGTCCGGAAAACCTGCCGCTCTATTGGCTGCTTGAGGGGGATGCCCGGCGCGCGGCCATTCAAGTCAGTTGCGATCAGGCGATTGCGGGCGACAGCGCCTTTTCTTTGGGTATGCTCGCTGAGTTCGAAGGGCGCTTGCGTCAGGCAGGGGCATGGTTTTATCCTCGGCTCTTCTGGGAGGCAGGACTGCTGGGGCAAGTGTTGTATCTGGAGGCGGAAGCCGCCGGGGTGCGGGGGACTGGGATCGGCTGTTTCTTCGACGACCCGGTTCATGAGATGGTGGGGCTGAAGAGCCTGCTGTTTCAATCGCTGTATCACTTTACGGTCGGCGGTCCTGTGGAAGATCGACGATTGATGACGCTGCCTCCGTACGGACACGTGAAACGTGAGGCGTGAAGGGTGAAACGTTTCGGACGAGAAACGAGGGACGAACAGAGACATGTTTAAGATCAAGAAGAAACTCGATAAGCCGAAGGCGCCGGTGCTCTACAACGTGATTGAGGACTACTCGGAGTTCGACGCACCGGGGAATGTGACGGTCTGCGCCATGACGCATCCGGAAGACCTACCGGGACATGCGAAGATTCTGTCTGAAAGTTACGATGTCCCTCTCGAGACGATGACGCAGTTGCTGACGGAGGGGGGCACCTATGTCTATCCGCAGATCGGCGGTTTGCTCACTCGGGGGATGTTTGCGTGCGTGGTGGAGGCTGCCGGTGGACAATCGAAGCGGACGTTTGTCTTGGATTTGATGCAGTTTGCCGAGGCGGAGCAGCTTGCCAGGGCCCGCGCGATTCCTTTGGCTCAGGCCGCCTACGAAGTGTTTCATCGCGCCTTGCCGGATGAGTTAAAGGAGAAGCTGGATAAGAAAAATCTGGGGTTGGACTATCGCACCCTGGATCGGGCGGTGGCGAAGGGCGGCGATATCAAGTACATCGACTTCCGCAAGGACTGGTCGCCGCATTTCAAGCGGCTCTGCATCATGCCGGACGGTCGGATGGTCGAAACAGGCGGCTTGGAAGAGTTTGCCGAGTTGCATGGTATCAGCCCCTCGCAGGCGAAGACGCTGGTCGAGCAGGGAGGGACACTGGAAGTGAGCGGTGAAATTTTGGCCTGCCAGATCGTGAATGGCCAGCCGGCGGTGGCGCGTTTCAGTGCCAAGAATTCGACAAAGGCGAAGGAATTGGCCGCCTCAAAGGGAATGCATCTCATGGATGCCTTGAGCGAGGTGGCCTATAACGATCCGGTGATGATGCGGGCGCTGGTGCGGAAGGAATTATCGAGCGGCTTATAGGCCGAATGAAATGCCGGCTGTGATTTTATCGAGCGCAGTCACTGTGTCACGTTGTGCGGTGAGGGCAGCAAGCGCTCCAGCATGTGACATGAGAAGACCTTCGTCGCTGTCCAAAGGCCCAGTGCGGTGCCTGTCACGTTGCTCATGATGTCATAAGGTGATGGATGGCGGTTGTGGCAATAGACTTGAAACCATTCGATCCCTGCCGAGAGTAACAATCCCGTTCCGATAATGAAGAGTGCCCGTCTTCTGACAGCGAGCGGTACGCGTCGCGCGAGCAGCAGCCCCAGCGGATAAAACAGCCCCACATTCGCCACCACATCGAAGTAAAACCGGAATGAGCGCCAGTGGCTGGACGGGATAGTCCATTGAATATATTCCCAGTGTGGATGGCCGACAAAGTTTCGCAACGGCAACAGACCCGCCATAAGAATGACGATGATCCATGCGGTGAGCGCCAGGTGAAGACGAGTCGGAGATGCCGACAGCGGTGAGGAGATGCCGGGTTGATTCATCGGGACATTTTCACTGATTGCGCTGTGAGAGGCCATCATGTTTCGTCCATCCGCTCTGGCGAGAATCGGTGCCGAGCGTCCGAGGAATGTGGTGGATGGAGTGAATAACGGGTCTTCTTTCGGATGAACCTTAGGTGTCAGGGTGGCCCAAGGTGGTGGCGATTCCGTGTTCTAAGTTGTGGATCAGGTGCTGCAACCGATTGGTTTCGGTTTGTGTCATGCGCTCGAATTCCAAGCCGAAGAGATTGCCGCAGGCCCATCGGACAATCGCACGTTCAATTTGGATGGGGGAGCGGGAATCAGGAAGATGGAGATGTAGTCCTACCGCGCTCCGGACGGTGAGCGTGATGGTCGATTCGATGCTGCATCCACCGGAAGAGAGATTGGTGATGGTTCCTTGACCGGCCAGATGTTCTCCGGCAAAGGTGCTGCCGAATTTGACCGGAAAGCGGGTCGCCTTTCTTTCGTATCCCATAGTCCTGTCCCTCTCGGCCAGGTGACTGACAATCAGGATTCGGCATCGGTGCGCGGTGAGAACGTATTCGTGCGTGCCGGTTGAGAACGGGGCACGCGCCGGCTATTTCGCCGCGAGTTCTTCTTGTACAGCTTGCAGCAATTGTGTGATGTCGAACGGCTTATGAAAAGTCCGGCGAGCGCCAAAGAGATTGGCGACGTCGAGAAAATTGCGGTCGCCTTGAGCGCCGGTAATGGCGATCACTTTGGCGTCGACATATTCCCGTGTGAGTTGCAGGGTGGCCTCAAGGCCGTCTGTATTTGGCATGAGCAGATCCATGATCACAAGATCGACGGGTTCTTTTTGATAGGTGGCGAGTCCTTCTCGCCCGTCGCAGGCTTCCAATACGCGATATCCGGCTTTGGTCAGAATGTCGCGGAGCAGGCTGCGGATAGATTCTTCGTCGTCGATAACTAGAATGGTTGCCATGGATAGTCTCAGCCCTTCATAGGTAAGTAAATATATTATGACGTGTCATTTCCGGTGCTGTCTAGAAAGAAATTGATTAGAGCTTTTCGCGCAGACCGGAAGGCTGCCTGTCCTGTGGCTGAATAGCTCTGGAGAACTGGACGAAAGGATGTGGGAGATTCCGATTGACCGGAGCGGCACATTTTGGTACAAACGCCATTGTTTGCTGCCGGTCATCTGCAAGGCACCTTCTTCTGGAGAGTTGTTCCGGTGAATCGTGAATCCGATTGGTCCTGGACCCGACGTGCTCTCTTGCGCACGGCTGTGGCCGGTCTTATGGTGGGGGCTGTTCAGGCGTTCAGCCCTGCTCGGGTGCAAGCCAGTCAGCTGCCCGAAGGGCAGTTGACCTTCCTCAATGTCTGGACGGATGAGCGGCTGACCGTGACCTACCGCAATGAGGCGGGAGAGTATGATCTGGAGGCATTGGACGACGTCAACCACATTTTCCGCTGCCATGCGACCGGCGAAGTGTCTGTGATCGATGTGCAGGTCTTGGAACATGTGAATCTCGTGCAAAAAAAGCTGGGCGGCGATCGGGAGATCCACGTTATTTCTGGGTACCGCTCTCCCGAGTATAACGCGAAGCTGGTGCGCACGGGCCGGCGTGCCGCCAGAAACAGCCTGCACATGCAAGGGCAAGCCATCGATCTTCAAATCCCCGGCATCCATCCCAAGGTCATCCGCCAGGCGGCGCTGGAGCTCGGCTTTGGGGGGGTTGGCTACTATCCGCGCTCCAAGTTTGTGCATCTCGATTCCGGTCCGTTCCGATCCTGGTAACGATCAAGCCTCGGCCCGTTTCCCATATCGTGCTGTCGCCGAGGGCTCGTTTCAGGCCGGTCGTCTGTGCTAACTTGGCCGACACAATTTCACGATAGCCTGGACTCAATCGCCATCGCATCTTCTGTTTCGAGCGACTTCTCCAGCCTGTTCCACTTGTTTCCGAGGAGGGTTTTATGATGCTTCGTCAGTATTCGAGGATGACGGTGTTTGTCGTGGTGCTGACCGGCATGAGCCTGACTGGGGCTTCGCTCCAGGCCGAGACTCAGAAGGGGGCGTCGGCGCAGGTGGTGTCGAAAGGGAAGCTGGTGTCGCTGGAATACACCTTGAAGCTGGACGACAAGAATGTGTTGGAGTCCAACGTGGGACGCGAGCCGATGACGTATACGCATGGTGCGCAGGAAATTGTGCCAGGCCTGGAAAAGGCGATTGAAGGGTTGGCCGTCGGTGAGAAGAAACACGTGACGGTGAAGCCGGTTGATGGATATGGAGAAATCGATCCCAAGGCGATTCAGGAAGTGAAGAAAAGTCAGGTTCCCGAAAAAGCCTGGAAGGTGGGCGCTGAGCTGGAAGCCAAGAGCCCCGATGGACAGTCGATGTTTTTGCGCGTCACGGAAGTCAAGGCCGACACGGTGGTGCTCGACTTCAATCACCCCCTGGCCGGGAAGACGCTGTACTTCGATGTGAAGGTGCTCGATGTCAAGGCGGCGCCGTCGTCGAAATAGATTCCGGCTAGGATGAAACGGATGGTTTGAAGAAGAGCATCGAGAGGGGGGGCAGCGTCAGGCTAAGTGAATAGGGGAACCCGTGGCAGGGAGTGGCCGTGGCTTGCATGCCGCCGTGATTGCCGAGATTGCTTCCCCCATAGACGTCCGCGTCGCTATTCAGCAGTTCACGATACCATCCTCCCGCGGGGACCCCGATACGGTAGTGCTCGCGGGGGATCGGTGTGAAATTTCCCACGCAGACGAGGTGTTCAGCCGAATTTCGCCGCTTGCGCAAGAAGGCGATCACTGAGTTGTCCGCATCGTTGAAGTCGATCCACTGAAACCCTGCCCAATCAGTATCCGCTTCGTACAGGGCCGGTTCCTGCTGATAGAGCCAATTCAGATCCTGTACGTACCGCTGCAAGCCGCGATGTGAGAGATCGTCGCAGAGATGCCAGTCCAGGCTGGCATCGTGGTTCCATTCCCGCCATTGGCCGAATTCTCCGCCCATGAACAGCATCTTTTTCCCCGGATGTCCGTAGAGATAGCCATAGAGCGTCCGGAGATTGGCAAATTGTTGCCAGCGATCGCCGGGCATCTTGCTCAGCAGGGTGCCTTTTCCGTGGACGACTTCGTCATGGGACAGGACGAGGACGAAGTTTTCCGTGAAGGCGTAGAGCAGTCCAAACGTCAGCTGATTGTGATGAAACCGCCGATGGACAGGGTCGTGCTGGAAATAATCCAGTGAGTCGTGCATCCACCCCATATTCCACTTGAAGGTAAAGCCGAGGCCGCCGGTATAGGTCGGGCGGGAGACACCTGGCCAGGAGGTGGATTCTTCCGCAATGGTGATTGCGCCGGGAAAGTCGCGGTGCACCAGGATGTTCAGTTCTTTGAGCAGGGTCACGGCGCCCAGGTTCTCATGCCCGCCGAACGCATTCGGAATCCACTCGCCGGATTTCCGTCCATAGTCGAGATAGAGCATGGAGGCAACGGCATCCACGCGTAATCCGTCGATGTGGTACTTGTCCAGCCAGAAGAGCGCGCTGTTCAGCAGAAAATTGCGGACCTCCGGACGATCGTAATTGAAAATGCGGCTGTGCCAATCCGGGTGATATCCGAGACGGGGATCGGCATGGTCATACAAATGCGTGCCGTCGAATTGGGCGAGGCCGTGTGGATCGTCGGGGAAATGCGCGGGAGCCCAATCCATGATGACTCCGATGCCGGCCTGATGCGCGGCATCGACAAAGGTCATGAAATCTTCCGGGGCGCCATACCGGCTGGTCGCCGCGAAGTAGCCGGTCGTCTGATAGCCCCAGGATCCATCAAAGGGATGCTCTGTTACGGGAAGCAATTCAAGGTGCGAGAATCCTAGGCTCTTTACATAGGGAATCAGTTTGTCGGCGAGCTCGGCATAGGTGAGCCAGCGATTGCCTTCTTCCGGCACCCGCATCCAGGAACCGAGATGGACTTCATAGATGCTAAGGGGGCTGGCCAAGGGATCTCGCGTGGCTCGGGCATCCATCCAGGCGTGGTCGTGCCATCTGTAGCCGGAGAGGTCGCGCACCACGGAGGCCGTGCGAGGGCGCAGTTCGCCGGCGCGCGCATAGGGATCGGCCTTGACGAGGAGCGCCTCCTGATTCCTCGTCCTGATTTCATATTTATAAAGCGTGTGCTCAGGCAGCTCGGGGAGAAAGAGTTCCCATAAACCCGTTGCGCCTCGATTGGTCATCGGGTGACAGCGTCCATCCCATCGATTGAAATCGCCTACCACGCTGACGCGAGCCGCGTTCGGGGCCCACACGACGAAGTGGACGCCGGTCAAGCCCTCGACCGTCCTGACGTGGGCACCAAGTTTGTCGTAGGCGCGATGGAAGGTGCCTTCAGCAAAAAGGTGCAGTTCGAAATCGGTGAGCAGCGGGGGCACGGCGTACGGATCGTAGTGCTCGGTCACCAGTCCGTCAGGTCCGCTGCTTCTGACCTTGTAGCGGAGAGGTTCCTGTCCTTGAGGGGCGACGGCTTCGTAGAGCCCGGCTTCATGAATGCGTTGGGCGGGGATGGCGAGCGCCGGACGCTGCTCCACCACGACTTCAACGGTTTCGGCAAAGGGGTTCCAGATCCGGATGGCCATCCCGTCTGCTGTGGGATGTGGCCCAAGAATCGCGCGTGGATTCCAGTGGGTGCCGGACACGAGGCGTTCGATATCATCGTGAGCGAGAATAGTGGATGTTTGCATAGTTCCATCCTAAATCCTCGGGAGGGGATAAGGAAGGGGAAAAGGAGATCGGGTGTGATACGGCCTCGGACAATAGGCTTGGATGAGGATAGAAGTTGTTCATGGTGCGCCCGACAGGACTTGAACCTGTAACCTTCTGATCCGTAGTCAGATGCTCTATCCATTGAGCTACGGGCGCATGGGGCATGTTAGTTTCGCGGTAACCCGGACGCCGAATCCGTATGGGAATAAGCGGAGGGGGATGCGCGGCACTGTGTCGTGCAGGGGAGGTTATACAGTTCCGAGGCAGACAGGGTCAAGTGAGAGATTGTGCCGCTGTTTGGTGCCATGAGGCGAGGCGGCAGGCGATACTATGAATTTATCGGATCTATCCGAATGAGAGAGACGAGTGGAAATTTGCTATTCAAGATCACTGGGCTCAGGTATGATTCCGAAATAACTTGGAATGGATTGAAAAATGGCAGAGGTGGCATACCAGATACAGCGGCACGAGGCCGGGTCTGAGCTGATCGAAGGAACTCAAGCTCACCACCAGCCGATACCTCTGTGGCGGCCGTGGGGATTGTTGCTTGCCGGGGCGGTACTTGCAGCCGTGATCGGAACATGGCTGGTGTGGTTTTCATTGTCGGTCCAACGGAAGTTTAATGAAGAGGATATACGCGAAGCCTGTCATCGGGTCATGCCGGATACGGCGGACCGGTGCTATGACACAGTGGTGATTCAACGCGGAGGGGTGAGGCGGTGATGCAGCTATGGCAAAAGCGTATTTTGATGGGAGCGGCAGGCCTGTGCATGATTGCGGCATCCGGCCTGTCACAGGCTGAAGAGCTTGAGGCGCAATCGAAACAGCGAGTGGAACTGTCCCTTCGTTCGTGGATGTTCACGAATAGTGAAACCAGCTGGAGCCATAATGCGTCGAAGACCTATCCTGCTTTAGGCAATCCCACGTCGAAGCTTACGTACAAAGATAATAATACGAACATCATAGAGCTTGGGGGGAAACTCAACCTGTCGAATCGCTGGTTCATGCGTGGTGAACTAGGTTTCTCAGTCGATTTCGACCGCGGGAAGATGACAGACGATGATTATCTTTCAACAGGGGGACAGCATCTTTATTCGCGAACCACGAGTGACACCACAGGACAGGGGACGTGGTACCTGAACCTTGATGGCGGACGGCGGGTGGCCGAATATGGCGGGAATCGAGGCTATCTGGATATGTACGTAGGCTTTCAGTATTGGAAAACCAAGTATGAGGCGAGCGGGGTCTACCAAGATGTGTGTAATCCCTCTGGCTCTTTTACCTGTGGTTCTGGGACAGTGCGTCCAGCAGGAGTGTTAGCAATCGTGAATACAACTCATTGGATTACTCCCCTTCGCATCGGTGGGCAGACAGAGTATCGACTTACCCGTTCGTTCAGCCTGGAAGGAAGGGTGGCTGTAACTCCGTTGAGTATTGTGTATAACGAAGACCGGCATGTCTTGCGTGCGGATCTTCAGCAGCCTAGCTTTACGATGTGGGGCGTCGGGGCGAGTGCCAATGCCGATGCAGGCGTAAAGTTCATGCTGACCAAGAATGTTGCGCTGACCGGAGGGTATCGTGTGTGGTGGAATCGCACCTATACGGGCACGTTGGAAACTCATCCGGTCGGATCGGCATCAGAGAGTTTCCCCTTAAAAGAGCTTCAGACGATCCGCCACGGATCTACCATCGGTCTCACCGCGTCATTCTAACAAGGCACTGGCAGAGCCCTTATCGCCGCGTCCGTCCTGACGGCAGCGTGTCTTCTTCGTATTGGAGGAAGAGCCGCTTGGCTTCAGGATGCAGTTGTCCTGGATGGCCGTAGGGAATGCCGGCGGTGCGGAAGAGCGGCGTGAGTTTGCCGTTCGGGTGCAGATAGCCGGCTCGCAAAGGAACCGTCCGCTTGCTGTGGCGCACCAGACGGCAGGGGGAGGGGCGTATTGATGTCAGCCAGTCGGCGATATCCTGCGGATTGCCGATGGAGGCGGAGAGCAAGAGCAGCTTTGCCTGTGACGGACAGAAGATGATGGTCTCTTCCCACACGACGCCGCGCTCGGGGTCGGCGATGTATTGCGATTCATCCAGAATCACGAGTCCCAAAGTATCCAGCCGCACATCGATCTCACCGCTGGCCGCGTCGTAGAGCAGGTTGCGCAGAATCTCCGTCGTCATGATCAGGATGGGCGCCTGCGCGTTGTCCTGCCGGTCGCCGGTCAGAATGCCAACCTGATCGCTGCCGAAAATCTTTGAAAACTCTGTGAACTTGGTGTTGGACAGGGCCTTCAGCGGAGAGGTGTAAATAATGGTCCGATTCTCGCTCATCGCCCGTCTGGCTGCCTCCACGGCCACGTAGGTCTTGCCGCTGCCGGTCGGAACGCTTACGACGACATCCGTTTCCGCCAGTCCTGCAAGGGCTTCTTCCTGCCATGGATCCGGGACGAATGGCTGCGGGGTTGGCACGCCGAGTCCTTCCAGCCAAGCCGTGAGGGTGACGCCGGGCTCGGTCGATTCCGGTTCATGTGTCCGCGTTGGCCTTCGACTGGTGTGAGGAGCGGTCTGGCGCGGAGGGACCGGATTGGCCGGAGGAACTGGTGTCTGAACACGCGATTGGCGTTCTTCGATAAGCGCCTGCAGATCGGATTCGAGACCAGCGAGATTATTGGTGGAGTGCTGGATAAGCATGTCGATCAAGCGGCGTTTGCCCGCCCGGAAATGCCGCTGCACGCGTCCGCGCGCCAGGCGATGCAGGATGGCGACCGGTTGTTGAGCGAGAAGCTGTGCGAGTTCGTCAGTGGTCATGATGTGCTCGTAAACCGTACAACGTGAAAAGTGAAAGGAAAGAGAAAAGATGCCTTCACGGCAATTCCTCCAACACGCCGCGTCGGATGAGGGCAAGGGCCTTCGATGCCGTGTCGGCCAAGCCTGGATGGGTGGCCTTGAGCGTGTGCAGTTGCGACAGAAATTCGAGGGTCCGCGCAAGCAGACGATAAATATCCCCCTCGGCCATGGTGGTTGAGCGGCAGAGACCGATCCACGTCAGGTTCGGATCGGAGACCCAGCGTTCAGCTACCGCGGCGATGTCGGCGCGGAGCAGGGGCGGGTCTTCATAGGGGGAGAGGCTTTCTGCCAATTTCCGGACTTGGCCCAGCAGCGAACTTAAGCCTGAGCTGATGCGCGGAAAGGCGCCGGGGCGGTCGTCATCGTGGGCGATACTGGCCATGATTCCGGTGAGTACCGCCGGATCGGCCCCTGTGAAGGCTTCGGCCCGAATCAGCTCGGTGATCAGCAGAGAATGATCGATGCGGATGAGCCGTGCCCATTCACCATCGGCGGTGAGTTGAGACTCAGGCGTGAGGTAGCCGAATTTTTGGAGGACGTCGATGCGCTCCTGAAATCGATGCCAGAGACTGGTCCGCAAAGCCTGAATGGACTTCATGTGGCGTTGCTGCTCCTGGCGCATGCGTGAGGCAATGAGATAATCCTTCTGGCAGGCCGATCGTGAGGAGCAGGTGGGGCAAGGAAAATCTCCCAGGCTTTGGACGATGGCATCGGGCAGCGGTTCCGATTCTTTGGAAACGAGAATCGGTAGCACCGGGAGGCGCGTGGGCAATTCGGTGAGCTGATAGTGCAACTCATCGAAGCTTGCGGCGGTGCACCAGGGGTATCCTGGTTGTTCTTCACAGTCGAAGATACGGTCATAGATTTCTGTAACGATGCCGGCGGGACATTCGGTTACGGCTCCTCCGGGGCGCAGGATGGTGACCATCGGACTCTTCTGTCCCTTGCTGCGATACTGGCGCAAGACAACGCCACGTCCTCGGTTGAGTCCCACAACCCGACCGGGAGTGAGGAAGTGAAACCGCGCGGTCATTTCCGGCGCTTCGTGGCGCACGGTCTGATGCCGGTGCGATTTCTGCCGTCGAGCCTGATCAAACGTGTGCCATTGGGTGATCCAGTCGGTGCAGACGCGCGGGCCGAAGGGTTCCATCTGCAGGTGGAGCGTATCCAGTTTGCGTTCCAGTAACTCTGCGCGCTGGTTGAGCTGGAATTGCGCGAAGCTCTTGGCCAGGATGGCCTGAATTTGATTATGCTGATGGGCCTTCAGGAGATTCAGGACCATCGGGTAGGTAATGGTGAATTGGCTGTCGATGGCTTCCGGATTACCCGTGAATCCTTTGGTGAGGACGCCGAGATCGATGTAGGGCGATGGTGTTACGACTGCGAAGCCGACGTAGTCTTTGCCGCGGCGGCCGGCCCGTCCGGCAATCTGCTGCACTTCGCCGATGGTGAGGTCCATGAAGTCGCGGGCTTTGCGGATGCTGGATTGCGTGATGACGACGGTGCGGGCCGGAAAGTCTACGCCGGCCGCCAATGTCGTGGTGGCGAAGACGGCGTCGAGGCAGCCCTGCCGCATCAGTTCTTCAATGGCGATTTTCCAGGAGGGCAAATGGCCGGCGTGATGGGCGGCTACGCCGATACGCTGGACCGTAGGGATCAAAGGATGTTCGGCGATGCTGGGATATTGCGCGATGACCCGCTCCAATGCGGCGGCAATCGCCTCTTGCCGTGCGGGTGGCAGCACGGTTTGTGCGTGGTCGAAAGCCTCCATCGCCTCGTCACAGGCACGGCGTGAGGTGAGAAAGACGATGGCAGGGGTGAGCGATTTGTCCCGCAGAGCGGCGATAAGATCAACCGGATGAATCGAGGGAGGCATGCAGTTTCATTCCCTTTGAAATAACCACCAGACCGGACTCGGTGACTTTGAATCGGTTTGAGTCGGCTTCCCGATCATACCCGATCTCGGTCTTGGGCGGAATGATGACATCTTTGTCGATGATGGCCCGCCTGATGCGGCTGTGCTCACCGATGACTACATTTTCCATGACGATCGATTCATGCACTTCTGCGTGGTCCTGGACCCGCACGTTCGGGGAGAGAATCGAATTTTGCACCCGGCCGCCTGAGATGATGCAGCCGCCGCAGACGATCGAATCCAGCGCCACGCCCATGCGGCCCCCTTGGAAATCCTGGGCGAAGACGAATTTGACCGGAGGAAATTGTCCTTGATAGGTGCGGATCGGCCAGTTCGGATCGTAGAGGTTGAAGAGCGGATCGACGGCGATGAGATCCATATTGGCTTCCCAATAGGCGTCGAGCGTGCCGATGTCCCGCCAGTATTTGACGGCTTTCTTGTTCTCGTCCTGGAACTTGAAGGCATAGACACGGCCTTCCTGAATCATGCGCGGAATGATGTTTTTGCCGAAATCGTGGGCGGTTCCTTCCTGGGCGTCTTCCGTGAGGTATTGGCGAATAGCGGAGGTCTTGAAGAGATAAATCCCCATCGATGCGAAGGCGTGGGTCGGATCGCCTGGAATCGGCGTGGGATTGGCGGGTTTTTCGTCGAACCGGTTGATCCGGAGATCGTCGTCCACGCTGATGACTCCGAACCGCGTCGCATCCTGAACGGGAATGTCCAACGCGCCGACGACGGCGTCGGCGTCTTTGGCCAGCAGCCAATGGAACATTTCCGCGTAGTTCATCTTGTAAATGTGGTCGCCGGCCAGGATGAGTAGGTAATCGGCGCGTTCGTTGTCCAGGAGAAACAGGTTTTGGTACACCGCGTCGGCCGTGCCCTTGTACCATTCTTCGCTGATGCGCTGCTGTGGGGGGACGGAGGCGATGTATTCACCAAGTTCCGAATTGAGAATGTTCCAGCCGCTGCGAATGTGCTTGTCGAGCGAGTGGGATTTGTATTGGATCAGGACCGCGATCTTCCGCAGGCCGGAGTTGAGGCAGTTACTGAGCGTAAAATCGATGATGCGATACTTGCCGCCGAACGGTACGGCCGGCTTGGCCCGTTGCTCGGTCAGCGGGTGGAGGCGTTCGCCCTTGCCTCCGGCGAGGATCATCGTAAACACATTGTGCATGTGTGCGAAGTGTAACAGGACCGTCTGAAAATGGAAAGGAAGCTGAATGATTGACTTCAGGGAGATCACGGATAATACTAGCCGAAAGACGGATGCAGCGGCGCGACGATCAAGCGCATAAAGGAGTATCTATGAAACGTGATCTGATTGTAGCGGCTCTTCCTCGCAGCAACGGGAAAGCGGCTCGCAAGCCGGTGGAACCCACGAAAGACGCCCTGTGGCGGATCGAGCGATTGGAAGTTCAGCTCCAGAAATTGACCGAGTTGGTGCGAGACCATGCCGAAGATGTGGATCGCCTGGTGCGGATCGTGGCGGAGGACCGGAATGTGATTCGCCAGCAGCTCTTGCGGAAGCATCACGAAAAAGTGCGTGTGCGAAAACATCTGCGCGACCATCATTCCAAGAGCGGGCTGGATAGTTGAACGGGTGCCGCTGTTCTGACCCGCTTCCTCGCCTTGTTGTCCGGCCTGTGTAGGACGTCCATTCCGTGGCCGATCTGAGCATCGACATTCGCACATTGATCAAACGCCATGGGGCCACTTTGGCGGTGGACCATGTCACCCTCGGCGTTCGTCGGGGGGAATTTTTCTCCATTCTCGGTCCCAGCGGAGCCGGTAAGTCATCGCTACTGCGGATGCTCGCCGGATTTGAAACGCCGGATTCCGGTGAAATCTTCATCGATGGACAGTTGATGGCGGGCGTGCCTCCCAACAGGAGGCCGGTCAATCTGGTCTTCCAGTCCTACGCGCTGTTTCCGCATCTCTCCGTCGCGGGCAACGTGGCTTTCGGCCTCGAAATGAAACGGATACCGCGTGGTGAGATCGAGGCGCGCGTGGCTGCGACCTTGGAACTGGTGCAGATGGGAGATAAGCGTGATCGCAGACCGGGCCAGTTGTCGGGAGGGGAGCAGCAGCGTGTCGCACTGGCGCGGGCGCTAGTGAACCGGCCGGCCGTGGTTTTGCTCGACGAACCGCTGGCCGCGCTCGATCAGCAGCTGCGCCAGCAGATGCAAGTCGAGCTGAAATCGATTCAGGCGCAGGTGGGCATTACGTTTGTCTGTGTCACGCATCATCAAGAGGAAGCGCTGGCGCTCTCGGACCGGCTGGCGGTGATGCATCAGGGGCAGGTGGTGCAGGTCGGCCGGCCCCAAGACTTGTATGAATCGCCAGCCACGCATTTTGTCGCGCAGTTCATCGGCACCTCGAATGAACTGCGCGGCACACTCAGGGATCCGCATGTCGGACAGGCTATACTGACATGTGATCATCCCGGATTATCGGGGAAAGTTCGCGTGGCGATGCCTTCCGATCTCCAGTCCGGCGCAGCGGTGGCCCTCATTCTCAGACCTGAACGTGTGCGTCTGGCATCGAACGGAGAGGGCACCGCTTTCGACAACGCCGTGCCTGGCACCGTGGAGGCCCTGCGGTATCTCGGCAGCGGGTGGCGGTGTGTCGTTCGGATAACCGAGCAGATTGCGTGGACCATCCATCTTCCAAACCACGCGAATGGCCTGGTTCCGTGGAAGGTCGGTGATCCGGTATCGGTGCAATGGAATGTGTCGGACGGGACGGTGCTTCCCCTCCCATGATGGCGCCATCGGCGATAGCACGTAAGGCTCGGAAGGAAGCCGACGGTAACGCTACGGCGTGGTTGCTAGCCCCGGGTGTATTGTGGACGGTTTTCTTTTGCCTACTTCCTCTCTCCGTCATTTTCCTCGTGAGCTGTGCCACGCGCGGCACCTATGGCGGGATCGTCTGGGACTTCAGTCTGGACAATTACCGCGATCTGCTGCATGCTCTGTATGGTCGGATCTTCGGGCAATCCCTCCTGCTGGCGTCGCTGACCACGATCATCTGTCTCGCGATGGGTTTTCCCTTGGCTTATTATATCGCCCGGCTGTCGCCACGGCGCCAGGCGGTGTGGCTGGTCCTGGTCATGGTCCCTTTCTGGACCAACTTTCTCGTGCGGACCTATGCCTGGATCTTCATTCTGAGGACCGAGGGCCTCATGAATACCGTGCTGCTGAAACTCGGCCTGATCTCGGCTCCCATCGAGATCCTCTATTCAAACACCGCAGTGGTGCTCGGCCTTGTCTATGGCTATCTTCCGTTCATGATCTTGCCGCTCTATGCGGCGATTGAACGGGTTGATCGTTCGCTCATCGAAGCGGCCTGGGACCTTTATGCGGATCGATGGTCGGTTTTCCGCCGGGTCCTGGTCCCGCTTACGAAGCCCGGCATCGTGGCCGGCTGTGTGCTGGTGTTTATCCCCTCGCTTGGGGCGTTTATCACGCCGGATCTGCTGGGCGGAGCCAGAAGCATGATGGTGGGCAATCTGATCCAGC
Source organism: Nitrospira sp. UBA6493 (assembly GCA_002435325.1). Taxonomy (GTDB): domain Bacteria; phylum Nitrospirota; class Nitrospiria; order Nitrospirales; family Nitrospiraceae; genus Nitrospira_D. The sequence goes on along the minus strand of DJMJ01000024.1, from coordinate 13,274 downwards.
ATGAATACCTTATTGCCCGGGACTGGCCGCTGGGGTCGGCGCTCTCCATGGTGCTGATGGCGCTCGTGATGGGAGCGATGATCTGGTATTTCAGGGCGCAATCGGCGGCGGATGGCAAACGGAGGGCGTCATGAGAAACCAGGGTGGCTGGCTGCGGTCGTTCAGTGTGCTTGGGCTGGCCTTTCTCTATTTGCCGATCGCCGTCCTCATGGTGTTTTCGTTGAATGCCTCACGTCTGTCTGCGACGTGGCAAGGGGTCTCCTGGCAGTGGTACGAGATGTTATGGCGGGACGAGGCCCTGCGGACTGCGACGGGCAATAGCCTGCTGGTGGCGGGAATATCAACGGTCATCGTCCTGTTGCTCGGAGTGCCGGCGGCGATGGGGTTGGAGCGGATCCGGTCACGCTGGCGTGGATTTTTGGAACCGATATTCCTTCTGCCGTTGGTGATTCCCGAAGTGATGATGGGGGTCGCGCTTCTCATGCTGTTTGTTGTGCTGCAGATGCCGCTGAGTCTGGCGACGGTCATGATCGGCCATGCCGCGTTCAATCTTCCGGTGGCGATCGTTATCATTCGCGCGCGGCTTCAGAAGCTCGACCCCCGGCTGCTCGAAGCGGCGTACGATCTGGGTGCGACACCCTGGCAGGGATTTCGGCGGATCACGCTTCCGCTGCTCTTCCCGGCTCTTCTCGGCGCCATGCTGCTGACCTTCACGATTTCCCTCGATGACTTCATCGTTACCTTCTTTGTGGCAGGGCCCGGCGCGACGACCTTGCCGCTGAAGGTCTATTCGATGATCAAGTCCGGCGTCTCCCCGGAAATCAATGCGCTCTCGGCGGTGCTGGTGATGGCCTCCATGGGGCTGGTCGGACTGTCACTGTTGTTCCAGCGCCGGTAGAGGTGCGCATGATGAAAGTCCAAATCGTGCTGCTCTCGGTCTTCAGTTTCATTGCTCTGGCGGCCTGCGATCGGGCGCCCGACGCGGGAACGCAGGCGCAGGGCGCGTCGGCGCACACACTGCATTACCTCACCTGGTCGGACTATGTCAGCCCCGAGTTGATCCGGGAGTTCGAGCGTGCGCATGGGGCGAAGGTGATCGTCGATACCTTCGGCAGCAATGAAGAGTTGCTGGCGAAGCTCCAAGGCGGAGGTTCCGGCTACGATGTGACGGTGCCCTCCGATTTCATGGTGTCCATCATGGCGGCGCAGGGTCTATTGGCCGAATTGGATGCAGCGGCCGTTCCCAATCTGGCGTCGCTCGAAGCGCAGTTGCAGCATCTCGCCTTTGACCCGTCGCATCGCTATTCCGTGCCGTATCTCTGGGGAACGGTGGGAATCGGATATGATTCCGATGTGGTGACGAGTCCGCCGGACAGCTGGGCGGTATTGTGGGATGACCGGTATCGGGGAAGGATCAGCATGTTGAACGACCAGCGGGAGGTGTTTGGGGCGGTGCTGCGGTTGATGGGGCAATCGATGAATACCACGGATCCTTTGGTGATTGAGGCGGCGAAGCAGAAACTGATCGCCCAAAAACCGCTGGTGAAGACATACGCCAGTGATAATTACGCACAACTGCTGGCCTCCGGAGATGTTGTCCTGGCACAGGGCTGGGGAGGCCCTGTGGCGCGGGCGATGGCCGACCGGCCGTCGATTCGCTACGTGGTGCCGAAGGAAGGGGGAACGATCTGGGCGGATTGCCTGGTCGTCCTTCGATCTTCGACGCGAAAAGCGCTGGCGATGACATTTGTCAATTATTTGATCGATGCCCGAGTGGCTGCGGCCACCTCCGAGCGGCTCCTGTTCGCGGTTTCCAATCGGGAGGCGCGGGCGTTCGTGAAGCAAGATGTTCTGGAGAATTCTGCCATCTACCCCCCGGTCGAATTGATACCGCGATTGGAATGGATGACGGATGTCGGGAAGGCGATGCGCCTCTATGACCGGGCCTGGACGGAACTCAAAATGCAATAATCCGATTCCGTGATGTCGTTGCAAGTGCCTATGAAACCAGTATAATATGAGTGTCTTGCTTCCTCTATCAGCCTCTCTGCCGCGGTTCACCGGACATGTGTGGGGGAGTGCGTATTACGAATTTAGCCCGATATCTGCGTAGTGGTGCAGGACACCTCTTCCGGGGAGTGGTCGTTCTCCTCGCGTTGGGGATCGGCTCTAATCCTGCGTCAGGACAAACGATCGTCGCGGCAACCGATAGTCCAGTCAAGACCCCGGCTTTCTCTGCTACACTATCCGCGCTTCGCCTGAGCCTCGACGAGGCAGTCGCATTATTTTTGCGCCAGAACCTCGATCTGTTAATGGCGAAATTCGGGGTCGAATCGGCTAAAGGGCAGCAGATCACGGCGAAGCTCTTTCCCAACCCGGTGGCGTCGATTGGAACGCTGAGCTCGTTTACCCAGGGCAGAACGATGGGGAACAGCGGGGCGGTCATCGTCCAAGTTCAGCAGTTATTCGAACTGGCCGGCAAGCGTGGCTATCGAATCGAAAGCGCTGACTTTGGGACACAATCGGCTGAGGCTGCATTTGAAGATGCCGTGCGGCAGCTTAGCTTTACGGTGAAAGATTCCTACCATCGCATCCAATTGGCCCATCGCCGGTTGACGCTGGCCGAGGAGAATCGGGACCGGTTTTCCCGCATTCTCGAGATCAATACCATCCGGTTCAAGAAGGGCTATATCGCGGAAGTCGATTTGATTCGCATCCGGTTGCAGTTCATCGATTTTCAGTCCCAAGTCATTCAGGGCATTCAGGAGAGCGACACGGCGCGTGCCGACCTCCGGCAGCTCCTCCGCCTTTCTCCAGCCACCCAGCTTGAATTGACCTCCGAGTTCGATTACAAGCGGATCGATCCAGATATCGGCCGTCTGCGCACGGTGGCGCTGGAGGCGCGTGCCGATGTGCGGATGAAACGGTTGGTCTTTTCTCAACGGGAGGCCGATCTGAAGCTGGCAAAGGCCTACCGGATTCCAGATGTCACCATCGGCGGCGGGTATGCGGTGCAGGGTGCCAGAGGGCCCGACAATCCTGGGCAGGTGGCGCTCAGTCTCGGGGTGCCCTTGCCGTTATTCAACCGAAATCAGGGCGGTATCATGCAAGCGGAGGTCGCGGTACAGAGCGCCGAGGCGGATTTGAATAAGACGCTCAATCAGGTCGAAAACGAAGTGGACGTCGCCTACAAGAATCTGATGCAGAGTAGACGGCTGGTTGAAGCTTTTTTGGGCGGGGTGCTGGACGATGCGCGCTCGACATTGACCATTGTCGAACGGGCCTATGAGCGGGGCGGCGCGACCATTCTCGACCTGCTCGATGCGGCGAGAACGTCGCGCACGATTCAGCAGAATTATTTCGAGGCGCTTTTCAACTATCAGCGCAACGTGATTCAATTACAGAGTGCCGTGGGGCAGGAGATTCTATGACCTCTGTGGGGATGGCGTCTCTCATGCTGGCGGTGGCGGTATTGACCTGTTCGGCCTGCGGGAGGACGGATCATCCCGCCCCAACTGAGGCTGCGACGGTGGCGGCTCCTCCATCGGTGGGAGCGCCGCGAGACGCGCAAGCCCGAGTGGAGACGGCCGTCGTCGATTTCAGTTCGTCGCATCAAGCGTTGACCCTGTCCGGGAAAGTGGCCTACGGCGAAGATCGCTATTCCAAAATTTCGTCACCCTTGCAGGGCCGGGTTGTCGAAGTGCGGGTCCACCTCGGCGATCGTGTCAAGGCGGGCGATGTCTTGCTGGTGGTCGATAGTCCCGATATTGCTCAGGCCTATTCGGAATATGTGAAAGAGGATTCCGATCTCCAATATGCCACCAGGGCGCATGAGCTGGCGAAGGACCTGTACGAAAACAAAGCGATGCCGCTCAAAGACCTGAAACAGGCGGAGAATGAGTTGGTGAAGGCTCGGGCGGAATTCCGTCGGGCAAAAGAGCGATTGTTGTCGCTCCGGGTGCCGGCTGAGGAATTGACCAAGCCGCTCGACAAACAGAAAATTACGTCGCGTTTTGAAATGAAGAGTTCCCTCACCGGTGTGGTCGTGGAACGGGCGGTGACGCCGGGCCAGTCCGTAGGGGGCGACCCCTCGCAGGTGCTGTTTACGGTTGCCGATCTGGACATGTTGCAGGTCTTGGCCGATCTTTATGAGCGGGATCTGGCGCTGGTCAAAGAAGGCCAGTTTGCCCGTGTGAGCGTTGAAGCCTATCCCGGCATCGATTTTCCAGCGACACTGGCGGCAATCGGCGATGTGGTCGATCCGGCAACCAGGACGATCAAGGTGCGGGCTTGGGTGAACAACGAGGCGCATAAGTTGAAGCCGGAGATGTTTGCCCGTCTGCATTTGGATGTGGGAGAGGCATCGCAGTTTATCGTGGTTCCCAGAGAAGCGGTCTTGGAATCGGATGGCAAGCAATTCGTGTACGTGGTGGAAGAACAGAACCGGTACGTGAAGCGCGAAGTCAAAATCGCCAATATTTCCCCTGAGCAAGTCCGGGTGCTCGAAGGCCTTACCCGCGGGCAGCGAATCGTCACCAAAGGGGCGGTGCTGATCAAGGGCCAAGAAGTTAAAGGTTTCTAAATTCGAGTGGACGACCTTCCGAACGGCTCCGTAGGTTTTACGTATCGATGATTACTCGTCTCGTTGAGATCTCGCTGGTTCAGCGGTTCCTCCTGTGTGCGCTGGGGGTGATGCTGCTCTTCGGCGGGCTCTACGCCTTTCACCTGCTGGACATCGTCGCCTATCCTGACCCCTCCCCGCCGATGGTGGAACTGATCACGCAGCATCCCGGCTGGTCGGCGGAGGAGGTCGAACGCCAGATCACGATTCCCCTCGAAGTGGCGTTGAACGGGATGCCGGGGCTTACGGATATCCGGTCCTTGTCGATCTTCGGTTTGAGTGACATCAAAGTCTATTTCGATTTCGACACGGAGATGTTCCGGGATCGCCAGGAAGTGCTCAACAGGATCGGGACGGTTCAACTCCCGCCAGGGGCGGAACCTGCACTATCTCCCTGGTGGGCCATTGCGGAGATTTTCCGCTATGAGCTGACGGGCGACGGGACCGACCTGACGACGCTCAAGACGATTCAGGACTGGCAGGTGCGGCGGGAGTTTAAACGGATCCCCGGGGTGGTCGATGTCACAGCCTTCGGCGGGACGACGAAAGAATACCATGTCGAAATCGATCCGGGAAAACTGATCAGTTATGGCGTCAGTCTCTCACAAGTGATGACGGCACTCACGAACAGCAATGCCAACGTAGGCGGTAATTATCTGACGATCGGGGCGCAGAATTATAATATCCGGGGGCTCGGCCTTATCAATCGGCTGGAAGACATTGAAAATGTGGTGGTGGCGGAAAAAGACGGGACGCCGATCTATATCAACACGTTGGGGCGAGTGTCAGTCGGGCATCAGGTGCGGCTGGGCAAGGTCGGGATCGACGACCGGGATGACGTAGTCGAAGGCGTTGTGTTGCTGCAGCGCGGGTACAAAGCCCTGCCGGTATTGGACAAGGTGCGCGCTAAAGTCGAGGAGTTGAATTCCTGGAAATTGCCGGAAGGAGTGAAGATCAAGACGTTCTATGACCGTACGAAGCTGATCCACACCACCGTAGAAACGGTGACGGATATTCTGATTAGCGGCATGGTGCTGGTGTTCGTGATTCTGGTGGTGTTCCTAGGGCATTTCCGCGCCGCATTGATTGTGGCGCTGACGATTCCGCTGTCGCTCCTGTTTACCTTCTCCGCGATGATTCTGATCGGGCAGTCGGCCAATTTAATCTCGCTCGGGTCGATCGATTTCGGAATTATCGTCGATGCGACACTGGTCATGGTGGAGAGCATTTTCTTCCATCTGGCGCATGGCAAAGTGCAGGGTTTGACGACGCACCAGCAGATTATCCGCGCGGCGCGGCAGGTGGGCCGGCCGATCTTCTCGTCGACCGCGATCATTGTGGTGGCGTTCATTCCGCTCTTCACGATGACCGGCGTGCCTGGAAAAATCTTTGCGCCCATGTCGATCACCTATGGTTTTGCGTTGCTGGGGGCGCTCTTGATGGCGTTTACCCTGGCGCCCGTGTTGTGCTCGTTTTTGCTGCGCGGCAAGATCAGTGAGGCCGATACCGTGGTGGTGCGAAGCGTGCGCCGCGTGTATCTGGGGACGCTTGATTGGGCCTTAACCCATCGTGCGGTTGTGCTCAGCTTTGCGGGTGGCGCTTTGCTCGTGACGATGGTGGCCTTGCGGTTCCTCGGGGGTGAGTTTATGCCGGCCCTTGAAGAGGGTAATCTCTGGGTGCGCGCCACGATGCCGGTGGATATCTCGTTCGATCAAGCCGCCCGCCTGACAGGGGAGATCCGGCGCCTGTTCAAAGAGTCGCCGGAAATCACGACGATTGTGTCCCAGCTTGGCCGGCCAGATGACGGGACTGACCCAACCAGCTTTTTTAACGCCGAGTTTTTAGCCAACTTGAAGTCGCAGGACGAGTGGCGTCCGGGATTGAGCAAGGAGGCCTTGATTGAGGAGATCGAGGGGAAGCTGAAAAATATCCCGGGCGTGATCTTCAATTTTTCCCAGGTCATTCAGGATAATGTGGAAGAGGCCATGTCCGGGGTCAAAGGTGAAAATTCGATCAAGCTGTTCGGCACCGATCTCAAGACGATGGAAGCCAAGGCGGTGGAAGTCGAGCAGGTGATGCAGCAGATTCGCGGCGTGAAAGATCTCGGAGTGTTCCGGCTCGTTGGCCAGCCCAATTTGCTGATTCAGGTGGATCGCGAGGCCAGTGCCCGATACGGCTTGCAAGTGGCCGATGTCAATGCCGTGGTGCAAGCGGCGGTGGGTGGCCAGGCCGTTACCCAGGTCTATGAAGGCGAGCGGTTGTTTGATCTCGTGGTGCGCTTTCTGCCGGAGTTCCGCCAGGATGTGGAGTCCATCGGGAATATTCTCGTGAGCACGCCGGATGGGGCCCGCATCCCGCTGAAGCAGGTGGCCAACATTACCACGCAGACGGGGGCGTTCATTATTTATCGAGAAAACAACGAGCGGTATATCGCCATCAAGTTCAGCGTGCGGGACCGCGATCTTCAAAGCACGGTCGAAGAGGCGCAGGCGCGCATGGCGAAAGAGGTGAGTCTGCCGGAACGGTATCGAATGGAATGGGCCGGGCAGTATGATCAATTGAAGGACGAGCAGAAGCGGTTGGCGAAGATCGTTCCGATCAGCCTGCTGATCATTCTGTTCCTGCTCTACTCGACATTCGATTCGTTGAAGAATGCGCTGTTGGTGCTCTCGACGGTTCCGTTCGCGCTTGTCGGCGGAGTGCTGGCCTTGGTGATGACAAACACCAATTTTAGTATTTCTGCGGCGGTGGGAGTTATTTCAACGTTGGGAGTGGCGATTCTCGGCGGCGTCTTGCTCATTTCGCGCATTGAAGAGTTTCGACGAACAGGGGAAACGCTTCGCGAGGCGGTGCGGAAGGGAGCCGATATGCAGATGCGTCCCATCTTGATGGCGACGTTGGGAGCGGCGATCGGTCTATTGCCGGCCGCGTTGGCGACCGGTATCGGATCGCAAGCGCAAAAGCCGCTGGCGCGTGTGGTGGTGGGTGGGATGTTGACGGCCGCATTCTTGATTTTAGTCGTCCTTCCGGTGTTGTATGAAGTGGTGCATCGAAGCGAAGCCGAAGAAGTGGACGAACGTGCCGACGAGTCGGTCTGAAAGGAGAGGGAGCCTGTGAAAAGTTCTTACATTGTCAGTGTAATTTTGAGTGCGGTGACTCTGTGCGGCAGCGGGACTGCGTTTGGGGAGTCGTTGCGGCAGGCGCCCATAGTTTTGGCACAAATTCCGTATGAAGCGCCGCCAAAGGCGCAGGATGTGCCGGATGTCTCGGTGCCGCCGAATACGAATCCGCTTACTCCAGAAGAGATTAAACGAGCCGAAGCGCTCCTGCCGCTTCTGGAGGGCAAGCAGGAGTTTTGGGCCATGGGAGAGTTCGTCCATCTCGGTGAGCCGTCGATCCCGGTATTGGTAAAGGCGCTCACGATGCCGAGCCCGCGGATTCGCTACAATGCGATTGAAACGCTGTCGATGATGAAGGGCGTGTCGGGCGTGCCGGCGTTGCTGGTGACCGCGCAAGAGCCGAACGAAATTCCCCGCGTCCGCGAGCATGCCCTGCGCGTCGCCATCCGCCTCGATCCGGCCAAGACGCCGGACGCGATTGCGGTCATGGCCAAGGATCTCAATCCCTCGGTGCGCAAAGCGGCGGCCTTTGAATCCCGCTATGTGCGGCAGAAGGCGGTAATTCCGACGCTGATCCCGATGGTCACCGATGAGGAGCGGTTTGTGGCGATGTCGGCGTTGCACTCGCTCTGGATTCTCACTCGGCATGAAACTGAGTTTCACGATTGGGATACCTCGACCAAGCAGGATCGCCAGGCCTGGGTTGCGGAGTGGGTGGAGTGGTGGGACGCCAACAAGGAGATGTTTGAAATTCCAGAGCCGCGCCGGTCCGGACAGCACTCTTAGGGACCGGGTATCTACCGCCCCGTTGCGCGTAAAAAGAGCGGTGTGTTAGTTTTTACCGAGTCAACGCCTTGGTCCTCTAAACAGTGAGTCTGTCATCGATGGCGATTTTGAATATAGCGAAACTTGGAAATCCGGTTCTCCGCCAGCAGGCGGAATCGCTCAGCCCGCGCGAGATCTCATCCTCCGCCATCCAGCGGTTGATCGACGACATGTTTGAAACCATGTACGACGAGCCGGGCATCGGATTGGCCGCGCCTCAAGTGTCCCGCTCAATTCAGCTTGTGGTGATGGGTTGCGAAGGGGAGGGCGGCTTTCCCGAGACGGTGCTGATCAATCCTTCCATCGTATTCTATGGGCCGCAGCAGGTCGAGAATTGGGAAGGGTGTTTGAGCGTGGATGGCTTGCGCGGCAAAGTGACGCGGCCTTCCGTGATCAGGGTCAAGGCTCTGGATCGCAAGGGCAAACCCTTGGATTTTGAGGCCACTGACCTCTATGCCGTCTGCATTCAGCATGAAATGGATCACTTGATCGGAAAGGTATTCCTCGACCGGATGACGGATCTCTCGACGCTCACTCAGCTTGCCGAGTTCGATCATTATTGGAAGAAAGATCCGGCGGCCGTCATCTGATGGGCCGGATTGATCCTACCCTGTGAACACCCTGCTTCGTGTGCTTCAGTATCTTCGTCCCTATCGCCTGATGGTGATCGGGACATTCCTCTTCGCCGGCCTGACGACGGCCTTTGAACTGGTTCCGGCCTGGCTGGTGAAAATCCTGATCGACGATGTGATTCAAGGTCAGCGGGTGGATCTGCTCGGCTGGGTTTTTGCTGGATTAGTGGCCGCCTATCTCCTCAGAAACCTCGCCAGCTCTCTTCGCATCCGCCTGAATAACACGCTGGAACAGCAGGTGGTGCACGACCTCCATGTGCAGGTGTTCGGGGCGCTGCAGCGGCTCTCCATCAGCTTTTTCGAGAACCGGCCGACGGGAGAAATCATGTCGCGTGTGCTCAATGACACCGAGCATATGCAGCGCATCTTCGTCGATGGCCTGGAAGGGGTCATTACCGCGGGGTTGACGTTGATTGGCATCATGGGAGTGCTGTTCTGGTTGAACTGGAAGCTGGCGCTGCTGGCGCTGCTGCCGATTCCTCTGTTGGTCCTTGGCGCGATGGGGTTCACGAAGCGTGTGCATGGATATTACAAGGAGATCCGTAAAGGGTCGGCCGAACTCAACGCCTTGTTACAAGATGCCTTGGCTGGCATCCGTGAGACGATGGGGTTCAACCGGCAGCCCTATGAACAGGACCGGTTCGGACGCAAAAGCGATCGGTGCCGGCAGGACACTTTGAAGGCCATGTGTCTCTGGTCGTTCTATTCGCCTGGGATGACGCTGCTCGGCAGCCTTGGCGGGGTCTTGGTGCTCTGGTTCGGGGTGGGGGAGGTGCTGCAAAAGCAGCTTTCAGTCGGCGAACTCGTGATGTTCGTGTCGTACCTGGCCCTCTTTTATGTGCCGATCAATCAGATTCATTCCGTCAATCACATGCTGCAACATGCGCTGGCCGCCAGCGAACGGGTGTTCGATATCCTCGACGCCGTGCCGGATGTGCATGACCGCCCTGGGGCAATCGCGCCGCTGAAACGGCTGAAGGGCGAAGTGGCCTTTCACCACGTGCGGTTTCACTATCGGGCGGATGTGCAGATTCTCAGCGACGTTACCATCTCCGTGCGGGCCGGGGAGCGGGTCGCGCTCGTCGGGCCCAGTGGAGCCGGGAAGAGTACTACGCTCAAACTGATTCCGCGGTTTTACGATGTGACGGAGGGATCGGTCACGATCGATGAGTACGATATCCGTGATCTGCCTTTGAGTTTTCTGCGGAGCCAGATCGGGCTGGTGCAGCAGGAGCCATTTCTCTTTAACGGCACGGTTCGCGAGAATATCCTGTACGGTAATTTGTCGGCGGAACAAGAGGCGGTCGAATCAGCCGCCAAAGCGGCCCGTGCGCATGAGTTCATCATGGCCCTGCCAGAGGGTTACAATACCTGGATCGGGGAGCGGGGCGTGAAATTGTCCGTGGGCCAAAGGCAGCGCGTATCGATCGCGCGGGTGCTTCTGAAAGATCCGCCCATTGTCCTGTTTGACGAGGCCACGTCGAATATTGACACTGAAACAGAGGTGAAAATCAGAGAAGCCCTCAACGAACTGACGAAGGGACGAACCACGATCATTATCGCCCACCGGCTCTCGACAATTCAGGATGTGGACCGCATCGTAGTCGTGGATCATGGGCGAGTGGTCGAAGACGGGACGCATGACATGCTGCTCGCAAAGGGCGGTGTCTATGCGGGGTTGTACGAGGCGCAGTTTCAGGTGTGATCGGGGACGTGAAAGGTGAAAAGTGAAACGTAAAGCCGTGTGCGTGGCCGTTGTGGATCGATCGGGGCAGCCAGTATACTGAAAGCTATTTGATGGGAGAATGGCGATGGTGTTGATATACGAGAGTGATCCGTTAGACGATGAGGACGCGAGAGGGCGGTTCTATCATGTGTGCCGAGGGCGTATCATTCGGACAGAAATCCAGTTGCCGGAAGGGCAGTCCATCTATGAGTGCGCGGCTTGTGGAATCGACTTGGAGCCGGAAGATTTTTGGATCGCGCGACAGAAGGGATCGGTGTAGAGATGGCGGGGAGTACAGGCCGGAAAACCGTCTCCGTCTCGCGGGGACTCATGATGTTGTGCGAAACGTGCTATGACCAGGTGTACGCGGAGAAGCTGCCGGACGCGCGAAACTTTGTCGCAGATCACGAAGCGCTCTTCGATACGATCTGCCTCGGCTGCACCGACATCAATCGTCCGCTGATTGACGATATGTTGGGCAGTTCGGAATAAGGTCTTTTCTCGCCGATTTTAGTTTTTTCAGGGCTTTGAGTGAATTCGGCCGTGGCCTTCCGGGAGTTGATGTGGTTCTCTTTATAAGTCAGATAAAGTCTGGACGGGGCTTCCCAGACTTTTGCGGGCGCTATTAAGTTCATTTTGACACAGCTTCAAAATTCCGACATTGCGATGTCCGCAATGTTGCCGTAAATATCCGATAGTCCATAGGGGCCTATGGACATGCAGGCACTCACCCAAATCACGCTGGCCGCTGAGCTGGTCGTCCAAGGCCTGAGCCATACGAAGATTGCGGGCCATCTGGGACGACACCGAGAGACGATCAGGCTCTGGCTCAAAGGGATTGCCACGTCCGGGCTCTCGGGTTTTCTCGACCGTCATAGGCAGGCCAAGCAAGGCCTCCGCTGAGCTCGGCAGGTTCCCGCGACGATGAAGCGGCTGATCTGGGAGATACGGGTTCGTGACCAGAAGTGCTGCGGCCAGAAGATCGCGTACTTTCTGGACGGTGAACATCGCATCCGGCTCTCGGTTCCCAAGATCTACGAGATTTTGGTCGAGAAATATGAGCTTCGCTCGAAATGGCACAAGAATCAGATGCCCGGTGCCGTGCCGACCACCTCGGGTCAGCGCGCCGTCATTCAGCCGTCATTCAAATGGATACGGTGGCCTTGGGGAGCGTATTTGCGTTCACCGGGATCGATATCTACACGAAAGGGGTCGAGGTAATGCTTCGATCCGCCCTGACGAGTGAGGACGGCGCCGCTTTTTTACAGACGGCCATGGCCCACCGCTTTACGGGCCGCATCGCCGTGCTGCAAACTGATGGGGGGCCAGAGTTCAAGGGCGCCTTTGCGCAACAGGTTCGCACCTATTGTGGCGGGCATCGCATTGCCCGTCGGTACAAGAAGAACGAACAAGCCTATATCGAACGTTTCAACCGGACGTTGCCCAAGGAATGCTTAGGGTGGGGCACCTATCGCGTCGACGAGCTGCCCCGATTGATGCCGGAGGTGCATCTGTTTCTGGATCACTATCATTACCACCGGCCGCACTTGGGATTGGTCCCTGTGCGACCACCACTTTCAGTGCCATCAGCACAGGAGGACCGACTGTCGGATATTTACGGAGAATAATACATTATCTTGACAGATAGCCGAGATCGGGTTAGATAAAATACCGATGATGCGTTTGGATTCCCAATATTTATTTCGTCATGCCTCGGTGTTTGTTTATTTTATCATGTTGTTATGTTTTTGTCTGGTGCTGCAGGTGCTCGGTTCTCCAACTTCTCTGCTAAACCAGACTGAGAGAGCCGATACCCTTGAGAGTTCAATTTTGGAAGGATTTTCGGTACCCTCGGAGACTCTAATATCGGCCGTGCCTCTAAAGTCAGTGGCGGAGACCAAAGACCGTTTTGTTTGGGTTGATCGTGTGTTGCCCCTTGAGTTCTTCCAGCCACCTGATTAGTCCGTTCCTTTCTTTCCATCCTCTTATTTCAGTCTGATAATGGAAGGTTATATTTATCCTTATTATATCTGTCGGAGTCAGCTTTGCCCCTGCTTAGCACTAAGGTAGGAGTATTAGCAAATGCCTGATTTAATTAGAATTATATTCTTGTCCAAGATTGAGAGTTAGGGGCGGTTGTGCAAGTAGTCTCTCTTGTAGGGAAGACAGGTCACTGAGCTAGAGCTAATGGTGATGGCGTGTGAGTGGAGAGAAAGAAGTCTTTCTTCGCGATGTTAACCCGTAGGTATTAAAAGGTCTGCTGATATGGTGAATAGGGGCCTGAAAGGGTTCGCCGGTAAGCATGTATTACTGTTGCAGGGACCGTTGGGGGTGACCTGCCCCCTGTGGTT
>DJMJ01000042.1 GCA_002435325.1 Nitrospira sp. UBA6493 | reverse complement strand
CTTTGAAACCGGCAGCAGGCCAAATTCTTCAAGTCGTTTAAGGAATGAATTCGAGCATAGAAAATGTACCGGGAGTCTTTTCTCGTGGGCCGATGACGGGTTTCAGACGTGAAACGTCATCTGTGAAAGATGGGGGGCGGAGCCACGCTGCTCTGACCTCTATGGCTGCGGCTGCACGATTGTCATCACTGCTTCACTCTCTCAGGTTTTAGGGGCTTAGTGGTCAGGCAGCTTCGATGGACAGTCGCAGGCCCAGCGCCTGCAGCACGGTGGCCAGGCTTTGAATTTCAGGATTCCCGTCTTTTGAGAGCATTCGATAGAGATGTTCCCGATTCAGTGCGGCGGTCTTGGCCAGCTTGGTCATGCCGCCGCGCGCTTCGGCGACGTGCTTGACGGCAAGCAGAAAGGCTTCACGGTCTCCGGCTTCAAGGGCCGCGTCCAGGTACGCCGCGGCTTCAGCGGGGTCTTGCAGGTCGTCCATGAGTTTGGCGTGATATTTTCGGCTTCGCATGAGATTTCCTCCGTCGTTGATAGTCGGCCCACAACTGGTGGGCCTGGGCGATGTCTGCCGGTTGAGTCGCTTTGTCGCCTCCGCACAGCAGGAGCACGACTGTGTTCCCATCCAATGCGCAGTAGACTCGATAGCCCGGGCCATAGTGTTCGCGTAGTTCGATCACGCCACGCCCTACAGCTTTGCGATCTCCCCAATTGCCAAGGCTGACACGGTCTAGCCTTGTGCGGATTCGGGCTCGGATAGTGCGCTCGCGCAGCCCATCGAGCCAGCGAGAAAACGGCTCGTCGCCCGTCGCCGTTCGATAGATGACCAAGGTTTTCGGATGCGGGGCGAGCATGGCTTCAACTGTAGTGCATAAGCTACAGCTTGTCAATTGCGTATAGGCAGGGACTGAGGCACTGGAAAAAGAATAGGAAGTCTGTAATTCGTGGGGGCCCACGCCTCGCCCGCCTCTGAGTGTCCGTCCCCACCACGCCGCCGCTGGCGAAGCCCAGTGCTGATCCATTCATCAATGCGGAAGGGTTCTACGCGGGCTGCCCTGACGGACCATTTCCTGTTAAGATGCACGACCCTCACGAAGAGGGGATTAAGGAAACGCCTGCAATGTTGAAGCCCTCTCAATCGAATGCCGTGCTTGTGGCGATCCATACCCCTCGTGTGACCGGGGAGGAGCTGGACAGTTCTCTCCAAGAGCTCACCCGTCTGGTGAAGACCCTTGGCTACCGGGTCGTTGGTCAGGTGACGCAAAAACGGAGTTCCGATCAATATGCGGCGGTCTTGGGGCAGGGGAAGCTCGCCGAATTGGCGCAGTGGACCGGTGGTTCAGGAAAAATCGAATCGGCGTTTGAGCGGCCGAAGCACAAAGCGGCTTCGAAGTTCGAGGCGGCGGCATCGGACGAACCGGAGGAATCGGAAGAGGGCGAAGCGGATGACGCCACCGAGGCCTCCTCCGGTCTTCGCGAACAGGCGCAGATCGTGATCGTGGACTGTGATCTGTCGCCGTCACAATTGAGCAATCTGGAACGTGCCACCGGCGTACCGGTGCTCGACCGGACCGGTGTCATCATCGAGATTTTCAGCCGGCACGCCCGGACCAGAGCGGCCCGGCTCCAGGTGGAGATTGCGCGGCTCAATTATCTGGCGCCCCGGTTGCGTGAAGCCAGCGGCGCGCGAGAGCGGCAAAGCGGGGGGATCGGCGGCAAGGGGGCGGGAGAGACGAGCGTGGAGCTCGATAAGCGCAGAATTCGCGATCGCATGAAAGCCCTCAGGGAAGAATTGGCGGCGATCGGGGACGAGCATCTCACGCGCCGCGCGAGACGGGAAAACGAATTGACGGTCGCGCTCGTCGGGTACACCAATGCCGGCAAATCCTCGCTGATGCGCGCGATGACGGGCAGCGAGGTGCTCGTGGCCGACAAGCTGTTTGCCACGCTCGATACCACGATCCGGCCATTGTCTCCTGAAACGCGCCCCAAAGTGCTCATGACGGATACGGTGGGATTCATCAAGAAGCTCCCGCATGACCTGGTGGCGTCGTTCAAGTCGACGCTGGATGAAGCGGCCGGGGCTTCGCTGCTGCTGTTTGTCGTCGATGCCTCAGATCCCTCCTTTCGATCCCAACTCGACGTGACGCGGAAGGTGTTGGCCGAAGTCGGTGCCACGGATGTTCCCAGCCTGTTGGTCTTGAACAAACGGGATCGCCTCAGCCCGGAAGAGCTTGCATCGCTGAAGGGGGAATTCCCCGAGGCCGTGTGTCTTTCCACGAGAAACCAGGAAGATCTGCGGGCGTTACGTGAACGCATTATGCGGCACTTTGAGCGCGAGATGCTCGATGAGGAGTTACGGATTCCGTTTACGGCGCAAGGGGTGGTGGCGGAGATCCGCGCCCGGATGCGGATCTTGTCCGAAGCCTATGATGCCGAGGGCCTTACGCTGCGGGTGCGGTCGACTCCTGAGCACCTGACGGTGATCAAAAAGAAGCTCGCCCATAAGACGTAAGAAGAATACATAGCCCGGGAGCGCGTCTCTCACGCGCCGTTTCTGGCCCAATTATTGTGCCGGGCTATTTATGTGCATGCGTGCTAGAGTGCCGGTGTATGATGCGGCGGGCCTCGCATGACACATTACATCGAACGGCCCATTTCGGATGTTGTTGTTACCGAGAATCTGATCGGAAGTCTGACCTAGGTCGCTTTGTTCTTTGCGTCTTTGGCCCTCTCCTTCCCCTCGTGAAGCTCTTCTCGTGTTCTCTACAATGTCACTTTTCGGAAGGAGGACCCCCATGGGTTCAAAGCTTTATGTCGGCGGATTGCCCTATGCGGCAACGGAATCGCAGTTAACCACCTTGTTCGCCGCACACGGGACTGTCGAGTCCGCGCGTGTGATTACCGACAAGTTTACGGGACAGTCGCGAGGCTTCGGCTTCGTTGAAATGGGCTCGCAGGAAGAAGGCCAGGCGGCGATTTCCGCCTTGAACGGCACGCAGATGGACGGACGTGCGCTGACGGTGAACGAAGCCAAGCCGCAAGAACCCCGCACCGGTGGCGGCGGACGTGGCGGCAACGATTTCGGCAGCCGCAGCCGGTTCTAAGCCCTCCGCGACGGAACACCTTGGGCGTCTCATCCGAGGCGCCCCACCTTTCCTCTTAGTCTCCTCTCTATCGTTAAACCAGAGTTTCAGACATCGATGTGTGGGCAGCTTGTTGGCTGCTTGTCAGGCTGCAGGAAGGGCGCGCCTGGGGCAGGCGATGGGCTTGAAGCCCCATGCGATAGCTCCCAATCCTAATAGGAGCCGGGCGCCTGCGGGCTGGTCCAGGTTCTGACCGGATTCCATCTTTGCGCAGGAATTAGGCGGCGGCAGCCGTGTCGCGCTTGGCGACCTGGCCGAGGATGTCCAGCGCGGCGACGCGATAGGCTTCGGCGTAGGTGGGGAAGTTGAACACGCTATCGATAAACGATTCGATCATCGCGCCTTGCTGCAGCGCCATTTGCCCCAGGTGAATCAGTTCGGTGGCGGATTCTCCCACGATCTGAATGCCGAGCAGCCGTTCGCCTCGGGGGTCGGCAATCATCTTCAAGAGGCCGTCGCTGGAGCCGGAGATTTGAGCCCGCGCAATTTCTTCGAATTTGGCCCGTCCGACGAGCGGGTTGCGGTAGCGCTCGCTGGCCGTCTTTTCATCCATGCCGATGCTCGCCATTTCCGGAATCGTGTAGATGCCCAGGGGAATGGTGGAGAGGGCGTCGCCGATCGGGAGGTTCAGCGCGTGGCGCACGGACCGGCGGCTCTGTTCCATGGCCTTTGACGCGAGGGCCGGGGCTCCCACCATGTCTCCGGCCGCGTAGATGTGGGGCACGTCCGTTTGGCAGTACTGATTGACGGACAGGCTGCCTTTGGCGTTGACTTGAAGCCCGGCTGCGGCCAGGTTGAGCTCTTCCGCGTTGGCCTGGCGGCCCAGCGCCACGAGGAGCTTCTCGCTTTTGATGATCTGGCCGTCACCCAGGATGGTGACGACATGGGTGGCACCGTCCCACGCCATGCTTTGGATCGTTTGCCCTCCGAGATATTGCCCCCCGCGTTGCTCGAAGCTCTCGACGAACTGGGCCACGAGTTCTTGATCCATGAACTGCAGCGGCGCGGTGGCGCGATCGATCAAGGTGATCTGTACTCCCAGCAACGCGAAGATCGACGCGTATTCGCATCCGATGACGCCGCCGCCGATGATCGCGAGGGAGCGCGGCAGATAGATCATGGGCAACAGGGAGTCGCTGTCGAGGATATGTTCGTGATCGACGGGAAATTCCGCCGGGTTTCTGGGGCGCGTGCCGGTGGCAATGACAAAATGCTCGGCGGTGAATTGCTGGCGCGCGCCATCGACGGCCTGCATTTCGACGGTGCGGTCATTGAGAAAGCGCGCGCGGCCGTGAAAGAGGGAGATGCCGTTGCGCCGGAGTTGCTTGCTCATGAAGGTATCGTGCGCCTGCACGACTTCTTCCAGGCGGCTGAGGAGCGCGGAGATTTCCGCGTCGGGTTTAATGCGAAATTCAAACGCTTCGCTGCCGCGTCGCAACCGGTTGATGTGCAGCGCGCTTTCACGGAGGGTTTTGCTCGGGATCGTACCGCGATAGACGCAACTGCCCCCGATGCCGCGCTCGCGTTCGATGAGGGCCACGCGCTTGCCCGCTTTGGCGCCCTGGATGGCGGCTTTCTGGCCGGCCGGGCCGGCTCCGATGATGACAATGTCGTAGGCGGTTGGTGTGCTCATAGGTTCATCGCATTGACGACGGTCAGAATTTTCTCTTTTCCTGCCAACAGTTGGTCGATATCGTTCGGATACAGGTTGAGATCGGCAAAGACGGGATGTTCGCGCAACTCTTCTTCCGGGAGTTCTTCCGGTGACAGGAGATGCGTGGAAAGCCGGTCTGCCACGCAGGTGAGCAGGCATTCCTGCCGGAAGGCGGTGGCGTGATCGTAATCGTTGTAAAATGAAATGGCTTCGGCGACTTGTTTGGGCAGCCCCCATTTGTCGGCGACCAAGTTTCCGACGCGGGTGTGGTAGCCATTGATGAGGGACTGTAGCGTCTCAGCGTCGAGGCTGACTTTCAGCTCTTTGGCGAGGGTCGTGACGGTTCGGAGGATCACGGGCTTTCCGATTCCGTGCAAGAGCCCGCACAGATAGGCGGTCTCCACGTTCACGCGTCGCATCCTTGCGACTTCTTTGCCATAGGATCCGCTGGCTAATGAATGACGCCACAGGAGCTTCACCTGGTCTTCATGGCCTGGTACTTGAAAAGCCCCGTTTTTCAAGGAGGCGGTGAAGGCGATTTCTGAGAGTAAATTGATGCCCAGCATGGCCACGGCATGCTGGAGCGACACGACGGGGCTGCGCGGCATGTAGGCCGGTGAATTGGCGATTCGCAAGACATGCGCGGCGAGCGCCTGGTCTTGATGGATCAGCGCCGAGAGTTTGGCGGCGTCGGCATCCGCATCGGAGGCTAAGGCCATGACTTTACTGGCGACATGGGGAAGCAGCGGGAGTTCAACTTCTCCCTTCTCGATCTTCTGGACCAGGGCCTGCTCCAGCTTGTCTATGGTGGCGGCTGAAATTTGGGTGTCGGGGGCCATAGGTCTCGAGGCGCTCCTATTCAGTGTGGTCAGTGCGATCTTGTGATGTGTCTTTGTCGGTTGGTACGGGTCAAAAGTTTAGAGGGTGCTGGTGACAAGCTTTGGAGGGCTGACTATACTGCGGAATCGTCCGGGTGAAGGGGAGGAGTGCGATGAAACTCATATGGGCTACGGGGTTGTTTGTCTTGGGAATCGGGGGATTGCCGCTGGGTGGATATGGGGCTGAGCCGGCGGTGACGACGGATACGATCGCCAAGGATGCGCGCGAGACGCTGGAGGCGACGCAACAGTATACCGCTCAGCAGAAGGCGGCGTTTCAGAAGACGGCGCGGGAAGAGCTGGAGGTGATTCAGCGGCAGATTCTCTCGCTCCAGTCCAAGGTCGGCCAGGCCTCGGCGTCGGCGCGAGCCGAGCTGCAGCAGTCGATCGATGCCTTGGAGGTGAAGAAGGATGCCACGAGGAAACAGCTGGATGAGTTGAAGTCGACCACGGGCTCAAAATGGGATGACGTCAAATCCAGCATCCATACGGCTCTTGATGAGATGAAGCGGTCGTATCGAGAGGCGCTGTCCCGATTTCCCTAGGAGTCAATCAGATGGCGTTGAAATTTGCACTGTATCCGGGCTGCGCGGCACAAGGGGCCACGCCGGAACTCTATCAGTCGACGATGGCGATTGTGGGACGGCTGGGTCTCGATGTGGTCGAACTGGCGGCGGCTTCCTGTTGCGGGGCCGGGGTCGTGACCGAGGCCGAGCCGGATGTCGCGTTGGCGTTGAATGCGAGGACGTTTGCGCAGGCTGAATCCCTGGGTCTTGATATCATGACGATCTGCGGGACCTGCCAGGGGGTGATGGGCGCGGGAAACAAGCGTTTGAAGACTGAGCCGGGCTTGCTGGATCGAATTAACCGCCTGTTGGAGCCGGAGGGGATCTTGTACCGGGGGACGGTACAGGTCAAACATCTGCTTTGGATTGTAGTGCGTGAAATTGGGATTAGGCGGCTCAGTGAACTGGTGAAGGCCCCCTTGGGAGGGGTCCGCATCGCGCCGTTTTATGGCTGTTATATGCTGCGTCCTTCATGGGATCTTGGATATGATGATCCTGAAAATCCGACCTCGCTGGAACAGGTGATCCGCACGCTGGGCGGGGAGGTCGTGGCCTATACCGGCCGGACCAAGTGTTGCGGGTTTCCGGTCATGCTCGAAAAGGAAGCGATTGCGGTGGCCATGGCCGGGGCGAACATGAAGGAGGCCAAGGAGCAGGGCGCCGATTGCATGGTGACGCCGTGCCCGTTATGCCATATGAGTTTGGACATTTACCAAGAACGAGCCGGGAAGGCTGTGAAGACATCGCTCGATCTTCCGATTCTTCATCTGCCGCAATTGCTTGGCCTTGCGATGGGCCTTCCATCGAAAGACCTGGGTCTGTCCCGCCATTTGGTGCCGGTGGATTCGATTGTGAGGCGGATTGCGCCGCCTCGTCATCATTCATAGTAGAGAAGGAGTCTGTGCGTATGAAAGTTGTGAAGCTGTCGGACTATCAACAGTTTAGCGCTGAAAAGATGAAGAAGAACAACCTGTTTCAAACGGAGCGGTTTTTCTGCGATGTCTACTGTTTCGAGCCCGGGCAGGAGCAGAAGGGCCATATTCATGGAACGCAGGATAAGGTCTATCTTGTGCTTGAAGGTCAAGGCACGTTCCAGGTCGGATCAACGAAGCAGGTGCTTGGTCCTGGAGAGGGCACGATGGCTCCGGCCGGGGAAGAACATGGTGTCAAGAATCATACGGACCAGCGTTTGAAAGTGTTGGTATTCGTCGCGCCGAATCCGTAGCTCCGCAAGGCGCATCAACAAGGTCTCTAAGGTCTCTCTAAGCCGGCATCAGGGGGGGCACTCACTGGGAATGGGATGGTGGGTGCCTCATTCGGCTCGCAAGGGAATCTTGACGCTGATAGCGCCGGCGAGGGCTCCTTCCTGAGCGCCTTCTTTCGGATAGCCGGAGATATCCAATTCTCCTTTGGGGCCGCCGTGGCAGGCGAGGCATTCCCGCTGATAATAAATCGGCATCATCACTCGCAGGATCTTGCCTGATTCAGTCAACTCGCTGACATAGGCCTCGCCATTTGGCCGTCCCGATAGCCAGTGGAGGACGGAGGACTCGTAATCGTCAGGCTCGTTCTTGGGATTGCGAGGTTGCATCGCGGTCTGGACGCGGGACTGTTTGGAGAAGCGCGCTGAGGCTTGGCTGCCGAAGGTGGCAGGGATGAAATTCTTGTATCCGATCCCGCGCTGATTGATAACGACTTGCGCGTCGCGGACGACGTCCTTGCTGGCCTCGATAAGGGCCGGTAGGAGGGTGCGAGCCTGCGATGGCACCGCAAAAGGGGCTTGTTTCACGGCCAGCGCGCTGAGGTCGATCCCCGTCCGTTGGCGAAAGATCTCGTACATCTGCCGTTCAAAGACCTCCGGCGTAAATCCTTTGTTTCCTGTGTGGACATCGTCGATCAAGGCCTGATTCTGTTCGATCGCCAGGCGTCCGGCTTGGAGGAGTCGAGCCAGAAGCCGGGCGGTTTCTTCGGCTTCGGCGCGGAGCTGTTCGGGCGGGGACGCCTGCGCAGGGGGGAGGCCAAGCACCACTGCCAGGATGATGAGAGAGAGCCATGGACGGTGGATCATAGAACCTCCTGTGTTGCGCTCAGCGTGACGATAATTCCCGGCAGGCGCCTTGGGCATAGTGGGCCGGCATCTTTTGCACATCGAACGGCAGCCCTTCCGTCGCGGCCCGGCGCGGGTAGGCATAGGTTTCGTCGATCCAGCGATGCCGCATCTGTTCGAGCCGGCCCGATTCCTGGAGCCGAAAAATAACGTCGTTGACAAGCCAGCGCAAGGCATAGCTTTCTTCCGCCATCGCGACGGCATAATCGGCCTGTGTGAACTGCAGCGGGGTCTGCTCGTCCTTCATCAACAGCTGCCAGTCCCGGCGGGTCGTCTTGACCATGAAGTTCAGGACCGGGTGCGCGCCGACAATCACATCGATCGCCGGCGAGACGCCGGCGGCGGCATGTTCGAAGGCCGCGGGAAGCGAATCGCACACGAGCAGTCTGGCGGCGGTGAGTCTGGCTTCGGCATAGAGGTGTGCGGCCGTACTGTCTTGGACGGCGACGGTCAGTCCATTCAGAAGCTGTTCCCGCCCCGTGGTTCGATCAGCCGCTCCGAAGCGCGCTTGGATTCTGTCGATGATCTCCCTGCGTATGGCAATTGCGCCGAGGCCTCCTTGTGAAAAATACGGTGTGGAATACGCGAGTCCGGCCCGGCCTGGCGAAGGTGTTCCGGTGACCACGGCGGAGACGAAGAAATCCACTTGTCCCTCGTTCAAGAGCAGAAAGAGATCCCGGAATCGAACCAGGTGCAAGATTGGGGTGACGGGGGTGCCGCAATGGACCGCGAGCGCCTCGCTGATGGCGCGCGCCAGTTCGGTATCAAGTCCGGTGACTCGGGCGCCTTCGTCGGTCCAGATGGCAGGAAACACGAATGGCCGAAAGGGCTCTACCGCCATCCCGACCTGGACTTGCTGCCGCCGGCAGATCTTATCTATTTCGTTGGCCGTCACGGGATAGATTTGGTGCACGGCATCGAAGATCAGGCCACAGCCCTGCATCAGGGGAAGCACGCACAGCAGGGTGGCGGCGAGAGGCATCAGATGCCACCGAGGCCGAAAGGGTGCTGTGACGGATGCTAGGTGGCTCCTCATCCCGAAGGGCTGACGCATTGTTCGCCAGAATCGGCTCAGTATCGGAATCCGGTTAGAAACAGCCATTGCTGTGATTGCCCCGCTTCCCCACGAAAATTGACGTCATACTGTGTGTATTGCAGGCTTAAATCGAGTGAGATGCCGCGGGCCACCGGAAAGCGCACACCGGTTTGGCCGCCGTAGAGCAGGCCTGGCGAGGTGCGTCCTTGCCCGGAGATTACGGTGCCGATCAGGGCGCCGACATAGGGAACGGCGCGGTCTTCGAGCGGGCCGAAAAAGAGATGCTTGAGGATGCGTCTGATCGGCATGGACGCCGGAAAGTCAAGAAGGTCCAGGACGTTGTTCCAGCGAGGGTTGAGAAACAGCGCATGTTGATCGGTTTGAAAGTCGTCGGTGTGAATACTGAAATATTGATAGCCGACCCGCACCTCTCCATCGCCATACCGTAACGCCGTCACGCCGGCCTGCAGCGTTACCTCCCGATCGTTGGGCGCGAACGATTGCTGGCGTAGTGCCACGTCGAAGTTGAATGGCCGCAGGGGTAAGACTTCAAGCAGGGCTTCTTGTGCCGGGGCCGGCAGCGGGCCGAGCAGCGTGAGGGCGATCGTCCAGAGGTAGAGCCTGCAAGAGAAGCCGCGTGAGAGGAACGTGCGATAAGAGGGCCGCATGAGACATCCGTCAGTGAGAATGAGCTTGTTCAGCGGCCGGTTGAGCGGGGTCGAAGTGCCGGCTTGGCGGCTCTGCGGAAATGCAGGATTTCATGATCTCCGCGTGGCATTGGCGTCCACCGATCACCTCATTCACGATGGCGGCAAGTTCTTCTTGAGTCAGGCGCTCTCTGGCGAGATCAACCAGCACGTGGTCAGGAATCAGGTCTGGCTCCACATGCAGCACCGCGGGGTGACTCTGAAGATCGGTGGTAAGAGGTTGCCGTATCGAGGGGCAGCCGGAGCCACTGAGCATCAACGCGACACGGTCATGTGCCGATTCAGCCTGTGCGGTCTCGTGTCTGGAAAGGAAGAGGAGGAAGCCAAGTGCGATGAGTAGGATGGCGGGGCTCTTTGGCATGGGTCTTTAGTGAACCCTTGGGATGGGGATAATACGCTCCGGCTGATCGTAAGATCAGCCGGAGCATCGAGTTGGATCTTACTTGGTTTTTGCCGGCAGTTCCCACGGAACCATGGGCATCAGGTCCGTCGAGGGTTTGGCATCGGGGGAGGCCAAGAGGACGGCGATGGCGCCACGGAGCCCGCCGGTCAGTGAGTGGGTGACCAGCGGATAGGCGCCGGCCGAATCGACCACGACATCGAAGGTCGCGGCGCTTCCAGGGCCCACGACGTAGGTTTGTACGCCAGTCAGCTTGTTTGCGGGATTTCCACTCTCATACACGTTGTCCCAGATTTCACCGATCGGGTGGAAGGACGAAAATTCATTGGGCCCGGCGTTTACGAAGTAGATTCGTACCCGCTCTCCGGGCTTCGCATCGAGCTTTCCGCCGCCTGTGACGAACGGGTGATATTTGAAGACGCCGCCGTTGAACATCATGCCGTCGAACTTCCTGTCGAACATGGCTTGTACGTCATTGGGGTTCTTGAAATACTCCGACTGAATCAGCACGTATTCCCGATCCGCTTTGGGCAAGGCTTTGGCGTCCTTGGGATCTACGATGATGGCGCCGAACATACCTCGGGCAATGTGCTGAATCATGGGAGGCGCACCGCAGTGGTAGTAGAAGATCCCCGGTTTCTTGGCCACAAAGGTGTAGCTGATCGTTTCGCCGGCATTGATGGCCTTGTAGTTCTTCAAGAAGTCGATCTCCGCTGCATGAAAGTCCATGGCATGCGGATTCTTATTCGAGGCCGGGTTGGTCAGGGTAAAGTTGATCGTGTCGCCTTCGGTGACGCGGACGACCGGTCCCGGCATCGTGCCGTTGAACGTCCAGGCGGCATACTTCTCGCCTCCGCCATCGATGATGATGTCGGATTCAACAGCGGTCATATGAATGTCATGGTTTTTGGCCAGAGCGGCAGGCGAAAGGCCGAATGTCCCAGCCAGGGCGATGGCGATCGCTCCTGTCATGGCGACGAACTGGTGTGATCTATCTCCGTTCATGATGCACTCCTCTCGGTATGGTTGAAAATATGCCGGATGTGTCCGGTGAACGTCTGCGGGCTTCAATGCCCAATCCAAGCGCCAGCTTGTAGAGAGAGGATACGGAGGTTACCAGAGAAATAATATGACGCACATCATATTATTAATATTCAGGAAACGAGGCGTATCAATCAGTTAGGCCGAGGCGATCACTTTTAATCGGGCCAGATCCCGGATGATGAGGCGAGTGGCGGTGCCGGAGACCAGCCGATCGCGCTTGAACCGGCTCATGATGCGAATGGCCGTTTCGGTCGTTGTTCCAACCATATTGGCCATGTCCTGCCTGGTGAGGCGCATGGGGAGCTTGATGCCCTGGGGGTCCTTGATGCCATTGCGTGTGGCGAGGTCTACCAGCAATGACGCGAGCCGTTGGTCGGCCCGGTCGAGTGCGAGCACCTTGGCCTTTTCCTGGGCCTCGTTGAGACGATTCCCAAGGTGTTTAATGACTTCGATCGCGGCTTCAGGGTTCCGTCGCAGCATCTCGAAGTAGGCTTTCTTGTTCATGCGGAGGATGCTGACATCGCCCATGGGCTGGGCGGTGCCGGGGTGAGCGGCTCCTTCGAACGCGGCGGCGTCGCAACAAAAGAGATCGCCGGGCATCAGCATTTTCAACGTGCATTCTTTTCCGTCCGGCGTCGATTTCACGCACTTTACCGTGCCTTCCTTCACAATGTGGAAGTATTCGGTCGGGTCGCCTTCGCGGAAGATCACATCTTTTTTGGTGTAGCGCTGTTCGGTCAAGTCTTGCAGTACGCGCAGGCGGTCTGCGCTGGAAAGGATATTCAGCAGAGGGATATGGTCGAGTTCATCCGGGGGCGATGAACTCGACCGATTACTTGACGATGTGGGTGGCCGCTTCGACAATGGATCGTGCTCCGATGCCAAAGTGATCGACGAGTTCGTCTGGCTTGCCGCTGTGGGGAATGGTGCGGACGGCCAACTTGTGAACCTTCACGCCTTCGGTCGCAACCGCGCTCAGGACGGCATCGCCCAAGCCGCCGTGCGCATAATGGTCTTCGACGGTGAGCAGCCGTCCCTGTGTGGCGCGCGCGCTCTCAAGAAGGGTGGCGCGGTCGATGGGGGCGATGCTGTAGAGATCGATGACGCGAACGGCGATCCCCGCTGCTTTCAATTGATCGTGCGCCTTGAGGGCTTCAAAGAGCGTCACGCCTGCGGCGACAATTGTCAGGGCGTCGGTCGCACTTTTTCGAAGCACCTTGCTGCTGCCGATGGGGAACGTTTCCTCTGCTCCATAGAGGACCGGTGATTTCGGTCGCCCTGCGCGGATATAGACCATGCCGCGATGGTTGGCGGCGGCTTCGACCAGGCGATAGGTGCAGGTGGCATCGGAAGGATAGAGGACGACCACGCCAGGCTGTGCCGCCATCATGGCGATGTCTTCAAGTCCCATTTGGGAGGGGCCGTCTTCACCGATGCTGACCCCCACGTGTGTGCCCACTAGCTTGATGTTGGATTGGCTAATGGCCGCCATGCGAATGAAGTCGTACGCGCGCGTGAAAAAAGCCGCAAAGGTAGCGACGAAGGGCACCTTGCCGCAGGCCGCCAGCCCGGCGGCTGCGCCCAGCATGTTTTGTTCAGCAATGAAGTTTTCGAAGAACCGGTTGGGAAATTTCTTTCCGAACTTATCGGTGTAGGTCGAGTTTTTCACGTCGGCATCCAGGCCGACCACCGAGGAGTTGACGCCCCCCAAGGCTTCAAGCGCTGCCCCAAAGGCCTCGCGCGTGGCTACGGCATCGCCAGGCTTGTACGGTGATGGCGGCAGCGCGGTGATCGTGGTTGTGGCTGGCGCCGGGGCTGCCGGTTTTGTGATCTGGAGAGCCCCCGTCGCTGGCTTGAGTTGCTTGGTCAATTCGTCAATGGCTTTTTGAGTCTCTTCACCTTTGGGGACGGGCTTGCCATGCCAGCTTGGGCTGTCTGCCATGAACAAGATTCCGTGCCCCTTAAATGTCTTGGCGAGCAGCACAGTGGGTTTGCCTTTGGTGCGCGCGGCTTCATCGAACGCAGCAAGGAGGGCGGCAATATCGTGTCCATCGACCACGATGGCGTGCCATCCAAACCCGGCCCAGCGGGCTCGATACCCCTCCATGTTATGTTGCAGCATCGTCGGATCGCTCTGTCCCAACCGGTTCACATCGACGATGGCGCAGAGATTATCCAGCCCGTGATGGCGCGCGACTTCCGCTGCTTCCCATACGGATCCCTCGACGGATTCCCCATCGCCCATGAGGACGTAGGTGCGATGGTCGAGTTTATCGACTGATTTGGCGTTCAAGGCGATGCCGATTCCCACAGGCAAACCCTGTCCGAGTGAGCCTGTCGCCATGTCAACAAAGGACAAGCGTGGCGTCGGGTGTCCTTCGAGGTCGGATGCCAGGGTGCGTAGTTTTAAGAGGTCGCTTTTGGGAAATAGGCCGGCTTCAGCCCAGGCCGCGTAGAGCAATGGTGCGGCGTGGCCTTTCGAAAGGACAAACCGATCGCTGTTTGGGGCCTTGGGATTCTTGGGGTCGTAGCGCATGACGGAGAAGAAGAGGGTCGCGACAATGTCAGC
The DNA here is from genome assembly GCA_002435325.1 of Nitrospira sp. UBA6493. Classification (GTDB taxonomy): domain Bacteria; phylum Nitrospirota; class Nitrospiria; order Nitrospirales; family Nitrospiraceae; genus Nitrospira_D. Next base: position 139,468 of record DJMJ01000042.1, on the reverse strand, counting down.
CGCGGAGCAGCAACTGGACGGATGGCCGCTGCCTGCTTCAGTGGTTGCTCGGACGCTCTCGATGCGGAGGTGGGTTGCCTTATTGTGAAGCGCATTGAGCGTATCGGGAGAAACGGCTGAACTGGCCATCGGAACTCCTTTCAGGGATTGAACCTCACGGATACCGGCACATGCGTCTCTGTTTTAGAGATTGGCAGGAAGGCCGCGGAGGGTGAGGCTAACAAATCGAATTCTTGGAGTCAATGAAGGGATTGGGGAGTGTTGAAGGCTCCTTGAAGCAATAGTTGTCACAATGGACGTACGAAGCTGGGACCTGGCGGTTTGATGGGGGCCGTTTCTGAATATTTTTGGGATTTGTGAGGCGTGGGAGTAGCCGGTGAGCGACATAGTGCCCACCGGCTACTGGCGGAGTTTACTTAATGAGGAGGAACTTTGGATATCTGCCTAGATCGGAGTGGTGGTCGAAACTTCCGTTGAGCAGGAGCTCTCTAATCCGTTATAGGCGCTTACGGCAAAATAATATTGGGTATTGGGTGCAAGATTTACCAGTGTTGCAGTCGGCGATGAGACAAACTGCGAGTACTGGTAGGAGCAGGATCCTGATTGCCCGGGTGATTGTGTTCCGTAATACACATAATACCCAGACACAGTTGGGTCTGAAACCGGATCCCAGGCAAGGTTAGCTGTAGCTCCGGCTGCGCCGCTGGAAGATGAAATAGAAGGTGCCCCTTCACCGCCTCCCGCACAGCCCGTTAAGAGTGCGGCGGTGAATATGATGAAGCAGGCAGCAATTGACTTGAGAAAGAAAGGGCAGGTTATTACTGAATAGTGCCTTCCAAGAGAATTGCTGCTTAGAGTTCTATTTCCATTTGAAGAGGAGAGTGCAGCTACTAGTTGAGTTATCTGAGACCTCATGGTTTCACCTCTTTTAAAAAGATCGGGTCTGACGGAAGTTCATGGCCCTACGTCGTGAACTAGGCATAGGCTTAAGCAAATAATATGCCGAACGGAATATGTTGTTTTTATTGACTTCTTTTATTTTGAACCCGGTAAAATTTGTACGGAGTGGTGGAGTGTGTGAAGTCGAATCCCTACGCTATGCGGGGATGAAAAATCCTGGAGCTGAATCTCTAAGTGGTTGAGAAAGTGACTGTCTTATATTTTGCAAAGCATTTTTTTGCTCTTTCTTGACGGTTGAGAGAAAGGTCCTACGGACAGAAAGGAAGGGTGTTTAACGGATAATGATGATTGTAATAACGCAGAGACGTTCTATAGGGATGGGTGAGTGTACGAATTAGGAGTAGGTGCGGCCCCCACGCAAAGAACGCATCTGTTCTCAGGTGTGTGTTGGTGACGGTTGGAGGAGATGGTTTGCGAAGTGGTTCTCATGGCTAGATGGGCCAGTCGAGCCGTGCCGGGTCCCGGCAAAAATCGATTGGCCTTCCCTGCCAAGTAGAGTCATGTTTGAAAAATGCTAGGGGGAACTGGTCGGTGGCGTGATTCGACCCCACCGGATTCTGTGCCAGACGCGCTCATGAGCCCAAAAAAGGAAAATTTTTGTCATCGCTTCCGATGATCCAATGAGCGTCGCGGTCTTGATGCTGCCTGTCCATAAATAGCTGAGAATCATGGTGTCGATGGTTCCCAGGACACGCCAACTGATTCCCTTGATCACGCTCCGGAGATGGGATTCTGTTCCCTGTACGTTGTCTGCCATGGTCATGCGCTCCTTGCCTGTCCCTACGCGTCCTGTGCGCAGGAGAGTTTAACGTTCTTCCTGCAGTCGTCCGTAGGCAAAATCCTTCAAGGTATAGTGGTCTAAGATGTCGGCGATCGCATTGCGCACGTTGCCCATCACATGTTGAAGCGGACATGAGGTGGTTGAGGCGTAAGGGCAATCGCTGCATTTCTGATAGGCGGTTTTACTGACGCAGGGGATTGGGGCGAGCGGCCCATCAAGCATGCGAATGACTTGTCCCAGAGTGATCGACTCGGGAGGCTTGATCAGTTGGTAGCCTCCTTTAATTCCACGCCGGCTCGCCAGGAGGCCCATCCGTTTAAGTACGAGTAGAATCTGCTCTAAAAATTCAGCGGGGATATGTTGCCGCTCTGCGATCTCATGCCGCTGGAGGGTGGTGCGATTATAGGCGAGCGTGAGTTCAATCAGGGCGCGAAGGCCATATTCGCTTTTTTTAGACAGTTTCATAAGGCGTAGATATTAATTGCCAACTGACTTAGTCAACTTTTTTGACATTAGTGCAGTTTGGGGATCTTCGTCAAGCCGCAATCCTACAGGCAGAGTGGGTATAAACGAATTGTTGCGCGGATATTTCCGCTGGCGCATGAGGGAAGACGTGTACTGCAACTCTTTGATCCATGAGGGAATATTGCTTGACAGGCTGAAACCATTCTTGTTAGCTTGGCGCTCCGTTTTTGCATGGCAAGCAGAGTTGACGCGCACGACTTTTTAATGACTGCTGGATTTTCTGTGACCTATCAGGATCTCATTCTTTCATTAAGCCGGTTTTGGGCTGATCGGGGTTGTGTGATCCATCAGCCCTACGATATGGAAATGGGGGCTGGCACCTTCCATCCTGCCACTTTTCTGCGGTCGTTAGGGCCTGAACCCTGGCGTGCGGCCTATCCGCAACCCTGCCGGCGTCCAACCGATGGCCGGTACGGGGAAAATCCCAACCGCATGCAGCACTACTATCAGTATCAGGTGGTGCTGAAACCTGCGCCGGATAACATCCAAGAATTGTATTTGGAAAGTCTGGCCGAGCTCGGGATCAATCCCAAACAGCATGACATCCGGTTTATTCAAGACGACTGGGAGTCGCCCACCCTCGGTGCCTGGGGGCTGGGATGGGAAGTGCGTCTGGACGGCATGGAAATCACTCAATTCACATATTTTCAGGAAATCGGCGGGATCGAATTGGCCCCCATTACCGGTGAGATTACCTACGGCACGGAACGGATCGCGATGTATCTGCAGCAGGTCAACAACGTCTTCGATCTTGCCTGGACCGACTCGATCAAGTACGGCGATATTCATCATGAGACCGAAGTGCAGGGCTCGCGCTATAACTTTGAAGAAGGCGATGTGCAGATGTTGATGCAGGCCTTCCAGTCCTATGAGGCGGAATGCAAGCGGCTGCTGGTGCAAACAGACAAGCGGTTGACCTTGCCGGCCTATGACTATTGCATTAAGTCGTCGCACGTTTTCAATTTACTGGACGCCCGAGGGGCCATCAGTGTGGCCGAACGAACGGGCTACATTGCACGTGTCAGGGCCTTGGCCAGACAATGTGCTGAACGCTACATCGAGGAACGAGCCGCGATGGGGCACCCGCTCTTGAATCGAAGCGGGCACAAGGCCGGTAGTCCTCGATCTGTGTCCAAATCCACCAGATCATAATGGTCCAAAGACTCATTTATGCCGAAGACTAAGAAGATGTCTCGTGCGAAGGCCGCTCCCAAGAAACCTGCGGGAGGGTCTGTTCTGTCTACGGCCGAGTTGCTCCTGGAGATTGGGGTTGAAGAGCTGCCCTATCAGTTCATCAGTCCCGCATTGGCCTGCCTGAAAGAGTCTGCCGAACGTCTCCTGACCGAACAGCGATTGACTTTCACAGGAGTTCGAACCCTCGGGACTCCAAGGCGCTTGACGCTGGTGGTGGAGGGGCTGGCCAGGCAACAGGCCTCTGTCATGAAGGAGGCCATGGGGCCATCAAAGGCTGTCGCGTTTGATCCGGCCGGTCAACCGACCAGAGCGGCCGTGGGGTTTGCCGCGGGGCAGGGAGTGGCCGTGCAAGACCTCCAAGTCCGTCAGACGCCGAAGGGAGAGTATCTCTTTGCCGTGAAGCGGGAAGAGGGGCGCCCTGCGAAAGTCGTATTGACGGAACTTGTGCCGCAATTGGTGGCCAAGCTGTCGTTCCCGAAAGCCATGAAGTGGAATGAAACGGGTGTTCGCTTTGCTCGCCCTGTGCGGTGGTTGGTCGTGCTCTATGGCGGAGCGGTGTTGCCTGTCGAAGCCGCCGGGATCAAGGCGGGGAATCGGACCAGAGGCCATCGGGTGCTGGGCGGGAAGCAAGGAGTGGTCGTGCGGGATCGTGAGACCTACGTGAAGGCGCTCGAAAAACAGGGCGTGATGCCAGATCCGGCGCGCCGGCGCGCGATGATCCAGGAGCAGATTGCCACCCTGTGCAAGAAGACCGGTTTTGTCCTCAATCACGATGAGGCATTGCTCGATCAGGCCGTCTTTACTACGGAGTGGCCCAACGCGATCATTGGATCGTTCAAAGACATGTACCTTGATGTTCCGGAAGAAATTCTGATCACTTCGATGAAGGAGCATCAGGGGTTCTTCTCTTTGCGGGACAAGAAAAGCGGCAAGCTGGTGGCCCATTTCATCGCGGTCACCAACAATCGCGTAAAGGATATGGGTTTGATCCGCGAAGGGAATGAGCGAGTGCTCGCGGCGCGTTTGGCGGACGCCAAGTTTTTCTACGATGATGACCGCACGACCTCGCTCCAGGATCGTGTCGGCAAGCTCGCCGGGGTGACGTTCCATCAAAAGATCGGGACGATGGGGCAGAAGCAGGAGCGGGTGGCTGCCATTGCGGCAATGCTGGCCAGGTCGGCCGGGCTCAAGGACTCTGTCGTCCAGGTTTGTGAGCGTGCGGGAACGTTGTGCAAAGCTGACCTGTTGACCGGTATTGTCGGAGAATTCCCGGAATTGCAGGGGATCATGGGCGGCTACTATGCCCGGCATGACGGAGAGGATCCTGCGGTTTGTGAGGCGATTCTCCAGCACTATCGGCCGCATTCAATGGAAGGTCCTATTCCTGATTCGGTCGAAGCCCAAGTGTTGTCCCTGGCTGATCGTTTGGACAGTCTGGCCTCGTTCTTTCACGTCGGGATGGTGCCGACAGGATCTGAAGATCCCTTTGCGCTGCGCCGCCATGCCACGGCGATCGTGCGTATTCTGTTGGAGGGTTTTGTCCGGTTGGACCTCGGCCGGGCTATCGGTGAGGCGAGAGCGATTGTGGCTGCGGCGGGTTTCAAGCCCGGAGCGAACCAGGGGGATGGACAGCAGCGGCTGGTTGAATTCATGTTCGAGCGGGTCCGGCACTATGCCCGCACGATATACGGGTTGCGGGACGATGTGGTGAATGCCGTCGTCAGCGCGGTGGATCGCCAATCGTTTGATCTGCGGGATTTGCTGGCCAAGATGCAGGCGTTGCATGCGGTCACCAGCCGGGCCGAGTTCGATCCGTTGATTGTCGGATTTAAACGCGCGCATCGCCTCGTGGAGAAGGAGCAGTGGGAGCGCCGCCCGGTTGAGCCCTCCGCGTTCCACGATCCCGCCGAGTCCGCGTTGCATAAAGCCGTATCGGATGAACGGGACAAGATGGGCGCATCGATGCAGGCGAGCGAGTATGGCAAGGCCTTGGAGTCGCTGGTTCGGCTCAAACCGGCTATCGACGCCTTCTTTGCCGCAGTGATGGTGAATGCCGAGGACCAGGCGGTGCGCAGCAACCGCCTCTCGCTGCTGAAAGAAGTGGACGATTTCTTCATGTCGTTCGCGGACTTCTCCCAGATTGTGGTACAAGGGAGCTAGGCAGGGCATGAAGGCATGGCGCAGGATCCCCCATCGGCAGTTGGGGCCAGGGCCGCAGGTGACGAAGAGTCTCGTCAGGCGCGAGTCCGGCGGTTTTCGACCGGAGTTACCATCGTCCTGATTCTGCTGTGCAACGGCATGTTCCTGTTTGGTATGTGGGTGAGCGGCGTCAATCTGGACGAGTTGGTGCGGACGCCGGATCTGTTCAATCCACAATCGGACGTTTGTCTGCGATTGAGTTGGCAGCGTCTCGCGGGAGCGACTGATCCTATCCGTCTCTGTTCCGAGTGGATCAACTTGTCCGATCCGACGGGCACACCCCATGTGTTGGATACAAATACAATTGTGCGTCAGGGCCCCGATGGCCGGTACTACGTGGATCACGGCATCCGGGCCGACTATCGCTTGGTCTGGTGGGTGGGATTTGTGGCGGCGATCATTGCCTTTGGCGTGATCACGCGCCGCTATCTTGTGAACCGCTACCAGCTGCAACTGGAACTAGCCGCAACCAGACAATCGGTCTAGATCTCGTCAGTCGATCGCAAAGGAGAGTCAGGCGTGGCTAAGAAATACGTATACTATTTCGGTGACGGCAAGGCGGAAGGCACATCGAACATGAAGGAGTTGCTGGGCGGCAAGGGTGCCGGCCTGGCAGAGATGACCAACCTCGGTATTTCCGTGCCCCCTGGATTCACGATCACGACCGAGGCTTGTGTCGAATATTACAAGCTGGGGAAGAAGTATCCGCCCGGCATGTGGGACGCGGCGTTGGCGTCGCTCAAGCGAGTTGAACGGTCGATGGGCATGGGGTTCGGCGATCCCGAGAAGCCGCTGCTCGTGTCCGTGCGCTCGGGCGCTCGCGCCTCGATGCCGGGCATGATGGATACCGTTTTGAACGTCGGTCTGACGCTGAAAACCGTCGAGGGACTGGCTGCCAAGACACGCAATGACCGGTTTGCTCAGGACAGCTACCGCCGGTTCATCACGATGTTCGGCAGTATTGTGATGGGGGTGCCGCGCGAACATTTCGAAGCCATTCTGAATCATAAAAAAGAAGAGATGGGTGTGGCGCACGAGACGCAATTGGACGCGGGAGCCTTGCGTGATCTCGTGGAACGCTTCAAGTCACTGGTGAAAGAGGAGACGGGGAAGGATTTCCCTGACGATCCGATCGAGCAACTGCGGATGGCGATCAATGCCGTGTTTTCATCCTGGAACGGCGCGCGGGCCATTACCTATCGGCGGTTGAACGGCATTCCGGACCACTGGGGGACCGCGATTAACGTGGTGGCGATGGTGTTCGGCAATATGGGCGACACCAGCGGCACCGGCGTGGCCTTCACGCGCGATCCCAACAGCGGCGAACGGAAGTTTTTCGGCGAATGTTTGATGAACGCCCAAGGCGAAGATGTGGTGGCGGGCATTCGCACGCCGCTCCCGGTGACCGAACTCGGGCGCACCGTGCCGGCCGCCTACAAAGATCTTGAGACGACGTATAAGAAACTGGAAAAGCACTACCGCGACATGCTCGACCTGGAATTCACGATCCAGGAAGGCAAGCTCTACATGCTGCAAACGCGGGTGGGCAAGCGGACCGGCATTTCCGCGGTGCGCATCGCCGTCGAGATGGTCAAGGAAGGCCTGATTACGAAACGCGAAGCGGTGCAGCGTGTCGGGCCGGAGCAATTGTCGCAATATCTCTATCCGATCTTCGATACCAAATCGGAATCCGTGGCGGTCCCGTTAGGCAAAGGATTGCCGGCGGGTCCGGGCGCGTCGGCAGGCAAGATTGCCTTGACGCCTGATCGCGCGGTGGAAATGAAGGCGGCCGGGGAGCGGGTCGTGCTGGTGCGGGAAGAAACGAGTCCGGATGACATTCATGGAATGAATGCCGCGACCGGGTTTGTAACGGCGCGCGGCGGCATGACGTCGCATGCGGCGGTGGTGGCCAGGCAGATGGGCAAAGTCTGCGTGGCGGGCTGCGAGGCGGTGGAAGTCATTGATTCGCAGTCGGTCCGAATCGGCGCCAAGGTGTTTCGTGAAGGCGACTATATTTCGGTAAATGGTTCGACGGGCAATGTCTATGACGGCGATATTCCCGTGATGGAGTCCGAGATCATTCAGGTCGTGCAGGGCAAATTGGACGGGAAGAAGTCGGAGAAGTACCAGTTGTTTGCCACGATCCTGTCGTGGGCGGATAGCATGCGGACACTGCGGGTCCGCTCCAATGCGGATGTGCCGGATCAGGCGAAGATTGCGCGGGGCTTCGGTGCCGAAGGTATCGGGCTCTGCCGCACCGAGCACATGTTCTTTGCCGAAGACCGGATTCCGATCATGCAGAAAATGATTCTGGCGCGGACGAAAGAGGAGCGGGAAAAGTATCTCGATCAGCTCTTGCCGCTGCAGAAGGCCGATTTCATCGGGCTGTATCGTGAGATGCAGGGCTATCCGGTGACGATCCGGCTGCTTGATCCGCCGTTGCATGAGTTCCTGCCGAAGCGCGAGGATTTGATGGTCGAGATCGCGCAATTGGAGTTGACCGGGAACGATGGCGCCAAGTTGGAAGAGCAGCGCCGTCTCCTCGCGCGGGTCGAGGAACTGCATGAATTCAATCCCATGCTGGGGCTGCGCGGGTGCCGCCTTGGGATTACGATGCCGGAGATCACCAAGATGCAGGCGCGAGCCATCATCGAAGCCGCCTGCGAACTGGCGAAGGAAGGCAAGAAGATTGTGCCGGAGATCATGATTCCCCTCGTGGGCATGGTGTCCGAGATGAAGTCGCAGAAGGATCTTATTCGCGAAGTGGCCCAGGAGACCATGAAGCGCTACAATGTGAAGCTCTCCTATCTCGTGGGGACGATGATCGAGTTGCCGCGTGCGGCGGTGACGGCCGACCGGATTGCGGAAGAGGCTGAATTTTTCTCCTTCGGCACCAACGATCTGACGCAAACCACGTTCGGGTTCTCCCGTGACGATGCCGCCAAGTTCATCGACTATTACAAAACCGTCAAGATCATGGAGTCTGATCCCTTTGCCGTGCTTGACCGTGAGGGCGTCGGGAGCTTAATGAAGACGGCGATCGCCGGGGGGCGCAAGACCAGACCCGGCATCAAGCTCGGGATTTGCGGCGAGCATGGCGGCGATCCGAGCTCGGTCGAGTTCTGCCATCAGTTGGGTTTGGATTATGTGAGCTGTTCGCCGTTCCGCGTGGCGATTGCGCGATTGGCCGCGGCACAGGCCGCGCTGGCCGAAGGTGACGCCAAGCCGGCAGCCAAGAAAGCTGCGCCGGTACGCGCAAAAACCGTGAAGGTCGCAAAGGCGGCAAAGCCAGCCAAATCCGTGAAGCGGGCCAAGCCGGCGCCCAAGAAGTCATCCGTCAGTCGTAAGAAGCGGTGATCGACCGAACTCACGACCAGCACTATATGATGCAGGCTCTTCGGCTTGCCGAGAAGGGCCTAGGTAAGACCAGCCCCAACCCGATGGTTGGGGCTGTTGTAGTTTCTAAGGGCCGCCTCGTCGGCCAGGCCTATCACCATGCAGCTGGCCAAGCCCATGCCGAAGTGCTGGCCCTCCGCCAGGCAGGGCCTCGCGCTAAAGGGGCTGCGCTCTATGTCACGCTCGAGCCCTGCAGTCATCTGAAGAAACGCACGCCACCCTGCGTGCCGGCGGTGATTCAATCCGGTGTGCGCCATGTGGTGGTCGCGATGGTTGATCCCAATCCACAGGTCAAAGGGAAGGGGATCGCGCAGTTGCGCCGCGCCGGAATTACGGTGATCGTCGGCGTGGGGCGACAGGAAGCGGAGACTCTCAACCGAACCTATAGTTATTGGGTTCGCACCAAACGGCCGTACGTCATCTTAAAAGCCGGGATGACCTTGGATGGACAGATTGCAACGGCAGGCGGCGAATCGAAGTGGATTACGGGACTGCAATCGCGCCGGGAGGTTCATCAACTGCGGAGTGCCGTCGATGCGGTGATTGTCGGCATCGGCACGGTCTTGCACGATAATCCCTCGTTGACCGCGCGCAGGCCTCCCCGGTTGACCGCATTAGCCGCCAAACAACCCTGCCGCATTGTGATCGACAGCCGCCTGCGCATTCCTCGCTCGGCGAAGATTCTTGGACAGCAAGATCAGGCCAAGACGGTGATTGCCACGACCAAGGCTGCGCCGAAGGCTCGCCTGCTGGAGCTGGAGAAATTGGGGATTGAGGTCCTCGTGGTTCCCGGCGAGCGAGGACGGGTCTCGTTGAAACATCTCCTGGCCTCTCTCGGTCAACGCGGGATGATCTCCGTAATGGTCGAGGGAGGCGGGGAGCTGAATGCCGCGTTCCTCAAAGCCAAGCTGGTGAATCAGGTGCGGCTGTATGTCGCGCCGACTCTGCTTGGCGGGACGCAGTCGAAAGGCGTGATCGGAGGAGCAAGCCCGCGCCGGCTGGCCGATGCGTTGAAGCTCACTCACGTGCGAACCAGGTCGTTGGGGGCTGATGTTGTTATCGAAGGCGATTTATAATGCACCTATGGCTGCACATGTGAACATTGGGTTTGTCCTGCGATGGCTGTGCGGTGTGGCAGTGCTCTGTATTTTGGGCTTGGCCGGCGAGGCTGTGGCGGCGGAAGAAGCTCCTCAGCAGGCGTCGGATCTGACCGCCGAGATCTTCTCTTATCTGGGTGAGCCGGATAGCGCGAAAGCAGAGACCACGCTGCAGCACCTGCTCGCCAATCCGGACGCCACCGTCGACCTGATTACCCGCACCATTCAGACCGGTCGCGTCTATGATCCGCAGCCGGTTGGCATCATGCCGGATGAGCAGGTGGTCGTTCGTGAACGGACCTACCACTATGCGTTCTCCGTTCCGCTCACCTATCAGCCGTCGAAAGCCTATGGCCTCGTGGTGTGTCTACACGGGGCGGGATTCACAGGAGAGGCCTATCTCGAACGATGGGAGAGCCGGTTGGGTCACGACTATCTGCTCGTCTGTCCGACCTTTCCAGCCGGAGCCTGGTTCACAAGGCGCGCGGAGGATTTGGTGCTGACGCTTGTGCAACTGGTTCAGGCGAAGTACCACGTCGATCCGGATCGCATCTTTCTCACCGGCATGTCGAACGGCGGCATCGGTACCTGGCTGATCGGGATGCACCATGCGTCGCGTTTTGCCGGCCTCGCGCCGATGGCCAGCGGGCTCGATGATGTCCTCATGCCCTTTCTTGCCAATCTGCGTTCGACGCCGGTCTACATCATTCACGGGGCGAAGGATCAGGTCATGCCGGTGGAATTGAGCCGAACGATCGCGCGCGAGCTGGAAGCAATCGGCTACCCGCATGTGTATCGGGAACATCAGCGCGAACATCCTATGGCCGGCGGCCATTTCTTTCCGCGCGAAGAATTACCCGATCTCGTCACGTGGCTCAACGCGCAGCGGCGGAATCCTGTGCCCGCCAGGATCACAGTGGTGCGGGAGGCCAGTCACTTTCAATCCTTCGGCTGGGTCAGGATCGACGCAACCGATGCAATTGCCGCGTTTTCCGAAGACCTGGTCTCCAAGCGCGACGAGCTGACGAAGAAGAAGCGCTATGCCAGGCTGGATGCCGCAGTGACGGCGCCCAATCGCATCGAAGTCGAAACAGGCTTAGTGCGGCGCTACACGCTCTTTTTGAACGATCAACTGGTCGATTTCTCCAAACCGGTGACGGTGGTCACGAACAAGCAGGTATCGTTCGAGGGGATGCTCACACCCGCAGTCGAGACGCTTTTAAGGCAGGCCCGTCTTCGTCAGGATCCCCGCCAGCTCTTTCCGGTGCAGCTGGCGATTCAGGTGCCGAAGCCGGCGCCATGATCCCAGGCCACGCCATGTGGATAATGCGAAGCACGTTGCTGGCGGTGTGTGTGGGCGGCGTGGCCTCGCCGGTCGCCCGAGCGGAACCCTGCCGTTTGTCTCCTCAGCATGCCGGGGTCACCTTTCCAGTTGAACGAGTGTCGCCTGACTGGACCTGCCGTCTGCAACCGATCATCGAGGACTTTACGACCGCCAATAAAGTCGGGCCGACGTGGGTGTCTTTGCCGGAGTCCCTCTATGAGTATTTGCTGGATCGTCCGCCTACGGCAGCCGCGCTGCTGAACCGTCTCGATCTCGCCCTCTATAAATCGGAGGAGCGCAGTACCCGCCGATACTGGGGAGATGACGGCGAGGGGACCTCGGGACTGGTCGAATTGGTCTATCAGGACCGGATGCATCGCCTGTATTATCTCGAAGGGACGCACGACAGCAGATTGCTGCGGCATATCGTGGGGAAAGCCGTGGTCCTGCTGCACATGAGTCCCGGCAAAGATACTGCGGGACATGACGTGGTCGAAACGACGGTCGTAGCCTATACGCGATTGGATAATCGTCTGCTGGCAGGACTGGTGTCGCTGGTGCGGCCGCTGGTGAGCAGCACCGTCACGCGCAAGCTGGCGAAAGGGATCGAGGCCGTCAACCGACTGGGCTTGGAGATGCGGAAAAATTCCCAGCGCGTCCTGTTCGAAGCGACGGATCCTCCGTCGCTGCCGCAAGACGACGTCGAGTTTTTGCGGCAGGCGTTGGAGGGCATGAAGGCCTCCATCAGCATGCCGCACAAGGATCAGGCCTCCCAATGATCGCGTCACGCAGCTTTCTCTTGATCTGCACCGTCGGGATCTTTTGCTTCATCAGCTACAACATGGTGCGGATGCCGGTGCTGGCCTTGTTTGCCGAGTCCTTGGGGGCTGGTCCTGAGCGGATCGGCTTGATCGTCTCGGTGTCGACCTTGACCGGCGTGTTGCTCAAGCTGCCATCCGGGGCCCTGTCGGATATCTATGGCCGCCGCTTTTTGTTGCGGATCGGCGTGGTGGCCTTCGGGCTGCCGCCGTTTCTCTACCCCTTCATCACCGACCTGAATGCTCTGACCGCGCTGCGGTTCATGCATGGGCTGGCCACGGCGATCTTTGCGCCCAGCGCGCTGGCGACCGTGGCGGAACTCTTTCGCGAACGGCGAGGGGCCGCGCTGGGGACCTATACGGCCTGCACCCAGTCAGGCGCGTTGCTCGGTCCCTTCATCGGCGGGTATCTCGTCTATGCGGCGGGATTTAACTGGTCGTTCGTGACGGCCGGCATCTTCGGCTGCATCGCCATCGTTCTATTCTACAGTTTGCATTTGGACGTGGCCCAGCCGCGAGTCCAACAGAAGGGAATGCAGCCGCTGCTCGCCGAGATGTGGAAGGGCTTCGTCATTGTCGCGCGGAATCGCAAGGTGCTCATCACCAGTTCTACGGATGGCGCAAAGATGATTGCCAATGGGGCCTTGATGGCTTTTCTGCCGCTCTATGGCGTGGCGTCCGGGTTGAATCCCGGCGAAGTGGGGCTCCTGTTCACCGTCCAAGCGGCGACGTCGTTCTTCTCGAAGCCGATCATGGGGCGGGTGTCTGATAGCATGGGGCGGCAGCCGCTGATCGTGATCGGCCTGCTGATTTGCGCGGCCACGTTCGTCTGCATGCCGCATGTCGCGCTCTTTCCCGTCCTGCTCCTGCTGTCGGCCGGGTTCGGATTCGGCGAGGCCGTAGTGTCGTCATCCTCTTCCGCGCTGGTGGCGGACAGTTCCGAGTTCAAGACGCTGGGGGCGGGGATGGGCATGCAGGGGACGATCATGGATATCGGCCATGCGAGCGGGCCGCTCTTGGCCGGTGTGCTGATCGAGCGCATGAGCTATACCAGCGCCTTTGCGATCATCGCGAGTATACAGCTTGTCGCAGCGGGCCTATTCTGGGTGACGATGAGGAATAAGTAAGCCGGTGCTATAATCGCAGCCCACAGCGATTGGAACGCGGACTATCGTGATGGTCCCACACGCAACTTCATGAGGCAAACCTGATGTTTACCGGAATTGTGGAAGAGATGGGCGCGGTCATGTCGTTGGAAAAGACACTGGCCGGGACGAGGATGACGTTGTTGGCGTCGCTTGTCATGAGCGATCTGAAGATCGGCGACAGTGTGAGCGTGAGCGGGGTCTGTCTGACGGCGATCTCGAAGGGGGAAAATAATTTTACCGTCGAAGTCTCGCCGGAAACGCTCTCGGTCACGACGCTCGGCCATCTCACCGCTGGGGCACCGGTCAATCTTGAACGGGCGATGAAGCTCAACGAGCGCATCGGCGGGCATCTGGTGGCGGGGCATGTCGATGGAGTCGGCAGGGTTCGGAGCAGGCATCAGGAAGGCAATGCGATATTCTTTACGATCGAAGCCCCACCGGAAGTGCTGCGCTACTGCGTGGTGAAGGGCTCCATCACCGTCGATGGCATCAGCCTGACAATCAATGACGTAACCGCTCACGGGTTCTCCGGCGCCATCATCCCCCATACCGCGAAGGTCACGACGCTCGGACTTAAACAAGTGAACGATGTCGTGAATCTCGAATCCGACCTCATTGGCAAATACGTCGAACGGCTCCTCCAAGAGCGCAGCCAGCTTCCGAAAACCACGCCCATCATCGATAAAGACTATCTGCAAAAGCGGGGATTGATCTGATCTTTCCTGTGGACGCTTTCCACTCATAGTCTTGGGCGGTCCCTGATAATACCCCGAGTGCTTTTCTTCAATCGTAAGAAAGGACGATAGAAGGTTGTGATTTTTCCTGCACGCGGGATCCACGCAAGTGCGCGGCTTGATCGTTGCCGTGCCCCTTCGGCCGCCGGCAGCTTTTGCTTCATCTGCTTGGCAGGCCAGAGGTATCATAACCGTATGGTTATGATACCTCCCAGCAGGCTTGTAGATGCATTGACCGATGGGCCTCTGTCTGTTGGAGACAGCTTATGCCTGGCTGTGCCAGCAATGGGTTCGCTCCCGAGTATTCGCCCCAGATAACACCGCCATCGATCCCCTGGTGCCCCATAGACGAGATGCATTCCCGCGAGTCTCTTCCCGGGTATCAAACGAATGGACTCGTCGCAGGTAGGACGGTATGAAACCCTGATGACCAATTGTGCGTGGGATCGGCTTCTTCTCCGCTACTCTTTCCCCTCACCCCCCAACACCTGCAGTTGCGCTTCGATGCGGGTGCGGGTATCCACTTGATCTCCGCTGTGCGGGAGAACGGCCAAGGCTTGCTGGTAGGCTTTGGCGGCTTCGGCCTTTTGACCGGCGGATCGGAGAGTTTCGGCATATTCAATGTACAGCGCCGGGTCTGTATTCTGTGTGCGAAGGGCCTCGCGGTATTCGGTGATAGCTCCGGGAAGGTCTCCGGACTGCCTCAGGGTGCGGGCAAGGTTGCATCGTGCCCGCAGATATTCCGGTTCGGTGGCGAGCGCGGCGCGATATTCCTCAATGGCGAGAGGGAGGTTGCCTTGTTCGTAGTAGATGTTGCCCAAGGCGGTATGGGCGCCGGCATGGCCGGGGTCCTGCTTCAAGACAAGGTCAAAGTGGCGCTTCGCCCACTCCTGGTCGCCGGTTTTGCGAAAGACCAGGCCGATATTGAAGCGGGCCGCGATATCGTCCGGCTTGAGACGCAACACGGCGTAAAAGGCCTGGAGCGTGGCGCTGTGATTGTTGAGCTGGCCATAGAGGATGCCGAGGCGAAAATGGCTTTCGAGATGGTTCGGAGACTGTTTGACGATGGTCTCATACTCTTTGATGGCGCCATCACGGTCACGGGATTCTTCAAGCGCCGTTGCCAGAAGGTAACGCGCTTCCGTGTGATTGGGTTGCCGTTCGAGCGCCTGCCGAGCCGTTGCTATGGCCCCCTTCAGATCTCCCTGTGCGCGCAGGGCTTGCGCGCGGCGTAGCAACGTGGCGGCGGCTTCCTGAGCTGTGGGTTGGTGTATCTGAGTTGATTGGTTGGCTGCGACCTGGCTCTCTGCCCAGCCATTGGCGACGGGCCAGGCACAGAGCCAGACCAGGAGCAGACAGGCAGTCTGGATGCCCCGGTCGTGTGTTAGGGAATGGAATAGATGCGACATTGGTCGAATGAGAAACATGAAGACCTTAATGGGAGTGGTGTTCCTGTGGCTGAGCGAGAGTGAAGCAGGAGCCGGCCTGAAGCTGGTCGGCTCCTATGCACTGACACGTGGCTGGTGGCAAGGCTCCGGTTATTCTTCGATGGTTGAGATGTCTCCCGGGTCTTGGCCCAATTCTTTGGCCTTGAGCACGCGCCGCATGATCTTGCCGGAACGGGTCTTTGGCAGGGATTGAACGATGTCGATTTCCGATGGGACTCCGATCTTGCCCAGTTCCGCGTTGACCTGATCTTTGATCGATTGGATCAGTTCCTGGCTCTCTGTCTCGCCTTGCTTCAGGATGATGAAGGCCTTAATAGACTCGCCGACGGTTTTGTGCGGCTTGCCGATGACGGCGGCTTCGGCCACGGCATGGTGGCTGACCAGCGCGCTCTCGACTTCGGCGGTGCCCAGCCGGTTTCCCGCGACTTTGATCACGTCGTCGGCGCGGCCCATGAACCACATGTAGCCGTCGGCATCTTTATGGCACACGTCGCCGGCGGTGTAGCAGTTGGGGATGGTGTTCCAGTAAGTCTTGTACCGTTCCGGATCTTTATAGATCGTCCGCATCATGGAGGGCCAGGGTTTCTTAATGATGGCAAACCCGCCGACATTGGCCGGGAGGCTGTTGCCCTCACGATCCACCACATCGGCCTCAATGCCGAGGAACGGCCGGGTGGCCGAACCGGGCTTCAGCGGCACGGTCGGCAAGGGCGTGATGAGAATGGAGCCGGTTTCTGTTTGCCACCAGGTGTCCATGATCGGCTTGTCGCCGCCGGTGACGCGATGGAACCACTCCCAGGCTTCCGGGTTGATCGGCTCGCCGACGCTGCCGAGGATGCGCAAGGTCGAGAGGTCGAACTTCTTCGGCCAGTCTTCTCCGTAGCGCATGAGGAGGCGAATGGCGGTGGGGGTGGTATAGAAAATCGAGACACCGTAGCGCTCGATCAAGTCCCACCAGCGCCCGGGATTGGGGTAGTCCGGCTTGCCTTCGGCGGTGAGGATCGTCGCGCCGTTCAAGAGCGGGCCGTAGACGATGTAGCTGTGGCCGGTAACCCAACCGGGGTCGGCGACGCAGAAATATACGTCGTCGTCCTTCAAATCGAACACATATTTCGTCGTAATGTAGGTGCCCACCATGTAGCCGCCGTGGACATGCACGACGCCTTTGGGTTTGCCGGTGGTGCCGGAGGTGTAGAGGATGTAGAGCGGGTCTTCGGCATCCAAATGGGCCGCCTCACATTCCGGACTTTCAGGCTTGAGCCAGTCGTGCCAATCGATTTCCTTCGGGGAAGTCAGTGTCACTTCCGGCTTTTGTCGGCGCACGACGACGACGCGTTCGACGGTGGGGCAGGTTTTCAGGGCTTCATCGACCACTGACTTGAGCGGGATGACTTTACCCCGATCGAATCCCACATCGGCGGTGATGACGAGATGCGCTTCGGCATCGCGAATCCGGCTGGCCAGAGCCGGGGCGCTGAAGCCGGAGTAGACGACGCTATGGATGGCGCCGATGCGCGCACAGGCCAGCATGGCCACGATTTGCTCGGGAATTTTCGGGAGATAAATCGTGACCCGGTCGCCCTTCTTCAGCCCCATCTTTTTTAGGGCGTTGGCGCAGCGATTCACTTCGCGATAGAGCTGCCCGTAGGTGAAGACGCGTTCGGTGTCGTTTTCGCCGACCCAGATGACGGCCACTTTGTTTTTGCGGCCGCCTTTCACATGGCGGTCGAGACAGTTGTAGGAAATGTTGCACGTCGCGCCCACAAACCATTTGGCCAGCGGGTAGTTCCATTCCAGCACTTCGTTCCATGGGCTGAACCAGTCGAGCTCTTTGGCCACGCCGCTCCAGAAGGCTTCCGGGTCGGCAATCGATTTCTTGTATGCGGTGTCGTAGTCTTGAATGTAGGCAGCGGCTTTGGTCTTGGCAGTCGGTTGATAGGTCCGGCTTTCCTTTAAAAGGGTCTCGATGTCTTCACTCATGACGTGTAAACCTCCTCAGTCGAGCTATGCTGAGACTATTTTTTATTATGCAGAAAGGTCTGCCTCCCTGCAACCCTTTGACGACAGTCGTTTGACCGAGCCGGCGAGAGGGCGAAGCGGGGGACCTGATTTCTTGACAGCCGTAATCATGGAGGGGTAGTCTGACTCGGAGCCGGTCATGTCTATGTCTCGTCGACTCATTTCACGTCTATCTTTGCGGATGTCACGCGCGATTGTGCTTGTGCTCGCCTGGTTGTGGGTGGCCGGCGTGGGCGCTGTGGATACGGCCCATGCCCAATTGGGAAAACCCGAAGGGCTCTACTACAAATCCTGGGCGGTCGTTATCGGCATTGAAAACTATCTCTTGGCGCCGCCGATTCCCGGTGCGGTGAACGATGCCAAGACCGTGGCCCAGGCGTTTCGACAGATGGGTTTTGAGGATGTCCTTGAAGTGTATGACAAGGACGCCAGCTTCCGGCATCTGCAGCAGGTGTTCACGAATTTCCTTCCCCGGAAGGTCGGGCGGATGGATCGGCTGGTGGTTTTCTATGCCGGTCATGCCGGTGTGACCCTGGATGCCGATGGAAAAGAACTCGGCTATCTCGTGCCGTGGGATGCGCAGGTGAACAATGTCGCGAAGTCGGTGACTTTCGAGCAGCTCAAGGAATTTACTCGCCGGTCGGCGTCCAAACATACCTTGCTCATCATCGATGCGGCGGTCAGAGGGTGGGAAACCACCGCGCCTCAACAGCTCTCCCTCGAGGGCCGGTTGTCACCGGAAGAGGAGACGGAACGGCGCGCGGCGCAGGTGATTACGGCAGGGGACAAGGGTGAGGTCACGCTTCGTCCCGGAGGGAAAAGCCTCTTCACGGCGACTTTGCTGGCCGGGTTGCAAGGGGCGGCCGATCTCAATAAGAACGGATGGCTGATGGCTTCGGAGCTTGGGTCCTATCTGGAAAAGGAAGTCGCGAGCGCCTCACAGGGCACGCAGCATCCGATCAGTGCCCGGCTAGATGGCGATGGAGATACGGTGCTGATCGAAGGGAAAAAGGCAGCGTTTGTCCTGGGAAGCGGCCCTCAAACCCCTGCGGAACGGCAGCAAGCCGCCAAAGTGCAGTATGAGCAGGCCTATGCGTTGCTTCAGGAGGGGAAGCGGGCCGAGGAGGCGCTGGAACGATTGAATCGCGCGATTGAGTACAATCCAGCGTATGGCGATGCCTATGTGCTCAAGAGTTACGTTCGCTTGGAGGTGCTCCCGAACCTCGATGACGCGCTTGCGGCCGGGCAGCTCGCCGTGCAGCATGCGTCGGACAATCCGGATTCGTACTACACGCTCGGGTTGATTTATGAAAAGCGCGGCAGCTTCGCGGAAGCGGAACGAGCCTTGTTGCAGGCGCTCAAGGTGAATGCCGGGTATCAAGACGTCTATTTCTCACTCGGGACGCTCTACGCCGATCACCTGAAGGATCAGCCCAAGTCCGTGGAAGCGTTTCGCCGCTACCTGGAGTTGGGGGGGAGCCATTCCCGAGCCAAGTCTGCTGTCAGTGAAGCCGACGCTGCGTTAAAACGCTAGTCTTTTCCCCCGCCCTTCAGATAACCCAGTCCGATCTTCAACGCGCGTCTGGTGATTTCCGCCCAGCGGACTTGCGGGTATTCCGCGAGCACTGCGGCGGTCTTCGGATCTTGAATGTCGAGATTGGCGATCTTAATGATGCCGTCTTCTATCTGAACGTCTGCCACGGTGAGTGCCTCCCTCTCTGAGCGTCCTGTCATTGTGGATGCCGGTCGTTCCTGCGCGAGAAATCCCTTCCCGGCGTCAACCGGATCAGCCCCGTTGCGTTGACGGATTTGAAGACGCATGTTAGCATGAATTAAGGAGAATTCTCGACTCGCTGGTGTGCGCGGATTCACTACATTTCGTGACGAAGGAGGATCAGATGGCTACAGCACAGGCACGTGTGACGAGACTGGCCGGTATCGGATTGGCCATGGCTCTCTTGATGGGGCTCGCCGCCTGTGGTGGTCCGCCAAACTGGGTGCAAAAAGGATCCGGCGCGTTCAACGATAAGGATAGCAAGTCCTTCTATGGGGTCGGGTCGGTGGTGGGCGTACGGAATGAGCCCCTGGCCTGGGATGCGGCCGAAAATCGGGCGCGCGCCGAGATTGCCAAGACCTTCGAGACCTACACCGGCTATCTGATGCGGGATTACGCCGCGTCAACCACGGCGGGTGATTTTACGCGCAACACAGNNAAGAGCAGAATGTCGAACGGGCTATCAAGACGGTCACCACCGCGACGCTTAGCGGTGTGCGGCCGATCGATCGCTATAAGGACGAGAAGACGAACACCTATTACGTGCTGGCCAAATTGAGTCTGGAGGACATGAAGAATAATTTGGAGCAGGCGAAGGAACTCAATGCGCAGGTTCGTGAGTTTGTGCGGAAGAACGCCGATAAGATGTTCGATCGGCTGGAGAAGGAAGAAGACAAGCGGATGAACCGGTAAGGCGATCTCCAAAGGTCGAGCAGACAGGGTGTGTTTTTCTTGGAGGGATTTGGCGTGATGAGAACGAGGCGCGGATGGTTGGGTGTCATGGCGGTGGGGCTCCTCCTGTCCGGGTGCGGACAGGTAACCAAAATCACGCGAGTCGATGCCGGGGTTGTGACCGACCTGAGCGGACGATGGAACGATACGGATTCCCGCATGGTGGCGGAAACGATGGTCAAGGAAGCGCTGCAATATCCCTGGCTGGGCAATTTCACCCAGGGGAAACACCGTCAGCCCGTGGTAGTGGTCGGGACCATCCTGAATAGCAGCCACGAACACATCAGCATCCAGACCTTCGTGACCGATCTGGAACGTGAATTGACCAACTCTCAGAAAGTAACCTTCGTGGCCGGGAAGAGCGAGCGGGATGAGTTGCGCACGGAACGAAAAGAGCAGGCGATGTATGCGCGCGAGGATACGCAAAAGGCTCCCGGCAAAGAGATCGGTGCCGATTACATGATGAAAGGGACCATCTCAACCATTCTCGATGAAGCCGAGGGCACCAAGGCCGTGTTTTATCAGGTTGATCTGCAGATGGTGGATCTGGAAAGCAACGCCAAGGTCTGGTACGGACAAAAGAAGATTAAGAAAGTCATCGAGAAGAAACGCACGATATTCTAGGTATCCGCGGATTCCGTTGAGATCTCTCCTCTCACGCTTTGCCCGCCACGTGCTTGTGCGGCGGAGCGCTGTCTCGTCACTCTCTTCCTTGAGTCTGCTGGTCGGCGCGTTGCTGCTGACGGCCTGCGGCCCTTCCATCAACCGGTATACGCTGATCGAGCAGAGCCTTCTTGCGGGCGATGCGAAACAGGCCGACGCCATCGTGCAGCAGGCCGAATCGTCCTACGGGAACAAGAGCCGGGTGCTTTACGGTATGGACCGGGGTATGACGCTCCATTTGGCCGGCGATTACCAGCTAAGCAATGCGGTGCTTGAACAGGCCGAAGAAGAAGTCGAGCGGCTCTATACCCGGTCGATCCGTTCGGAGACTGCGGCCTTTCTGACGAGCGATCAAGCGCTTCCATACGAAGGCGATGCGTACGAACAGGTCATGATCAATGTCGTGAAGGCCTTGAATTATGCGGCGCAAGGGCAGTTGCAGGAATCACTGGTTGAGGCGCGGCGCATCGATCATCGGCTCAATGTGCTGTCGGATAAGGCGAAGGAGAGAACGGCTTATAAGGAAGATGGATTTGCACGGTATTTGACGGGGATTCTGTATGAAGCAACAGGGGATTTGAACAACGCCTTCATCGCCTACCGGAAAGCCTATGAGGCGTACGAGGCAATGAGCGGATGGGCGCGTACGCCGGTGCCGGTCCAATTACGTGCCGATCTGTTGCGGACGACAGAGGCGCTGCATCTCACTACAGAGTTTGAGGAGTATCGCCGGTTATTCCCAGATACTGCATGGCAGTCCCGTGAGGCGGTTCAAAATCTCGCGCAGGTGCTGGTGGTCAGCTATAATGGGCGCGCTCCGCGTAAGGAGGATCGGTTTCTTGACTTGCCGATCAGTCTGGACGCATTGCAGCTCGTGCTCTTGAATCGTGGATTCTCGCCAGCCTCACGGCATCAGAATCGAGGGTTCGATAGTGTGCTGTATGGTCTCAGTGGACGTGTGGTGCGCGTGGCCTTGCCGCAATTGATTTCGCAAAAGACACACGTGAGGGGGGAGCAGCTCGTGCTCACGGATGAAAGTGGCCATCAGATCTCCGTCCGTTCAGAGTTGGGACAGAACATTACCGCGCTTGCCGAGAAGAGTTTGTCGGACCGGCTGCCTGGAATCACGGTGAAGGCGCTGGCTCGCGCGGCGGTCAAATTTTCCATGGCGGAGGGGGCGACGCGAGGGGCGCAGCAGGCTTCTGGCAAAGATGCGGCTCCGTGGGTGGGATTGGTTGTTGGCCTGCTGACAAAAGGATTGGCCGTGGCCTCCGAAGAAGCAGACAAGCGCAGCTGGCGGACGCTTCCGCACGAAATTCATCTCATGCGGGCGTGGGTGGCCCCAGGGCCGTATCACCTGTCGGTCCAGCTTGTTGGGGGTGGAGAGGGACCGGCCAAAGACGCTGCTCCCGCGCTGTCGCTGGCGCCTGGGCAGACCACCGTGTTGATTCAGCGGGTGATGCAATGACATTCCATGTATGGTGTGTACGCGGTGCTGCTCGCACGCTTCTGCTCGGTCTGCTCGGAGGGATTGCGCTCACCGGCTGTAGCTGGTTCGGAGGAAAGGCCAAGCCGGCATGGGTAGTCGGTGTGAGTACCGAGTACCTGTCAGCGCAATACTTGCTTGGAGAGGGGCAGTCGGCGAGCAAGAGTGCGGCCACTGACCAGGCCTATGCGGCGGTCGCCAGGATTTTTAAAGCCGAGGTGGCGGCGCAAGCCAAGGACTGGGAGTCCTACCTGTTGATCGAATGCCGCGGCGCCGCGAACGCCGAACGGCGGTTGACACTGGAAACGATTACGAACGTGTCCACCGATAAAGTCCTCGAAAACGTGAAGGTGCTGGATGCCTGGTATGACGCCTCGAAAGGGCTGCACCATGTGCTGGTGGGGATGCACCGCGGCCAGGGAGAAACCGCCTTGATGGAAAAGATGCGAGAGCTCGATCGGACGATCGAATCCGATCTGACGGAGGCGCGCCAGAAGGCTGACAAGTTGACGAAGGTGCGCAGTCTTCGGCGTGCCGCGAGAAATGTGGTGATGCGAGAGGCGTATAACGCGGATCTGCGGGTGATTCGGCCATCGGGCCAGGGCAGCCCATCCCTCTATCACGTGAACGATCTGGTGAACGAGCTGGATCAGTTTCTCGCCACGAATTTTGTGCTTGCCGTCGAGGTCACCGGAGATCATGCGGAACCCATTCAACGCTCTCTGACCGAAGGCTTGATCCGGGAGGGGTTATATGTGGCCCATCGTACGGCGAATGGCGATGGCAGAGCGCCGGAGCTCCTGGTTCGCGGGACGGTGCGAATCTGGCCTATTGTGGTGGGTGACCCGCAATTCAAGTATGTCCGATGGTGCAGCGATTTTGAGGTGGTGGAGTCCGGATCGCAACGGGTGGTCGGGGCTCTGTCGAGGGGCGGGAAAGAGGGGCATCTCTCCGATCGAGAGGCGACGGCAAAAGCCCTCAGGGTTATTCAGCAGGAATTTTCCTCAGACCTTGCCAAAGCTATCGCATCTCATGTATTTGGAGAGGCGCCATTACCGGATTCCAAGGCTTTATCGGCCGGATGCCCGCGAGATTCGCTCCCGGCGGCACCGGTGCCAGCCACGCCACGTTCATTCTAACGAGGAGGGAATCAGCACTGTGACACAGCCTACAGACAAATCCATCGGTCGCGCTCCTCGGAGCCGCGGGCGCGGGTTGACGAAGCCGGGCCGCAAAGTTTCCAGTCGTTTGGCCAAGCGGCGATTGGGGGACCGTTTAAAGGACGACACGGCATCGTTCAATCAGGGCAATCTTGCCGAGACGTTGCGGAAGCAGGGATACGAGGAAGTGCCGCTCGATGAGCTGCAAGACCGGCTCTCCAAGCTCCAGGGGCCGTTGGCTGCGGTGATTTTGAAGGGGAGGGTCTAGCGAATGCCGTACTATTACTTCGACTCCTCAGCGATCGTGAAGCGGTACAGCATGGAGCGTGGCACTCGCATCGTCAACAAGCTCATGGTCAAGCGCGGGAAGGTCGCCATTCTTCCCACCTGGACCGTTACCGAGTTTTACACCACGTTGGCGAATCGGGCGCAGCAGGGTGACATTACCAGGGATGACTGTTACTCGGTGATCCATAAATTCGAGATCGAATCCAAGGATGGGCTCTATCAGTTTATTGCCCCCACGATGGCTACCTATTTGGCGACGAAGGAATTAGCGATGGAGTATCCGTTCCTGCGAGCGCCGCAGGTGATGCATCTGGCGCTGGCGTTGGAGCTGAAACCCCTGCGGTTGACGGTCGTCAGCGCCGATACCCAGTTGCTGGCGGCATCCAAAACGGCCGGGCTGCACATCATCAATCCCGAAGAAGACTGAGTCGGAGCGCGGGGAGCGAGGCGGTTTCAGGAACACTGATATTCGGCGATCATCGAGTCGACTACGGTTTTCCATGTTTCGATCCTTCCCGCAAGCTGGACCACGTCTTCTCGCAATCGGGCAGGTGGCGGCGGCGAGGGAAGGTCGCCAATCGGCTCTGCGGCCTGCCGCAGACTGGCGAGGGCCAGACTGAGGCTGCTACAGACGCCAGACGATGCCGGAAGTTGATTGCCGGCTCGCCGAAAGAGGCTCATCGCGCGATAGGTATGTTCTTGAGAGCGGAAAAGCGATTCCATTCGGCGAGACACCAGCCCGGATATTCCCTCCCGTTTCTTGGCCATTTGGGCTGACAGCAGAGCGGCTCGTCCCATGATCATCGCGGCTCCGTCAGGATCGTCGCCGGCGATGGCATCCTCCCCTTTGGCTCGTAACCGTAAGAGCTCGGCGTCATCAGTCATCACCTGAGCTTGTGGCACAACCGGGATGGCCAGCAAGAGGGCCGCGAGGCCGCAGCGGAGCAGGCAGGCGAGAGTTGTGTGAGGGAGTGTCAGCATTGAGGTTGTCCAGCGTCCGACGGTTTCCCGCTACTCTACTGAATGGATTCGACGGGTGGCAAGTTGCCATGCCGTAAAATGGATCAGTATAATCGCGCGGTCTTCGGCGATCCGGTATCAATCAGCGTCTAGGGAAGGAGTGTTATCGTGCAATACTGGGTAAAAGTGGTGTTTGTGGACAACCAGGAGCTGCTGATCAAGGATGCAGTCAGCCATCGGTTGTCCGAAGATCAAGAATTTATTTACGTGGAGTCTCCTCGGGAAATGATCCTGGTGCCGATCAAGCAGATCAAGTATCTCTCTTGTGATGCCACGGTGTTTTCAGGAAAGAAATAGTCTTTAGAACGCGTGAAGAGCTCCGGCCTATCGGGCATTCCGTTCTCGATAGCCTGGTACTTCTCGCTACGAATCGTGTCGTTTCTGCCTTCGCGCTCATTTGCGGTTATCGTTGATGGGCCAATCGAGCCCGGTGTCAGAGCCAATCTCTCTCTAGCGGGTAACTGCCGGATTGAAATGCAGAGACATGTCTGCCCTCTGCTTGCTTCGATCGAAGTTCATACGCCGCCGCTTCAGGCGGGAACGCTCAAGGCTTATCCGTGGATAGTTTTTTGCCCAACCGGCGAGCGAGACGGACCATGCCGGGGGAGCGGTCAGCGGGGTTGAGGAGCACGTTGAGCAGATGGACCTGGGAGGAGTCCGCGAGGGCTGCCGATAGACTGCGTTCGAATTCCCGTTGCGTCGTCACACGCGAGCCGATGCCTCCACCGATGACCTCGCAGAGTCGTTCGTATTGCCATTCGTGGATGTCGTTGAAGGGCCCTTCGAGAATTTCCCGCTCGGTCGAGTAGCCGTGATTGTTCAAGAGGATCACGATGGGCGCCTGTCCGTAGCGGACGCAGGTCGAGAGCTCTGTCCCGGTCATTTGAAAGGCGCCGTCACCCACCAGGACAATGGGACGCAAGGTGGGATCGGCAAACGAAGCGCCGAGGGCCGCCGGCACGGCAAAACCCATGGAGGTGTAGTACGCGGGTGAAAGAAATTCAAACCGGCGATGGACGTGCAGATCGGCGGCGGCGAACAACGACTCGCCCACATCGGCGATGACCAGCGTGTGTTCTGTCAGGACGCTGTCGAGATGGCGAAAGAGTCCCTGCAGTGTGACGGGTGAGTCGGGTGCCGGCGCGGCTGTCGTGGTGACGGCCGGAGCCGGGAGCGTGCGAGATGGGAAGGTTGGCAGCAGGGTTTCTCCGAGCGCGCATACAAAGTCCTGAAAGCGGATGGCTTCGTAGCGATGGTGCTTAATTGCGATCCGGTCTGCGGTCGCGTGGATAGTGCGGCCCTCGGTCATGAGCGGCGAGCGGGCATCCACATCTTCCACATCGGAGAGAATTGAGCCGAGGATGAGGAGGCAATCGGATTCGTTGATAAAGCGCTGGACCTCGTCGCGTCCGATAAGTCCTCCGTAGACGCCGACGTATAACGGGTGGTCTTCGCGAATAACGGATTTCCCCAGCAGTGTGGAGGCAATAGGAATGTTCAGGCGTTCGACCAGACGCGCGAGATGATCGTGCAGGCCGAAGCGGCCGACTTCAGCCCCAACCAGGATCGCCGGCCGCTGGGCTGAGGCGAGCATGGTTTTGACCTCTCCAATGGCTTCAGCGAGCGCCGCCGAGTCGCTCGGTTCATCTTCGAGACAGACCGGTTTCCCGGTGCTCCGCAGCGGGGTATGGACCATGTCGCGGGGAATTTCAATGTAGATCGGACGGCGGTATCGGAGCAAGGCCGCAAAGGCGCGATCCATTTCGCGCTCGGCGGTCAGCGGATCGTCGAGCGCCACGGCGGCCACCGTCATTCTTTCAAAGACTTCCCGTTGTGTGGAGAAGTCTCTTACCATGTGGTGCATGTACGGAGTGCGAGTCCGTTCGGAAAGCCCGGGCGAACCGGTGAGCAAGACCACGGGGGATCGTTCGGCATAGGCGCAGGCAATCGCGTTGACGGTGTTCAGTCCGCCGACGCAGTAGGTCACGCAGACGGCGCCGATGCCGTTGATACGGGCGTAGGCATCCGCCGCGAATCCCGCGCAGTCTTCCCGCGTGGTGCCGATATGTGTAATTGGAGAGGCTTCGATCAACTGATAGAGGGAGAGCACGTAGTCCCCGGGAATACCGAAGATGTGACGGACCCCGAGTTGGTGGAGTCGGTCGAGAACAGTCGATCCGATGGTTGACGGTCGATTCATCAAAGATCTCCCCGGAGGGCAAGTTTATGCTAAAGGCTCACTCGCAGCAAATCACACTGCTGATTTACCGTCAAGCATCGTTTTGCGCGGAAGGTACCATTCAAATGGGCTGGGATTGTGCTTGACCTTTGGGGTTGCGCAATCGGATAAGAATAGAATGACAACACATCATGATTTGCCGACAGCGAAAGTGACCCTCACTCAGCCGCGAGGCGCAGAGGGGCCAGGCCATCTCTGGGTTTATGCCGGCCATCTCGGAAATATTGACGGACAGCCGGTTGCCGGCGACGTAGTCGATGTCGTGACGCCGGCCGGCCGGTTCTGCGGGCGAGGGCTCTATAATCCGGAATCCAAGATCCGGGTTCGCTTCCTGACATTCGAAGACGTGCCCATCGACGAGCAGTTTTGGCGGGAACGGATCCGTCAGGCTGTGCGCCTCAGAAATCGGATTGTGACCAATGCCACGGCCTATCGATTGATCCATGGTGAAGGCGACCGTCTGCCGGGACTCATCGTCGATCGATACGGGTCGGTGCTCGTGATGCAGACCCTGTCATTCGGCATGGACCGGCGTAAGGAGCTGCTCGCTGAGTGGCTGGCTCAAGAAACGGGGGTTCAGTCGATTTACCTCAGAAACGACGCCAAGAGCCGGACGCTCGAAGGGCTGCCGCTTGAGCGCGGTTTCATCAAGGGATCCGGGGCGACGACGGTGGAGATTGCCGAAGGCCCGGCGAAATTTCTGGTTGATACCGAGCACGGGCAAAAGACCGGCTGGTTCTGCGATCAGCGGGAGAATCGTTTGGCGGCGGCGGCCTATACCAGCGGAGCCGACGTGCTGGAGGTATTTTGCCATACGGGCGCCTTTGGGATTCATGCGGCGCTGGCCGGGGCCAAGTCGGTTGAGGGCCTTGATGTGAGCGAGGATACGTTGGTGCTGGCGCGTGAGCAGGCGAAGCGCAATAAGGTTGAGGCGAAGTGCCACTACCGGGCGTGCGATGCCTTCAATGAGCTACGGACACTGGGGAAAGCGGGAAAGCGCTACGATGTCGTGATGCTCGATCCGCCGGCCTTTGCCCGGAGCCAGCAGGCCGTGCGGAAAGCGTTGAGCGGATATAAAGATATCAATCTCCAAGGGATCAGATTGACCAAGCCCGAGGGATTTCTGGTGACGAGTTCGTGCTCGCACCATATTTCAGAGAATGATTTCTGGGGCGCCGTTCGGCTGGCGGCGCGTGATGCCAAGCGAGAGCTTCGCCTGATCGAGCAGCGGGGGCAAAGCGGCGATCATCCGATCCTGGCCAGTATGCCGGAAACCCGATACCTGAAGTGTCTCATCCTGCAAGTGCTGTAGCAGGGTAGGTGACATGTCACAAGTGACAGTGAGGGCAGACAGTCATTAGTCGCTGGGCGGTTCGAAGTGTCCCGATGGGCGTTGCAGCCAGGGGACTGTGGCTTGGCGGGATTGTTTGACGAGGCTCCGCAAACTCATTTCCGCGGCTCTGAGTAACTTTGGATCTCCGGCCTGCATCAAGGCCGTCAACATGACATAGAGGGACCGATCCAGGCGTGAGCCGGCGAGGATCCGATGGGTAACCGGATCGGTCTGTGCGGGATCCGGCCGGTCGCCGTCATCGGCTTGCTCAAACAAGTGGTCAAACGATTTTGGTGAATCAAATAGCCATGATGGCGGGATATTGAGCGCCGAGGCGAGCGATTCAATCGTTGCTGCAGAAGGGTCGGTCTGATCGGTCTCGATTTCCTCGAGAAGAGTAGGTGCGATCCCGGCGGTCGAGGAAAGTGCCTCTACAGATTGGTTTCTGGACAGTCTCCAGGCTTGTATCAGGCCACCGATCGCCATGTAGCGATGATACAGAAACTGGCGTTGTGTCGCAACTCACCCCGCGAGGATTGCGCCGCAAACTTCATGTAAATCAACATGTTATCTGGTAAATGGCTCGGTGGCGAGAGAGGGAGGGAATCAGGTACAATAGAAAATCTTATGTGGTGGTTTTAGAAGGAGGCGTGATTATGTTGGGAACAGATATTCGCGGTATCATGGCAGAAGAAGAGGAAGTGACGAGGCGCCAGCAAGCCTTGAAGTCGCTGATGACTATGCGGTCTCGACAGCTGCGCGAGTCCTTGGATGCTCGGATCAAGCGTGCGCAGGGTACCGGCGATTGGACGCACTTGTCCAAAGCGGAATGCGCGGATCTGCATAAACAGGAAAAAGCCCATTTGAAGTCTCAGTTAGAGAAACTGCAAACTGAGCAGAACCGGACACGCGGCAAGCTGACGGCGTTGAAGCGTGCGAAGGCGCGGGCGCAGCGGATTCGTGCTGCGGAGGCGGCCTCCGAGCGAAAGCGGCGGTAGTGTTCTGACAGTGCGTTGTTACGATAGCGGGCTCGGACGGTAGGAGGAAGGTTGGCGTGTCTGTTCCTCTCCGTCCACTCACCAGAGCCCATGCAGCCTTCATCAGGCACCTGCTTCACGAAAAGAAATCACGGCAGTCCGAGGGCGCGTTCGTCATCGAAGGCGCCCATGCCTGCCGTGATATCATGCAGTTCTATCCGGACCAGATTCTCAGTCTCGTGGTCGCTCCGCAGTACC
Organism: Nitrospira sp. UBA6493; assembly: GCA_002435325.1. GTDB lineage: Bacteria > Nitrospirota > Nitrospiria > Nitrospirales > Nitrospiraceae > Nitrospira_D. The sequence goes on along the minus strand of DJMJ01000042.1, from coordinate 109,895 downwards.
TTCAGTGTGAAGATGTGGCCGCTCGCGCAGCCCGTGCCGTCCTTTCCGCACAGCAGTTCACTTGTTCGGACCTCACGTTTGAAAAACTTTCCGATGTCGATGTGCCGCAGGGTATTGTGGCCGTGGTGCGCCAACCGATATGGAGCGAAGCGGATCTGTGTGCGCGGGCACGAGTGTTAGGCGTGTACGGAGAGCGATTACAAGATCCGGCCAATGTCGGCACGATTATTCGGACGGCGGCAGCACTCAATCTGACGGGAGTGTGGTTGAGCCAAGATTCAGTCGATTGCTTCCACCCTAAAGTTGTGCGGGCCACTGCGGGGGCGATCCTCGCACTTCCCGTGTTTCAGAGCGTATCGCTCACCTCCCTCTCGACTGTCGGCTGCTCGATCTATGCCGCAGTGGTGTCTTCACCGGATGCAGTCCCGATCAGAGCCATCAAGACGATTCCTTCACGGACGGTGCTTGCTGTCGGCAATGAAAGCCAGGGCCTGGCTCCGGAGTCGGTCGCCGCCGCGCAGGTTAAATTTACCATCCCGCTGTCGCGGGGCGTGGAGTCATTGAATGTGGCAGCCACCCTTGCCATGGCGGCCTTCTACTTCTGTGAGCTTCCCGCCACCGCCTAGTCCTCGCAAGCGCACCTGATCCTGATCAATCCAGCTATAGTGCAGTCTATTGTATGAAGAGACGTATGGTGCCGAGATCTGTGAACTCTTTTAGTTCGCGGAAATGGCGCAGTAGCTAGGACGGAATTCTCGTTCGTAAGAGTTTGTAGCGGAGCCATTTCCCCCGCATTTCGTGGTGTAGTTATTCGGGGGATTTCTGGTGTTGCGATCGCGATGGATTCACACGGGAGTTATTTCCTGTCGCATTTTGCGACAGGCCCTAGATGAGTCGAGCCCTGAAATGCCTCACCTGGGTTATCCTTTCCGCGGAGTAATTCTCGTAAATTAGCAAAAACGTTCACGTGACTTCGTGTGTCTCGTGGTGGCCTTCTTGCAGAAGAACCCCCTACGCAAGGTGTCCCATGCGTTGCTGATCCAAAAGCGGGAGTATTTTCTCCGTGCAGGGAGAGGAGATTACGTGCTCTTGGAGGGAGTGGTGGAAAGCCAAATAGAAACGTCGACATCAACCAGAGCAGCACTCGTAGGATTTCGGTGTGGGGCGATATGCGGGGCCATCGCCGCGGTGCTTGTTCCGACCAGGTCAGATGAGCAAGTGGGACGTTTGATTGTGAAGCTGGCTCAGGAAGCTGAAGAGGGTGTCTTGGTAAAAGTTGAGGCGGATCGTGGTGATTTTCACGCCCGTAGTGAAGCAGGCAAGCAGACTTTCGCGAAGAGCAAAGCGGTATTCATTGAAGCCTACGAGGCCGGTAAGGATGCGTTTCAGAAAGAAAAGAGTTTGCGGAGTACGCCGCCACCCATGGCAATTCATTCTGGAGATACACCCGATGCATGATTTGGAACAAGTCCGCAGGCAATTGATCGAAGAACGGAAGGTGCTGTTTCGTCGGGCGGCGAAAACAGGGGATGAGTTGTTGTAGTTAGAAACCGACATTGAGTCGGAAGTTCAAGAGCGCGGTCAGCAGGAGAAGCTGGTCCGGTTTCTTGACCAGATAGATGCAAGGCTCAAGGCGGAGATTGAGGCGATCGATCAGGCGTTGGTCAGGCTCAGCGCGGGGCAGTATGGCTTTTGTGAGCAGTGCCGCGGCGACATCCCTGAGGGTCGATTGCTGGCGCTGCCGGCGACGACGCTCTGTGTCGTCTGCGCCCAGGCAAGAGAGGTTGCGGGAGCATAATTAGATGCAGGCGGTTCGCATTCACGGTCGGGGCGGGCAAGGCGTGGTCACGGCGGCGGAGCTGCTGTCGATCGCTGCGTTCACAGATGGAAAGCAGGCCCAGGCTTTTCCCAGTTTTGGCTCTGAACGGATGGGGGCTCCGGTGATGGCCTTCTGCCGCATCGACAAGAAGACTATTCGCACGCGCGAATCCGTGACGCATCCCGACGTCATCATCGTGCAGGATCCCACGTTGCTCCACCATGTCGATCTCTTTGGGGGGCTGTCACCATCCGGATATGTCTTGCTCAATTCAAGGTTCAGCTTGGACAAAATCGGGCTCGAAGAATTCCTTAGCAGCTTGCCAGACGGACATGTGTGCACCTTGGCGGCCTCAGATATCGGGCAGAAACATCTCACACGGTCCATCGCGAATACGGCTTTGCTGGGTGGATTTGCTGCGATGACAGGGTGGATCACGCTCAAGTCAGTCGAATCGGCGATTCGCCATAAGTTTCCCGGCGCTCTAGGGGAGGCGAATGCGGCCGCCGCCAGAGAAGCCTATGATTGGGTCATCGCTTGCTTGAACGAACCAGGGAGAGGCACACCCCATGCTCGCGCAAATTGAAGGTTCGCAGGCCGTGGCTGAGTCGGTCGTGTTGTGCCGACCGGAGGTCATCGCCGCCTATCCCATCTCACCGCAAACGCATATCGTTGAGCGCCTGTCGCGTATGGTCAAACATGGCGATGTCGGCCGTTGCCAATACCTGAATGTGGAATCAGAATTTGCGGCGCTCAGTGTCTTGATCGGAGCCTCGGCGACGGGAGCACGGACTTATACTGCCACGACAAGCCAAGGCCTCCTCTTTATGGCTGAAGCGGTATACAACGCGGCTGGCCTCGGACTTCCGATTGTGATGACCATCGCCAATCGTGCAGTCGGTGCACCGATTAATATCTGGAACGACCATTCGGACAGCATGGCGTTACGCGATGCCGGATGGGTTCAACTTTATGCCGAAACAAATCAGGAAGCCGCCGATCTCCATATCCAGGCCTTCCGGCTGGCGGAGGAGTTGAGTTGTCCGGTGATGGTCTGCATGGATGGGTACATTCTCACGCACGCCTATGAGGCGGTCGATATGCCGGCTCAAAGCCTGGTCGATGCGTTTCTTCCCCCCTACTCTCCGGTCCAAGTGCTCGATCCGAAGGCGCCGATCTCAATCGGCGCGATGGTCGGACCGGAAGCCTTTACCGAGGTTAAATATCTGGCGCACCACCAATATCTCCGTGCGCTTGCACTCATCCCGGAAGTGGCGGGCGCGTTTGCGCAACAGTTCCAGCGTCTCTCCGGAGGGTTGTGCTCGCCCTATCGCATGGAGGGTGCCAGCATTGCTGTGGTCGCACTGGGATCGGTGATCGGCACAATCAAAGAGGCCATCGATGAATTGCGACTCGACGGAATCGCAGTCGGCTGCGTGAAAATCGGATGTTATCGGCCTTTCCCGATGGTGCAACTGCGTGGCACTTTAGAAGGTGTTACACGGGTCATTGTCGTCGAAAAAGACCTGGCGGTGGGCATGGGGGGGATCGTGTCCGCCGACGTCCGAATGGCACTCCAAGGATTGCCGATCCCTATCCATACCGTGATCGCAGGGTTGGGAGGGCGGTCTATCCCGAAATCATCGCTGAAGCAGATGGTGCAAGATGCCCGTGCGGAGCGGTTGAGCGAACCGCACTTCCTCGATTTAAATAGGACCGTGATCGACAACGAACTGATGCGACGACGCGACCAGCGCCAGGCAGGACCGATGGCCGAACAGGTGATTCGTGCCGTCAATGCGATCGGGACCAAGGTGGTCTAAGGGAGCGACTAATGCCGGAGCAACGGATCAAGTTTTATCAGACTGGGACCTATACGGCCGGGAACCGTTTGCTCAACGAGGAGGCCCGGACGGTCCAATCCCGAATGGATCGCACGAATTCTCTGAACTCGGGCCATCGCGCCTGTCAGGGATGCGGAGAAGCATTGGGTGCGCGCTATGCCGTCGATGCCGCAATGCGGGCGGCGCACGATAGGTTGATCGCGGTCAATGCCACCGGCTGTCTCGAAGTGTTTTCCAGCCCCTATCCGGAAAGCGCCTGGCAGATTCCCTGGATGCACTCGGTCTTTGGGAATGCGCCGGCGGTGGCCAGCGGCGTGGCCGCGGCATTGCGGGCAAAAGGCCGCGAGGATGTCAAAGTTATCGCCCAGGGAGGCGACGGGGCGACCGTCGACATCGGATTCGGCTGTCTGTCCGGCATGTTTGAGCGCAATGATGATGTACTGTACCTGTGCTATGACAATGAAGCCTATATGAACACCGGTATTCAACGTTCGGGAGCCACGCCGCCGTTCGCAAGAACAAATACGACTCAAGCAGTCGGGGAGACTCCTGGAAATCTGCCCAGCACGGGGAAGAACTTGCCTCGCATTGCCATGGCACACGGCATCCCCTACGTGGCCACAGCCTCGGTAGCAGATCTTCATGATCTGGAAGCGAAGGTCACCAGAGCAATGGCAGTACAGGGAGCGCGGTACCTCCACATTCATGTCCCCTGCCCGCTGGGTTGGGGGTCCGACCCCGCGCACACCATAAAGGTCGCGAGGATGGCGGTGGAGTCCGGATTGTTTCCGTTATTTGAGGCGCAATTTGGAACGGTTGTGGACCGGATGCCGATTCGGCACAAAGTCTCGGTGGAGCAGTATCTGGAACTCCAAGACCGCTTCAAACATCTGTTCGGGCCGCCGCGGAATACGGACGCGATCGCCGCCATTCAAGCGATTGCCGACGCGAACATTGCCACGTACGGATTGACGGCATAAAGGCTTTGTATGAACCGTAAACCCTTCGCCATCACCCTTGATCCAAACAGCAGCCTGGCCAATCATACGGGGAATTGGCGGACGATGAAGCCGGTCTATGTCGATCGATTGCCGCCCTGCAATCAGGCCTGTCCCGCAGGGGAGAACATTCAAGCCTGGCTCTATCATGCGGAAGAGGGGGCCTATGAAGAGGCGTGGCGTCGGTTGATCGAAGACAACCCGATGCCGGCGATTCACGGGCGCGTCTGCTACCACCCCTGCGAAACGGCCTGCAACCGTGGCCAATTGGACGAGGCCGTGAGCATTCGAGCCGTGGAGCGATTTCTCGGTGACCAAGCGATTCTGCATGGGTGGCAGGTGCCGTGTGCGCCGCCGACCGGGAAACGCGTGTTAATCGTCGGTGCCGGACCGAGTGGATTATCGGCCGCCTATCATTTGACGAGGATGGGCCATGCTGTGACGATTCATGAAGCTGCGGCTAAGGTCGGCGGCATGATGCGCTACGGGATTCCAGCCTATCGTCTGCCGCGCAACATTGTGGAGGCCGAAGTCGCACGGATCGAGGCAATGGGGGTCACGATCAGGCTCAATACCAGGGTCGAGGATCTGGATGCGACCATTAAGACCGGCGGATTCCACGCAACATTCCTCGCGGTCGGTGCGCACCTTGCCAGACGCATTGACATTCCCGGTGTCGATGCCAAACGGATGCTCGATGCGGCCACGTTCCTGAGCCGCATGGAAAGTCCCTTTCCATACAAGCTGGGACGGCGAGTCGCCGTCTATGGCGGAGGGAACACCGCGATTGATGTGGCCAGGACCGCCGAGCGGTTAGGGGCTGAGCCGGTGATCATTTATCGCCGGGACGCAGTGCAGGCCCCCGCCTTCAAAGAAGAAGTCGCTGAGGCGGCTGAGGAAGGGGTGCGGTTCCACTGGCTCCGTGCGATCACCAAGGCCGATCATGACAAACTGACGGTAGAGGTGATGGAAATGGATGAACAGGGGAAGCCAAAGCCTACCGGACGGTTCGAGACGATCGAGGCTGACACGGTGATTCTCGCGTTGGGACAAAAGGCCGACACCGGTTTCTTGCGGAACATCCAGGGGATTCGTGTGTCTGACGACGGCACCATCGAAGTCGATGAGTGCATGATGACCGGGCATCCGGGCCTGTTTGCCGGAGGAGATATGGTGCCGGGAGAGCAATCTGTCAGCATGGCAACCGGCCATGGGAAACGAGCCGCGCGCCACATCGACGCGTATCTGCGCGGAACTTTGTATGTGAAGCCGCCGGTTCACCCACTGGCTACGTTCGACCGATTGAACGGCTGGTATTACACCGATGCGGAACAGTCGAAACAGCCGATATTGGCACTGGCCAGGCGGCGTGCCACCTTCGAGGAAATGGTCGGAGGGCTCGATGCCGGCACCGCCTTGCTGGAAGCGCGCCGCTGTTTATCTTGCGGCAATTGCTTCGAATGCGACAATTGCTATGCCGTTTGTCCGGACAATGCCGTGATCAAACTGGGGGCGGGCAACCGGTTCGCATTCAACTACGACTACTGCAAAGGCTGCGGTCTTTGCGCAGAAGAATGTCCCTGCGGTGCGATCGACATGGTCAAGGACTTGAAATAGGTCGGACGGAGGTCTGAGGGAAGTACGGCCTCAATCGAGGCTGTGTTTCTTCGTTCTGAATGCCTCGGTGTCGGATGTCTGCTGGAGCGGTGTAGAAATGAATGTTTGGAATGAGGGTAGGATAACCGTGTGTGAGGAAGGAATGTGTGGGGATGGGGATCCACTGCGACTCCATCGGCGGGTTCCCCGTCGTATTCCTAAAAATCCGCCGAAGCGGCCTGTGCAGCCGGGAGCGCCATCGAAACCACCAAAGCCCCCACGGAAGCCGATCAATCCGCCGAAACGCATTCCTTCGCAACCGTAGCCGCATCGGGGAGGAGGGCGATTGTGGTGTATCTATCTGTGTGTATGCAGGAGAGGCGATACAGGGTTGTGGATTTCGGTCAGAACAACTCTGGGAGGCAGGTAGCGAAGAAAAATGGTTGGCAACGAACCTGAAGGGAGGCCTAGTTCCACATGAGTACAAAACTTGGTAAACGCTATGACACATCGTACAAGAAGAAGGAAAATCCCAAACAAGATCCTTACGCGATGCTGAAAGCCCCGAAAGGGCCGGCCATCTGCCGGAAATGTCTGGCTATTTATGTGGATAAACGGTGGCATTTCGATAAGGTTCAGGCTCCCAAGCTGGCGGCGTCCCCTCGCACGAAGAAGCTCGTCTGCCCAGCCTGTCAGAAAATCAAGGACGACTATCCGGAAGGCGTTGTGACCTTGAAATGGTCCGATCTGCGGGAGCACGAGCCAGAGATCAGGGGATTGATCGCCAATGTGGAAGCGCGTGCCGTATCGGTCAATCCTCTCGATCGAGTGATGAAGATCGTCCGGCGCAAGAAAGATCTGGAAATACAGACGACCAACGATCGATTGGCACAACGGATCGGGCGGGCTCTGGTGCGTTCGTATAAAGGAACGGCGGCGTACCATTGGGCTCATCGCGACATGATGGTCCGGGTGATATGGGAGGGGCCGGAGTCACGACCGGAGCCGAAAACGAAGGCTCGTCAACGAGCCCGATCGAAGGCGTAGGGCATGGACCTCCATTTTTATGGAGCGACTCGAGAAGTCACGGGTTCGTGCTATCTCCTGCGCGTCGGCGAACATCAGTTACTCGTGGATTGCGGACTGATTCAGGGCAACCCGCAGCACGAGGAGCATAACCGAGATCCCTTTCCGTTCGAGCCGAGCGAGATTGACGCGGTGGTGCTGACCCACGCGCACCTGGATCACTCAGGACGATTGCCGCTCCTGGTGAAACAGGGGTTTAAAGGCCCCATCTTTACCCATCGGGCCACAGCGGATCTGTGCAGGATCATGCTGGAAGATGCCGGCTATCTGAACGAGAAGGATGCCGCCTGGGAAAACCGGAAGCGTCAGCGCCAGGCAAAGAAACCGGTCTTCCCGCTCTATACTCAGAAGGAAGCCTGTCTGGCCCATAAGCAGTTTCGAGCGCTGGAGTATGGGAAGAGCCGAAAAATCCTTTCCGGCGTCACGCTCATGCTCCGCGACGCCGGGCATATCCTGGGCTCCGCCATCGTTCAGCTGGACTTGAAGGATGGCAAGCAGCAGCGTGTCCTTGTGTTTAGCGGAGACCTTGGCCATGCGGGCGCACCGATCTTGCGCGATCCGGAACCGGTTCGGAAAGCCGATCTGGTGGTCATGGAGAGCACCTATGGGAATCGGCAGCATCAACCGTGGGAGGCTACGTGGCAGGAGATAGGAGAGATTCTGTCACATGCTCGCGCCGGCCAGGGCAATGTGCTGATTCCCACGTTCGCCGTGGGGCGTACTCAAGAACTCCTCTATGTCTTCAAGCAACATTATCAGGAATGGGGATTGGGCGAGTGGCGGATCTATCTGGACAGTCCTATGGCCATCAAGGCGACCAGGGTCTACCGAAAGTACGACAAGGTATACGATTCCCGCGCCAGGGAAATTCTGGAGCAGATCGGTGATCCCTTCGACATGCCTAACTTGATCATGAGCCGTCACTCGGCGCAATCCATGGAGATCAACAAGATGGAATCCGGCGCCATCATTCTGGCTGGCAGCGGGATGTGCACGGGCGGGCGCATTATCCATCATCTCAAACACAACGCCTGGCGAGAGCATGCGCATATCCTGATCGTCGGATTTCAGGCTGCCGGCACCAGGGGAAGAGCGCTGGTGGATGGCGCGGAAGACATCCATCTCTGGGGCGAACCGGTCAAGGTCAAGGCTCAAGTGCATACCATCGGCGGTCTTTCCGCGCATGCCGATCAGAATGGGCTGATGGATTGGTATGGGCAGTTCGAGGGGCGCCCCAAGGTGGCCTTGGTGCATGGCGAACCGGAATCCATGCGGGCGTTGGCAACGCGGTTGCACGATGAACGTCAGGTACATGTGATGCAGCCTGAGTTTGGTGAGCGGCTTGATCTGTCGAGGCTGTAAGCACAGAGCGATGGCGATACTGAATCGATGAATCCGCGTGGTGCGCGGCGTATGAAGCTGCTTGTCAGAAAACGACGATAATGACGTGCAATGTCCATTTGGGAGGATGCCGATGAGCCATGAGCTGTACCCGGTTCCAGAGGATTTCCTGAGGCAGGCCCACATCAGCGACTCACGATATCAGGACATGTACCAGCACTCGGTGGAGGACCCCGAAGGTTTTTGGAGTGAACGGGCCAAAGAGTTTGTGAGCTGGTCCGGAGTCTGGAAGAAGGTCTTGGCGTGGGATTTCACTAAAGGGCATATCCGCTGGTTCGAAGGCGGCAGGCTGAACGCCTCGTATAACTGCATCGATCGGCATCTTGCCGAGAGGGGCGAGCAGGCGGCGATCATCTGGGAGGGCAACGAGCCTGGCCAGGTTCGCACGATTACCTATCGCGATCTGCATGAACAGGTGTGTCGCGTCGCCAACGCGCTCAAGGGGCGTGGCATCGGGAAAGGCGACCGGGTCTGTCTCTACATGCCCATGATTCCCGAAGCCGTCTTCACCATGCTTGCCTGTGCCCGCATCGGCGCCATCCATTCGGTGGTATTTGCCGGGTTTTCTTCCGAAGCCTTCAAGCATCGTGTGCAGGACAGCGGGTGCCGGCTGGTAGTGACGGTCGACGGGTATCGACATGGCAGCAAGACCATCGACCACAAGGCCAAGACCGACCTGGCGCTGAGGGATTGTCCCGCGGTCGAGACGGTGCTGGTGGTGAAACGTTGCGGCGAGGAGATCCCTTGGAAGAGCCCGCGCGATGTCTGGTATCACGAGGCGGTGGCCGGTAGTTCACCTGAATGCCCGGTCGAGGAGATGGACGCCGAAGACCCGTTGTTTATTCTCTATACCTCCGGCTCAACGGGCAAGCCCAAGGGCCTGGTACATACAACCGGGGGCTACTTGGTCTATGCCGCCATTACGCATAAATACACGTTCGATTATCACAAGGGAGACGTGTATTGGTGTACCGCTGACATAGGCTGGATCACCGGCCATACCTACATTGTTTATGGTCCGTTAGCCAATGGTGCAACTACGCTGCTGTTTGAGGGGGTGCCCCATTATCCGGACTACTCCCGGTTCTGGCAGGTGGTGGATCGGCATCAGGTCAATATTTTTTATACGGCGCCCACGGCGGTACGCGCCTTAATGGCCGAAGGCGATGAGCCGGTGAAAAAGACCAGCCGCCGGAGCTTGCGGTTGTTGGGCAGCGTTGGCGAGCCCATTGATCCAAAATCCTGGGAATGGTTTCACCGTGTCGTTGGGGATGGCCGTTGCCCGATCGTCGATACCTGGTGGCAGACGGAAACCGGCGGTCTGCTGTTGACTCCCTTGCCGGGAGCGATGCCGTTGAAACCGGGATCGGTGGCCAAGCCGTTTTTCGGCGTGGTTCCGGCGTTGGTGGACGAGAAGGGCACGATTCTCGAAGGTGCGGCTCAGGGGCGGCTGGTCATCACGCGGCCTTGGCCTGGGCTGGCGCGCACGATTTATGGGAGTCATGATCGCTATCTTAAGACGTATTTCAGCCGGTTTCCCGGGCTCTATGACACGGAGGACGGCGCTCGGCGGGATGCGGACGGCTACTACTGGATTACCGGACGGGTCGATGACGTGTTGAATGTGTCCGGGCATCGTATGGGGACGGCCGAGTTGGAGAGTGCGCTGTCGAAGCATCCGGATGTGGCTGAAGCCTCGGTCGTTGGTTGCCCCCATGAGATCAAGGGCCAAGGCATCTATGCCTATGTCGTGTTGAATGAAGGCGTTGAACCATCGGAAGCCTTACGCGCTACGCTTGTCGAGCAGGTGCGTACCGAAATTGGTCCCGTTGCCAAACCCGACGTCATCCAATGGACCAATGGCCTCCCTAAGACCCGATCTGGAAAGATCATGCGCCGTATTCTGCGCAAGATAGCGGCGAACGAACTGGGCGATCTGGGGGATACCTCGACTCTGGCTGATCCCTCTGTGGTCGATGCTTTGATTGCTGGGCGGGGGAAGCCGCCATAACCGCGTGATTCGCGCCTCATCTCTATGACAACTGGCAGAGGTGAGTATAGAGAAAACTTCCGCCGCACCAGAGTGCAACGACATTGCCGCTCGACAGAAGTTGAACACCACTGATCCTGTTTTGATAGGCATTCTGATGGAGACGGACGAACGGTCGGCGGTGGGACAATGTCCGTACGAAGGGAGGACCTACACTTCCTGCGTCTGTGCGCCAGGGTGTCGCGAGCTGTGCGAGAAGGAGCCCTGCCAGTTTCGTTCTGAAAAGTCAGACACCCTGTGATGGGCGAAACATCAGGAGGGGGGACGCCATGTCTGTTATTCGACAAGATCCGACGACGAAAGAATGGGGCACCATTGCGGCGGAGCGTAAAAGACGTCCGCATGGAAATGACCAGCATGGCGAAACTCACTCCTCTACCAAGGAGAGCGGTCCTTGTCCCTTCTGTCCTGGTCAGGAAGCCGCGACGCCGGAAGAGGTGTTTCGAATACCAGCTTCGGAAGGAACTGGCTGTTCGGTGCGTGTAACATCGAATAAGTTCCCGGCTTTGGGCGAGATGGGCGGGCTGGCCCGGCGGGAGGCTGGGCCGTTGTTCCGTGAAATGGACGGGGTCGGGGCGCACGAGGTCATCATTGAAACCCCGTTTCACGATCGCACACTTCCTTTGATGACCGATCGTGAAGTGGCCGATGTCTTGATCGCCTATCAAACGCGATACCGGGCGCGACGAGAAGATCCACGGCTCAAATACATCATTATTTTCAAGAACCATGGCGAGGCGGCAGGGACATCGCTGGCGCATCCTCATTCCCAATTGGTCGCTACGCCTGTTCCGCCGATGTTGCTGCGGAGGAAGCGTCGCGCATCATGACGACGCCGGTCGGTGCCTGTATTGCGACGTCGCGGAGGAAGAACGCCGGGCAAGAGCCGGGTCGTGTTGGAAACCGACCGGTTCCTGGTCTTCCATCCGTTCGCTTTGCGGGTGCCATTCGAGACCTGGATCACTCCCAAACGCCATCAACCGTCGTTCGCGCAGGTCAGCGCCGAAGACCTGCGCGAGTTGGCACCCGTGCTGCGGAGAACGTTGCGGGCTTTGTACGACCGGCTCGGCAATCCAGATTTCAACCTTATCATCCACAGTGCGCCGATCGAAGACGAGAACAAGGATTGCTATCTCGGGCACATCCAGATCCTGCCGCGCCTCACGACGATCGCAGGATTCGAATTGGGATCGGTCATTTACATCACCACCATGCTGCTGGAAGAGTCGGCCGCCGTCATGCGGGAATACGAAGGGGGCTCTAACCAGAGAGGGCGAGAGGATAAGGAGAGAAAATTTATGCTGCCGAAAGTGTCGGTCAGCCGCCGGTGCGGCGCGATGTTGGCTAATGTGCAGCACTACCGGATGCTGATTAGCGATGAATTGTCTGATGAATTGTCAGAACTTGCCCATGATCTTCGGGATGTGCGGATCTGCCATTTGAACTCGACCGCGTTCGGCGGCGGCGTGGCTGAACTCCTGTCCCGCTACGTGCCGATGTTGCAAGCTCTGGGGATACAAGCCGATTGGCGATTGATCCATGGCCAGCCGGAGTTTTTCACCGTCACGAAAGCGTTCCACAATGCATTGCAAGGCGGCCATTATGCGTTGGGCGAGGTGGAGCAGAAGCTCTATCTCGATGTGAATGAGCAAAGTGCGGATGCGCTGGGGAATGACTATGATCTCTACATCGTGCACGATCCCCAACCGGCGGCGCTCCGGCATTTCACAGGCCCGCGCCATGCGAAGTGGGTCTGGCGCTGCCATATCGACAGTTCCTCGCCCGACGAGACCGTCAGCCGATTTCTGCTTCCCTACATCGAGGAATATGACGCCGTCGTGTTCACGATGCCGGAATTCCTGCTACCCGGTCTCAGGGCCCAGCGAGCCGCGTTCATCGCTCCCGCCATCGATCCTCTGGCCACGAAAAATATGGACCTTTCACAGGAACTCTGTCGCCGGGCCATCGCGGACTCCGGCGTCGATCCGGCCAAGCCGCTGCTCGTGCAAGTCTCGCGGTTCGATCCCTGGAAAGATCCGCTGGGCGTGATTGAGTCCTATCGCCTGGTCAAGAAGGAAATCCCTGACGTTCAGCTGGCCTTGATCGGTGCGATGGCCGGGGATGATCCGGAAGGATGGGAATTGCTCGATCGGGTAGAGGAGGAGGCGGCAGGAGATGCGGGCATGTTCGTGTTCACGAACCTGGCCGGGGTCGGCAGCATGGAGGTGAACGTGTTCCAGCGAGGGTGCGACGTGGTGATTCAGAAATCGCTGCGGGAAGGGTTTGGGCTGGTCGTGTCGGAAGCCTTCTGGAAGGAAACGTCCGTGGTTGCGGGCAAAGCGGGCGGCATTCCCATGCAGTATCCGGATGGGTTCGAAGTGAACCTGGTGGAAAGCGTGGAGGCCTGTGCCGATCGTGTGGTACATCTGCTCCGGCACCCAGGGGAGCGAGGCTCGTTCGGCCGCGCCGGACGAGAACATGTCAGGCGGCATTTTCTCCTGCCTCGCTTGGTCCGTGACGAGCTGCGGTTGATCAAACAACTCGTCGGCTGATTCCTGGCTGGAGCACGCTTGCATAAGGCCGGTTGCGAACCCATGATGAACGAAGAAGCAGCGCAGGACACTGCGCGGGCATCCGGCCTAGCCTTGAAGCGTCGAAGGAGGATTGTATGGGAGCGGTCATGCGGCAGATGCCGTTGGTGAAGTGGTTCGATGAACTCGGCATCGAGGACGTGCCCTCGGTCGGCGGGAAGAACGCGTCGTTAGGGGAAATGTATCGGGAATTGGCCGCGCAGGGCGTGAAGGTGCCCAACGGCTTCGCTGTCACGGCAGCTGCCTACCGGCTCTTTCTTGAAGAGGCGAAGCTGGATGCGGTGATCCGGTCCATCCTCCACGATCTGGATACGCACGACGTGGCGAACCTCCAGAAGAGAGGCAAGCAGGTGCGGCAGGCGATCCTGGGCGCCACGCTGCCGGTGCTTTTGGCCGATGCGATCACTGCCGCCTATGACCGGTTGAGCGAGGGGCACCCGGATTTGCTGGATGTGGCCGTGCGTAGCAGCGCGACGGCGGAAGATTTGCCGGACGCGAGTTTCGCCGGCCAGCAGGAGACCTATCTCAATGTGCAGGGGCACCAGTCTCTTTTGGAACATTGCAAGCGCTGCTTTGCCTCGCTGTTCACCGACCGCGCCATCTCCTACCGGGTGGACAAGGGCTTCGACCATTTCAAGATTGCCCTCTCGATCGGTGTGCAGCGGATGGTGCGTTCTGATCTCGCGACCTCCGGCGTGATGTTTTCCATCGACACGGAAACCGGCTTCCGCGACGCGGTGTTGATCAATGCGGCCTATGGCCTAGGAGAAAACGTCGTCCAGGGCACCGTCAATCCCGATGAGTATTATGTGTTCAAGCCTACGCTCAAGCAGGGCTACCGGCCGATTCTGCAAAGAATTCTTGGAACGAAGGAATTCAAGCTCATTTATGACGTCGGCGGAGGCAAGATGGTGAAAAATGTGCCGGTGTCTCCCGAGGACCGGTCGCAGTTCGCCATGGCGGACGAGGACATCCTGACCCTCGCCCGCTGGGCCTGTCTCATCGAGGACCATTACAGCGCCAAACGGGGACAGTTCAGCCCGATGGATATGGAGTGGGCCAAGGACGGCGTGACCGGTGAGCTGTTTATCGTCCAGGCGAGGCCGGAGACCGTGCAGTCCCTCAAAAGGCGGGACACGCTGGAGACCTATCGCTTGCAGGAGAAGGGAAAGGTGCTGGTCGCGGGGCGGAGCGTGGGAGAAAAGATCGGGCACGGGCCGGTTCGGGTGATCAAGCAGGTCCTGCAGATCCAGGAATTCAAGGCGGGCGAGGTGTTGGTGACGGATAAGACCGATCCCGACTGGGAGCCCATTATGAAAAAGGCGGCGGCGATCGTCACCAATCGCGGCGGACGCACCTGTCATGCCGCGATCGTGAGCCGCGAGCTGGGCCTGCCGGCCATCGTCGGGACCGAACGGGGTACGGAGGCGCTGCGCGACGGGCAGCCTGTGACGGTCTCCTGTGCCGAGGGGGATACCGGACACGTGTACGAAGGGCTGCTCCCCTTTCACGTCGAGAAACTGGACGTAAAAGGTCTCGGGCGTCCCAGGACTCAGATCATGATGAATGTCGGCAATCCGCAAGAAGCCTTCGGACTGTCGTTCATCCCCAACGACGGCGTGGGGTTGGCGAGGGAAGAATTCATCATCAACTCCTATATCAAGGTGCATCCCCTGGCGCTGCTGAACTTCGACCGGCTGGAGGATCGTGCCCTCCAGGACGAGATCGCGCGGATCACGGTCGGTTATCAGGATAAGCCCAAATTCTTTGTGGATAAACTGGCGCAGGGTGTGGCCATGATCGCCGCCGCGTTCTATCCGAAGGACGTCATTGTCCGGCTCAGCGATTTCAAGACCAACGAATATGCGGATCTGGTCGGTGGGCGCGCCTATGAGCCCAGGGAAGAGAACCCGATGTTGGGGTTTCGCGGCGCGTCTCGGTATTACGACCCTCGGTATCGCGACGGGTTCGCATTGGAATGCCGGGCCATGAAGCAGGTGCGGGATGAAATGGGCCTGGCCAATGTGAAGCTCATGGTGCCGTTCTGCCGCACGGTCGAGGAAGGGCGGCGCGTGATCGAGGAGCTGGCGCGGCATGGCTTGACGCAAGGAGAGCAGGGTTTGGAGCTGTACGTCATGTGCGAAATTCCGAGCAACATCATCCTGGCGGAGGAGTTCGCGGAGATCTTCGACGGCTTTTCGATCGGCTCGAACGATCTGACGCAGCTGACGCTCGGGGTGGATCGTGATTCGGAAGTCGTCGCGCATCTTTTCGACGAGCGGAACGATGCGGTGAAGAAGTCCGTGGCGCATGTGATACGGGCCGCCAAAGCGAAGGGCAGGAAAATCGGCATCTGCGGCCAGGCGCCGAGCGATTACCCCGAGTTTGCCCGATTTCTTGTCGAACAGGGCATCGATAGTCTGTCGCTCAATCCCGACGCCGTGGTGAAGACGACCCTGGCCGTTCTCGAGACGGAGAACAGTCTCGAGCCGAATGCGGCCGGCTCCCAGCGGCCGGTGCCGGAGCGAGAACGAAGATCCTAGGACAGAGGGGTCGCTCGTATGTGGATAGCCTGGGCGGTCTTTCTCGCGAGCGCGGCAGTCATCGTCTATGCCGGGGCGATGCTGTCGCGCTATGGTGATCAGATCGCCACCCTCACCGGTCTGGGTGGGTTGTGGATCGGCGTCGTCCTGATGGCGGCCGCGACATCGCTCCCCGAGATCTTCACCGATGTCAGCGCCGCGTTGTTGGACGCACCGGATCTCGCCGCAGGCGATCTCTTCGGCAGCAACATGGCCAATATGCTCATCCTCGGCATCATCGACCTGATGCACCGGCAAAAGCGGGTCTGGCAGCTGGCCGCGTTCGAGCATGCCTTGAGTGCCGGTTTGGCCATCTTTCTCACCGGACTTGCCGCGTTTTTAGTGCTCTATGGATCGGATGTCAAACATGGCGGAGTCGGACTCGGGAGCATGCTGTTGCTGATTTTTTATATCTTCGGCATGCGCCTCGTGTTCCGGCAGGAGGTCATGAAGCAGCGTCAACGCGAGCAGGAACTCGTCGTGGAGGGACAGACGACCGAGGCATCGAAACCACCGAGTACGCGCGAGGGGCTCAGGCGGGCCTCTCTTGGGTTTGCCGTGGCAGCGTTGGCGCTGCTCGTGGCGGCGCCGTTTCTGGCCGGATCGGCAAACGCGATCGCCGAGCAATCCGGGATTTCCGCGACCTTCATCGGTACCACGCTCTTGGGCATCACCACGTCGCTGCCGGAACTCGTGACAGCCATCGCGGCGGTTCGGCTCGGCGCGTTTGACCTCGCGGTCGGCAATTTGTTCGGGAGTAATGCGTTCAACATGGCGGCGTTCTTCTTTGTGGACGCAGCCTATCGCAGCGGGCCTCTCTTTAACGCCGTCTCCGACGCCCATGCAATGACGGCCTTGTGGAGCATCCTCCTGATGAGCATCGGCGTGATGGGGATCATCTACCGAGTGGAACAACGGTATCTCTTGATCGAGCCGGATAGTTTCCTGATCATCCTCGGGTACTGCCTCGGACTCTGGCTGCTATTTCAATGAGAAAGGTGGCCGCGATGCCTCAGTGGCTAGAGATCCAGTCAACCAAGATCTGGCAGTTCACGCCGGACAAGCTTGCAATCTTTCTTGAGACCGATTCTGAGCGCGGACTCACCGGACAGGAAGTTGAGCGCCGTCACGCCGAAACCGGTCCCAACGAACTGCCCGAAGCGCCCCCACCGTCACTTGTGAAGCTGTTTCTTTCTCAGTTCACGAGCGTCATTGTCTGGGTGTTGATCGGGGCGGCGATCCTCTCGGGATTGTTGGAAGACTGGCTCGATGCGGCGGCCATTCTGGCCATCGTGCTCCTCAACGGTCTGCTCGGGTTCGTGCAAGAGTTTCGGGCCGAGCGTTCCTTGGCGGCGCTGCGGAAGATGTCGGTGGCGACGGCGCGGGTGTTTCGTGACGGCGTCCTCCGATCCATTCCCGCGAGGGAATTAGTACCCGGCGACCTGATCCTCCTCGAAGCGGGCGACCGTATCCCCGCCGATGCTCGCCTGATCTATACGACAAATTTCCAGTCTCAAGAAGCGTCGCTGACCGGCGAATCCACGCCGGTTCAGAAGGACGCGGGCGCCATTGCCGGAACTGACGTACCGCTGGCCGAGCGGACGAATATGGCCTTTATGGGCACCATCGCGGTTTCAGGAAAAGCTCGCGCGTTGGTCGTCGCGACGGCGCTCCGAACGGAGCTGGGCCGGATTGCTGCGATGATTCAGAAGGAGTCGAAGGCTGAACAGGCAGAAACCCCGCTGCAACGCCGGCTGGAACAATTCGGCTATACCCTCTTGTGGCTGGCGCTGGCTGTGGTCGCCGTCGTGTTCGCCTTGGGCTATCTGCGCGGCGAGCCGTTGGTGACCATGTTCATGACCTCGGTGAGTCTGGCTGTGGCGGCCGTGCCGGAAGGCCTTCCCGCCGTGGTGACGATTACATTGGCGCTGGGGGTCACCCGCATGGTGAAACGGCACGCGCTCATCCGCAAACTGCCTGCCGTTGAAACGCTCGGATCGGCGACGGTCATCTGCACAGACAAAACGGGCACGTTGACGAAGAACGAGATGACGGTGACGAAATTGTTCGTCGGCACCACGGCCTTCGACGTGACCGGTGAAGGGTACGCACCAGTCGGTGTAATCCGTGAGACGCCAAAGGTGAGAAAAAGCGGTTCTGAGTTATCCGGAACAGGAATTGAGCTTCGCTCCGACAACTCAGAACTCAACACCCAGAACATAGAACTGAACCAACTTCCAGCCCTGCGCGAACTGCTGACGGCAGCCGTGCTGTGCAACGGTGCGACGCTACGAGAGGAGAATGGAACGTGGCAGGTGATCGGCGATCCGACGGAAGGCGCGTTGCTTGTGGCGGCGGCGAAGGCGGCTCTCACGATCGAGACACTCGATGCGGCCTATCACTTTCTCGGGGAGGTGCCGTTCGATCCGGAGCGCAAGATGATGACGATCGTGCGGCGGACGCCGGATGGGCCGGTCGCGTATGTCAAAGGCGCGCCAGATGTCTTATTGCGGCACTGCATGCACCGGCTGGCGGCGGATGGCAGGGTCGAAGCCCTAACGGAATCCATTCGTGCCGCCATCCTTGAAGCGAATGCGGCGTTCGCACATCAGGCGTTGCGCGTGCTGGGAATAGCCCATCGACGATTGGAGCGCGAGCCTGATGCCTATCGCGCGGATGAGTTGGAAAACCGGCTGGTGTTTCTTGGGCTTGCAGCCATGAAAGACCCGCTGCGGCCGGAAGCAAAGGTAGCCGTTCAGGCATGCCGCGAGGCCGGCATACGCACGGTGATGATCACGGGGGACCATAAAGACACCGCGGTGGCGATTGCGGGAGAGCTCTACGGGATGGACAGCCATGTAGAGGCCTTGTCCGGGATGGAACTCGATCGCCTGTCCGACGATGAACTGGTCCGGACTGTGGAAAAGGTGACGGTCTATGCGAGGGTCTCCGCGGAGCACAAGCTGCGCATCGTCAAAGCCTGGAAGGCGCGCGGCGCCATTGTAGCCATGACGGGAGACGGCGTGAACGATGCGCCTGCGATCAAGGCAGCGGATATCGGCATCGCGATGGGGATCACCGGAACCGATGTGACGAAAGAAGCCGGCGACATGGTGGTCACGGACGACAACTTTGCCTCGATCGCGGCGGCGGTGGAAGAAGGCCGGGGGGTCTTCGACAATATCCGGAAGGCCGTCCATTTCCTCCTGTCGTGCAACGTGAGCGAAGTGCTGGTCATGCTGTTTGCGGCGTTGCTGGGTCTGCCCCTGCCGCTCCTGCCGATTCAGATTCTCTGGATGAACCTTGTCACGGACGGCATCCCGGCCTTGGCGCTGGCGGTCGATCCCAAGGCGCCCGATCTGATGACGCGTCTGCCTCGCCGACCGGAGGCGCGGCTGCTGGACGGCGGACGATTACTGGCTATCGGGGGAGAGGGGTTGATGCTGGGGGTGATTGCGTTAGGAGCGTTCAGCTATAGCCTCTACGGTCTGCAGCAAGAGCTTGATCAGGCAAGGACGGTGGCATTCACGGTGATGGTGGTGGCGCAACTGGTACATGTTTTCAACTGCCGGAGCGAACGGCTGTCGCTCTTCCAGCTGGGCGTCGGGACGAATCGCGCGCTGGTGTGGGCCTTCCTCCTCTCGCTTGTTGTGCAGGTGGCGGTGCTCACGGTTCCAGCGGCCGCGCCGATCTTTAAGGTTGCCTCGTTGCCGATCGAAGATTGGGGAATGATGGGAGCGGCGGCCGCGCTCCCTCTGCTAGTCGTGGAGGCAATTAAGTGGATGCGGCGATGATGAGCCTCGCGGCCGTCAGCGGATGGTGGCCGACGAGATAGTCCGTCGGGTGGCGTATGGGCAAGTACCGGAACATCGGGAGGAGGGAGCGGCGGACTCGAATCGTCGGAGGACTGGTGTTGTTTCTCGTCGGGGTCTTTGCTCCGATTCCCCTCTTGGCCGGGGAACTCGCGGATGTGCTGGGGATTCTCCTCGTGGTAACGGGCGGGGTGGGATACTGTCCTGTCTGGCATGCCCTGAACCGCAACACCTACGAGAGAGGTTCACATGAGGACGGGCGAACGCGTCGAGAGCAAGTATGAGACGGTCGGTTGCATGAAACGGGCACATCTAGGGGTGTTGTGAAAGACTGGTTCGATATCGCGGGATATGTCGTGGAATCCGTCGGGGTGCTGAGAATCGTGGCTGGGGTGTTGCTGGCCACTGCCTGTTTGTGTGCGAGAGGCAGGAGCATGACGATGCTGGAGGCCCAACGGCAAGATTGTGCCCGCGGCGTTTGGTTATGAGCAACGATGTATTGACTTGGATAGGGATCGCGCTCTGTCTCAGCCAATCGGCGACGTTTGCGGGATTGAACCTTGCCGTGTTCAGCCTGAGCCGGTTTCGTCTGGAAGCGGAGGCTGCGGACGGCAATCGGAATGCGGCGACGGTGTTAGCCATGCGCGAAGACCCGAACAGCGTGTTAGCCACGATTGCGTGGGGCAACGTGAGCGTCAATGTCTTGCTCACGCTTCTTTCGAACTCCGTTCTCACAGGGGTGGGCGCGTTTCTCTTCTCGACGTTCTTTATTACGTTTTTCGCCGAGATCGTGCCGCAAGGCTATTTCTCCCGTCATGCCCTGAGGATGGCAGCGGTGTTCTCGCCGCTGTTACGCGGCTACCAGACCCTGTTCTATCCGGTGGTGAAACCCTCGGCGCTGTTGCTTGATGCGTGGCTCGGCCAAGAAGTGGTCCGGTACTTCCGTGAAACCGAGCTCAAAGAACTTATCCGCCGTCATATGCTCGCGGAAGAGTCGGAGGTGGATCGAATCGAGGCCATTGGCGCCCTCAATTTTCTGACGATCGACGATATTCCTGTCGAGCAGGAAGGGGTGCCGATCGATCCGGCGAGCATCATCCGCCTTCCTTTGCGGGAGGGCATCCCCCGGTTCCCTTCTTTTGCGAAATCGGCTGACGATCCACTGCTGAAGCAGATCAATGCGTCTCTCAAGGCCTGGGTGGTGATTGCCGACGAGCACAATGAACCCCACCTTATGATGGATGCCGACGGGTTTCTCCGGCACGCTCTTTTCACCGACCAACCGACGGATCCGTACGACTATTGCCACCGGCCGGTGATTATCCGCAATCGCAAGGAGCCGCTCGGGAAAGTTGTGGCACAGCTCAGCTTCGACAGGGCAATGCCGGGAGATCACATTATCACGTACGACACGATTCTGCTGTGGACGGAACAGCCTCGCCTGATTACCGGTAGCGATCTGCTGGGTCGCCTGTTGCGCGGCATTGTAACGCGCGGCCATGAAGGCCGCGAGCACGCCCCGTGAAGAGACCGTGTATGTCCAATCTTAATGATTATTGCGGTGCCGCCGATTGGGAAGGGGCAGCCGGCGACCGTTCGATCGAATTCACTGTGGCATAAGCCGTCCGGCGCAGGTATGGTAAACAGTTAGGAGGCTCAGCCTTGCAGGAGGGCATCCGTTCGAGAAACACATACATAGCGGCCGGCCAACGAGGAGGTTCCAATATGAGACGCATGCGGGTATCACATCTCACGTTGATCGGGTTGTTCCTGGGAAGCTTCGCGCTTTCGCCAACGGCTTCGGCCTATGAAGAAAGGTCCGTGACGGACGGGGGCTCGCTGACAGGGACCGTGCTCTTCGACGGGAAGGTGCCGGGCCCCAAGGGGTACAACCTCACGACCTTGCCGGACGCGATTTATTGTGGACGAATTTCAGATGGGCGCGGCTGGCGCCTGCTCCAGCCGTTTAATGTCGGGCCGAATGGCGAGTTCCGTCAAGTTGTGGTGTTTTTGGAGGATGTTGATAAAGGCAAGCCGTTCGCCGAGTACCAGCCGCCACGGATCGAAGCGGTCGATTGCCGGTTTCTGCCGTTTGTCAACGTCGTGCGGGATCTCCACGATGTGGTCGTGGTGAATATGGATCCCGCCTTTCACGATGTGCAGGCCTACGAAACCTCCCATCTTGGCCCTCGGGTGTTGTTCAATGTTCCGCTGCCGATCAGCCCACGCTATCCGAAAGAGGTCGGACTGAGCGACCATTTCCATAAACACTATGAGGGGATACCCATGGTTCAGACGATCAAGATGTCGAAGGATCGTCGTATCTTTACGATGCAGTGTGGCTTTCATGCCTATATGGAAAGCTGGGCGCTTGTCGTCGATCATCCGTACTATGCTGTGACGGATCAAGAGGGGAAGTTTGAGATCGGGGATATTCCTCCCGGGACGTACAAGGCCACCATCTGGCACCCTTATCTGCGTGAGGAATACGAGCAGACCATTACGGTAAAACCGAAAGCGTCGGTAGCGGCGGAGTTTAAGGTGGTTGCGCCTACGGGGCGTCTCTATGCCAATCAAATGGTGGAGGATGCCTTCGTCCGGTACACGATTACCGAAGAAGTCCAGTCGCAGATTGTGCCAACGCTGGAGAAGCAGCGTTTCGATGGAGGGCAGTGATCCATCGATCATGTCTGTCATTTGCGGGCTCGCCCAGTATCGTGGGTATTCTCCGCACAAATGGGTCAATGGAGTCGAGTAAGAGCTTCCCGGTCAGGGAGAAGCCTCTTACTCGATGCTCTTTGTCTGCGCATTGCTTCGAATCAGGAGCGCATCTAGGTATCAAGAATGAGGGTGATGTGGGGGAGGCATATGAACGTGATCTATCGAATTACGGTCATGCTCAGAGTTTTCAACTTGGGAGGAGGTCGATGGCGGAATGGCATGCAGTGAAAGGAGAGCGGTTGGCATGATTCATCGTGCTGGTAGTTGGTTGTGCATGACGCTGTTCATGATGGCGGCTCTGTCCGGCTGTCTCTCGCCGACGGCGATTCACCGGGCTGTTCTGGCGTACGACCATACCGTGAATCAGGTCGAGGCGGAAATGCTGCTTTTGAACATTGCCCGCGCAAAACGGGGACTGCCGACTCACTTCACGGCGGTCTCGAGTGTCGCCGCAACCTTCGATTTTAGAACGAACGGCGGTGTTGGCACTCAATTGTTCGAAGGGGGCGGACCGGTGTTTGCGAAAAATTTCTACACGTTCAATTTGGGTGCTAGTGTCGCAGAAAATCCTACGGTCAGCATTATCCCGGTCCAGGGAGAGGAATTTACGAAGCGGCTGCTGACTCCGATGGATGAGTCCAAGTTTGAGTTTCTGGTCAGTCAGGGGATCGAACCGGCTATTATTATGCGGCTGATGGCGCGCGGGATCGGGGTCGAGGAGGGGGACGGCCGTACCTTTTCTCTGAATTTGCCGCATCGTCCCGAAGAGTACCGTGAGTTCCGGCGGCGCGTCCTGCATCTCTCGGCGGTGAATCTTGCGAGACAGCTGCAAGTCGGGCCGATTGAATACGAAGAGCCGTGGCCGCTTCCACTGAACCATCCGCTCACGACGCAGGCTCTCGACAAGGGATATCGGTGGGTAACCTCCCAGCCGAATACCACGCCGATACTCAGCAAACACGTGGTCGGCCGGATTGCCGTCACCAACTATGATCAGACGAAACTCACCAATGAGGAGCGGCGCCTTTTGCAGCTGGATGCAGAACGGTATCCGCGGAACTATGTGCTGGTCGATATCCGTCCTGGGTTTTACGGCGGAGATTATCCCTGGCATGGCCAGATCAAGTTGCGCAGCTTTAATGCCATTCTGGGGTTCGTCTCGCGGGGCATGGAAGAAGAGCCGGAGTTCGAGGTTGAGCCGGATCACCGCAGCAGACCGGTCGCGCGGAATCCAAGGACCACGCTCCTGCTCAGGGAAACAGCCAGCCGTCAGCCGGAGTCGACTTTTGCCGTGACGTTGGATGATCGTTGGTATAGCTTGAGCCACGATGGACTCGATAGCGAACAAACGGTCTGGAATCGCGAGGCCTTTGTGTTGCTCAGTCAGCTCTATCAGATGACGGTGACCGATGTCGCCAAAATGCCAAGCGTGCCGATTACAATCGCGAAGTAAGAAGCCGCCGGAATGCCTGATGCGCGAGGGACAGGGCTCTTCGTTATCACCGTTCCGTGCGTCTGGCGTTTTCGAGGAAAAAACAGTAGACTTTATTGGATTATGATAGCTGATCACCGATCATGACCGGCGAGCTGGTGACGTGGATTGGCATCGTCTTCTGCCTGAGCCAGTCGGCCCTTTTTTCCGGGTTGAATCTCGCGGTCTTCAGCCTCGGCCGTCTTCGATTGGAAGCGGAAGCGGCGAGCGGAAATTACAACGCGCAGGCCGTTCTGGCGTTGCGCAACAGCCCCAATGATATCCTGGCCACTATTTTGTGGGGGAACGTCGGGATCAATGTGCTGCTGACCTTGCTGTCCAATTCCGTCATGGCCGGGATCAGCGCCTTTCTCTTCTCCACCTTCATCATTACGATTCTTGGTGAAATTGCTCCTCAGGCCTATTGCGCCCGTCACGCAGTACGGGTTGCGGCTCTCTTTGCGCCGTTGCTCTGGATGTATCGGGTCTTGTTCTTTCCGGTCGTCAAGCCCACGGCGATGGTGCTCGATGCGTGGCTTGGTAAGGAGGCCATCACCTATTACCGCGAGGCGGAGATTAAGGAGCTGCTTCGCCGGCATATGGACCATGGCAAGACGGAGCTCAGCCGAGTCGAGGCGATCGGCGCGCTGAACTTTTTGACGATCGACGATATCCCGATTGAGCAGGAAGGGGTTCCTGTGATTCCCAGCAGTATTATCCGGATCCCGGTTCGGGATGGCGTACCGGTCTTCCCGCCGTTTCAGAAGCGGCCGGATGATCCGTTTCTCCGGCAAGTCAACGCCGCAAATAAGCCCTGGGTGGTGATTGTGGACGAGCAGGACGAACCGCAGTGCATCTTGGATGCCGACGGATTTCTTCGACACGCACTATTGACGGGGCAGGAGACAGACCCGTCAGTCTATTGTCATCGTCCTGTTATCGTCCGTAATCCGAAGGAGCCGCTTGGAAAGGTCGTGGAGCAGCTCAGTTTCGATTTACTCTCGCCGGCTGATCATTTGATCGCTGATGATGCGATTCTTTTGTGGACCAAAGAACCTCGGCTTGTGACCGGCGCCGACCTTCTGGGGCGGTTGCTTCGAGGGATTGTGAAGCGGACGCGCGCAGATATCGAAGAGTGAAGGCTGTCCAGGGAGAGCGGTCCCGCCGGCAATTTTATTCCAGGAAGCGCGAGAAGGTCGTTGCCAGACCGAGGAAGCTGAAGAATCCGACGATATCCGTGACGGTGGTAAGGATGATGGACGATGATTGCGCCGGATCCTGGTTGAGCGACTTTAATACGATGGGAATCACGGCGCCGAAGAGTCCGGCGATACACATAGAGGTCACCATGGAGACGCCGATGACCATCGTCAGGCCGGGCGACCGGCTCCACAGGTACACGGCGGCAGAGGTTGTCGCAGCAATGGCGATGCCGTTGAGCAATGCAACCCCGACCTCCTTGCCGGTGACCCGAAGCCATTGAGCGGGCCTGATGTCCCGCAGTGCCAGGCCCCGCATCACGACTGCCAGCGATTGTGCGCCCGTGTTGCCGGATTGACCGGCGACGACCGGCAAGAGGATCGCGAGAGCGGTAAATTTGGCGATGACGTCCTCAAACATTCCGACCACGAAGGCGGCTAAGAAGGCCGTGACCAAATTCACCTGCAACCACCCGAGCCGTTTTCGTACTGAAAACAAGACTGGCGACAGCGCCCGTTCGTCGCGGCTTGCGCCGACCATCGTCTGAAGGTCCGCGGTCGCGTCTTCCTGGCTCGCCTTGATAATGTCTTCGTTTTTGATTACCCCGAGCAGCCGTTCGTCGAGGTCGACGACCGGAATCGTCATAAACCGCTGGGCCGTGAAGAGCTCGATGATCTGTTCGCGGTCCTCCATTGGATGAATGTGCGTGACGTCTCGCCGCATGACCGATTGCAGCCGCTCGTCGGGATCGAGCAGCAGCAGGTCTCGCACGGAGAGCTTGCCGACCAGATGCCGGTGACGATCGGTGACATAAATATCATGCAGATCTTTCGGCGCGCGCGCGCGCACCTGGGATATGGCTTCTTCCACCGTCAGATCTTCTGGCAGCGCGAATGCCCTCACGTCCATGAGGCTTCCGACCGAGTCGGACGGATACTCCATGAATAACCGGATCTCTTTGGCTAGCGGACCCGGGAGCCGCCGCAGGAGCGACTTCCGCCGATTTTTGTCTAGTCGCAACAGTAAATTAGCGATATCGCCTGGTGAAAACGCCTGCAAGACTTCCATGCCAATCTCATCGGGCAGGGCTCGCAAGGTGTCGGCGGCCACTGCCGGATTCATGGCGGATAACAGCTCGGCAATGTTGAGAGGTTTGCTGTTGGCCAGCAGGCGGACGATATCTTCGGTGTCGAACGACTCCAGGAGTTGGCCGGCCTCTTCCGGGTGTTCGATGAAAAAGGCGTCATGGAGTTTGTGATGGAGTGCCATCGGCAGTCTCGCTTTTCTGAGGCAACAGGGGGGCTGCGTTCGTGACGGTTGTTTCGACGGCCTGAGCCAGATCTGTCATGACACGAAGACCGGTCAAGGCATAAGCTTCCCACATCTGGAATAAGGCATCGGGGAGAGAGCCTGCCATGGGCTGGACCGTGGACCGCCCTTCGATTTGGCGGAGGGTCCGATACCGGAGCGCTCCGAGAAAGTGCCGCTCTCGATCAACGACCGGGAGTGTGTGATAGAGACGCCACTGAGGGTTTTGAAGCAATTCGTCCTCGGTGGCCTCGGCCAAGACGGTTTCCAATTGATCTTTCATCATCGTTGCGACGAGCTCGTGCGGATCAGCGACGACCAGGTCCTTCGTGGTGACCAAGCCGACGAGTACTCCGTCCCGTTCGACCACATATTGGTAGTAGGTCGCGCGACGGGGATCGTGTTTAATCCGTTCGAGTGCGGCTGACACGGAAATATCCGGCGGCAACGTCACCACTCTGGGGTCGGCTAAGCTGGCCGCCGTGCTTTCAGGATAGGCGGCGCTCAACCTGAGACTCGGACCGACAGTTTGGTCCACAAGGGCGAGCAGGTCTCCCTGCAGGTCTGGTTCAAATTGACGCAGGATGCCGATGGCGGCATGGGTCGGCAGAGCGGCGAGTATAGCGACGGCATGGTCCTGCGGCAGCAGAAGCAGGACGGAGGCAGATTGGTACGACGAAAACTGCTCCAGCACGGGCGCCGCGTCTTCCGCAGTGAAGATACTCATCACGTCGGCAATGTCCGCAGTGGACCAAGTTTCCAACTGTTTGGCGGCGTCGAGGGGGTAGGCTTTGAAATAGGCCAGCGTCACACGGGGTGCTGCATCCATAGATCAGCCTGATTTCTCGATGGTGGCGCTGGATTCCTGAAAGCGGCTGGCGGGGACGATGACCCGTCCCTCCGGCGTATCGACGACAATGGCGACCGGCGTTAGGGCGACGATCTGCCCATGCACCGCATCGACGCGAATCGTCTGGCCGACCCGGAAAACCGGCTGAAGATAATGCGCCGCGATCAGGTTGGATACCGCGCCGCGCGCCCCCAGCCCGAACGACAGGGCGGCCCCTGCGATCAAACCGCCGAAGGCGATCATGATCGTGCTGTTCAGGAGCGTTGTATCGATTCCCAGTTCATTGATGGCGGTCACGAAGACGACCAAGATCGCGGCGACGTAAAATGTTTGGGCGACGACGGCGCCTTGGGAGACGCCTGCTGACGTGCAGGCCAGGCTGATCACGTCTTTGATGTAGCTGGCTGCCAGCATGCCCAATACGATAATCAGGATTGAGATGCCGATTTTGGGCAGATAGAAGGCAAATGCGGTCAGGGCTCCCGAGACCGCCGAAAGGCCGATCGCTTCCGTTGCTGAGATCCCGAAAAGCAGGAAGATCAGCCAGAAGATGAGAAATCCCAGGATGTCGGCGCTGGTTTTATTGGATGCCGCTTTGTCCAAGAGGCTCTGGATCGGCGTTCTGGCGAGCAGCCGATTGAAGCCGAGCATTTTCAAGAGCGCCGCTGTGGCCGCTCCGACCATGCGTGCCAGCAGGTATCCAGCCACCAGCAAGAGCAGAGCTCCGAGGAGCTTGGGAAAGAATGCCACGATGATGGCTAAGCTATGTTCTGCGGACTCTCGAAATGTGTCAAACCAGTCGGACGGATTCACAGGCGTTCCCTTTCAATCAGAGACGGTTCCCGCCACTTATGTTGCGCGTCCCGTGTGCATTATGCCTGAGTGGTGAGTCTTACGCAGTAGCTTATTATACAAAGATGATGGATTCCTCAAGGCGCAGCGGGATGGCTGATTGATACAAACGGTCCGTCTGTTGATCCTGGCCGTGGACTGAAGATGCGGGAGGTGTTCGATCGTCAAGATTTTCTCTAGGATAAGCCTGTGGGAGCTGTCATGCTTGGGATGAGGATTGAGCGGCCCATAACGAATATGATGAACGTGATGGTCATTTTGATCGTCTGTGCGGCCCTGGGGTTCGGCTGTACACCGGCGGAGGATCGATCTGAGAGTGCGCGAGTCGTTCTCGTGTTCAAACACGGAAAACTCTCCGGCGACGGGACGGTTCTCTCCGGTCTCCTCCGCGAGTTTGAGCGGCGCCATCCTGGAGTGTCTGTGCGAGAGGAACTGCTTCCTTCTTCGTCGGACCGGCAGCATCAATACTACGCCATGAATCTTGATGGAGGGCAGGCCCCGTTCGATGTGCTCGGCGTCGACACGATTTGGGTGCAGGAATTCGCACAGGCCGGATGGATTACTGCTCTCGATAGGTTCCTTCCTCCGGCGGAGCAAGTGCAGTTTTTCCCCGGAGCGATCCAGGCAGCCACATTCGGGAACCGGCTCTATGCCGTGCCCTGGTACATCGATGCCGGCATACTCTACTACCGGCGTGATTTGCTGGAGCGGCACGGGCTGGCTCCGCCAACCACCTGGCCCGAGCTTGTCCGCACGGCTCAGCTGGTGCTTGATGCGGAGCAGGACGCGGGGTTGGAAGGATTTGTCTGGCAAGGGAAACAGTACGAAGGTCTGATCTGTGTCGCATTGGAAGTTCTTCGCAGTAACGGGTCGGACCTCTGGGGCGGGGATCCGGAACGGGCGGAAGCCGGGTTGCAGTTTTTGCGTGAGACGGTCGCCGGGTATCGGATCACGCCTGTGTCTGTCGGCATGGCTGATGAAGAATCGACCCGTCAGGTGTTCGGCGCCGGGCACGCGCTGTTCATGCGTAATTGGCCCTATGCCTGGTCTCTGTTCCAGCAGGAAGACTCGCCGGTTCGAGGAAAGATCGGTATCGTTCCACTCCCATCCTTTCCCGGCTATGCCAGCGCGCCTGTATTGGGAGGATGGATGCTGGCCGTGCCGAGTGGGTCTCCCCATCGACAGGAAGCGGGCGAGTTGATTCGTTTCTTGACCGCGCCGGACGCACAGCGTTCAGTCGCGTTGGAGATGGGATATAACCCGACGCGTCGGGCTCTTTATGCCGACGGGGCCTTGGTCGAATCACGGCCTCTGTTGAAAGACCTCTATCCTATCTTTCTCGCAGCGAGACCTCGCCCGGTCACACCCTACTACTTGATATTGTCCCAAGCCTTGCAGCCCGAGGTGAGCGCGGTCGTGGTCGGACGAAAAACTCCGCGCGTGGCGCTCGATGCCGCGCGCCGCCAGGTAACGAGGGTCATGGGGGCTCGCGATGTGTCCGGCGTGATGGACGGACTATGATGGAACAGCCTTCCGGCAAGATGAAACCTACACCACCCGTTGTTCGTCTGTCAGAGCGGACATGGGGGTATTTGCTGGCCAGCCCCGCATTCGTTTTGGTGGGTCTGGTTGCCGTCGCGCCCATCGTGGCAGCGCTGTGGTTGAGCCTGTATCGGCGAATGCCGGTCTTCGGGATCGATGAATTCGTGGGAGCGTGGAATTATATTCAGCTCTGGAGCGACGAGCGGTTTTGGGCGGCTTGCCGGACGACCCTGTATTTCACGGTGTTGTCGGTGACAGCTGAACTGGTGTTGGGTTTTCTGTTGGCGCTCATGCTGGATGGCATGACGAGTAGAACGGGTGGCTCGCCTCGTTGGGCGCAGGTCATGATCGTCGTGCCGTGGGCGATTCCGACGGTTGTATCGGCGCAAATCTGGGCCTGGCTGTATCAGCCGGATTACGGGCTGTTGAATTACCTGCTGCAGTCTGTCCGTCTGATCACCAGGCCGATCGATTGGCTGGCGAACCCCGATTGGGCCATCCACGCGGCCGTCGTGATGGACGTGTGGAAGACGGCGCCGTTTGCGGCGTTGCTGTTTCTGGCCGGACTGAAAACCGTACCTTGCGATCTCTATGCGGCTGCGCGGGTCGATGGAGCAGGGGCGTGGCAGCAGTTTCGCCATATCACATTGCCGCTGTTGATGCCTGTTGTCATCATCGTGCTGGTATTCCGCACAATGGATGCGGTTCGGGTGTTCGACGCTGTCTATGTACTGACAGGGGGCGGCCCAGGCAACAGCACGGAAACGTTGTCGATCTATGCCTACAAGACTTTGTTTCAAACCTTGCAGTTCGGGTACGGGTCGACCTTGGCCACGGCGATGTTTCTGATCGTCGCGGTGCTCTCATCGCTGTATCTCGTGCTCTTGCGTCGGTATATGAAGGAGGCCGCATAATGGCTGGTGCCATGATGCACTGGTTTCGCCGCCGTGGAGTGGGGTTGTGCGTGCTCATGCTGGCCGCCTTGTTCTGCCTTGGGCCGGTGCTCTGGCAGGCGGTGACATCGATCAAATTGGACCAGGATCTCGTGCGATTGCCACCGATCGTGCCGGAGCGGGTGACTGCGGTGCATTACGAACGAGTGCTCTTTCACTCGTCGCTGGTGCAATCCCTGGGGAATAGCGCCGTCGTGGCGGCAAGCGCGACGGCGGTGGCCATCGTGGTCGGGGGATTGTGCGCTTTTGCCTTGGCGCGATTGCCGATTGCCGGCAAGCCGGTGATTCTCGGACTCGTCCTCGCGACATCGATGTTCCCTCCCATCGCCGTCATCAGCCCGTTGTATCTCTTGATGCGCGGGCTCGGCCTGCGGGATACCCTGGTGGCGGTCGGGCTGACCCACGCGGTCTATGCGCTGCCTTTGGCCATTTGGATTTTGACGAGTTTTTTCCGGCAACTGCCGGGCGAGCTGTATTATGCCGCAAGAGTGGATGGCTGCACGCCTCTGCAGGCGTTGCGGATGGTGTTTCTGCCGCTCGCGCGCCCGGGACTGGCAGTGGCGGCACTCCTGGTTTTCATCTTTTCATGGAACGAATTCATGTTCGCCTTGACCCTTACGGCAAGCGACTCGACGCGTACGGCGCCGGTGGCGGTTGCGTTGTTTCCAGGTCTGTATGAAATCCCGTGGGGCGACATCGCCGCCGCGTCTCTCTTGGTCACCGTGCCGGTGGCCGGATTGGCAGCGGCGTTTCAACGCCATATTGTGGCGGGGCTCACGGCCGGCAGCGTGAAGGGTTAGCCACTTATGGCGGAAGTACGACTGGAACATCTGTCGAAGCGGTTCGGGGAGACGACTGTCCTTCCTGACGTGTCCTTGACTATCCGGGATGGAGAATTCTTTACGATTGTCGGACCATCCGGCTGCGGGAAATCCACGCTGCTTCAATTGCTGGCCGGACTCGACCGTCCGACATCCGGACGCATCCTGTTCGACGGTGTGGATGTCACAGCGTTGGAACCGCGGGAGCGGGACGTGGCCTTGGTGTTTCAGAGCTATGCCCTCTACCCGCACATGACCGTGCGCGAGAATCTGGCGTTTCCGCTTCGCGTGACGAAGCGCAAGGCCGGGTTCGATCGGCCGTACATTGACGGCGAAGTGCTGCGGGTTGCCGGGTTGCTCGGCCTGGAGCCGCTGCTCGATCGGTGGCCGCGGGAACTCTCGGGCGGTCAGCGGCAACGAGTGGCGTTGGGCCGTGCATTAATCAGGCAGCCCAGGCTCTTTTTGCTGGATGAGCCACTCTCCAATCTCGATGCGCAATTGCGGGCCGTTATGCGCGCAGAGCTGCGCCGGTTGCATGACCGGCTTGGCACAACGATGATCTATGTGACGCACGATCAGACTGAAGCCATGACGCTGGCGGATCGGCTGGCGGTACTGGACCGTGGCGTCGTCCAACAGATCGGGCCGCCGCAAGCGCTCTACGATCAGCCGAGCAATCTGTTCGTGGCGCAATTTCTCGGGCATCCGGCGATCAATACGTTTGAGGGCGAGGTCCGCGCCGGACGACTCCACATGGGGACGATGGAACTACCGCTGTCTGCGATGAAGGGTGGAAACAGGCTTCGCGACGGCATGAGAGTGACGGTGGGCATTCGCCCGGAGCACGTGCGCGTCATGCCGGGACATCGGTCTGATGCGGTCCCGCAGGAGGCAGTGGCGCAAATCTCAGGGGTGGTGCGGCTTCTTGAATGTACCGGAAGCCAGACTTGGGGCATCGCCGAAGTCGATCGATCCAGCGATGCCATCATGGTGATCGGCGCCGTCCCGGCCGGAGAATCGTTGAGGCCGGGTCATCCCGTTACTGTCTATTTTACGAGAGGCCCGCACCATCTTTTCTATATCGACACGGGTATGCGTCTGGAAGGCGCATAATTTGAGAAGACTCTCACGGGGTGTCGTCGAGCTTCAGGATAGCGATGGATCGGGACTCAAGCTCATATTGCTCGCCCCCTTTGAGCATGAGGACCGGCTTTTCATTGTCGGCGGTAATGCTGGTATCCAGGATCGGTTGCCAGCGAACTCCGCGCTTGTGGGCCGGTAGGGTGAAGGCCAGCGGCGCATGATGGGCGTTCAGCAAGATCAGCAAGGTGTCATCGACGATCGCCCGGCCCTTCTCATCAGTCTCGGCTATCGCGTCGCCTGCCAGACGAAGCGATAAAGACTTCGTAAAGCCTGCGTTCCAGTCGTCGTCGGACATTTCTTTCCCGTCGGGTTTGAACCACGAAATATCTTTCACTTCCGATCCGCGGATATGGCGGCCTTGGAAGAAGCGGCGGCGGCGCAGGACCGGATGTTGCTCGCGAAAGGCGATGAGTTTTCGCGTGAAGTCCAGCAGAAGACGCTGGCTGCGGTCCAGGTTCCAATCGAACCAGCTGATGTCGTTGTCCTGGCAGTACGCGTTGTTGTTGCCCTGCTGCGTTCGGCCGAATTCGTCGCCGCCACAGAGCATGGGAACGCCTTGCGAGAGAAAGAGCAGCGTCAGAAAATTGCGTTGCTGTTGGCCGCGCAATTGATTGATGGCTGCATCCTGCGTCGGTCCTTCCACTCCGCAATTCCAGCTGGCGTTATCGTCAGTCCCGTCTTTGTTCTGTTCTTTGTTGGCCTCGTTATGCTTGTCGTTGTATGAGACGAGGTCCCTGAGCGTAAAGCCGTCGTGTGCTGTAATAAAATTCACGCTGGCAAAGGGGCGGCGCCCGCTCATGCTGTACAGGTCGCTGCTGCCTGTGAGCCGGTAGGCCATTTCGGCGACTTGGCCGCCGTCGCCTTTGACGTATCGGCGAATCGTGTCCCGGTATTTGCCGTTCCATTCGGCCCACCCGACCGGAAAGTTTCCTACCTGGTAGCCTCCTTCTCCCAGGTCCCAGGGCTCGGCGATCAGTTTCACCTGGGAAAGAATGGGGTCCTGGTGAAGGATGTCGAAGAAGGCGCTCAGCCGATCTACGGCATGGAGTTCTCGCGCAAGGGCGGACGCCAGGTCGAAACGAAACCCATCCACATGCATCTCCGTCACCCAGTAGCGAAGGCTGTCCATGATCAATTGCAGGGTGCGCGGATGCGTCACATTCAGGGTATTGCCGCATCCGGTATAGTCTATGTAGTACCGTTTATCCGCGTCCGCCAGCCGGTAGTAGGAGGCGTTGTCGATGCCTCGGAAACAGAGCGTCGGCCCGAATTGATTCCCTTCCGCCGTGTGGTTGTAGACGACATCGAGAATGACTTCGATTCCGGCGCTATGGAGCGTCTTCACCATGGTTTTGAATTCACGCACGTGGCGGCCGCGGACGGGGGACGTGGCGTAGCGAATGTCGGGGGAAAAGAAGCCAATCGTGTTATAGCCCCAGTAGTTCGTCAACCCTTGATCGGCCAGATGTTTATCGCGGACAAAATGCTGAATGGGCAGCAGCTCAATGGCGGTCACTCCCAGCCCGAGCAGATAGTCGATTGCCGCGGGCGTGGTGAGGCCGGCATAGGTGCCGCGCATCTGTTCCGGGACTTCGGGATGCCGGGCGGTGAAGCTCTTGACGTGCATTTCGTAAATCACCGTCTTGTCCCACGGGGTTTTCAAGAGGTGATCGCTTCCCCAGGTGAAGGCTTGATCGACCAGGACACATTTGGGAATGTTGCCGGCGTTGTTTCTGGTGTCGAAAGAGAGGTCGGTCTTGGGATCGCCGATACGATAGCCGAACATGGCGTCGGACCATTCGACAGTGCCGGCGATGGATTTCGCATAAGGATCGATGAGCAGTTTGTGAGGATTGAACCGATGTCCTTCATGTGGCGCATAGGGCCCGTGAACCCGGTATCCGTAGTGTTGTCCCGGCCAGAGGCCTGGGATGTACACGTGCCAGACTTGATCCGTGCGTTCTTCGACGCGGATACGATGCGATTCCTTGTCTGAGTCCGGTCCGTCGAAGAGGCAGAGTTCAACGGCCGTCGCGTTTTCTGAAAAGAGGGCGAAGTTGGCCCCTTCGCCGTCCCAGGTTGCGCCAAGGGGATAGGGCCTTCCCGGCCAGACTCTCATGCTCATGCGTCTTCCTTCCATGTTCGCTCTGCCGGATAGCGCACGACCGTGAGTGCCGGTGATGCGATTGTGATTCCTGCTCCGGCCAAGGCCTTGAGCGTCTGTACTTGCAAGCGATGCTTGACGGCGCGTCTCGATCTGGCATGGACCACGTAGCGCAGGGTATGGGCCACCCAATGTTCCGTGAGCGAGACATAGACTTGCGTGTGGGTATCCGGCGATCCGATGAGGGACATGCCGGGCAAGTGTTGCAGCGCAGCTTTGGCTGGCTCTGCGACCTCATTCGTATAGTCGGCCACTGCGGCGAGGATTGTCGGCTGTGCCTGTTCCCAGTGCGGCCCGTACGCAATGGGCACGGTAAACTCGTCCCAAATATAGGGGGCGCCCTGCGTGTAATTGAAGACAGGATCTTTAAAGACCGCGGAATTGGATACGGCGACCACTCGGCCGGACAGCTGATCGGCCTGGACCCAGTTTCCGATTTCCAGCAGCGACGTTCGAAGAATGCCCACGTCCGTCACATCGCCGATGACTCCACCAAGTTGCACACGGTCGCCGACCTTATAGAGATTCGAGGAGATAATGAGCACCCAGCCGGCCATACTGACGATGACAGGCGCCAGCGCAATGGCAAATCCGGCCCCCGTCGCCCCGAGAATTAAAAGCAGTCCCTGTAGGCGCTGTGCCCAAATGCCCAGCGTGGATACCAGGAAGATGCCGATCGCCGTGTAGCGGATCAGTTTCCGAATCGTATACCGCCAATGCTCATCCGTGACCGTGCGTTGGGCCGCCCATTCCCCCACTCGTATGGCGATCACGAACGCGACGATCAACACCGCGGTATAGATCAGGCGTTCATCGACCTCTTTCATCCAGGGGACCCAGGATTCAGGGAGCGCATGCATGGGATTATGATCCATCGTCCTGATTTCTTACGGGTCTTTTCGAGCTTATGCAAGGGGGATTTCCCTTCATCGCGACGTCTTGTTTAAGGTGGGCGCTCTCAGTAAGGTGGAAATAAAGAAGGTGAGGTGGCCATGGATGATAGGGAGAGAAGCTGGCAATTGGAACTCGGGGCCCGGATGATCGGGGTCGATCGGGTGCAGTTTAGAGTCTGGGCGCCGTTCGCCAATGTCATGGCAGTGGAGCTGGTGGATCAGGACCGCATGGCGATTCCCATGCAACGCTCGGCGCAGGGGTATTTCGATGCCACGGTCGAGGGGCTTGGGCCTCGCGCGCGGTATCGCTACCTTGTAGAGGGGAAGCTTGCGCGCCCCGATCCTGCTTCACGATTCCAGCCGGATGGCGTTCATGGTCCATCGGTGGTCATCGATCCGGAGTCGTTCGGCTGGACTGATGCCGCGTGGCGCGGGATGCCGCTGAACGACATGATCATCTATGAACTGCACGTCGGAACGTTTACGCAGGAAGGGACGTTCGAGGCGATCATTCCGCACTTGTCCTATCTCAAAGACACGGTGGGGATTACAGCGATTGAGCTCATGCCGGTCGCGCAGTTTCCGGGCGGGCGCAATTGGGGATACGACGGGGTGTATCCCTTTGCGCCGCAGTCCACGTATGGCGGGCCTGATGGATTGAAGCGGCTGGTGGATGCCTGTCATGCGATGGGGCTCGCCGTGATTCTGGACGTCGTCTACAACCACCTCGGTCCGGAAGGAAATTATCTGGGTGAGTTTGGTCCGTACTTTACGGATCGCTATCGCACGCCCTGGGGCGCGGCAATCAATTATGACGGCCCCGGCAGCGATGAGGTTCGGCAGTATATCGTCGGCAACGCTCTCTACTGGGTCACCGAGTATCATATTGACGCGTTGCGGCTGGACGCGATTCACGGCATCTATGATTTTAGCGCGACGCACATCTTGAAAGAACTCGCGTTTTCAGTGCAGACGCAGGCGGCCAGGCTCAACCGGCAAGTCGCGGTCATCGCGGAGAGCGATTTGAACGATACTCGTGTGATCGATCCTCCCGCACACGGGGGATTTGGATTTGATGGGCAATGGAACGACGATTTTCATCATGCCTTGCGCGTGGTGCTGACCGGCGAACAGCGGGGTTACTATGAAGATTTTCATGGCATACAGGATTTAGGCGCGGCCGTTCGTGAGGGGTTTGTGTACAACGGACGGTATTCCGCGCACCGGCGCCGCCGGCATGGGAGTTCGTCGCAACATTGCCGCCCATCCCAGTTTGTCGTGTTCTCGCAGAATCACGATCAGATCGGCAATCGCGCGGTCGGCGATCGGTTGAGCACGCACCTCCCGTTCGATCTTCTCAAAGTCGCCCGGGCATTAGTTCTGCTTTCGCCGAACATCCCTCTCTTGTTCATGGGAGAGGAATATGGCGAAACTGCGCCATTCCAGTATTTCATCGAGCATGGTGATGCAGACCTCATTGAAGCCGTACGGCTCGGACGGCAGGGAGAATTCGCGCACTTTGGGTGGAAGGCAGAGGATATTCCTGATCCGCAGGATCGAGCGACGTTCGAGCGCTCCCGGGTAAACCGGGAGCGACTCGACGAGCGTCAGGCCGGCTTATGCCGATGGACGAGCCAGCTCATTCAACTACGGAAGACGATTCCGTCACTGGGCCCCGGGGATGCCAAGACGATTGGACATAAGGTTCAGGTGTTTGAAGAAGAGAAGGCCCTGGTGATTCATCGCTGGGTGACGGGAGGGGGCGCATCGTTGATAGTCTTGGGTTTCAATGCGTTGCCAACTACGGTGATGTTGCGTGAGCCGCACGGGACCTGGCAGCGGCGAGTGGACTCCAGCGCCGAAGAGTTCGGTGGAGTGGGGAAGACAATGACTGCGAAACTCGAGGTGGCATCTGCCGGGACTACGCTAATCGTCCCAGCGCACACCGCAGCGGTCTTCACTTCTTTACTGTGACCCAGTATCTTCAATCGATTCCTGACGTGTGCCGCATTATTGCTATGCGGCGGATCTGATATCAGAGGAGGTGTGTATGCCGGCATCCTATTTCTCGCGACTCTTTGACCGGTCGCTTGAGTGGTTTGCAACCTCAGGGTTGCGCATTTTGCTCATTGTCATTGTAATGGTAGTGATATTGGCTCTCGTGAAACGAGCTGTCGACCGATTCCGGGGATTGTACTCAGGTACGCTCCCGGGTCCTGGGCAGGTGAAGCGGGCCGATACGCTGACCCATGTCATCAGAGATGTCGCCCGGGTGGTTGTGCTTGCGGTCGGGGGAATGATGATCTTGTCGGAAGTCGGTGTCGATTTGAAACCGTTGCTGGCGGCCGCAGGGTTGGGAGGCTTGGCAATCGGGTTTGGCGGACAGAGTTTGGTGAAGGATGTCATTTCAGGATTTTTTATCCTATTGGAAGACTCTATACGGGTGGGAGACGTCGTCGAAATAGCGGGAGTGGGTGGATTGGTCGAGGAGGTGAAGCTCAGGACCATTACACTGCGGGACCTCTCCGGGAATGTACATGTGGTGCCCAACGGGGTTATCGATAAAGTGAAGAATATGACGAAACTCTATTCGTATTATCTGATGAATGTCGGAGTTGCCTATCGAGAGAACGTGGACGAAGTCATGGCGGTTCTGAAGGACATCGCCTCAGAGCTGCAGGCCGATCCGGATTTCAGCGCAGATATTCTCGAGCCGATGGAGATGCTCGGCGTAGACCAATTTGCAGACTCTGCGGTCATCATTAAATGCCGGATCAAGACCGTTCCGATGAAACAATGGCGGGTGGGCCGTGAGATGAACCGGCGGATCAAGATCACGTTCGATGCCAAGGGGATAGAAATTCCGTTCCCGCATCAGACCATTTACTGGGGCGAGCCGAAAACCGGCACCCCGCCGCCATTGTACACGGCGCAATGGCCTCAGGCCGGGATCACGTCACGATAGGGAGGACGCAGCGTTCTTTGCCGAGGGCGGATATGGGTATCGTTGAATCGTTAGAGCCCGGACGTGAGCTGTCCGCAGGCACACCGACTGAATGGGCGGAGTGGCCCGATGAGCAGCTGCTTGAGCTTCGGCTCTGTGATCTGCGTCTGACGATGGAGGGTAGCCAGGTTGCAGTCCACATTCGCCAGCTCAACGACGAGTTGGCGGCGCGCGGGCTGCTCTTTCGCCCGCATTTCTGGCTCTCCGAGGAATGGTTTTCGCCGGATGGGATTCCAGGCATTGCCGTCCCATTTTATCTGGCCCATCCCCGGCTGGCCCGTTTGGAACTCGCCCAGATGTTGGAGGTGGAAGGAGGAACGGCGGAGTCTTGTTTGCGCATTCTGCGCCACGAAGCCGGGCATGCGTTGGAAAATGCCTACCGTCTGCGCCGCCGGAGAGACCGACAATCGGTCTTCGGCCGATCGACTCAACCCTATCCGAAATTTTACACTCCGAAACCCTACAGCAAGAGTTATGTGCTGCATCTCGACATGTGGTATGCGCAAAGCCATCCCGACGAGGACTTTGCCGAAACCTTTGCCGTCTGGCTGACGCCGCAATCGCAGTGGCGACAGCGCTATGCGGATTGGCCGGCGCTGAAGAAGCTTGAGTACATGGATGGCTTAGTGACCAGCCTGGCCGGCGCTCGCCCGTCGGTGAGAACACGGGAGCGCATCGATCCGATTTCCGGCCTTCGCAAGACTTTGAGGGAATACTATGCTGAGAAGCGCAAGCGGTTCGGCATCGATCATCCGACCTTTTACGATCGCGATCTCCGCCGCCTGTTTTCCGATCAGCCTGCATTCAAGAGCAACCCGACAGCGGCAGGGTTCATTCAGCGTCTGCGCAAACAGATCCGGCGGTATGTGGCAAAGTGGACCGGCGAATATCAATACACGATCGACCGGTTGTTGGACGATATGATGCGGCGATGCCGGGAGCTCGACCTCCATGTTGCCGGTCCGGAAGAACAGGTCCGGATGGAATTTTCGGTGTTGTTGACGCTCCAGACGATGAATTATCTGCACAGCGGTCGCCATCGGGTCGCCTTATGACGAAGAAGCTTCGGGTCATGATGCTGGTTCATGCCGATCTGGTTCCTCCGGACTCGGTGGAAGGGGTCGATCTGTCTGCAGCGGAATGGCGGGCGGAATATGATGTTGTGACCGGTCTTCGTGAATTGGGTCATGAGGTGCTGGCGGTCGGCGTGCGTGATGACCTCCTCGTGATTCGAAAGGTCGTTGAAGACTGGAAACCTCACATCGCATTCAATCTCCTGGAAGAGTTCAGCGGAGTGGCGATTTACGACCAGAATGTCGTGTCGTATTTGGAACTGTTGGGGATGCCCTATACGGGCTGCAATCCGCGCGGGTTGATGCTGGCACGGGACAAGGCGCTGGCGAAAAAAATCCTGCATTACCATCAGATCCCGATCCCGGAATTTATGACGGTTCCGGTGGGACGTTCGGTCAAACGGCCCAAGGAGCTGTCGTTTCCCTTATTTGTCAAATCGGTGTCTGAAGAAGCCTCGCTGGGGATCTCGCAAGCCTCTATCGTCGAGGATGATGCCAAGCTTCAGGAGCGAGTGGCCTTCATCCATCAAAGCGTCGGGAGCGGCGCGCTCGTCGAACGATATATTGAAGGTCGAGAGCTGTATTGCGGACTCCTGGGACACCGGCGATTGCAGGTCTTGCCTGTGTGGGAACTGGATTTGAGCCAGATGCCGGCCGAGTCGCGGCGGATTGCGACCGATCGTGTCAAATGGAGCCGGAAATACCAAAGTAAGTACGGGATTGTGTCCGGCGAGGCGCGTGAGCTTCCTGAGGGAGTCGCCAAACGCACGCAAGATCTCGCCAGGCGCGTCTACCGCGCGCTTGGACTCAGCGGGTATGCGAGAGTTGATTTCCGCCTAAATCCGGCGGGAGAGGTGTATGTGTTAGAAGCGAATCCAAATCCTCAGATCGCAAAACACGAAGATTTTGCCCAGTCTGCTGACCGGGCCGGTCTGCCCTATCCGGCTCTGCTGCAGCGCATTCTCGATATGGGATTACGACGGCATCCTCATGCGGTTCTTTCCAATCTCACGCCTCAGCCGTCTCTTCATACAAGTGAGTGACCGGCCGAGTCTTGCCTACTCTGTCTTCAGAAAAAGTACCGAGAGAGGCGGTAGGGTCAAGGAAATCGAATTGGCAAACCCATGACAAGCCGTCGGTTCCGCCATCACTCCGCCTTCGTTCCCCTGATTGCTACCGCCATAGATTGCTGAATCGCTATTCAGGACTTCCCGGTATCGGCCTAATGCGGGTACGCCGATTCGATAATGGGAGCGAGGGACCGGCGTGAAATTGCAGACGCAGACAATCGCGTTATCCTGGTTCCGCGCCTTTCGCAGAAAGGCGATCACGGAATTCTCGCTGTCGTTGATGTCGATCCATTGGAATCCGGTCCAGTCGAAATCCACTTCATGGAGCGCCGGTTCGCTGGTATAGAGCCGGTTGAGCTCGCGGGTGTATCGCTGCAGTCCGAGGTGGGGCTCCTGCTCGCAGAGGTGCCATTGGAGGCTGTCGTCATGGTTCCATTCCCACCATTGGCCGAATTCTCCTCCCATGAAGAGCATTTTCTTGCCGGGATGGCCATACATGAATCCATAGAGGGCACGAAGGTTGGCGAACTGCTGCCAGGGATCGCCCGGCATTTTGTCGAGGAGTGTTTTTTTGCCATGGACCACTTCGTCATGCGAGAGCACAAGGACGAAGTTCTCATGAAAGGCATAGACCAATCCAAACGTGATCTTCTTCTGGTGGTGTTTGCGCTGGAGGGGGTCTAGCGCAAAATACTCCAAGGTGTCGTGCATCCAGCCCATATTCCACTTGAACGTAAAGCCGAGACCTCCCGTATAGGTTGGTTTGGATACGCCGGGCCAGGCAGTGGACTCTTCCGCGATCGTCACAGCACCGGGATACTCCTGATGCACGAGCACATTGAGTTCTTTCAAAAACGCGACTGCCTCCAAGTTCTCATTGCCCCCGAATTGATTGGGAATCCATTCACCGGCCTTTCGTCCGTAGTCGCGATAGAGCATGGAGGCTACTGCATCCACGCGCAACCCGTCGATGTGATACCGATCCAACCAGAACAGGGCGCTGTTCAACAGAAAGTTTTTGACCTCCACTCGACCGTAATTGAAGATGCGGCTGTTCCACTCGGGATGGAATCCGAGCCGCGGGTCCTCATGATCGTATAGGTGTGTTCCATCGAACCAGGCCAATCCGTGCGGATCGTCCGGGAAATGGGCCGGCGCCCAGTCCATGATGACACCGATGCCCGCTTGATGGGCGGTATCCACGAACGCCATGAAGTCTTCCGGCGGTCCGAATCGACTGGTGGCGGCGAAGTACCCTGTGGCCTGGTATCCCCAGGATCCGTCGAAGGGATGTTCTGTGATCGGCAGGAGTTCGATGTGCGTGTAGTCCATGTCGTGCACGTAAGGAATGAGCTTGTTGGCCAGTTCTCGATAGGTGAGCCATCGGCCGTCTTCTTCCGGCACCCGCATCCAGGATCCCAGATGGACTTCATAGATGGACAGCGGGGCGGTGAGCGGGTCTCGACCGGCGCGGCGTTCCATCCAGGCCCGATCGCTCCATTGATAGGTGGCAATGGAGCGGACGATCGAGGCGGTCCTCGGGCGCACTTCCGCTGCGAAGGCATAGGGGTCGGCTTTCGTGAAGGGTGCGGTGGCGTTCCCGGATCGGAGTTCATATTTGTAGAAGGTGCCTTCGGGAATATCGGGGATGAAGAGTTCCCAGAGGCCCGTGGCCCCGCGACGGATCATCGGATGGCACCGGCCGTCCCAGCGGTTGAAGCCGCCGATGACGCTGACACGCGTGGCGTTGGGAGCCCAGACGACGAAGTGGACACCGCTGATTCCGTTGACGGTTTTCAAGTGGGCTCCCAGCGTCTCGTAGGCTTTGAACAGAGTCCCTTCCGAAAAGAGGTGCAGGTCATATTCGCTGACTAACGGCCCAAAGGCATAGGGATCGTGGCGTTCGATGACCGTCCCGTTCGAGTCCTTCACCTGAATACGATAGGGCGCGGATGGATTCGGTATGGGCAAGAGGGCTTCGAAAAACCCTGCTTCGTGAATCCGGTTCATCTGAATCGGCTGACTGCCGGGAAGATCGAGGACGAGCCGAGCCTCTTGGGCATCAGGGGCGAAGGCCCGGACGGAGAAGGTGCGCTGACCCCCTATGGACGTCTGATGGGGGCCAA
Source organism: Nitrospira sp. UBA6493 (assembly GCA_002435325.1). Classification (GTDB taxonomy): domain Bacteria; phylum Nitrospirota; class Nitrospiria; order Nitrospirales; family Nitrospiraceae; genus Nitrospira_D. The sequence goes on along the minus strand of DJMJ01000042.1, from coordinate 66,925 downwards.
GGAGTTCACAGGGGTTCGCATGTTCGGCATTCACCAGGCGCTCAATATATTCGAGTTGTGTCATCGTTTCCTCCTTGCGCTGATCCTACTTCTATACTACGGAAGCATATCGTGCTAAGAAAGGGACGCGGTAAGCGCGTGCGGACCAATTCCACTTCGGGGGGCTCCCCTGCATGAGCGAGGAATCGAAGGAGACGGCGAGGTTGGACCCCGGGGGGCGGCTGGTAAGGCTGGCTCTTCTGGCCGTCCTGGCGTATTTGCTCTTCGGGACCTTCCGCCCGTTCCTCTCCGCTCTGACCTGGTCCGCAGTCCTCTCCTACGGGCTCTATCCGCTCTACTCCCGGCTTGCGAGCACGACGGGTGGAAGAAACACGCTGAGCGCTGCGGTGATGAGCCTCGTCGTGACAGTCGGTCTGGTTCTCCCCCTGGCCTACCTTTCGTTCTTGATCGGGAAAGAATTGGCGGCCACGTATCTCGCTATCGTTGCGGCGCTTCAGCAGAGCTCCGGGCAATTGGAGCGCTGGCTGGAGCATCCGGTGGTTGCCGGTCTGATCGGCCAGATCCAGGAGTTCGAACGACTGACCGGCACCGATCTCAGAACGGTCTTGGTCAACAATCTCGCCGAACTGGGGAGCACGCTCGTCGAGCAATTGACCCACATGGCAAAGAATGCCCTGGTCGGCTTGACCGAGCTCAGCATCATTCTCCTCTCGACGTTTTATTGCTTTCGGGACGGGGGCGCGGCGCTGGAATGGGTCAAGGATTTTCTGCCGTTGGGAGAGGCCCGTCAGCAATTGGTTGTTCGCCGGTTTGATGAGGTGGTGAAGGGCGCGGTACTTGGTAATACTGTCGTGGCTGCGCTTGAAGGGATCGTCGGAGGAATCACATTTTGGTTCTTGGGCCTGCCTGCTGCGTTGCTGTGGGGAACGGTCATGGCTATTCTTGCATACCTTCCCCTCGTCGGCGCCACCATTGTCTGGGGACCTGTGGCCCTGTATTTATTCCTCCAAGGCAACTATGTTTCCGGGGCCATCCTGTGCATTGCAGGCGTCATTATCGCGGTTCTGGATTATGTGGTGCGCACCATCGTGGTAGGCGAAGCTTCCAAGCTGCACACGTTGCTGGCCTTCTTCGCAATGTTGGGCGGCATTCAGTTTTTCGGTCTCGTGGGAATCGTGGCAGGGCCCCTGGTCGTGGCCGTCAGCGTGGCGTTGTTGGAAAGCTATCGCGCCGAGCAGGCGGGTTTGGTGGTGTCGAGTACAGACGCCTGAAGGGAAAGGGAGGGGAGAGGATTGAAGAGACTCATCCCGGCATGGTCCTTTCTCGGAGCGGTCTTGCGCAAGTTCGTGGCCGATCACGGATGGATTCTCTCCAGCGCGCTGGCATTCAATCTCTTGCTGTATTTTATCCCCTTGTCGCTGTTGATGATCTCTCTGCTCGGGTATACGGTGCTGGATTCCGAGCGGGCGATGCAGGAAGTGCAGTCGATGCTGAAGGCCTTCCTGCCCCGCTCCCAACGAGCCTTGGCTGACAACCTGGCAGCGGTCGTCGCCAATCGCGGGCTCCTCGGGCTCTTCGGGTTTACCTCATTTTTCATCTTCAGTACATTTCTTTTCGGCTCTGTTCGAACCGTGCTGAATCGGGTGTTTCAGGTGAAACAGGAGCGCACGCTTGTCAGAGGAGTGGGGATCGATCTACTCATGATGGGGCTCACCGCGCTGCTCGTCCTTCTCGCGGTCGGAACGACATGGTTTCTGACGGTAGCCGGGGCATTTACTGAGCGGTACCCGTCATGGAGTGGCCTTCTACAGCCGGGATTGGTCGCGCTCAGCAAGGTGATCGGTGTGGCGGTCACGGCCCTGTTGTTCTACGTCCTGTATCGGTTTCCACCTATTGCCACGATGTCCGCTCGAGCCCTGATGATTGCCTCCGTGACGGGAACAGTCCTGTTCCAATTGGCCAAGTGGGGCTTTGCCTGGTATGTGGCCGTCTCACAGGAGAATATCGATCTCTACGGGGCGCTCGGAGGGCTGATGTTTCTATTCGTCTGGCTTTATTATGCGTCTATGGTCTTTATCATTGGGGCCGAAGTCGGATGGACGTATGACCGGCAACGAGGCGAGCCCGGGGTGTAACCGAGATCTGTGAAACGGATCGGTTGTTCCGGCTTGGCGATGAAGGCGCGGGAAGGCTACTTGGCAGATTTAATGGCTATGGCATGTTCGATTGGTGAGGTGAAAACTTCAATCTCATCTCCCGGTCTGAATTCCCCTGATAGCTCTGTGTCCTGATTGACTAGCAGGCGAATCTCTTTCCCGTCGGCCCCGGTCATGACGTAATACTTTCCCTCGATGGCGATCAGTTTTCCGCGGAGTGTATGGGTGGCGATCTCAATCGCCAGAGCTTCCTGATCCGGATGGCTGGCCCGAATCGCGATGGCATGTTCAATCGGCGACGTCCATACCTCGATCAGATCTCCGATCTTGAACGTGCCGGCCAACTCCGTGTCCTGACTGATGAGGAGATACAATTCCTTGCCTTGGGCGTCTTTGATGACGTAGTACCGGCCTTCGATTTTCACCAAGCGGCCTTCGACCTTCATAGAGGCAGCTACCTGCGGTGTGGGCGATGGATTTTGCGTCCAAGCGGACAGGGGCTGGGTGGCTACGGCGAGGAGGACAGCCATGATCTGAAAGAATCGCAATGTCACCGGATTTCTCATCGGGACTCTCCGTGCCGCCCACAAGAGGGACAGGCGTTCGTCATTTGGCGATAGTGATGGCTGGTGTCGGTACCTTGGACACCTCGGTGACCGTCATCTGGTACAGCTGATTGAGCAAACGAAAAGCGACCTGATTCCATGGCTGGACGCCGCCTGTTGATTTGGGCGCTTTTCTGATGGAGTACCATCGGCCTTCGTAAGGTACGGCAAAGGCCGCATCCGCCGGTTTGTCCTCTATCTCCTCGATGGCGATGGTCCAGGGGGGATTTCGCGGTACCTCCCCGGTTCGCGGGTCCTTGGCCACATGATACTCCTGGGCGGCGGAGACTCCCATGGCAAGAAACTGCAAAATGGCATTGAAGCTTCTAATGATCAGCGTGCCATGTATCGGATATTCTCCTCCCGGATGGTCGGGTCTGATATCGACTAAGATGGCGTTGCGCGGTATTTTCTCCGCTTCCAGCGCCAGCTGCTGGCGCTCTTCATTGGTCAGCTTTGAGGGGTCGTAGTTGGTGAATGCGATGCGGCCCACGATTCTCCGGCTGAGGCGTAACTCGCCTGTCGGGCTCGAGATCCAGCGGAACCCGTGTTCGGACGTCCGAAGAAGCGTATCAAGGCTTTCGACCGTTTCTTCCGTCGTGAGCTTTCTGTCAAACATGAAGGGAGAGGGTTCTTCGTACAAAATGGGCCCAACGAACAGGTGTTGTGTCAAATTAAGCGAGGAGAGATGCAGCACCCGCCGCCGGAATTCCTCGTACTCCGCCCTGTGATAAGGATCGTTCCGGAGCCGCGCTGACTCTCCGTATCCGCTGACGACCAGTTCTCTTCCCATCAGACGAAGAATAATGGCCGGTTCAATGGCCTGCTGAAAGAGAAAGGCGATCTTGGTTTCGTCGAAGGGCGTCAAGATGCGAGTCGTAAATTCCTCACCCTGGATGGGGATGATGGTCATGGTCGGTTTTTCCGCGGCGCTGGCGCCGAACACGGGGGCCACGATCGTCTCAGTGAGACCAGCCGCGCCGGGAACGACGCCGGCGTTGGTTTGGAACTCGAACGTGGCCGCCACGCTGGAAAGGGCGGTGAAATGGTTGGGGTGGAAGTGACGCGCCCGTGCGATATTCAACAGGAGCATCTCGGCTTCCAGGCGGCTGACGGTCCGGTCGTATTCAAGGACTGCTTGGTGCATGGCAAGAGGGGAGAGGCAGCCGGAAAGCAGGCAGCCACCGATGAACAATCCGACGAACCATGCGTGTCTGGCCAATCCTGAATTCAGCCCTTGACTCACGATTCAACCCTCTTTCCTTCGCGGCCGTCGGCCTAGGTCACTGGATGCAGATCAGGGTCGGAAAAACGAGGTGGAGCACCGGTTTGCCTACCGGGCAGCTTATACCATGGGTGAGCCCTATCGTGATAGCTCTTCAAGCCGTGCTCGCGCTTCTTCGATCTTGTCGCGATATTCCGACGCCTCCGTTGTCAGACGAAGGAAATCACTGAACGCCTGCGCTGCTTCCTGCCGCTTTCCGGATGCCAGGCAGGCCATGCCCAAATCATATTGCGCGACGGCCAGCTCCGGCTGAAGGCCGGTCGCGCGACGGAAGGCGGTGATGGCGGCGTCGAGGTTGCCCGATCGCCGTAGCGCAACTCCGAGATTCGCATAGAGGATGGCATTTTCAGGCTGGAGGCGAAGCGCTTCCTGGTAGGCGGCGATTGCACCATTCAAATCATCCTTGCTCTGCAAGGCAAGGGCAAGTTGCAGGTACGCCTCCCCCAGGTCAGGTTGGAGACGAAGGACAGTTCGGTAGAGTGCGATTGCTGCATCCGTATCTCCCTTGGCGAGGAGCGCGTTGCCGAGATTGAGCCCGTATTGTACTGCTGCTGGTCCTGATTGGAGGCGAAAGGCTGTTCGATAGGCGGTGATCGCGCCATCCAGGTCACCTTTCGCTTGCAGTGCAATGCCGAGATTATTGTGTGGCACTGGATTGTCCGCCTGGAGCCGAATGGCTTCCTGATAGGCGGCGATCGCGGCGTCGAGCTGTCCTGTGGACTTGAGGACGATTGCCAGGTTGTTGTGGATCATCCAAAGGTCGGGTTTTATGCGGAGAGCCTCGCGGTATTCTCGAATAGCGCTTTCGAGAACTCCTTTGGATTCGAATGCCCGCCCGAGACTGACGCGCGCCATGGCGTGGCCGGGTTGACGGGCAAGGGCGGCCTGAAATTCGAGAATGGCCTGGTCAATCATGCCCAGGGAGGCGAGCGCCACGCCGAGCCCGTGATGAGCTTCTGCAAAGTCAGGGTCGTGCCGAAGGGCTTCTCGGTATTCCGCAAGGGCCGCGTCAACTTCTCCCTTCGCTTGCAGTGCGACTGCCCGGTTGTGGTGCGTAACGGCATGCGCTGATGCCTCGACTCCTGCCGGTTCGGGAGAGGCTCCTTCAGGCTGGCGTTGATCGCTTCCCAATGAAACGGAGTCGTGATGGGCTGGCGTTTCAGCAGTGGTCGCGGCAGCGACGGATACATAACTCAGAACTGTGGCCAAGGCAAAAGCAGATCGCAGGATTGTCAGAGTGATCTGATGGGGAACCACCAGTGTTAGTGAGTGGAGATGGCTACATGTCTGCCGGCTTTGATGGCGTTTGTTTCGAGTGGTCGTCATGCGATTAGTATCGTCAATGTGGTGAGGTCAGCGATGTTGAGTAGTCGTGAGGTGCGCGGTAGGGATGGTTGAGAACAAGGTGGTCTTCCGTGGTTTGAGCGCTCACCATTTCCTTAATCCTGACATTTTACAGTGGCTTTTCGGCGAGCTCAATGGAGGAACAGAAGAAGCCGCTTGAGTTGAGCGATATCGACGGGATGGGAATCTCCCAGGGGGCGAGCTCACGACCTTTCTGCCGACAAATAACGCTTGACAGGGTAGGTACAGATTCCTATAATGACCAAGTAGTCACCATTGAGGATATGGTCAATGATTAGCGTCGGCAGCCACATAAAACGATCGGGGGCGGACATGCTAAGGACTGATACGGGATCGGGAAGAGCGAGGAGAGAGAGTAGAGGAATGGAAAGGACGGCGAGACCAAATACGAGGTCTTTTGTCTCGAGTCTATCGATGGTTCCCATGAGTCCTGATGAGGAGAAGGTGCCTATTCTGAATGTCGGGAAGCGCACTCCCGTGACGTTCTGGGGGGCAGACGGCAGCTGTTATGACGGGGCGGTTCCAAAGATGAACGGCGAGGTGGTGTTTATTGAATCGAGAGATCTGGTTCCGGTAAGCAGTGAAATCACGATTCGGCTCAGGCCGCAGCATGAAGGGGAAGTCGAGTGGGGTGTTGCGACCGGCATTGTTTTGTGGCGCTGCCCAGGGGAAGATCACTTTATGAATCGGAAGGGATTCGGTGTTTGTATCCAAAGCCGGTGGTCGCAGCCGTCTGGGGTCTCAGAGACGAACGGCGCCAAGGAGGGTGAATGAACACCATACCAGGAATCACCAAGCAGGTTGGCCGCATCGAGGGGCGTATCGGTCGTGTGTGGTTTAAACATGGCGTTGCTGGATCGAATATGCGGTCGCGATTATCCCAATCGGTAAGTCCGGCGGTGTCATGGTTACAGGTTGTAGATCTAGGCAGTGGGGAACTGGCCCGAATGGTTGGGCGCGCGAATATCTAATAAGATAAAGAGGTGGATCATGAGGACGGAATATAACGGAACAGTTGCAGTCGGGTTGGCGTTGCTGGCGGGGTGCCTGATCGGCGGAGTGGTCGGGGTGTTGTATGCGCCGCAGTCCGGCTCCAGAACCCGCCGTCAGCTTGCGGGCCTCGCCGATGATGTGAGAGAGCGGGCCGGTGAGATGGCCAAAGACGCAGTGACAGCGATCGAGAAAACGGTTGAACGTGGTCGGTACGCGATGACTGCATGACGACAGATGGAGTATTCGGGCGAGCCAAGCGGCGTATTGGGGAGAAGGAGGAGAATCATGTGTTGCCATAGGTGCAAAGGGTTGATGATTCGGGATTCATTCATTGACCTTCGTGATGATACTGGTCGAATGACGTTCGACGGCTGGCGATGCCTTAATTGCGGCGAAGTGGTCGATCCATTGGTGTTGACGCATCGGGACGAAACACCGGCGGAACCCTATCGAGGTCGCACGCGCGATCGCAGGATGTGGGAACGCTTGGTGGCCGCCTGAGACATCGGCGAGATCGTCGAGAGAAGAGGGGCCGTGCTTAGAGCCTCTGCCTAATATCAGAGGGAGGAGGCCGTATGTTTGGGTTATTTGGATGGATGGAGTTACTGCTTATATTATTCATTGTCCTCATTATTTTTGGGGCCGGAAAGCTGCCTCAATTAGGAGAAGGAATCGGAAAGGCTATCAAAGGCTTTAAGCGCTCTGTCCACGAGGCGGAGTCGATTGCAGAGGACATGCCGGCGCAGGGAGGGGAGCCTGCTCCGACGTTGGCCGAGCCAGGATCAGCCGCTGTGCAGACTGCGACTTCCGCAATGCCTCAGGGGGAATCCCAATCCGCTCCGCCGGTTCATCCCCCAGGTTCTTCGTCCGGACCTGTTTAACGAATTCATCTGCCATGAGAAGAGCGTGAGTGTTTCTTAAACTCACGCGAGCGGTATTGCCGGTTTCCTTGCAGAGGAAGTTGCGGATGTCTCGTGTTGTGTCCGGATCTTGGAGAAAGGAGCGTACCATGATGATGGAGGAGATGCGGAGAAGGAGACCTGAAAACGAAGGAGCGTCACTTCCCCATAATCTATGGTCCATTGTGCTGGCAGGCGGTGATGGAAAAAGGTTAGCTCCGATGATCACGCAGTGGTTAGGGGAAGATCGTCCTAAGCAGTATTGCACCTTCACGGGGACAAGATCCATGCTTCAACATACGACGGATCGTGCGGATTGCCTGAGCACTCCCGAACAGCGAGTAACAGTGGTCGGAGCGCGTCATGAAAAAGAAGCCCGCCGGCAATTGCAGCAGCGCGGAGGGACTCTGGTGGTCCAGCCGGCCAATCGCGATACCGCAGCCGGAATCTACCTGCCGTTGACTTACGTGCGGGCTGCAGATCCAGATGCGACCGTCGTCATCTATCCGTCCGACCATTTTATCCATCCTGAGGACAAATTTGTCGAGGCTGTCCGGCGCGCCGTACTGTCGGTCCAACTGTTGGAGGATCGTCTGTTGTTGTTAGGTGTGCGGCCGGAAGGGAAAGAGTTGGAGTATGGCCATATCAGGCTAGACCGGCCTCTTGGCCGCTATGGAGCCCATTCGTTATGGTCTGTGGGCCGGTTTATTGAAAAGCCTGAAACTCAGATGGCTCAAGCGCTTGGGGAGGATGTGCTGTGGAATATGATGATCATTGTTGCGAAGGTGAAGACGTTGTGGGAATTGGGCGTGAAGATTCTGCCTTCAATGATGCGGCAGTTTGAAACCTTTCAGCCGACGATCGGGTCTGCCCGCGAAATGCAGATTCTGGAAGGACTCTATGCCAGAATGCCGGTTCGGAACTTCTCGACGGATCTCCTGGAGCAGATTCCTCATAAGGTGGCCGCCCTCGACGTCAGCGGCGTGCGCTGGAGTGATTGGGGCAGGATGGAGCGGATCGCCGAGAGTCTGCGGCAACTGAATATACGGCCGCTGTTTCCGGCTGAATGCGCAGGGGTTGCATAACAATCTGCGCCGACGAACAATGGAGTAAGAACGTTCGTATGCCTGATGGCGATGTGTCTTGAGGCGGAGGGGAAATCGGGATGAACAGGAGTGTACTGAAGCGCGTCTGGCATTTGAGGCAGTTTCGTATGCCGGATGAATCTCCTCTCCGGGATTATGTCTGGGGCAGCATTATTGTGGCTGTCGGAGCGTTTACAGTATTCGGGATATTTTTCTTATTAGGCGGATGATGGCCCTACGGTGACGGCAAAGGAGGAAACATGAAGGTTTCAACTCGCAAGAAAACCGCATCTCCTCAGGCGAAGCGGCGTCCTTCGACCAAGCAGCCGGTGATGTTTGAATATTTTGATCCGTCGGCCACCGTTGTGACGCTTGTCGGAGATTTCAATCGGTGGGATGTAAAGGCCCGCCCTCTCAAGCGTGATTCGGGAGGACTCTGGAAGACCACGATTCGGCTGGATCCTGGTACCTACCAGTATAAATTTGTGGTCAATGGGGAGCGATGGGAGGAAGATCCGTTGAATCTGCACCGAGCCTATAATGAACATGGCACGTTCAACTCGATCCGGAAGGTGGGCGGTCTTGCTGCAGACGGATCTGAAGGCTGAAAGGACAGGGTGACAGGGAGCATGAATACACCAGTACAGGTTGAGGTGCCGCTCTCACGAGTCGCGAGGCGCAAGGCGAAGACCAACCAACGGTTGTTGGAAGTCGCGCGGAAGCTCTTTTCCGAAAAAGGGATCTACTGGGCCAAGGTCGAAGACATTACGGAGATGGCCGATCTCGGGAAAGGGACGTTCTACAAGTATTTTGAATCAAAAGAGGCGATCATTCGTGTCTTGCTTGAGGAGGGATTGGGCGAGTTGTTGACGCAAACGGAACAAGCCGTTGAGGCGGCCTCATCCCACTCAAAAATTTTGCCGGTGGTGATTGCCGCGCGGGTCGATTTTTTTCTGACCCATCCTGATTACCTGCTCTTTTTTCACCAGATACGGGGTTTGATGCAACTGCAAGTCGATGCCGCGCATGAATTGTCCCAGGTCTATGATGCCCATCTTCATCGCCTTGCCCAGCTGGTCGAACCGGTAATCAGCGCCGGCGGGGCGGTCAGTGCGCGTGACTTGGCTACAGCCATCGCATCCTATACCTCAGGGCTCCTGACGTACCACGCACTTTTTGAAGGGCAAGAGGCCGTGAAGCGCCGACGCGATCACTTTGTGCGGGTGTTGGAACGAAGCCTCCACCCACTTCTGAAAATCTGAACCGGGGAACGATGAGATGGTATTTCATCATTGGAACTATGGCGGGACGACTCGCGAGTCGTTCAGGGAGGTGAGGCATATGTGGAGAGGCGAGAACGTATCAGCGTTCAGGAAGGCTGCGGGAATCGTTCTGGGAAGCGTCGTGTTGGCAGGAATAGGGCTTGCCGGATGTGTGTCCAGCGGAACCCATGAACAGACGTTGGCCGAACTTGATCAGGCTCGTACTGCGGCCGCCCGGCAAGCCGAGGCCGACAAGAAAACGCTGGCAGAGCATCTCGACCACATTGCTGATTTGGAGAAAGAGAAGGCCCGCGTTTCGAATGACCTACTGGCAGCCCAGACTGCGCTATCAAAGACTGAGGCAGAGTTAGCACGCGCGAAAGATATGGCTGAGCAGGAGCAGCAACGTAGCAGAACGCTGCGGGATCAAGTGATTAAAGCACAGGACGAGAGCCGTCAGGTCACTGAATTGTCCGGCGAAGTCCGCCGTGAGCGGGACCAGCTCAAGACGAAGGCAGATGATTTACAGCGCCAGCTTGAAACAGCCCGGCAGGATCTCACGGCCCGTGAGGATAGTCTAAAGGGATCGATGGCGAGGATCGCCGCGTTAGAAAAGCACGAACAAGAATTGAGCGATGCCATTCGGAGCTCTCAGGGCGAAATTCGGGATTTGACGACGAAGCTCGGAGCGGAACGCGCCCAGGTGGCGGCATTGCAAGAGGATAAGCAACGGCTGTTAGGTGGTACCACCACGGCACAGAGTGAAATCGCGCGGCTCCAGAAGCGAGCCGGTGAGTTGGAAACGGATGCGGCGCGGGCGAAGGATTTGGAAAAGCAGGTGACGGAGCGGAATCAAGAGATCGGCGAGTTGCGGCATTCCCTTGCCGACCGTGATGCTGTCGCGGCTGCCTTGGCTGGCCAGGGGGATGAATTGAAGAAGACCAGGCAGCGGGTGGATGAGTTGACCGCCGAATTGGCAAAGATCAGCGGGGAATCCGCCACCCTCCAGCGTGAACGGGACAGCCTGTCCGGGCAAGTCGCAAAGCTGGAGGAAATGACGGCTTCTCTTAAAAAGGGCAGGGAGGAGGCGCTCGGTTCGCTGGATGCCCAAAAAGCCAATTTGAATCGATTGGAACAGGAACTGGCGTCACTCAAGAAGGGCAAGGAGGATGCCCTCGCGTCGCTGGCCGCCCAACAATCGGCGCTAAAGCGTTTAGAAGAGGAAAAGGCAGCCAAGGAAGCAGAGATCAAACGCCTTACCGGGACCTATGAGCATCTGGCGGCGTCCTTGCGATCGGAAATTGCCAAAGGCGATATCAAGATCAAGCAGGTGCGGGACCGGCTCACGATCAATATGGTCGATCGCATCCTGTTCGACTCCGGGAGTGCCAAAATCAAACCCGTTGGCCTCAAAGTGATGAAGCAGGTGGCGGAAGTGCTGAAGAACGTGGGCGACAAGCAGATCCGCATCGAGGGACATACGGATAATGTCCCGATCGGTGTTGGTCTCAAAGACCGGTTCGCTTCTAATTGGGAGCTCTCGACCGCGCGGGCGACCAGCGTGGTCCGGTTCCTGATCGATGACGGCGGAGTGGCTCCGGAGCACTTGACGGCGGCAGGCCATGCCGACACGCAGCCGGTGGCTCATAACGACTCGGAAGAGGGGCGGTCGCAAAACCGCCGGATCGAGATTGCCCTGTATCCGAAAGATTTGAAGAGCATTGCAGCAGAGATTCGCTAGAGCACAAAGAGAGGTGTCGTGAAAGTTGGCGCAGGAGGAGGCATGACTTATCGGGCTAAGAAATTCGGCCATCTCAAGGGCCTTCGGGATTTCAGCGATCGACTGCTGAAATCCCACCTTGGGCTCTATGAGGGATACGTCAAAAATACCAATCATTTGGCATTGCACCTCATGAACCTGGTGAAACTCGGGAAAACCGGCACCATGGAATATGCCGAGTTGAAGCGACGGTTCGGCTGGGAGTTCAATGGCATGCGGCTGCACGAGTTGTACTTCGAGAATCTCACTTCCCAACGGGTGCCGTTGAGAAAGACGTCTCCGCTCTACGACAAGCTGTGGAAGGACTTCAGTAATTACGGCACATGGGAGCGCGGCTTTATGGGCGTCGGAGGCATGCGCGGGATCGGATGGGTGGTCCTCACTCGCGATCCGGCTTCCGGGCGCTTGTTCAATATCTGGCTGGACGAGCATGATGCTGGATTCCTTGTGGGCTCCACGCCGTTGCTTGTTATGGATGTCTTCGAGCACGCCTATCTGCAAGAGTTTGGGATGAACCGCGCCGCGTATGTGCAAGCCTTTATGAAAGCGATCAATTGGCCGGTGGTGGAGCAGCGGTTCGAGGCGACTGGTTTTCCTCCGAACCAGGCAATGGCGGTGAGAAGGAGGGTGTCATGAAAGACTACAGTCCCAAAATATACGACCATCTGTTCTTGTTGCCCGGATTCAGTGAGGCGGCGATACGGAATCATCTGACCCTCTATCAGGGATACGTGAAGAATACCAACCTCCTGGCAGAAATGATGCGCGAGTGGCTCAGGGTCGGGAAAAGCGGCTCGATCGAATGGGCGGAGATGAAGCGGCGGTTTGCTTGGGAATTCAACGGCATGCGCCTGCATGAACTGTATTTCGAGAACCTCACGGCGACAGCCACGGCCTTGGATCGCCAGTCGCAACTCTACCAAAAAATTGAACAAGACTTTGGCCGGTACGATCTCTGGGAGCAGGGATTCAAGGGGACCGGCGGCATGCGGGGAGTCGGATGGGCCATCCTGTCATATGATGTGCAGACCGGGCGGCTGTTCAACGTGTGGCTGGACGAGCACGATACGGGCTTATTGGTGGACGGCCTTCCTTTACTGGTCATGGATATTTTCGAACACGCGTTCCTCCTCGACTACGGTCTCAATCGGCAGGAGTATGTGGAGGCGTTTTTTAATGTGATTGATTGGGCAAGAGTCGAAAAGCGTTTGGCGGATTGCCTGAAGACCGGGCCGGATAGTGTCAGCAAAGAAGTAATGCGAGAAAGGAAAACCTCGTGAGGACAGGTATGAAGGGAAATCGGGTGTTGGCCATCATCATGGCCGGAGGGAAAGGCGAGCGCCTCATGCCGCTGACCGAGCAACGGAGCAAACCGGCCGTGCCGTTCGGCGGGAAATATCGAATCACGGACTTCGTCCTGAGCAATTTTCTGAATTCCGGGATCATGGCGATGTACGTGCTCGTGCAATATCGATCGCAATCCCTGATCGAACATTTGCGGCGTGCGTGGCGGATCGGCGGACGGATCAAGCAGCATTTCATCACGGTGGTGCCGCCCCAAATGAAGGCAAGGGGCGGGTGGTACGAGGGGACGGCCGACGCGGTTTACCATAATCTCAATCTCATCCGTGATTTTGCGCCGGATTTGGTCGCGGTTTTCGGGGCGGATCATATCTACCGCATGGATATCAATCAGATGATCCAATTTCACCGTCAGAACAACGCCGAGGTTTCCGTGGCGGCCTTGCCGGTGCCGCTGCATGCGGCCGCGGGATTTGGAATCATTGACACGGATCGTGATGGCCGGGTGACCGGATTTGAAGAAAAACCCAAAAAGCCGAAGCCGATGATTCAGGACCCCGATCACGCCTATTCCTCGATGGGAAATTATATTTTTGACGCCGATCTGTTGATCAAGGTCTTGGAGGAAGATGCGGCCACTCCGGGATCGCATGATTTCGGCCGGGATATTATCCCGAACTTGATCAAACACCATCGCGTCGTGGCGTACAATTTTCGCGATAATATCGTTCCGGGCATCAAGCCGTACGAGGAGCCGGGCTATTGGCGTGATGTGGGCACCTTGGAGGCCTATTGGCAGGCGCATATGGATATGCTGGGCCCCGCGCCGCTTCTGGATCTACGAAACGATGAATGGCCGATCCTCTCGGACACGTTCGATGGTCCGACGGCCAGCTTTGCGCGCGCGACGATCGAAGACTCCATGGTAGGGCAAGGGAGCCTGATTACCGACGCAAAAATTCGGCGGTCAGTGATCGGTCGCAATGTTCACATCGAACACGGTGCCGAGATCGATGAGTGCATCATTCTCGATGGGGCAAGAATCGGATCCAAGGCGCGACTCCGCCGGGTGATCGCCGATCGTTTTAATATCATTCCAGAAGCGGCGGAGATCGGGATCGTGCCCGATGCGGACCGGAAACTATACAAAGTGACAAAATCAGGGTTGGTCATTCTTCCGCGAGGCCAGTCTGTCGGCAAAGGTGTCTCCAATACGCGGGTCTCTTCATAGGGGCATCATGCATCAGACGACTCATCCCAGGATTCCCGTATCAACCTATCGGGTTCAACTGAACCGGACTTGCACGTTTCACGATGTCGCCAAGGTTGTGCCGTATTTGCACCAGCTTGGCATTACGGATTTGTATTGTTCCCCGTATTTCACTGCGGTTCCTGGCAGCATGCACGGGTATGACATCGTCGATCCCACCACATTGAATCAAGAGGTCGGGACCGAGGAGGACTATCGCGCGATGATCGGCGTATTGCACCAGTATGGGATGGGGCAGCTTCTGGATGTCGTGCCGAATCACATGGGCATCACGCTGCAGCTAAATGGCTGGTGGCAGGATGTGCTTGAAAACGGCCCCAGTTCCCCCTACGCATCGTTTTTCGACATCGACTGGAATCCGCTGAAGATGGAGTTGCGGGAAAAGGTCCTTTTGCCGATTCTGGGAGATCAATACGGCGTCGTATTGGAAAATCAGGAACTGCAATTGATCTATCAAGAGGGGCGTTTTCTCATCCGGTATTATGACCATCGTTTACCGGTTGCCCCGAAGCCGATGTCGCTCATTCTTGCCCATCGGCTGCCGGCCTTGATTCAAGAAGCTGGAGCGGACAGCCCGCAGATTATGGAACTGGAGAGCATCATTACCGCGTTGCGGCATTTGCCGTCGAGGCAGGATTGCCAGCCGGCCGCCGTCACCGAACGATACCGGGAAAAGGAAATTATCAAACGCCGCCTGGCCGCGCTGGTCGAAGGGAGCGCGATCATCAGGGAGTTTCTCGATGAAAATATCCGCTTGATCAACGGGACGAAGGGAGATCCTCGAAGCTTCGATCTCCTGGATCAGATTTTGAACGACCAAGCGTACCGGCTGGCCTATTGGCGGGTGGCGGCGGAAGAAATCAACTATCGGCGGTTTTTTGATATCAATGAGTTGGCCGCGATTCGCATGGAGAATCCGGCAGTCTTCGATGAGACGCATAAGCTCGTGTTGCAATTGGTCAAAGAGGGCGCCGTGACGGGGCTTCGCATCGATCACGTGGACGGGCTCTATGACCCCGCCGATTATTTGAACAAATTGCAGCGGTGGGCGAGGGAGGAATTGCCGGTCGCCCCAGAGGCCAGGGACCGGCCGTTGTACGTGCTGGTGGAAAAGATTCTTGGCTTCAATGAACAGCTTCCGGAGAGCTGGCCGGTCTACGGCACGACGGGCTACGATTTCCTCGGCTGGCTGAATGCCCTGTTTGTGGATCGGGCCAACGAGCGAGCGTTTAATACCATCTACGCGCGGCTGAGCGGGAAAACCGAACCGTTTGAATCGCTCACCTATCGCTGCAAGCAGTTGATCATGCAGGCGTCGATGGCCAGCGAACTCAGCGTGCTCGGGCATCAATTGAACCGGCTGTCCGAGCAGGATCGCCGGTCGCGGGATTTCACGCTGAACAGTTTGACTCACGCGATTCAGGAGATCATCGCCTGTTTTCCCGTGTACCGCACCTATATGACAGGGGATCCGGACGGCATCCTCGATCGCGACAGAATGTTTGTCTGGCAGGCGGTGACACAGGCGAAACGGCGGAATCATGCGGTGAGCGGCCTGGTGTTTGACTTTGTTCGGGATCTACTATTGAAGCCGTCAGACCAGGCCGAGCCGCATCGCGAGGCGCGGCTGAAATTTGTGACGAAGTTCCAGCAGATGACCAGTCCGGTCACGGCGAAAGGCATCGAAGACACGGCATTCTACCGCTATCACCGGTTCATATCGTTGAACGAAGTCGGATGCGATCCTCATCAATTCGGCATTGCCCCGTCGCTGGTGCATCAGCAATGGAAAGCACGGCAGGCGCATCGGCCGGCCGCGCTGTCGGCTACGTCGACGCACGATACCAAGCGAAGCGAAGACGTCCGGGCCCGGCTCAATGTGCTGTCGGAGATTCCGAAACAATGGAAAGAGCGTGTGGCGCGCTGGCAGAAATTGAACCGGAGGCTCAAGCCGAAAGTCGGGGGCGAATTGGTGCCGGGACGCAACGAAGAATATCTTTTGTATCAGACTTTGATCGGGGTGTGGCCGCTGGAAACGATGACCGAGGATCAGCATGCCGGGTTTGTCGTTCGAATTCAGCAGTACATGATTAAAGCCGTCAAAGAGGCTAAGGAATATACCAGTTGGATTAGTCCGGATGCCGAATACGAAAATGCGATGATCCAGTTTATCGCCAGAGTGTTGGATCGTTCGTCCTTGAACACGTTTCTCAACGACTTTCTCCCGTTTCAACGATGGCTTTCCCCGTACGGGCTCTACAATTCCTTGTCTCAAGTGCTGGTTAAAGCCGCCGCGCCCGGCGTGCCTGATTGCTACCAAGGTACAGAATTGTGGGATTTCAGCCTGGTAGATCCGGATAACCGGCGTCCGGTCGATTTTTCGGCACGGGCCGGATTATTGATGGAATTAGATACCCTCGTATCAGAGATGCCGAACCGTGCTGCCTTGCTTCAGGACTTGTGGGCGCATCGAGCCGATGGACGGATCAAGCTCTTTTTCACTGCAGAAGCCCTCCGATATCGGCGTGCGCATCGCCAGTTGTTTCAACAGGGGGAGTACGTTCCGTTGAAGGTGGAAGGGGAGAGGGCCGAGCATGTGTTTGCGTTCGCACGGAGGCAGGGAGACGAGGACCTGGTGGTGGCGGTCCCCCGGTTGCTTACCGGCGTGTTGCCGGACGCTCAGGTCTCGTCTCTTGGAGAGGCGATGTGGGGAGAGACGAGGCTGATTCTGCAAACCGAGCATGCCTCGGCGCCGTTTCGCAATATCTTCACCGGCGAGACGGTGCGCACCGTCTCGCGGGACGGCTGTCAGGTTTTGCCCATGGGAAAATTGTTCGCACACGGTCCTGGCGCATGGATGGAAAGGGTGGATGGATGATGAGCCGTATCGACGATCGGGAGGAGATGCCGTGGCTGGGTGGGGAAGCGCATGTACGGCCTTCCAATGGCAGGCAGAAGAATTCATTGCTCTGGCGGTGGTTGGTGTCGTGGAACATTCCCGCTTTGGCCGGGGCGGCCGTTGCCGGTGTCGCCCTCGGAAGTCTGGTCACGGCCAAGAGGCATGCAGAGCATCGCATTCCCCGAAGTCAGAATAGCAATCTAGGAGCTCCACCTTCTGGCGAACGACAGGGCGCGGTGGAACGGAATCAGACGGAGGAACGATGCGTGCGCGAGGCAGAGGCTGGCTCCATCGGGAGCGGGATGATCTTGGCGGGATTGGGACTTGGGGTATTGGCCGGCGCCGCGGTGGCGCTGTTGACGACGCCGGAGCCTGGTTCCTCTGTGCGCAGGCGAGTGACGCGTGGAATAAAGACGGCCAGACAGGAACTGGACGACATTGTGGATGAGACACAGGAATCCTGGAATCAGGTGCGTGAGGATACGCGCCGAGCGGTCAAGCGGACGGCGGCCAGAATCAAGGATGCCGCTCAGGCTACGAAAGAGGCGGTGGCCGAGGGAACGGCCTCGGTTCGAAAGACGCCATAACCTCCCACGCATCCGACTCGAAGCGTGTGATGAACCGTGACCGAAATGGAGGTATGCGCGAGGTGGAAACGAGAACGACAACAGAACCGGCGTCCTCGCCGTCGATCGTGATTGAGCGGGTGCAACCGGAACTCGACGGGGGACGTTGGCCGATCAAGCGCGAAGTGGGAGACCGGCTGGAAGTCTCGGCCGATATTTTCAAAGAGGGTCATGATGTGCTGGCCTGCGTGTTGCGGTATCGGCTGCTCACGGATGATTTCTGGCAGGAAATGCCGATGGAGTCCATAGGCAACGATCGATGGGTGGGGCGCTTCGACGTGAACCGGAACGCCCGGTATCGCTATTCGATCGGGGCCTTTGTCAATCTGTTCGAGTCCTGGCTGATGGAAGTCACCACGAAGCATGATGCCGGCGAGCGCATCGAGAGTGAGCTGCTCGAAGGGCGAACGCTGGTGGCGGCGACGGCAGGACGGGCTTCCGGAGAGGACCAGGCCAGGTTGTCCGAATGGCTGAGCCGTTGGCGTAGCGGCGATCCGGTGACGGCGCAATTGGAGGTTGCCCTGAACGCCGACGTGAAGGCGCTCATGGAGCGGCACCAGGAGCGGCGGGCCTGGACTCTCTACGATCATGAATTGGAAGTCGTGGTGGATCGCGGATTAGCCCGCTATGGGGCCTGGTACGAATTCTTTCCCCGCTCGCAGGGGACCACGACTAAGCGGAGCGCCACCTTCAAGGAATGCGAGGCGCGGCTGCCCGCCATCAAGGCCATGGGGTTTGACGTCGTCTATCTCACGCCGATTCATCCGATCGGCCGCACGAACCGCAAGGGGAAAAATAATTCGCTCACGCCCTTGCCGACCGATCCCGGCAGTCCTTACGCCATCGGAAATGAACTGGGCGGTCATGATGCCATCGAGCCCAGTCTGGGCACGCTCGAAGATTTCGACCGGTTTCAGGAAGCCGCCCGGGCGCAGGGCATGGAGATCGCGCTGGATTTTGCGATCAATTGTTCACCGGACCATCCCTACGTGAAGACCCATCCGGAATGGTTCGCCCATCGTCCGGACGGCACGATCAAGTATGCGGAGAATCCGCCCAAGAAATATCAGGACATCTACAACGTCGATTTTTACTGTCAGGATTGGCGCGGCCTGTGGAACGAGATGAAGCGAGTGATCCTCTTCTGGGTCGAACACGGTGTGAAAATCTTTCGCGTGGACAATCCGCACACCAAACCGGTGGCATTTTGGGGCTGGCTGATCCGGGAGGTGCAGGACATCCATCCGGACGTGATCTTCTTATCCGAGGCCTTCACGAGGCCGAAGATGATGAGGGCCCTGGCCAAGGCCGGGTTCACGCAATCCTATACCTATTTCACCTGGCGGAACTTCAAGCAGGAACTAACAGAGTACATGCTGGAATTATCGGGCAGTGAGATGAAGGAGTACTTCCGTCCGAACTTTTTCACGAATACGCCGGATATTCTGCCGGACATTCTACAGCACGGAGGAAGGCCCGCGTTTAAATTCCGGCTGGTGCTCGCGGCTACGTTGTCGCCTTCATACGGTATCTACAGTGGCTACGAACTCTGCGAAAACCGGGCGTTGCCGGGGAAGGAAGAGTACCTCGACTCGGAAAAATACGAGATCACGGTGTGGGACTGGAACCGGCCCGGGCACCTGACCGACTATATCACCACGATCAATCGTATCAGGCGGGAAAATCCCGCGTTGCATGAATTGGAGAATCTCGAATTCTACGAGGCGGACAACGAGCATGTGGTGTTTTATGGCAAGCGCACGTACGACGGGCGCAATGCCGTACTTGTGGCGGTCAATCTGAATCCGTTTCAGATGCAGGAGGCGCGGCTCACGATTCCAATCGCGTCGCTCGGCATCAAGCCGGACGATATCTACCAATTGCACAACTTGATCACGGATCAACGGGACCTCGTGCAGGGTGACACCTATGCCGTTCGACTGGATCCGCAGGTGGAGCCGGCGGCGATTTACGCCGTGCGGCGTTGGACGCGTCGGGAGCAGGAATTCGATTACTTCTTTTAAGGACGACCCGATGACGAACGTGGTTCCATCAGGATGGGTTGAGTCGGTGGCGGCCGCACTGGATGGACAAGGCCGGCGCCCGCTCATCGAGTTCATCCAGGGGCAGCGCTGGTTCGGGGGCAAGGGAAAACCGTTGGCCGATGTCCGTTTGATGGATGTGATACCGCTTGCTTCAGGAGCACCCCCGAGGGCGCTGGCAGTCTTGTGCGTGGAGTTTCGCGGTGGCGAGACTGAACGCTATATCGTTCCGGTGGTGATCAGACAGAAAGACGGGCCGGGCGATCGCACTGCGCTGGTTGAATTGTCCCAATCTCCCGCCCGTGACTGGGTCTGCGATGCGGCCGGTGAGGCGAATACCTGGCTGTGTCTCTACGATACTGTCGGTCAGGGGAAGGAACTGGCCGGACAATCGGGCTGCCTGAGAGGCCTGGCTTTGCCTCAAGGTCGAGAGGTCTTGTCGGTTCCGGTTCAAGACATACAGGTCCTCTCTGCGGAGCAGAGCAATACATCGGTGATTTTCGACCGGCGGGTGATCTTGAAATTGATTCGCAAGCTTGACGCAGGGGTCAATCCCGACAGCGAGGTCCTGGAATTCCTGACGACACAGGCGGCTTGTCCTGACGTGCCGGCATTGTTGGGCGTGATGACGTATGACGATGGCGTGACCGATACCGCGCCGGCCACAGTTGCGGTGTTCCAACGATTCGTTCCCAATTGTGGCGATGGGTGGAGCTATACACTGGGGCATCTTGGGACGCTATTGGACGAGGGCGGCACGGGGGTCACGGGGCGGGGTGAGTCTGTCTCCCAGGTCGTAGAGCACAGATCAGGTCCATTCTTGAGTGAGCTTCGACAGCTCGGCATGATTACTGGCGGTTTGCATGTCGCCTTGGCGTCCCGGAAGGAATCGGACGCGTTTTGTCCCGAACCCATCACCCTGCGCGATGTCGAACAATGGCAGGCCGGAATGATGAAACACCTTACCGAGGTCTTTCACGATTTACGGGCGATTCCGCCTGATCGGCAGTCTGTATTGGGGTTGACGGGCGACGAGGTGACGGAGTTGGAAACTGCCTGCCTGGATCGGTTCGGAGACCTCCAGGTCTTGTCTCGAAGAAGCACGTCGAAGATTCGCCATCACGGAGATTTTCACCTCGGTCAGGTCCTCAAAACACGGGATGGATTTGTCGTCATCGACTTTGAAGGAGAACCGGCCAGGCCGATTGAAGAGCGGCGAGGCAAAGTCTGTCCCCTCAAGGACGTCGCCGGCATGCTACGGTCGTTCAACTATGCGGCCCATGCGGCTCTCAAGCAACGAGCGACCGGTTCTTCGGCAGCCATCGGCTTGATGAAGGAATGGGAGCGAGCGGCGCGGCTGGCGTTCCTCGACGGCTACCGTGCAGTGGCCGAACCAGGGCATGCGGTTTTTATGCCGGCTACATGGGACGAGTCCCTGCGGGTCATTCAGGTCTATGAACTCGACAAGGCCCTCTATGAGTTGCGGTATGAAATGCGAAACCGGCCGGAGTGGCTGTCGATCCCTCTGCAGGGAATCCGGGAAACGCTCCAGAGAGAACAAGGATGAGACTGGACATCTATGGCGCATAAGTCTATCGGCGACTATGGAGTAATCGGGGACCTCCACACCGTGGCCCTGGTAGGGAAGGATGGATCGATTGATTGGTGTTGTTTCCCGCATTTCGATTCACCCAGCCTGTTCGGGGCGCTTTTGGATGATCAATACGGCGGACGATTCCGGATCGCTCCCCTGGACGACGGGAAGCGGCAGCAGCTGTATTTGCCGGAAACGAATGTGTTGTTGACCCGCTTTCTGCATCAGGATGGCGTCGCAGAGTTGACGGACTTTATGCCGGTCGAATCTGACGAACCGGGGATCCGACCAAAGCGGCATCAGATTATTCGCATGCTATCGGTGGTGCGAGGCAGGATTCGCTTCCGGTTGGAATGCCGTCCGGCGTTCAACTTCGGCCGGGAAACGCATCAGGTCACCCAACATCCCCAAGGTGCGGTGTTTCGATCTCCGTCGATGACCGTCGGGTTGGTGAGTCCAGTTGCATTGACGACGTTTGAGGGGGGAGCAGAAGCCGAGTTTACGCTGGAGGCCGGGCAGCAGGTTTCGTTTCTTCTTGAGCATCTGGAGGCCGGTGAAGATGGGCCTCTGCTGACGCCTCCACAAACGGGAGAGGCGGCTCTTCGTCACACCATCCGGTTCTGGCGAGACTGGCTTGCGCAATGCCGCTATGTCGGGCGATGGCGAGAAATGGTCCAGCGCTCGGCTCTCACATTGAAGCTTCTCACCTATGCGCCGACCGGGGCGATCGTCGCCGCTCCGACGACAAGCCTTCCTGAAGCCATAGGCGGCGCGAGAAATTGGGATTATCGCTATACCTGGATACGGGATGCGGCCTTTACTCTCTATGCATTGCTGCGGCTCGGTTTCTCAAAGGAAGCGGGCCGGTTCATGCACTGGCTTGAAGCGCGCTGTCATGATCTGAATCCGGATGGCTCGCTTCAAGCTCTGTATGGCATCGACGGTCGTCGTATCGAAACGGAAGAGATTCTGCCCGGGTGGGACGGGTATCGTGGATCGAAACCGGTCCGTATCGGCAATGGTGCGGCCAATCAACGGCAATTGGATATGTATGGCGCGTTGATGGACGCGGCCTATCTGTATAACAAGCATGGCTCCCCCATCAGTTATGGCAGTTGGGTCGCTCTGTCCCGGTTGCTGGAGTATGTCTGCGACAATTGGGACCAGCCGGACGAAGGGATATGGGAGGTCCGGGGAGGGGCCCGGCAATTCATCTATTCGAAGGTCATGTGCTGGGTCGCGTTGGATCGCGGCATTCGTCTGGCGGATAAGCGAGGATTTCCCGCCGATCGGGCGAAGTGGCTGGATGTGCGGGACCGGATCTATCGGGATGTGATGCATCAGGGGTGGAATCGTGAACTCGGCGCGTTTGTGCAGGAGTATGGCGGGACCGCCCTGGATGCGAGTGCCTTGGTCATGCCGCTGGTCTTTTTCCTATCCCCGACGGACCCGCGTATGGAGACGACGTTGGAACAGATTCGGTCCCAATTGGTATCTGATGCCCTGGTGTTTCGATACCTTCCTGAAGAGGCGGCGCCCGATGGCCTCTCCGGCGAGGAAGGGACCTTTACGCTCTGCTCATTTTGGATGGTGGAGGCGTTGACGAGAGCCGGCCGGTTGGAAGAGGCTCGCCTGATGTTCGAGAAGATATTGAGCTACGCCAATCATCTGGGGCTGTATGCGGAAGAACTGTCTTCAACAGGAGAGCATCTTGGTAACTTCCCGCAGGCATTTGCACACATCGGTCTGATTAGCGCCGCATATAATCTTGATCGGGCGTTGGGCTCGCATCGACGGTAGTCGTGCAGAACAGTTCCAGAGAAAGGTGGCCGCAATGGCAACAATAAATACCGAGACGGCGTTTCGATTCATCGGATGCAGTGAAGTGCAAGAGATTCTCGGAAAACAGGCCGAGGACGAGCGTCAGCTTGCCGAGCTCTTGGAAGAAGTGCCGCTCGACTCGATCTACTTCCATACGCACAGCTTTTTTCTCCGGCACCGGTTTATCGAACGCACGTACCCCAACGATTTTGCCGATTGGGTGGACGAGCAGGTGCGGGATCATGTATTGGCCGAGCGGCTCTCGGTCGTGGACCCCTTCGACTATAAAAGCCTTGATGCCTTGCGGGAGGAATTGATCTCCATCATCGACGATCACCTGTCGACGCTCGTGACCGTGCCGCGCGCGGGATTCGGAACTCCCTTTTACTTCAACCGCTCGCGCATTCTGGAAGTGCCGACCGGCCTGGAGGCACGGACGCTTCGTGAGTTCCGCGATGCCATATCCGACGTCGATGTCAGCGCCATTTACTACCATGTGTTTGAGGCGCATTTGCGGCTGCAGCGGGAAGAGAACGATTTTTCGGCTTGGATCAGAGGCAGTCTCAAACTGCCGGAGCTGGCAGACCGGATGCAGGCGTTGAATCCCTATCTGGGCAGCCTGGAGCGGTTGCGGTCGAGTTTGCTCACGATGTGCGACGACTATCTGATGAAGTCCGGACAAGCGTCAGGAGCAGAAACCCGATGACGTTGAACGCGGATCCGCTGTGGTACAAAGACGCGGTGTTTTACGAGATCCATGTGAAGGCATACGCCGATGGCAACGGGGATGGGATCGGCGATTTCCAAGGCCTGATCGGGAAGCTGGATTATCTCCAATGGCTCGGGGTGGACTGCCTCTGGCTGCTGCCATTTTATCCGTCGCCGTTGCGAGACGACGGCTATGATGTGGCTGATTTTCTCAACGTCGCCCAGCAGTACGGCACCACGGACGATGTGCGGCGATTTCTGGACGAAGCGCATAGGCGGGGGATGCGGGTCATTGTCGATCTGGTGCTGAACCACACGTCGGACCAGCATGCGTGGTTTCAAGAGGCGAGACGTTCTCCTGATTCGCCCAAACGCGGATATTATGTCTGGAGCGATACGGACCAGAAGTATGACAAGGCCCGCATCATCTTCATTGATACCGAGAAATCAAATTGGACCTGGGACTCGGAAGCCAAAGCGTTCTATTGGCACCGGTTCTTCAGCCATCAACCGGATTTGAATTACGACAATCCGGAAGTCCGGCAGGCGATGCTGGACACGATGGTCTTCTGGCTCGATCAGGGATTAGACGGGTTTCGCTGTGACGCGGTGCCGTATCTGCTCGAACGGGAAGGCACGATTTGCGAAAACCTCCCCGAGACGCATGAATATCTCAAGGAGATTCGCCGGCGCATCGACGAGACGTACCAGGGGCGCATTCTGCTGGCCGAGGCGAATCAATGGCCGTCGGATGTCCGGCCCTATTTCGGTGACGGCGACGAATTTCATATGGCGTTCCATTTTCCACTCATGCCTCGGCTCTATATGGGCGTGCACAGTGAAACGCGCGATCCGATCATCGACATGTTCACGCACACGCCGGAGATCCCGCCGAATAGCCAGTGGTGTCTCTTTCTCAGGAATCACGACGAACTGACGCTCGAAATGTGCTCCGGAGAAGAGCGCGACTATATGTACTACACCTATGCGCGCGATCCAAAGATGCGGAGAAACATCGGCATCGCCCGCAGGCTGGCGCCGCTTCTGGACAATGACCGTCGAAAAATCGAACTGTTGAACAGTCTGGTGTTCACGATGCCCGGCAGTCCGATCATTTATTACGGGGATGAGATCGGCATGGGAGACAATATTCAACTCAAGGATCGCGACGGTGTCCGAACGCCGATGCAATGGACAATGGATCGGAATGCGGGATTTTCTTCAGCCGATCCCACACGGTTGTATTTGCCGGTGGTCTCGGACTCGGTCTATGGCTATCACTCGATCAACGTGGAGTCGCAAAAGGCGATGCCGCATTCATTGTTGCAGTGGATGAAGCGGATGATCGCGGTGCGCAAGCAGTATCCGGCCTTCGGCCGAGGGACGATCACCTTTCTGCGTCCGAGTAACGGCAAGGTGCTCGCGTATGTGCGGCGACACGAAGGGATTGCGCTGCTGCTGGTGCATAACCTGGCCGGGTCCGCGCAATCGGTGGTGTTGGATCTGAAAGAATTCGCTGGCTCGACTCCGGTCGAACTGCTGGGGGGCGCGACGTTCCCCACGGTGACGGAGAGTGGGTATGTTCTGACGCTGGCGTCCTACGGGTACTATTGGCTCAAGTTGGTGCCGGAGCGAGCGGGGTCTGAACTCTACGGAATCGAGCAGAGCGCGCTGTAGGAAGCTACGGCCGCTCGTGTGTGAGATGCCTCGGTTGAGGGTGGAGGAGCAATAGCAATGATCAGGGAATTGGAACAATATCGTGTGGTGGCCCCGAAGGGGACCATCGACTTTCTGCAGCGGTTGAGTGATTTGGTGCAGGGGAAACGGTTTCTCCATATCAACACCGTTCGGTATGGCGGCGGGATGGCGGAAATCCTGCGCCGGCTCGTGCCGGTCATGAAGGCGATGGGTGTCGAAGCGCGGTGGGAAGTGATCGCCGGAACACAAGAATTTTCAGACGTGACGCGCCGGATTGCCGATGGATTGCAGGGTCGCCCGGAAACCATCACGGATGACATGTACCAGATCTATCTGGATGTCAGCGCCAGGAACGCCAAAGCTCTGGATTTGGCTGCGGATCTTGTGTTTGTCCACGATCCGCAGCCGGCCGCGCTGGTCGATTATCGCAAAGGCGGAAAGTGGGTATGGCGCTGCCACCTCGATGCCGGCCAGCCCCATCGTCCGGTCTGGACTCAATTTCGCCGGCATGTATTGAAATATGACGCGGCCGTCTTTTCGCTTCCGGAGTTTGCCCAGCGATTGCCTATTCCGAAGTTCTTGATTTATCCCTCGATCGACCCGCTGACCGAGAAGAATCGCGAGCTGACACGCGCGGAAATCGGCGAAGTCCTCGATCGGTTCGGGATCGCCAAACGGCGGCCGATGCTTCTGCAAGTGGCGCGGTTTGACCGGTTCAAAGATCAGCTCGGTGCGATTCGGGCCTATCGGATGGCCAAGAAACACCATGATTGCCAGTTGGTGTTTGCCGGGGGCGGGGTGTTGCACGATCCGGAGGGGGAAGCCGTGTTGGCCGAAGTGCAAGAAGCGGCGGGCAACGATCCGGACATTCACATTTTGCAGTTGCCCCCTGAGGCCGATCGGGAAATTAACGCGCTCCAACGGGCTGCCTCCATCGTGATTCAAAAGGCATCGAAGGAAGGTTTTGGCGTGGCCGTGTCCGAAGCCATGTGGAAGGGCAAGCCGGTCATCGGCGGAACCGCCGGCGGCGTCTCCGCGCAGATCGTGGATGAGGCGACGGGGTTCATTGTTCATTCCGTGGAAGGGGCGGCGTTTCGTATCCGGTATCTTTTGACCAATCCGAGCGTGATGACGAGGATGGGGGCCATGGCCAAGGAGCATGTCCGGAGAAATTTCCTCATCACGCGGCATCTCAGCGACTATCTCACGATGCTGAAGCTTCTGTGTCCCGACTAGTTCGGCCTGTCGGTGGCGAACCCTGTACTTCTTTGCGAGGTAAGATCAGGTGGGAGAGTCGTTCATTCCGGAGTCGGTCCGCACATTGTTAGAGGGAGCCGAGCCCGTCGACCTGGTTGTCGGTGTGCTGACGTTCAATGATAAAACCACTGCGCCAGGAGTTGCACGAGCGATGGCGGAGGGTTGTGCATGGTCTTTCCCGAAACGACGGACGCTGGTGGTGAACTGCGACGCCGGTTCGCACGACGAGACGCCGCAATGTATTGCGCAGAGCCTGGGGCCTGATGCGCGTGTGTGGACAATCCCTCTCCCTGTTCTTGGGGCCTCATTCAACCTCCTGTCGGAATCCGGCGTGCCCGTCCGCGAGACCGCCGTGCGGATTCTTGCCGCCATTGCAGACAAGCTGGAGGCGGCTGTCTGTATGGTGGTGGACGGCAATCTGAAATCGGTTGACTCGACCTGGCCGCAACGTCTGGCCGATCCGATCCTCGACAAGGGAGCCGATTGCGTGCTGCCCTGGTTTCAGCGGAACCGGTACGAAGGGACCTTGACGAATACGTTGCTGGCTCCGCTCACGCAGGCCTTGTATGGGAAACGAATTCCCTATCACTTGGGCGGCGCGTACGCCTTTTCAGGCCGTCTGATTCGTTCGACGCTGCTCGCCCAGCCCTGGGAGACCGAGATCAAGCAATATGGGATCGATGGATGGGTCACGACGCTGGCGGTGGCCGAACCGCTTCAGATTTGCCGCGCGTCGCTCGGTCCGCGTCTGCATCAGGCCAAGCCGATGGGCGAATTATCCTTGATCGTGGCACAAGCTGTCGGCTGCATCTTTCATCTGATGGAGCGTTATCAGGAGCGGTGGGAATCGGTCACAGGATCACTGGCGGTCCCGACAGTGGGCATCCCGGTGAGGTTAGGGGCTGAGGCCGGTGCAATTAATTGCGAGCGGATGGTGAACGGGTTTCGCCAAGGGCTTCGCGATTTGCTTCCGGTGTGGCAGCTGATTCTTCCGGAGGAGACCTTCCAGCAGGTGCTGGAACTTGGTGTCGAAGAGTCCGATCGGTTCCATTTTCCTTCCGGCCTGTGGGTGCAGGTCATCTACGATTTTGCGCTGGCCTACCATGACCGGCTGTTGCACCGCGAGCATCTGCTCAAGGCGTTGACGCCTCTGTATCTCGGGTATACCGCATCGCTCGTGATTGGGACGCGCGAGTATGGTGTCGAGCGGGTTGAACAGGATTTTGCGCGTCTCAACGAGCTATTTGAGAGCATGAAACCGTATCTGATTCAGCGATGGAGGTGGCACGATGAATGATGTCTGGGGCGAAGCCATGGTAGAAGCGTTTCGCGACATGATGAAGCGGGCCGCCCTCTTTCTTCCCAAGTTGCTGGCCTTGTTCAGCTTTATTCTGTTGGGGGTCATCGTCGGATTGCTGGTCAAGGCGGTTCTTCAGCGGGTGTTGAAGGCCGTCCGTATCGATGTGCTGAGCGAGCGGTGGGGAATTCAGGCCGCCCTTGCGAAAGCGGGATTCGCGCATCCGTTCTCCCATATCATCGGCCGATTGGCCTTTTGGACCGTGTTCGTCACCTTTGTGTTTATGGGCGTGGACGCGCTGGATCTTCCTGCCACTGCGGGACTCATGGGCCAGCTGTTGGGATTTTTACCCAGCGTTGTGGCAGCCGGGCTGTTGCTCCTGGTTGGGATATTGCTGGGGAATTTTTTTGGCGAAGCCACGCTGATCGCAACAGTCAACGCGCAGATTCAGGAGGCCCGGCTCATCGCCAACTTGGTTCGATGGGGGATTTTCCTCTTCACAGCAGCCATGGTGTTGACGCATCTCGGCATTGCCAAGGAAATCGTGGTCGCCGCGTTTTCCATTCTTTTCGGAGGTGTCGTGCTGGCCTTATCTATCGCGGTCGGCCTGGGTGGACGGAACATTGCCAGGGATATGCTGGAGCGGCGATGGCGGAAATCCAAAGAGGAGCGAGACGACATGTCACATTTGTAGGAGGCACTAGGTCAACGATACGATGATGGCCTCATCCGGTTGCAGGTCAAATCTGCCCGATGTCCATGGACGGCGATCGGTATTCCGCTGATGTGTGGAGAGGAGCTGTCTGCCCGTTCGTTCCGGCCCTGCGAGAAAACAGGTCACGGTGCGCGCGGCAAAGTTGACCGCGACGAGCATGTCGGAATCAGGCGGGGTGAGTTCTTTGCCCGTTCTCATGAAAACCAGGCAATGAGGATTGCCGGATTCCATAGCGATGTAGGATCCCATCAGAAGGGCCGGAGTCGATTTGCGCATCCGAATTAAGTGCCGATAGAGGGTGAGTAACGACAACGGGTCCTTCGATTCCCATTCCACATTGACCATTGATGCATTGTCTGAGACCGGTAGCCAGGGCCGGCCATTCGTAAATCCTGCCTGTGCCGATGCGTCCCACTGCATGGGCGTGCGAGCGGGGTCACGGCCGACGCGAAAGGGCCAGAAGCGTTTGGTGTAGGGATCGCGCAGGTCGCGATAGCGCAAGGTGCCGTTGCGCATGCCGAGTTCTTCGCCATAATAAAGAAACGACGTTCCTCTCAGCCCGAATAAGAGTACCGCGGCCGCTCTCGCGCGCCGGCCGGCATCGCCCCCATGGCCGTAGCGGTCAATGTGGCGGGATTGGTCGTGATTGCTCAAAACGATGGAGGGCCAGCCGCCGGATGGCACGGCCTGCTCCGCAGCCGAAATCACGGTTCGAAAGCGGTCTGCCTGCCAGGGCGACTTGAGGAGCCGAAAGTCGAAGACTGTATGCAGCTCGTCCGATCCGTTCCCGTAAAATGCCGCCGGGCCTCCGACGGTGTCAGCCGATGCTTCGCCGACAAGGACCACATCGCGGTAGGCAGATATGACGGAGCGCAACTCCCGCATCACCTCATGGGCCAACGGCTGATCGCGATCATAGAGATGGGTCTGCCTGGTATAGCCGCGCCACCCCAATCGGATCGGATTATCCGGCCAGCGGACATCCTTCCCGAGCCAGTTAATGGCATCAAGCCGGAATCCCTGCACGCCGCGATCGAGCCAAAATCGCACGACATCGAACATCGTGGCGCGTAGCGCCGGATTGCCCCAGTTCAAGTCCGGCTGGCTGGGTAGAAATGAGTGAAGATAATATTGGCGTGAGAACGAGTCCCAGCTCCAGGAAGACCCGCCGAAGCGCGCGTTCCAGTTGCTCGGACGGCGCCAGCAATCCTTCCCGTCTGCCCAGTAGTACCAGTCTCGTTCGGGCGCTGATCGAGAGGCGCGGGCCTTCTGGAACCATGGATGTTGATCGGAGGTGTGATTGAGGACCAGATCCATGATGATTCTGATGCCTCGCTGCCGCGCTTCTGTGACGAGGCGGTCGAAGTCGGCAAGAGTGCCGAAGCGGGAATCGACATTGCAGTAATCCGCGACATCGTAGCCGAAATCCACCATGGGAGAAGGGTAAATCGGGGACAGCCAGATGGCATCGACACCTAACGACTGTTCCGTTCCGTCATTGAGGTAATCAAGGCGGGAAATGATTCCGGGAATATCTCCAATTCCGTCACCGTTGGAATCTTGGAAACTCCACGGGTAAATCTGGTACACGATGGCTTTCTGCCACCAGACTGGTAAAGCGGTCATGCGAACACCTCGGCCTCAGGCGATGGTGAAAGATCGCAGTATAGCCTGGTGTCCTGAAAATACAATGGCGGAAGGCGAACCGCTTACCGGCGGCTTTTTAGCAACGACCATGTCGCAGGCCCGACAATGCCGTCAGGTTCCAGGCCGAAATGGCGTTGAAACCGCATCACCGCATTCTTGGTTACCTGCCCGAACTGGCCGTCGATCGGGACGCGATAGCCAGCTCGACGCAAGGCGCGCTGAACGCCAGAGACATCCTGCCCGGCAATCGGCAGCCGCTGGAGGTGGAGTTGCCGGACGGGTTGAGAGGTTGGTGCGGTCGCATGAAGGGCTCGGAACGTTCTGGGGCCGACGATACCGTCAATCGGAAGCCCGTGAACCCGTTGGAAGGACCGGATGGCCCCATCCGTGCTACGGCCGAAAATGCCGTCGGCTCGAATGGGGAAATCGTGACGGCGGAGGAGTCGCTGAATCCGTTCGACCTGCGGTCCCTGTCGATGAGGATGTTCCAATTGTAACGCGACATACGGCCCTTTTCTGATAGATGAGGAGAGTGCGACCGGGTTGTGTGGCATTGTGCGCGTTTTCGCGAGTGCGATCTTGCCCGATGCGGTCTGTGCGGCCGACGACGGGTGTGAGGGACGTCGTGAGAGGGCCGTCAGGCGTTGTTGGAGAGCGGCATTCTCCCGCGCTCTCTCTTCAATGTTTCGTTCCAAGTCAACCCGCGCGGCTCGAAGTTCTATGACTTCCACCTCCAGGCGTTGGCGATCGTCCATCGCATCGTTGAGGTGTGTGCGCAGTTCTTCGATGTGGTCCTGGAGGGCAGGGGGCCAATAATCACAGGCAGTGAAACTGAGCAGGATGAATAGAAGAAGCCCCGTCCTCATGGAGCGAAGACGATGGATTGTCATGTGCATGGCCGTGTCTTCTCCTTGATCGTGCGGTATCATTACGAGAGCCGAACAGGATTGTTGTAAGAGCCGTTCCTCAGCATTCTTCTCCTTGGTCGAGAAAGCGGTTGAAACAATCCTGATGCCAGGCCACCCCTCGGGATGTCTTGGATGGCCCGTCCTCAGGCGTTTCCACCAGCGCGTTTTTGCTGCTGAGGTCCACAAGCTTCCCACAGCTGTGACAGGTCGTGCGTGGCCCCTTCACGGGTTTGCGATATTCGGTGCGCGTCATCATGATGGGGCCTTCATTGATATGGTTCATCAGATTCCTCCAGTATGATGCAAGAAAAGTGACGGCGGTATTGCTCCGCCTCAGGATTGTCCCCGGTTGCGCTGAAGAAGGCGCGCCATCGGCAAGGACACCCGATCATAGTCTGGTGCGTCGATGCCGGAGATGCCCTCACGTTTCAAGAGGGCGATTGCCTGTCGGATGAGGCGCACGGCCATCCGTTCGTTTGTGTCGAGAAGGTCTGCCGCTTGCCGCAGGAGCATGCCTGCTTGCCTGACAGCCGGCCGGTTTGGTTTGGCTGATGGCTTGGTGATCCGTGGGGTGAAGACGGGTGTCCGGTCATCTCCTTTCAATGGGCTCTGTACTGAATAAGCAAATTGAGAACCTAATGTGGTCAATGATCGAACAGGGGTGCGACTAGGCGTTTGGTCGCAGCCTATCACTGACACGATCCAGATGCTTAGGGCCATTATCGGCAAAAGATAGTAGGGGTGATGGCTACAGGATGTGGTGATGGGCATTGTGTTTTCCTCATCTCAACGGACTACATACATATGCGGGGAGCGCTCTCTGTGCTTCTTGTCCACGGTTACAGTCTGGAAAAGAATCGCTAAGGCTTAGCAGATGTGGATCGAGAGCCGCCGAACATGCCGATTGTTCCGGCCGCGTGCCGACCATCGGCGTTTATGTCTCCATCTGAATAAACGCCACACGATCAGAACCACGAACAGTAGGACGATTTCCAAGAAAGTAGTCATGTTCATCAGGCCGCCGGGGCTGGTTTGGGGCGTGTGCCAGAGCCCTTTCGGTCCACAATTTCTAAGAGATCTAGTTGGAGAATCAGATCTTTTCCGGCCAGACGGTGGTTGGCATCCAGCGTGACACGGTCAACGTTCATTCTGGTAATACGCATGCATGTTACTGTGCCGTCTTCCTGGCGCATGTGGATTTCGAGCCCCAATCTCGCTTCAATGCCTTGTGCGTACAGCCACCCTGGATTGACCTGACAGCAAAGCTCGGGTCGGTAGGGGCCCATATGCAATGCGGCTGGCACGCGCTCCGTTTTAGATTCACCAACCGCCATCCCGCTCACTAAGTTCTCAATACAATACATCACAGAGCGCCGCCCTATCGTAAAGGTGAGTGGAGCGTGGTAGATCGAGGTGTCAATCAATGTCCCATCGTCAAGCCAGGCCATAAAGTCGACGCGCACGGTCTGGCCTTGGCGCGCGCGATGGATCTTGAGAGTGCCGTTCGCTTCATGAGGTACGGTTGCCATAGTATTCATCGCCGAGGTCCTTTCGTAATACCGGCGGCGAGAGCCGCTTGCAGCATAGCGATAGTGTGCCCCCGCGATGGCCTTTCGGGAACTGGGGAGAGTCCTAGTTGTGCGGAGTGCGCTCCCTGGCCGTTTCGTTCGATAAGAGACCGGGAGATCAACCGCCTTATTCCGGTTTGAGGAGATCTGGCCTCCGGAGTGTTGGCCTACGGGCAGTGTGTTGAAGCGGCGAGGAAGTCTCGATGAAGAGGGTGTGTGGGCGGCGTATCAGACAGAGACCAGTCCGTGAGTGACGGCATACTTGGTCAGGTCGGCGGTTGTGTGCAACCCCAATTGCTTGGCGATGCGCGTCTTGTGAAACTCGACTGTTTTGGGCGAAATAAAAAGAATAGAGGCAATCTCCTTCAGTGACCGGCCTTCGGCGACCAGCTGGAGCACTTCTCGTTGTCGCAACGTGAGCGTGGGTTGCGCGCGCCTTGGCGTTGGCTGCGCATGGAGGAGGGGATCCAGAACGCCCTTGGCTAGCAGCGGTGACACATAGAGATGTCCCCGCAGGGCCGCGCGGATTGCTTGAATAAGTTCCGTAGCGCTCGCCCGCTTGAGCACATAACCTGACGCGCCCGCGCGAAAGCCTTCAGTGACGTAGGTGGGGTCGCCGTGCATGCTGAGAAACACCACCTTGGTATCGGGGACAAGACGGCGGAGTTGTTGCGCGGCATCGATACCGTTGAGCAGCGGCATCGAAATATCAAGCAGGATCAGGTCTGGTTTTAGGCGCAGTGAGGCTTCCAGCAGGGCACGCCCGTCTCCGACCGACCCAACCAACTCGAACTCCGGTTCGAGGACCTTCTGCAAGGCTTCGACGAACAACGTATGGTCATCCGCTAAGAGAATTCTCGGTTTCGTCATTGCGGCTCCCTGGACCAGGGAAGGCGTGCGATAATGTCAGTGCCTTTCCCCGGGGTTGACCGCCACTCTATCGTGCCGTTCAGCAAGCGCACCCGTTCCTGCATGCTGAGCATGCCGAGTCCAGACGTGCGTTTTCGGATCTCTGCGAGATCCATCCCGATTCCGTTATCTCGAGTGATGAGTATGATGGTGTCCTGCGTGATGGATAACTCGATGTCCACTTGTGAGGCTTTGGCGTGCAGTCCGATATTGCCCAAACTTTCCTGGGCAATCCGGTACAGACAGGTGGCGAGGCGTAGGGGGATAGGTTCGGGTACACGAGGTTTGGTGAATCGGGCCTTGAGGCCTGTGCGTTTGACGAAGTCGGCAATATAGCGCTGGAGCGCGACGATTAGGCCGAGGTCATCGACCGAGGTTTGGTGAAACCGATAGGCGAGCTGGCGAACATCGTCGGACAACTGGTTGACATGCTGGCGAATCGATCGGATCCGGCGGCGAATCGTCGCCGGTGAATTTGGAAGGTCTCGGCACAACGAGTCCAGTTGAAGCCCGATGGCGCCGAGACGCTGATTCACGTCGTCGTGCAAATCCCGAGAGATTCTTCGGCGTTCCTCGTCCTGGACGGTGAGCAATTTGCCGGCCAACATTCGAAGTTCTTCTCGGTTTCGGTCGTGCCCAGAATCAACCGAGCTTGAATCACACGGGATCGTATCGGTCATCGATCCGAGTGGTTTGGTGGAGTTTTCCTGAACCATGTCGGCATCCTCTTTCCGTTCGTTGCGCGATTGGTTCCGGACATAACCGGCAGAGTAGTCGTTTCTTTAACCTACTGCCAAGGAATGGCTTACGCAACCCTTTAGATGTGGCGATTACTAATCTATCGTTGTCAGGGGATTGTATGCCTGGTGTCGGAGCGGTGCGATGCGAGAAGTGGATAAGATAAGAAGAGGCTCAGCCACTCTACGTTCTAGATCGCGACTGTTCAGGCTTTCGTGCAAGGCGTTGTGATGAAACACCCCTTGATGACATCGGGGATCTCGACCGAAATGAAGATTCGGATGAAAAGTGTTCTGATTCGGGAGTGCTCTTTTCTGGTAGGTCAGGGTGAACCTGGACAACCAATCGGGCGAAACAGGTTGAAAAAGGCTAAAAATAAAATTTTATCATCGTGAGATATGAATTGGGAAATCAGCAAGTTTATGAATGGGATGTGGTGCCGAGGGACAGAATCGAACTGTCGACACCAGCCTTTTCAGGACGAGGTCGTGCTTTATAAGAAGCTAAAACCATGTGAGAATTTCTGCGGTGGCGCGCGCGGGCAACCACATGGACAACCGGGAGGGGAGCTGAGCTGAGAGAGCAATCTTCCATGTTAAGGTGGAATATGTAAGCGGCTGGTTATAATGATATGGAGCGTTCGCCTGGATCAACGAGCCTGATGAGCATTGTGCTGTTTCCCGTAAGGGGATCCAGGTCGGCGCTAATGTCATAAATTGGTTCGCCAAATATTTCCGTGAGCTCTTTCTGCAAACGTTCTTGTCCCGCAGCGAACAGCGCCTGGTGGAGTTGTCTAAGTTGCGTATATCCCTCATCGGATTGAACGAATCGTGTTTCCGCTGGAATGGGAGAGCTTCTGGTCAGGTCTACTTCGATGGTACTTCCAACAAACTGAACCTGGATATGGGAATAGTTGGATTGCATGAAATCCTTTTGGAAGTTCAGTACAGCCAGCATAATCGCATATTCGATATCGGCCCTGTTCCGAATCATGCGTGCCATAGATATTCTCCACCCAGAGGTGATTCAACGAATCCTGCGGCCTGTGAGAGGATCTTCGAGCTTTGTGCTGAATCGGTCGAAGAGGAAGTCTTCCATCGACTTGGAGAGAGGACTGTGTATCGCACCGTGGTGAAAGTGCTGGATAATGCTAGAGTTCGTCCCGCCGGTTTCGTGGGAGTCTTCGAGTGGGTCTTCCGTCGATGTTGAAGCATCGCTTGGATCCTACACGTTGGTCTCTCCTGTTTTAACGGGGGGAGCGGAGATCGATGCGTGCTCTGCAACTGCCGAGACACGCAGTATTCGCCCTTGTTCATGTTGGACCGCATTTGCCTCAAAGATGCCTGTATGATATCTCCACGTGTGCGCCACGACGTTAGAGTCTTGGCTGTTCCAAGCGACGGTGTCGGTTAAGTATGTCGTTGCCCAGAACTATTCGCTTTTGGCTTTTCCCATGAGGCGAATGGCTTCATCCCGATGGTGCCCTGCCATTTGGCGCAACTCAGAGGCTTCCTTCCATCGCATGCCGGAAGCAACCATGAGAGCCGATCGTCGAAACCCCTTGGTATCTTCTAACGGCGTAATGGAGGCCGCGGTCCGCTCGAACTCAATGGCTTGAGCCTGAACTACATCCGCTTGGTGATCATAGTCTGCAGCAATTTCTCTGAGGTCTTCAGCAGTCCATGTAGCGCCTTCCGGATGAGATGCGATCGCTTCTCCCATCCTAAATGGAATGGAAGGTGAGGGACCGATTCCCCCATGAAAAAATCCTGCCGACACGATCGTTCCTAACAGTGCGCCCAATAGGAGATAATATGAAGCGCGCATTGGTGCACCTCCGCTGTAAAGATGGCGTGGCTCTATCAGCCGTTACACGGAGTAGCTGATAGAGCCCGAGGGTTAATACGCCTTGCTGAATCCAGCTTCGCCGTCGTAGTTCCACAGCTTCTGGGCGGCGGACCACCACCAGCCCTTCTTCGTCAAGGCGTCCAAAAAGGCGTTGACATCCGCGTCCTGCACGTCCGTGGTCGCCATGAACCGGCACCGGTACCAATTGACCTGCAACAGATCCGGGCTCACGAAGCCCGGCCAGACCTTGGTGCCACGATTGGAAATGAACTCGCATTTGAACGGTCCAATGTCGTCGAACGCCGGAATGCCCTTCTCGGTGATGATGTACATATCGATTCCGACCAATGTGATCTTGCGTTTCTTCTTTGTCGCTTTGGCTACGTCTGTCAGTGTCGGCATGGGAGGTCTCCTTTTCAATCCAGTCGATAGTCTTGTGCTCAGGCCTTCGCGTGCATTTTCTCCACAATCGCTTGGGCATATTCGTCGGTCGTCGCCGTTCCGCCCACGTCGTACGTCACATGCTTCCGTTCCTCGAGGACGGCGAACATCGCCTTCTCGATCCGATCCGCCGCGGCCGTTTCGTGCAGCCACCGCAGCATCATGACGCCGGAGACCAGCACGGCCGAGGGGTTGACCTTTTTCATACCGGCATACTTCGGCGCGGACCCATGCACGGCTTCGAAGATTGCGCAGCCGTCCCCCACGTTGGCTCCTGGCGCGAAACCCAGGCCGCCGACCAGTCCTGCGCAGAGATCAGTCAGGATGTCTCCGTACAGATTGGGGAGCACCAAGCAATCGAATTGCGCCGGATTTCTCACGAGCTGCATGCAGCAGTTATCGACGATGATGTCGCCCGATTCGATTTCGGGATATTTCTTGGCCACTTCCCGGAAGGCATCCAGAAAGAGTCCGTCGGTCATCTTCATGATGTTAGCCTTGTGGACGCAATAGATCTTTTTGCGGCCATTAGCCTTGGCCCATTTGAAAGCAAACTCCGCGATGCGGTAGGACCCCGGCCAGGTTATGACTTTCAAGCACTGTGCAACTTCATCGGACACCATGTGTTCGATGGCGGCATAACAGTCTTCGGTGTTCTCGCGGAAGTTCAAGATGTCGATTTTGTCCCATGGCCGTTTGAGCACGGGAATCAGCTTGGCCGGCCGCACATTTGCGTAGAGATCGAACACCTTGCGTAGCGTCACGTTCGCGCTCTTGTGGCCGGTTCCGATCGGAGTCGTCGTCGGGCCCTTGAGAGCCACCTTGTTCTTGGCAATGTTCTGAATCGTCTTATCCGGCAGAAGGGTGCCGTATTTGTCCAGGCAATCGAGACCGATGTCTTCGTACTCCCATTTGATGTCGACGCCGCTCGCATCGATGACCATCCGCACCGCTTCGCAAATTTCCGGGCCGGTGCCCTCTCCCGGTAACATCGTCACGACATGCTGTGTGCCCATGTGAAGAACCTCCCTTAAGCAGCAAGGGCGATCGGACTATCCGCTCCTTTGCCTGGATACATTTGCAAAACGGATTCCAGGCTGTGCGAAAGCAGCTCCGCAAATAGGCCAAGAAAATAACCAGTAAATACGCGGCCCATGACGGCCGAGAATTACCGCTGCAAACAGGGTCTTCCGAAAGCCAGGAGTTGAGGTGCATCGACACACGGGCTGCACGTTGGTCTGTGCGTCAATGCTCGCCGGCATCCTCCATGAGGCCAGCTATTCCCTGCATAACTATGGCGAGGTCACAGTGTCTCGTGAGACTTTCGGCGAGGAGGGGAGGCACCAGGGGAACAGGGCGAGCGCGAGCCCCTTTCGGTCCCTCGGTTTTGCGATGCAGGACTGTGCTCCGATGTCGCACAATAACCGCCGGAGATCGGGCGACATCGTAAGACTCATCATGAGGACCGGAAGCGTCGGCAGCCGATGTCGAATCTCCCGCAGGGTGTCCGTTCCATCCATTTCCGGCATGGCAAGGTCCCATAAAGCCACATTCATGCGCTTGCGGCTGAGGATGGCGAGCGCTTCCCGGCCAGACGCCGCCGCAAGGGCGACGCACCGCCACGAAGCAATGGCGTCACACAGGGATTCCCGGATCTCCGGATCGTCGTCCACTATTAGGATGCAGGGTTTGCGTTTCGGGGACCGCTTCGGTATTGCAAGCTCATTGTTCCCCCTGACAGGTGCGGAGTCTGTCAGGGCCTATTTACCGGCCAACATATTGATGCGATGGGCCAGACAGCCGGCGCTGAATCCGTTGTCGATATTTACCACCCCCACGCCGGAGGCACACGAATTGAGCATGGTGAGAAGAGGGGCAATGCCTGTAAAGTTGGCTCCATAGCCGACGCTCGTTGGGACTGCGATCACCGGGCAATCGACGAGTCCCCCGACCACGCTCGGAAGGGCTCCGTCCATGCCGGCCACGACGACCACGACCCGGGCTTGCAAGAGCCGGCTATGACGGGCCAGCACGCGGTGCAGACCCGCCACTCCCACGTCATAAATGATCTCCACCCGGCTGCCCAATACCTCGGCGGTGACTCGGGCCTCTTCCGCCACCTGCGTGTCGGCTGTGCCGGCGGTGACGATCAAGACATCGCCGCTTCGCCTCCGCGCCGGATCCTGAACCGTGACGGCGTTGGCCGCTTTGTGATAGGTCGCGTGGCGAGTCAATCGTAGCAAGGCGCGCGCGACCTCGGGCGCGACGCGAGGCACCAGCAGATGTCGGTGCTGGGCCAGCAGTTTGCGCGCCAGACTGACAATCTCTTGCTGGGTCTTACCCTCACAGAACACGACGGGCGGAAATCCTTGCCGAGCGGACCGCAGCACACTCTGAGATGCGCCATCAATGCGTTTAGACGGTGGCTTTGCGCCTACGGTGGCGGCTGCTTTGGGTTTTCTTGTCATCTCCTCAACATTCTTTCAGTCCTTGTGGTGTGATGCGAATAGCAATACGGTCACCTGCTCATCGGCAGGCATCTGTTGTATGGCTGCTGCGCCGTGATGGGGGCACTACCGTTAGGTGAGCGGCGCCGCGCAGCGCCGGAGCCGGTCCATGATGGCCAGGCCAAGCCCCTGTTCGTCACAAGGCTCGGCGTAGAGGTGATCGAATCCCTTGGCATCCAGCCGCCGCAGTGCCGCGAATAAATTCCGTGCCGCTTCTCGTAGATCCCCGGAGGGTGAGAGCACTTCGATTGAGCAGAATCTATTGTCCGTGTGGCATGGAGCCGCCATGGCCAGCAAGCCAGCCCGTTCGCCAAGAGGCACGACCGATCGCATACCTTGCGCCGTCAGGATGGTCAAGGGGGTTCGTGTTGCATAATGGCGAGCCAACTGGCCAGGCGCGGCTACAGTTCCGCTGGCATTAGCTTTCAGGACCGGACCGGCGACTTGTCTGATTTCCGTGAGAGTGATGCTGCCCGGCCGCAGGAGTTCCGGCCAGGTTCCGGCCATCGACAAGATGGTGGATTCCACGCCAAGCGGGCAGGGTCCCCCGTCGAGAATCAGGTCCACGCGATCGCCGAGCCCCTCGGCCACATGTTGTGCACAGGTTGGACTTACATAGCCAAACGGATTTGCGCTCGGCGCCGCAATCGGGACGCCCGCTTCCCGGAGGAGTGCTTGCGCCACCGGGTGTGCAGGCATTCGGATCGCAATGGTGGAGAGTCCCGCCGTTACGAGATCGGGAACCTGTGCGCGCTTTGGCAGGACGAGGGTCAACGGACCGGGCCAGAATTGTTCCATGAGACGGCGGTCGCGTAGCGATAGGAATGGGACCAGTGAGTCCAGCGTCACTCGGTCCGCGATGTGTACGATCAGTGGGTCGAACCGGGGACGTTGCTTGGCTTCGAAGATGCGTGCGACGGCATCGGGGTTCAATGCATCACAGCCAAGCCCGTAGACTGTTTCAGTAGGAAAGGCGACGATCCCCCCTGTTCGAATGATTTCCCCCGCCTGTGATATGGATTCCGGATGTGAGGCTGGAAGAATCATGTCCGTTGTTTCGAGAGGCCCGATGCGAGTGGATGACGCGAGATTGCGCCAGTGGCGTCGCTGCTTGGGTGGTCAACCATAGAAACCATCCTCCGTAATGTAGTGCTCGCATCTCCCACGGTCCCTCATTATTGATTCGTGCTCGCGTCCGGGCGGTTATTGTTCCAATAGCCATCATCGGGTAAGCCCTTTGCCTCAATGGTAAACTCTCCAGCTTCGGCCGTTGCCCACCGGGTCGGTGAGCAACAGGTCCGATCGGGCAATACGTCCCATGATCCTCGGCGAACTACGAGCGGCCCCGTGGATAGATCGTCATAGAAGGCTCCGCGTTTGCCGATTCCATACAGATTGCGATGCGGCACTTTTACGACAATCTCGGTATCGGTCCATGACTGCACCAGTGCCGCCGCGCCGTTAAAGAGGACTTCCGTGCGCGACACATTGGACACCACTGTCCCGCTCGGCTCCGGCTCATTGATCTCCACATCCAGCCGCCGCTTATATGCTTTCTGGCTTAAATTCAGCCCAGTATGTTCCGCTGTCTTCAGGAACGTCCCGAACCCTTTGCCTTTAATTGTTACTAGTGCGTCCAACCCGGCTGCCTTCGGATAGTAGGACTCGATCGTCGGGGTCACCACGGTGAACTCCCCGGCGTCGGTGACCACCTCGCCCTGCTCCCCACAACACGAGCCATCCGCCTTCGGCCTCCCAGCACTCCGATAAATCTTCACGGAGCCACTCTTCGCACTGTACGGCACCCAGACATCAATTCGGTCGTCATGCCAACGGTAGATCGGCGCGGGAACCCCGCCGATCTCGACCCGATTCTCGCCCGTATTGAAATCCATGAAATTATAGGGAGTGGCCCCGCTTTCCGAGTAGAATCCGAAATGCGCGCCATGA
The DNA here is from genome assembly GCA_002435325.1 of Nitrospira sp. UBA6493. Taxonomy (GTDB): domain Bacteria; phylum Nitrospirota; class Nitrospiria; order Nitrospirales; family Nitrospiraceae; genus Nitrospira_D. The sequence goes on along the minus strand of DJMJ01000042.1, from coordinate 25,750 downwards.
ATCTTCAAGAGTGTTCCGATCGGCGCGCTCGCGGGCGTGAGCGAAGCCGCTCTTGGCGTATAAACCGTAAATTCCCCAAGCGACCGTTGCCGGCCTTGAGCCTTGAGTACCAACGGGCCTGTCGACGCGCCAAGCGGAACGTGCACCACGATGACATCATCTTTCCATTGCGCGACGGTTGCCAGGTTGCTGCCAATCAACACGGCATCGTCCGCACCCTTCGCGGCTCCGAACCCTTGCCCAAACAACACCACTTTGGTCCCGGCCGGGCCGCTCATTGGATCGACACGCACGCTGGGGATCAACGTCACCGGCACGGCATTACTCGTCACATATTCCACCGGCGCGCAGCAGGACCCGTCCGGCAGAGGGTCGGAGGACGCCAGCCGAACCATCACTTCTCCGGACGCCGCATTGGCCGGGATTTGGACTTCGATCGTATCGTCCTTCCACCGCTTGGGCCGTACCACGACGCCGCCGATCACCACATCGTTCACTCCAAACATGGTGTTGGGATCGCGGGAGCCGGCCGTGACGCCGAAATATTGACCTGTAATCGTGAGCACGGTTCCGCGCTCCGCTTCCGTCGGCGTAATTCCCGCAATCTTCGGAGCTACGACTGTAAACGTGCCGGCTGCTAGCTTTTTCTTACCGACAAAGACCTCGACCGGTCCGGTCGCCGCTTTCCTCGGCACCTTGACCTCGACCAGATCGGACTCCCAGCGCTGAATCAATGCGGGCAGACCGGCAAAGGTTACCTTATTGAACTGGACGGACTGAAACCCCCCAAGACCCTTGCCGCTCAACACGACCGTCGCGCCGGGCGTCGCATGATCCGGTTGCAGTACGATTTGTTGAGCGGAAGCGTCAACTCCCTGAGAGGCGTCAATAAGCCCGAGCGCACTGACTAGCACCATCATCCCCCGCATTCTCTGAAGCAGTCTCATCGGTCGACTCACAGATACTGTTCGATAGTCTTGCATCGGGCAACGCATCTCGTTCTCCTCCTCTGTCCGGTTAGCACCCATTTGTTTCTCCGGCGTTCAACTATCTGCAAATCCTGAGGGCGGCGTAAGCGCACCAAGCAAGGCCGACAGGGTCTGGGACTCGATCGGCTTGACCAGGCAGTCCATGGCACCCCGGCTACGCCACACACGCCGCAATTCCGGTGTCATCAGTCTGCCCATGATCACGACCGGCAGGTCTCGAGCATGCTGCCGTAGAGCCCTGAGTATTTCGGGGCCGTCTACTCCCTGCGCAGCGGTGTCCAAAAGCACCACGTCGACTCCGTGATGATCCAAGATGTCCAGCGCTTCCCGGCCTGAGGAGGCTTCCAGGACGTCCCACTGACGGTCTTTAAAGAAGGCGTTGAGTCCCTCTCGCCCGCTTGGATCGCCATCCACAATAAGAACCCGTTGGGTGTGCCTCCAGGTACGGGCTGAGGTGCTATGCTGCGGTATTGTCATGTCTATTTTCTCAGTACTGTCTCATTGGGGTTTATCCTGTGGTGTCTCGCGCGGATCAGTGGCCGGAGGATTCCCGCCAGATGAATCGAACCGGTCACCACCACGACGCCGTCTCCTCCCGCGATGGTCAGCGCTCGTGCAACGGCCTGCTCCGGCTTGATGATCACCTCCGTCGGCGTCGCGCTCCGTCGTTGCCAGAGCGCTGCCAATTCCTCCGGTGCGGTTGCACGTATTCCTGGATAACGTGTGAAGATCACGCGTCGGGCACCACAGTCGGCAAAATGATCGATCAGTTGTTCCACCTCTTTATCCCGCGGGATTCCCACGATGAGAATCCGATCCCGCTCTTCGAAGAGAGTGCGTACGATCACCGACAGGCTAGCCGCCGCCATGGCATTGTGCGATCCGTCGATCACGACCGTCGGGCGGCCTGGAAACACCTCGCAACAGGCGGGGAGGATAACGGTCTCCAGTGTCCGGCGGACTTGGTCTTCCGTCAGTGCCGGAAGTCGTCCCCGCTGACACAACGTCTGGAACGCCGCCATCGCATGCGCCGCGTTCGTCGCCATGAAGGCCGCCGGGCAGTTGAGCGTGATATGTTTCCAGATGGTCTGATGCACACGAATCGAGCAGGTGCCTCGGTATCCGGTCCGCACAAACCCGCTTACCTCGTAATCATGCCCCAGCAGATAATCATGGCCCATCAGGCACACCGGTGCGTCGAGTTGGTCTGCGCGCGCGAGGATCACCGCCTGCGCGCTCTCCTTCATCGCGCCGGCCACCACCGGCACCTTTGGTTTGATGATGCCGGCCTTTTCGAAGGCGATCTGTTCCAAAGTCTCCCCCAGCAAATCCATATGGTCGAAGTCGACGGTGGTGATGACGCAGGCTTCCGGGAGAATTACGTTGGTCGCGTCGAGGCGGCCTCCGATTCCGACTTCGATGACGGCCCAGTCGACGTGCTCGGCCCGAAACGCGCAGAAGGCGGTAGCCGTGAGCAACTCGAAGTAGGTCAGCTCTTTTCCTGTGTCCGCAAGGAACGGCTGAAGCTCATTGAAGGCTTCCACGAAGGTCTGCTCACTGATCGGCGTACCATTCACATCGATCCGTTCGCCCAGCCGCTCGAGGTGCGGACTGGTGTAGAGGCCGACACGCAGCCCGGTTGCTCGTAACAAGGCTGCCAGCATCCGGCTCACACTGCCTTTCCCCTTGGTCCCCGTCACATGAATGGTCCGGAACGCCCGATCCGGTCTCCCCAGTGCCTCGACGCAACGGATCATTCGGTCGAGTGTGAAGACCCGTTCAGCGGGGATCTGCCGGTCAGCCTCATAGTTGAGTCGGCTATCCAGCAGGGCCTGTACCTCGGCCAACGACCGGAATGGTTTTGTCAGTGCTCCGGACAGCTGCTCATTCGAGGGTTGCATCCATCTCCTTGCGGGCCATTGCTTCCGCGTTGAGCCCGTGATCTAACTTGAAACCATCCTGTCGGCCTCGTCGTTCATAGAGTTCATAGGCCTCCCGTTCAATCCGTTCCCCAACCTCACCTGAGTATGTCTGTATGAAGATGGGCATAGCCGGGTTTGTCCGATTTGCAACGAGATCGGAGGCCATTCTCCAGCGATTTATCATAGCTCTCCTTCTTCACACGGTTGTCAGTGCTGGACATGGTTATGCAACAACCCGTAACGTGTTCAAGCATGCAAGGGGCCGGCAATAACTTCCCAACTCCATGCACCCTGTCACCACGACGAATCCTTGTGCCGCGCCCCTTTTGGTTGCCCGGTGAATGGGGAGCGGGTTTGATTTACTGTCCGGCATATCGCTCTCGGGTATACGCACAACAACCTGTTGTTATGGTGTTCAGACCGGCCCAATGGTGGTGGGTTCCCCCTTGTCGGTGGCCTCCCTCAAGATCGCGACCCACCGATTTGCTCCGTCGTAACGGTAATGCCGATTGTCTGCCGGTTCATGCGCAATCAGGTTGAGCCATCGGTTATGAAATAACCCTTGCAACAATGGTTGTCGACTGATGATGGCCAAAATCAGATCCCGTGGAGCTTCGATAATGGCCGTCAGGCGCATCGGTTCGTGGTATAGCCGAGTGCCGTTCATGACGGTCTGCACGGGCAAGCCCATCCGAAGGTCGCTTTGTGCCCCTGTCATGACCCCAATGCGGCCGGTCACATTGTGATAGACCTTGCTGCCGCTGCCATAGATCTCGGGATCCACCGTCGAGAAGTAGTACTCCATGTTGATCCACTGGGCGACGATCAACGGGGCGGTCATTATGATCTCCAGCAGTTTTCCGTCCGTGTCGGGCCGATGATCGTAGGAGTGTAGAAAGGACCGTCCTGCGAGATCGATCCCCTGTGTCAGGCGGCGGCTCCCGATTATGAACAGGCTGTTTCTCGCCAGCCCCCACTCGGGACGGACTTGGGCCCAATCCATACTGCGGAGTTGCACGGTCTGCAGCGAAGTGCGGCGGTTGTATTGGGGGGATATGGCCTCCAGTGCGCACCCTCGCTCGGCTGCTGCCATGGCCCCAGTTTCATGAAGGTCTTCCAGTACCCGGGCCAGTTCCTTGCGATGCGTCGATGGGACATCCTCAAGATCAGCAATGCGAACGTGATCTGTCGTTGTATCGTGCAGGGCTGCAAGAAAATGGGTGTCTGGGGGAATGGTCAGCCCTCGCTTCGCCAGCAGCTCACGGACCATCGGCCTGTTGGCGATCATGGCGAAGGCGCGGGCGTTCGGCATTCCATGGCTCCCTCCGCAGGCCCCGCAGTCCAGCGCTGATTCGTAGGGGTTGTTTTGCGAGCTGCTGCCATGGCCGCAGAGGATGATGAGGCGCGACCACGACTCGGTCAGGCCCATAAGCCGTAGCGAGGTCTCCACGTAGTACGCCTGTTCATTGAGGGTAAAACCGGTCTGCGTGATGCGGGCAAGGCGCGCTGCCGTGCCTCGTGGCGTGATCCGGGAGTCGCGACGGAGTTCCTCGATTAAGTGCGCTTCCTCAATTAATGTCAGGTTCAGGAGATGTCCGATGGGCCCCCGCATTGTCTCCGCCTCTTGGACTTCTCTCAGTGACTGGCGCCGGATGCCTTCGAGACAGTCGGCGGTCAGCCGCTTGCCCTGAAGTTGAAATCGGGTGTGCAGCCACCGGGCAATCTGCATTCGTTGCTCGGCCGCGACCATTTCCTCAGCTTCATTGGTCGGGAGCTTATCCACCGTCAACGTGGTTGCTACCGCCGGAATGAACGTCTGTTTCAGCCAGGCTGCCAGGCGATGATACCAACGAGGGCACAATGTTTTTCCAAGCAGTGGCAGCCCGAAGAACCATCCGATGGCTTCCACCATGACGTATGGGGTGACCACATTGTGTTTGAGATCCTGTAATAACTCATGTCCAGCCTTGGCCATCTCTTTATGAGATTTGCGCCGAAGCGCGGCTGTGCCCTGATATGTCCTAGGGACCTCTCGCATGAGATGTTTCGGTTTGAGGAGCACGGGGCAGAGGTCTGTCGTGTAGTCCTCGCCCAATGCTCGATAGGCTACAGGCAAACCGAAGAACCCGGCAAATCCGAAGGTCTCATAGCCCCCGCGTTGTTCCAGATGCCGGCGAAAGATTTCAGATCGCACGTCGATGCAAAAGGCGAATTGCGCGAGTGGGCGCACAGGTTTCCGCTCCTGTTCCGTTCGGTCGAGGCCACTGGGCGCGCGCAGCGTCAGCTGTCGAAGAATCGTGTCCTGGTGCGCGTGTTCATAAGCCTCGAGCCATTGGGATTCCTGTAGCCGTTCGGGAAACGCACGAAGCCATTTCAGCAGCGTGTGAAGCGCGTCCGGCGCGGTCGAGGCGATCAGTTCCGGACGGATGTTGAACACGTCGGCCAGCCGCAACAAGGTCTTGGCGCTGCCGGTAAGAGACTCCTGGCGGCAGGCGAGCCAGTGCTGGTCGTACCATTGACGCGCAAGATTCTCCCAGGCTTGGGCCTCCGGCCTGCACCACCATCGCTGGAGCCGCGCGGCGTCCGATGCCGCTGTCTTTGGGAGCCTTCCGCTCAGGAGAGTGCGGCGGAACCAGATTGCGTGGGGAAACCGCCGTCCATACCGTTGAACCGTCTCGACATCCCCGGCGCAGTTCAAGATGTTCCGGCAGGCGACCGCCACCAATTCCCGTTCATAGAACAGCCGCACGGCGAGATATTTGACCAAGTCGATGGGGTACGCTTCCTGCCAGGGATGCGCCGTTTGCTCCGCGCGCCACTTGATGAATCCCGCCCATCCCGGCAGCGCCGCCAGATGGCATGCGAGATAGTCTTCCCGTGCCACTGCAGGAACGTGCAGCCGCTCAAGCGATTCGAGAAGGGCATCTTCCGGCTGGTCAGATAAGGCTCTGATTTTCTCCGGTGCCCCTTCGATCCCAAGCAGGGACAGTCCCAGATCGTGCTGTGTGGCGGCCTTCCAGGCGCGGAAGAAAGTGCTGGCCCGGCCCGGCAACGACCATGTGGCTTCCCCTTCGTCGCAGAAGACGGCGCACCACTTGGTCATTTGGCGGTTGATGGAGTCCTCGATGTCGGTTCCCAGGGTCCGATCGCACCAGGTGGCCATCGTTTCCCGATAGGGCCACGAGTCCGGCTCCTGCAAACGCAGACTCTCACTCTTATCCCAGTCATCGGAGTCCAGGAGTGGCGTGAGCCACTCCACCAGCTGTGCAAGCGATGTGGTGTCGCCTCTCGGAGTTCCAGATCCGGCTGACGCGGAGCGGGCTAAGGAGGACGGCGGTTGCTGCACGCCATGCACCATCGCCGCGCGAAGCACGTCCAGATGGGAAAGTCGGCGTTTGCCGAACACGATGTGGTGCTCCTGGGCTAACGGCCGCAAGACGTTGTCCACAAGCTGTTGGTGAATGCGTCCGCTTCGGAAGGCTTCACGGTAGGCGTCGCAGGATAGATATCCCCGCCCACCGAAAAGCTGTTTGCCTCGGGTTATGGCCTCGTCGAAGCTAAACCGCTCAAACCCCTGCAGCGGGTTTCTTGAAATGAAGGTCCGCATTGGCCAGAGACGCGCCACCACTTCCCCCGCAAGGTTGACGTGGGAGCGCAGCTCCATCCGTTGCGCGTCGGTGTAGGACATCGGCCTGTCGTTTATCTTGGGCATGCGATTCACGACTCCCTTGTATCTGCCAATATAGAGCAAGAAGAAGGCCGCGATAAGCTTTCCCGTCTGTCGTGCAGCGTAACTGCCTCGAAAATAAAAAAATCCGAGTTTCAGCCTCGTTGAACGATCCGACGCGATAGGTGGACAGACTGAAGTGTCAGTGCGCAGGCACACGCTCGTGCATGCCCGCACGCGGCTGCAGCCATCGCATTCCGTCGTACGCCAAAAAGCTCCAGATTGTGGGATCAGGGAAGTTGGAGAGCGAGAAGTAGCGCTCCTTGGCTCTGGTGCCTTCCTCATCGGCGCGGATGCCGAGAATCACGGCGGTTCACTTGTGCTGGGCGATGGTTTGCTTGAGCGCCTCGATTTTCATGGCCGTGCAGCAGGTGACGCGGCCCTGGTCGGGGCCCATGCCGGCGGCCAGCGCGCCGGCATTCAGGCCGACCACTAGGTCGAGTGTCCACTCACGGCAGAGCCGGTCGCGATAGTCGATCAATTCGGGCATCTCGTAACCCGTATTGATATGGACAAGCGGGAAGGGCACCTGGCCGAAGAAGGATTTCCGCGCGAGCCAGAGCAGCACGGTCGAGTTCTTGCCTATCGACCAAAGCATGGCGAGCTTGTCGAAGTGTTTATAGGCTTCGCGCAGAATATACACGCGTTGGTCTTCGAGGGCGCGAAGATGCTGCATGAAAATCCTTCGGCCACACAGGGCCTGTTCAGTAAGCTGCGGGACTGGACAGCGTCTGATTCGACACCAGGTCGAGCAGGTGGAGCCCGTCAAACTGTGCCGTAGTCCGGCCGAAGGTAATCAGCCCGATCGATCCTTCCTTGGTGATCCACTCGTCCGCCACTGCGGCGACTTGGGCGCCATCGACGAATACACTGAGACGGCCTCGGTCCAGGTGAAGAAAGTTGATCCGTTGAACCCGCAGGCTGTGCCAGGGGCGCTGGGTGAGTTTGACCGCGACTTTTCCTAGCACGGTCGTGCGGCCGCTGGCCACGCGCCGCGTGGTCAGTGTGCCCGTGGAGGGATTTAGCGTGACGGCATAGAAGTTCCGGTTGTCGAGCACGGCCAGCGCGATTCCGGCTTCGCCCCCGCCATCCGCCGACAGATCTTGCACCTGCACGGTGGCATCTGGGTAGGTGGTGCGGATGTGATCGGCTACCAGGAGATGGGCGCACTCATCCGTTCCGCAAGGGCGGTCCTGAATGACCAGTTTACCTGGTGTCGGGAGCTCGCCGTCCGGGAGCACGCGCCAGGCGGAGGGATCCGATCCGGGCGTACTCATCGCGATGAATCCCGAGGGAACGGTTTCAGGAACATCCTGCTCGAAGTTCCACTGCCACACGATATCTTGGTGCGGCGGTTTGGCATGGACTTCGACATTAAGCACATCCGACGCGCGCGCGGTCGTTGGCAAAGTGACGCGCTGGCCATCCGGCACCAAGGCTTTGATCATGTCATTTCCGACGAGATAGGGCCACAAGCCGGTCACGCTGGCCAAGTGCTCGTGGTTGTCCTTCACCGCACGGAGACGTGTTTGCAGACCCTCGGGTGTTCGTGTAGAAGACAAGGCCTCGCCGAGAAGGAGAGCCTGGGCTGCCATCAACCGCTCGATAGGGGTGCGGGCGAGGTCCATCGCCTGGCTCGCTTCGTTCTGTGCCTGTTGCAGCCAGGGATGATCGTAGCGGCGATCCCAGCTCACCCATTGAATACGATCCCAGGCTAAGTCCGAGAGCAGTCGACTGCGCAGGGGCAGGTCTTCTGCTCCGGTAGCGCGCAAGAGCGATTCATGGAGCGCGAGGGCCTCTTCGACATTATTATTCCATCGATGGAGCACTCCCAGTTGGCGTTGCAATTCCGGTGACGCGCTCCCGGCTCCCACCGCCGCATCGAGCCCTCTCAAGGCGGCATAGAAGGCCTCTGCTGCGGGGGAATGTCCGACGGCGACGTCGGTCAGTTCTTGACGCCACGTTTGCGCCTGCAGATTCCAGTACAACTCAGCTACCTGCCGTTTCATGGTGTCGTCCCGTGCGCCGATCCCTGCTTTGGCCAACCCTTCGCGGAGGAACGCTTCAAATTCGAGCGTGCCTAGCTGGCCGTTGACCTGAGGATCGGCCGGGTCGATGAGCAGAAGGGAGGCGAAGAGCGCCCGTTTCTCCCGCTGGTCCGCTGTTAATTCAGCCTGTTTGAGCCATGCGTTATATCGTTCGCCTGTCAGGGCGCGGGTCCACCAGCGCGCTGAACCCAGAACGAAGTGCCCTCTGATGGCCGGCTGAAGGGATTCGTCGATTGCGTTCATGCCGTAGTATGTGGCGAGAATATGCGGTGCATCGGGGAGGGCCTCATTGATCACAGCGTAGTTCTCTGCATAGCCGAATCGGCGCAGATTGCCGGCGACGACCAGCCGGATTACGACACTGTGCACCGGCTTGTAATGTCGGGAAGATCCGCTGGCCCACCAGACTTCACCGGGTGCCAGTGCCAACGGAGCAGTCAAGGGATCCGGATAGGTAATGGAAAGCTCGACCAGGGTTCCGCTGACGGTGACCGATGTGCCGGATCCCTGGGCGATTTCAATCGGTTTCGCCGGTGAAGCCGTGAGCAGTTTGACCGTCGGAGGCGTCTTGAGGTTAGATCGAACCACGGCAGGCGAGAGAAAAATGGCTGGAGGGTAGGTCTTCCAGAGCCCTGCATGGCGATGCGTGTTGGCAATCAGGCCGAAGCCTTGCCCACGCGCATTAGGGCCGAGAATACCGGGCTCGGACTTGTCCCCGACCAAATCACGATGGGCAGTCAGAGTGTCTTCATAGCAGGTATGTGCGATCCGCGACCGGGTCTCCGGCGAAACGGCCTTTTCAGCCCGTACACGGCTAAGACAGCCTAAGTCGAGGCGAGCCCAGTCGTCGATTCGGCCTGCTGCCATGGCTTCTGCATACCGCAGCGCCAGACGGGCGGGTTCGTTTGCGTTGCCGGCCGAAGCAACTTGATCGTGAGCCAGTGTTGCTCCGATCGCCGTTAGCAGAACCACTAGCCACCTTCCGAGATGTTTCTGTCTGTGCATAATGTCTTGACTCCTTCCTTCTCTATGGAGCGAGCGAATACTCAGGCTTCCCCCCGTGAGGGTAAGTTCGCTTGCATCGCACGATTAAGGTTGGCGTGCCCCGTCCCTCCACGCATTGATTGAGTGCCGGTGCATACTCGACCGTTCCCTCCGGCGTGACGTCGAAGGGGAAATCGAATGTAAAGCTGATAAATTTGTACCGGCCAGATTTCAGTTGTAGGACCCGAGGCTCGGTTGTCCGATAGGCATCGGAGGTTTCCGGATCGGAGCTCCAAATCGACGGCGTCACGCCCGGCACGTACCACCAGCTCTGTGACACGATTGCCGTGGCATCGATCGTGATGGAATAGTGCGTCGTCTGTGTCTTGGGCAATTCTGCAATGGCGGCAGACCCCATCCAAACAGTCCATGCGACAGCGGTGCAACCTAGCATCATGCGCCGGATTTGCGGTGTGCGGAATGGTCTGTATTCAGAGAAAGTCATGGGCGTTCACCGTCCTTTCGTTGGAATAGCGGTGACGGCGCCGGTGTTGCTAAAGATCTCCTCGATTACACGGCTGTCCCACTCGGTATGGGTCTCAAGGTGAAACGTCTGCAGCACGGTGGCTCCGGTATCGGCAATGGATACGGGCTGGCGAATCGTGTGCCCGGGCGTGATTCCGGCACCGGAGGCAATCCATGGGACGAGCGATGAGGCGGCTTGAGTGTGCCCCTGTGCTGCGCCGGTTCCACTTATGGACGTGACGAACACGGTGGTGCGTGTGAGCAGTCCGTGCTCTTTGAAGATCTCCAGCACCGACCCCATGGCCCGATCGACAGACCGGATCGCCGTGCGATACTCCTTTGAGGCCCAGCCGTGCTCGGCACCGGCGCGCCCTCCATCCGGCAAGTGCACGACCAGGAGATGCGGCAGCGCCAGAATCGCATGCCCGTACCCCTGTCCGCTTGCCGCCTTCTTGAAATACTGCTTGATATAGGACACCAGCCGTTCCGGGCTGCATTCCGGCTTGAGCGGTCCGCACATCTGATAATCTGTGTAGGGTTCCGGTTTCGCCAGCTGGTAGAGCGATTCATCCATGAAGAAGATGGCGCTGTCCCGTCCGCCGCTCAGGTCGAGATAATCGAAGAGCGTCGGCGGCCGTGGATAGCCACGGCTGAACTCGAAGGCATCCCAGGTAATCCCGTGTTTCTCAACCGGCAGTCCGGTAAGGAGGGAGGCCATCGCCGGCAGCCGGAGAGGGGGCGTGACGGTCTTGGCCGACCACGTCGCCGATCCCTGGTCCACCAGCTGGCTTAATACCGGCATCGGCCCAGCTTTGAGCGCCGGTTGATCAAGGCCCTCCAGCACAAACAGAATCACATGCTCGGGAACCGTCTGGTCCGGCGAAGATAAAGGTGTCGCGGGAACGGCATGAGCCGCCGCCACCCAGGCCGATGCACCGGTCAGAAGCAAGGCGATGATGAAAGACATAGTCTTCATGGGCCACGCTCTCCCTGGTTGTGTTTCAACGCTACTGCAAAGAGAGTTCCGCGGTCCATGATACGGAATATTTGCATGAGAAGATCTGAGTAACTTCTCGTAAAGGCTCGTAAATCTTCCAGAGTGGTTTTCTATTCCTGAGCGATCGCGAAGAGAGGCGGTTTCTAAGTTTTTACCAATGCGGTGCGATTGCGCACGGTGCGCCGCGCGGCCGTGCGCATCTGCACGCATGCGATCCGGTCGATTGTCTGAAGTGCGCAGGGAGCCGGGCCTGAAAGAACAGAGTTGAGGGGGGAGGGGACGAAGCCCTTACGGTTTGCGCCGCCGGTCTAGCATCCAGCGCGTGATGCTGAGCTGTTTGGCCGCCAGGGTTTTGTTGCCGTTCGATCGTTGCAGCACCTCGGCGATAATGCGATCCTCGAGATCGTTCAGCGATTGCTCTCCGACTCGGAAGGTAATCTGGACCGCGGCGGGATCACTTGCATTCTGCCCGGGGCTCGGAGGGGCCGGCGCGGTCGTAGTCGAGGGCTGGCTTGATCTGAGGAGATCGGAGGGAAAGCTGGCCGCTTCGAGGGCGGAGCCTTGGCTAAACAGCACGGCCCGTTCCATCAGGTTGCTCAATTCACGAATATTGCCGGGAAAGCGGTACTGGCGCAAGAGGGCCTGGGCGCTGGCGCCCAATGTGCGCACCGGTTTCTTGAGGGCCGCCGCGGACCGGATGAGGAACTGCTCTGCCAGGGGGATGATTTCGTCGCCTCGGTCGCGGAGCGGGGGAACGGTCAGTGTGACGACATTGAGCCGGTAGTAGAGATCCTCGCGAAACTCGCCCTTGGCGACCGCTTCCTTGAGATCGCGATTCGTTGCGGCCATGAACCGGACGTCCACGGGGATGGCCGCCGATCCTCCGACGCGGCGCATCGTCCGTTCTTCGATCACCCGTAAGAGTTTCGCCTGCAAGGGGAGCGGCAAGTCGCCGATCTCGTCGAAGAGGACGGTTCCGCCTTCCGCCAATTCGATCAGCCCGCACTTGCGCCCTTGGGCCCCGGTAAACGAGCCTTTCTCATGGCCGAACAATTCGCTTTCGAACAATTCGTGTGGTATGGAGGGGCAATCCACTTCCATGCAGGGCTTGTCTGCTCGGGGACTGTTGAAGTGAATCACGCGCCCCATGAATTGCTTGCCGGTCCCGGTTTCACCTTGAAGCAGGACTGTCACACGGTCACTTTTGGCCAATTCTCGAACCTGTTGCATGAACGTCCGCATGGCCGGACTGTTTGCGATGATGCGGTCGATCGCGTAGCATTTCGCATCCTGGCCGCTGTGCAGTTGGACCTGTCGGCGCAGGGTGAGCAGATCCGTTGCGCGGCGCAGAGTGTGATGGAGATCGTCCATGTCAATGGACTTGGCTACAAAATCAAAGGCCCCGAGCCGCATTGCTTCGACAGCGTCCTTCACGGTCCCTCTAGCGGTCAGCACGATCACGAGGAGATCCGGCGCAGTATGTTTCACCCGTGCGAGGACCTCTAGGCCGGAAAGGTTGGGCATGACGAGATCCAGCACCATGATATCCGGCTCGAAGGAGCGAAGGAGAGCAAAGGCGTCTTCTCCCGACCCGGCTGTTTGGACGAAGTAGCCCTGGCCGGTGAGACGCAAGGCGAAGGCCTCCCGAACGGAGGCTTCGTCCTCAACAAGTAGAAGTTGCCATGCCATGTTAGCCCTCGCGTTTCAGTGGAATCCAGACTTCCACGACAGCTCCGCTTCCGGGCGGACTGTGAATCAGCAATTGGCCTCCGTGCCGCTCGATAATGTCCCGGGTAATGGTCAGCCCAAGACCGACGCCCTTGGCTTTGCGATTCGTGAAAAATGGTTCGTAGATGTGTTGCAAGTTTTCTGGTGAGATGCCTTTCCCGGAGTCGGCAAAGGTCATGAGGAGCCCCCGGCTTCGCCGGGTTTCCGGCCGGATGGCGATCGTCAATTCGCCGCCGTTCGGCATTGCGTCGATTGCATTCATGACGATGTTCAGACAGACCTGATGCACATGCGCCCGCGAGGCCTCCGCCAAGGGAAGGTCCGCAGCCATGCGTTTGTGTACGGTGACGCGATGCTTGGATAAATTCGGATGGAGTAAGGCCAGGGTGTCATCGAGCAATGCGGACAGGTCGCAGGGGGCAATCTCGAAGGGGCGCGGCCGCAGCTGCCCGAGATGGGATTCCAGGAGGTCGTCGATCCGCGCGGCTTCGCGCGCGATCAAGCGGCAACGGTCGCGCGCGTCTTGCGGGAGCGTATCCTGGCCGGCCAAATGGGTGGCCAGGCTTCCAAGTCCGATGAGCGGATTGCGGACTTCGTGGAGGATGCCGCCGGCGAGCTGGCCGACGAGTTTGACCTGTTCCGTATGGCGCAGGGCTTCCAGCATTTGTTCGCGCTCGCTGAGATCGGTCAGGATGGCGAGAAAATAGCGGATGGTTCCGTCCGGGTCTTTGACCGGACTCACGCTTTCCCAGGCCAGAAATTCGGAGCCGTCCTTGCGGCGGTTCACCACACGGTCGATGAACGCCGATCCGGACCGGATCGTCTGCCACATCCGTTCGAAGAATTCCGGCGGATGTTTTCCGGAGTTCAGCAAGGAGGGGGTGCGGCCGATGACTTCCAGTCGCGTCCAGCCAGTCAGGCGTTCCATGGCAGGATTCCACTCCAGGAGCGCCCCTTGCGTATCGGTCAGCATGACGCCGTCCTGCACCAACTCGAACATCCGGTGATAGAGCTGTAGCTGCGTTTCCTCCCGCCGCCATCGTTCAAGCACGGTGGCGATTGTATTGGCGACCGAGCGGAGAAACTCCAATTCCTTCGGCGTAAAGTCCCGCACGGACTTGCAGTGCGCGCCCATGACGCCGTACACCCGGTCCTCCACCATCATGGGCATGCTCATGCCGGCGATGCTGCCATGCTCTGATAGGAGCCGTGATGGCATGAAGCGCGTTTCCGTTCGCAAGTCCCGCACGACCACCGGCTGCCGTTTGCGAATCGCAAAGCCTGCCTGGGAATGTGTGCCGCCTTCCACCGTCAAGGTGCCGATGAGCCCCTCGCGCCAGCCGATGCCGGCCACGAGGTATAGATGCTCATCCGATTCACGAGGCGTGAGAATTTTGCAGAGCTCCACGTTTAAGGCCTCGGCGGTGAGTCGCGCAGCCTCGTTCATGATTGCCTGCACCGGAGTGTCGCTGACCGCTAGCGTTCCGATACGCGCGAGGACCGATTGAAACTGGGCCACCTGGGAGGCCTCTTGAGACAGCAAGATCCGTTCTGTCACGTTTTCCAGCACCAGGAGCACGCCTCTGTCGCCTCGATAGGGCACGACGTTGAACCGGCATTCATACATAAGCGGCTCGCCCCGCGGATTCGCGAGACGGTAGAATTTCGTGTCGCGCGCTCCGAGCGGCTCCCGATTCCACGTCGCGGCCTCATTAAGCACACGCGTTCGCAGCGGACCGCTGGGGGTCGGATCGGGCGCCGCAACGAGCTCTCCAAATTGCGCGTTTTCGAAGACCACCCCGCCGCGAAAGACAAAACAGAGGCCCCCCTGGATGCAGCTACTCAGCCATGCCTGGGCCTCTTCCTCGGAGGCGGAGCGTGACTGGGTGGATGGCTTGGGATGTGAGCGGCGAGAAGTAGTCATAGGCGCCGGCAGTCAAGTGGGCGGCAGAGTAAAAAGCAATCTCTTGCATCGGTTCGCGCCAGTATACCCAGTCCAGATTCGGGCCGTCGAGGGGAAGATCCGGCTCGGGCGTCCAGGCGCGGGGTGTTATTTGGTGACAAAATGCTCCCGTCGGCTGACGGCCACGTCTGTTACGAACATCGTGCCGGAATGTTTATTGAAAAGCGGTCCCAGCCCAGCCAGAATCGGCTCGACCCGCTGTTCCGGCACAACGGTGAATACGATTACCTGACTGCTGGTGTCGTTAAAGAGCAAATGGCCTTCGTGGAAGCCGTGATGGCCCTTGCCCGACACATTGTTGATGATGGTATACCCGGTGGCACCAACCCGGTCCAGCAAATCCGTGACAAACTTCACATGCTCGCCCTGGACCACGATCTTAATTTCTTTCATGGGATGCAGCGTTAAGCTGATCATGCGATCCTCCTTCGATCGACGTCCATATGTTCATGCTGTCATAGGTGTAAAAGGCGCCGCTTTGGGGACCCTGCGTCATGAGCGATACCCACCCATGATCGAATGGTTGTTCGAGCAACGGTTGCCGATCAATGATGGCACGGATACGTTCTCTCGGCACTTCAAGCACGGCCAGCAGTCGCAGGGGTTGGTGATAGGGGACGCGCCCATTCTTGAAGTGTCGGCGAAAGATCTCGTTGATCAGGTATCTCTGGCCGCCGAACAGATGGGCGTCTCGTTTGACGGCCTCGTCGAAATGCAGCCCTTCGAGGCTAGGCCATGGATTATGGTGGATGACCGTCCGCATCGGCCAATATTGCGCGAGGACCACTCTCGCCAATAGGACATAGGAGTGCATCTCCATACGTTGTGTCTCGGAGAATCTCTGTCGATTCAATGAGGTCACTAAGATGTCTCCTCAGCGGAAGTGCAATGATGTGATCGGATCTTCATCCGGCACCCGCGGCTTCCGCAGGCTCGCAGGAGGTCCTCAATGTAGAGGCCGTTCAGAAAGGCGACATAGGCGCGGGTCTGGAGTGCGGTCATCCAGTCGGGAATCATAAACGGCATCCCGTGAGCTCTGCTGTACAAGAGTATCCAGACCGTTATGATGAGGATGGCCGCAAAGGAGATGACGGCATCAAAGAGGCCTGGTGGCCAGGATGCTGTCTGAAAATAGGCCGCGACCTGTTCTGTGTCTGGATAGAGAAAATGTGTAAAGGCTTCGCCAGCCCATAAGTAGGTCAGGACGATCAGTGTGAGCGTGACCACCATTGTCAAGGACACCTTCCAGGAAGCCACCGCCTTGAGGCGATACAAACTGAAGATCGCTTGGGCAGATGTGACCCAGGCAAAGAACAAGAAAATCAAAGTGCCTTGCGCTTCGAACAGAGGGACCTGCACCAGGCCATGGGCGACGAGCAGAATGACCAACGGCAGGACCAAGGTGATTCCTAAGCCAGTTGCCCAGATAATCAGCGAAAAACGCGCAGGGTTCTCGACCGGTTCATGCTCCGGAAGCTTGAACTCGCTTCGCGCCGTTTGAATGTTGGCCCCTGAGTTGAGAAACAGGGTGGCTTTGAACAGTCCGTGGGCACAGAGATGAAACACCGCCAGGGCGAACGCTCCCAAGCCGCATTCCATGATCATGTATCCCATCTGTCCCATGGTGGAATAGACAAGCGTTCGTTTGATGCTGGGTTGGGTCAGCATCGTGGTGGCTCCGATCAATGCGGTCAGCCCTCCGATGAGAACCATGACGTGGAGCGACATCGGAGCAACGCCATACAGGGGGGCCAAGCGGTTGACCAGAAAGCCTCCTGCATTCACGATTCCCGCATGGAGCATCGCCGAGACGGGAGTGGGCGCTTCGATGGTGCCTGGCAGCCACACATGGAAGGGAAATTGAGCGGATTTCGTGATGATCGCGATCAAAATCACAAGCGTGATCGCTGTGACCGAGTTCATTTCAAAAAGGGTTTCCGCCCAGAGCGCTGGTGCGGGAGACGTTTGGATGGCGCGGAATAACTCTGCGAGATCGAGGGTCCCAAACTTGGCGTAGATCAGGAGAATGCCCCCGAGCAAGGCCGCATCGCCCAGTCCCAGCACCCGCAATGTGGTTCGCCCTGCCATGCGGGCCGCAGGACTGGCGCCATTGAAGGACAGCAAGAGGACCAATAACCACGTCACCATGTGCCAACAGAGGAAGAGCCAGAATAAATTGCCGCTGGTGACCAGGCCCAGAAGGACGAACGTCAGAAGGCTCAGCAGGCTAAAGAATCGGACGTAACCCTGGTCGCTTTGCATGTAGCGCTGTGAATACACGTGAATCACCAGGCTTACGCCGGTGATGAGGACCATCATGACGGCGGCAAGACGGTCGATCAGGACGGTGTAGTGAAGAGGCTTGGGAAGGAGTAAAGAAAATGTAAGGATGATCGGTTCGTTCTGAACAGCCTGATAGAGAGAAAGCAGTGCCGAGAGGGTTGAAGCCGCCAGGGCCCCGACACCGATAGAAGAACTTCTCTCGCCACGTGTGGGCCCGAGCATCGCAATCAGCCCGCTTGCCAGGAGTGGAGCTGCCAGGGCAATGTTCACAAAAAGAAAATCCATTGGCCTTTGTGTCCTAGTGGAGTTCGACAATCCATACAGCAAGAACAGGACCCATTGTGCGCGATGGAAGACAGGTGGTCTAAGTTCATGAAGGATCAATCGAATTCTAAAAACTAGGTGCTGCGGGTAGGTAAGTGTGGTCGCAGGTCGAGTGGAATGGCAGTGTGTGGGCGCACTGATGTGCGCCTACGCACGAACGAGTTGAGGTCACACAGTTTACTTGGGAGCGTAACACCATCAAGAGGTTGTCGAACAGATGATCATAACTGGCCAGCGGGAGAGGGGCACCCCCTGAAAACGATGACAGGTCAAAGCTTGAGTAAAATGTGCTTCGGTGCTGAGTTTTGGTTGCTTATTTTGCCTGTACTCATGCCAGCCCTTGCCCCGCTGTGGCCGGCGTCCGAAGCCTCCAATTATTCTGATGTTTCAGCCTCGCGGATCCGCGCGGACAACCCATCCTGTCCGATCGACGCGCCCAGCCCGGCTGTTGCGTCGACGATGTTCTGCCATTCAGCGTGGGTGTAGATTGTATGAATCTTGGTGGACTGCTGACCGAGCAATTCCATAACCTCATAATCTTTCGCGCCTAATTGCCGGTTATGCGTGGAGTTATAGTGCCGCAGGATGTGATGTGTCATCCGCTTCGAGATTCCCGCGGCTTTGGCCAGCGACAGGATCGCCGTTCGGAGATTGCCATGTGCGTCTTGTGTTCACGGTAGCGCGGTCAAGGAAAGGAAGGTCTGGGCGTCTTATAGAAAGAGCGTTCGAAGGTCTTTTAGGAGCATGGAGAGATGCAACGGATCGCTGGGGGAGGGGAGGAAATCGAAGCGTTCGTAGAACTGTTTTGCTTTCTCATCTTTGGCATGGACCACCAAGGGACGGATTCCGGCAATATCCGCAGCCTGTAGAGTTCGCAGGGTTGCATCCTTGAGGAGCGCGGCACCCACTCCTTGCTTCTGCCAATGAAGGTCTACGGCTAACCGGGCAAGCAGCATGATTGGAATGGCATGTTTGGCGAGCCCTTTCTTCACTCGTTCCGGGGCCATGGCGTGCTCAACCGATCCGACCGCGAGTGCGTAATAGCCGACAACGGTGGCATCGACTACTCCCACATAGGTTTGTGATCCCCCGCTCTGTTGATTGTGGAGGGCGTGTTGCCGGAGAAAACGATTCAGATCTTCTCGCCCACAGTCGAACGCATCAACGGCGTGGTGGTGCTGAAGCTTTTCGATCGTTCGAGTCAACGCTGTTCTGTCGTGCGGTGAAGAGGGCGGGCGTCAAAGAATCCTGGCTGAGTCAGGAGTTCTTTCATCCGAGGGAGGGGGCGAGTCGGAGCATCGAGCGCCGCCTGAAACTCAGCCCATTGTGCTTTGCTCAGGAAGAAGGTGCGACGATCCGCCAGGGTTTCATCAGCGCGCGCCAGCGCACTTTCACGGACAAAGTCACTCACCGACCGACTGGAGACGGAGGCCGCCGCTTCCAGTATCCGCTTATCTGAGGCGCTCAGCCGAAGATCCAGTTTTTCGCTTCGAATAGCACGGGTTGCCATCATGCCACCTTTCCTTGGTACTAAAGGTAGCGTAAGAGGGAGACACTGTCAAGACAGTGTCATGACAGTGGTGCGCAATGAGACAAATGCGGCGCGCGATAGATCTTTCGACAACGATTAAGAGCCGTAGCGAGGAAGGGACGGTGATCGGGATAAACATAAATCGGGTGTAAGACAGGGTGTTGGCGAGGCTAAAAAATGATCGTTTCTACGCTCTGGGAGCTGGTTTACCGCTCATGGTCTTGGACAACCATTTGGACAACTAATCGGGCGAAATAGGCTGAAAAATGCTGAAATCGTGGCTTTTTGACGGGGTCGAATGAAGCTGGATTTTGTTAATATTTTGAAGGGGATATGGTGCCGAGGGACAGAATCGAACTGTCGACACCAGCCTTTTCAGGGCTGTGCTCTACCAACTGAGCTACCTCGGCACGCCAAGAGACTCGGTCGCGGAAGGTGGTGACAATACCGCAGGAGCTGTGAGTTGGTCAAGGCCAATTGGGCTTGATCTGTGTATCTCGTCGAAAAAAATGGGCGGCAGCACGAGTTGTGTCGCCGCCCATCTATCTCTATCGCGGTTTGTTATTTCGCTGCGACAATCTCTAGCAATTCCACTTCAAAGGTCAGGGTGGCGCCTGGCTTAATCACCGGAGGCGATCCACGATCGCCATAGGCGAGGTTGGCGGGGCACACGAGGCGGCTCTTGCCGCCCACCTTGATATGTTGTACGCCTTCAGTCCAGCACTTGATGACTTGGCCGAGGGGGAAGGTGGCCGGTTCCCCACGCTTCACGGAGCTGTCGAACACGGTGCCATCGATGAGGGTGCCGTGGTAGTGGACTTTTACGGTATCGGTCACTTTGGGCGTCGCGCCATTTCCCGGCTTGATGGGAGTGATCACGATGCCGGACTCTGTTTTGGTCGCCCCCTTCTCAGCTGCGGCCTTGGTCAGGTACGCGGCGCCGGCTTTCTTCTCGCCCTCGGCCACGGCCGACGCTCTGGCTTGCTGAAGTTGCTGAATCTTTGGCCCGAATGCCTGGAGATCCGCTTTGGGGGTCCGCTTCAGGACGCCGTCAGCGATGCCGGTTTTGACAAATTCTAATTCTGCTTCGCTGAGGGCAAAGGTTCCTAGCGATTGGCTGATGGCCAGTCCCAGGGCATAGAGGGTCTTTTGATCGTCTGTGGTGGGGTCTCCTGAAGCTGCCAGCGTGGGAGAGGCTGTCAGCAGCAGAGCCGCGAGTAAGGCAACAATGCGCATGGATCATCCTTTCGTGATGGTGAGGTGGTTTCGTCTGACTCGTAAGATACGATACGGAGGGCACTCGCACAACTGAAAACGATGGGGCAACATCAAGCCAGTCATTGACCAAGATGCCCTGTGGCAAGGCAAGATGTATGCGCCTAAGGCAACCCAAGTTCAAAAAATGGCGGAGAGGGAGGGATTTGAACCCTCGGTAAGGATATTCTCCCTACGACGGTTTAGCAAACCGTTGCCTTCGGCCACTCGGCCACCTCTCCACGATAGGGCTGCAATGGGGCTTCATGTCCGTGGGTAAAGAACGGGCATGTTTTCGTCAGTGGGGATTGGTCCGCTAACGAGCGGGCTGATAATACCTCAGCCGGTATGAGCGGCACAAGTGCAACGTCTTATCGAACAGAAGGAATTCCGATGATCCGCCAGGCCGCTTTCCCCATGCCCCATTGGAACTGTCGCAAGTGATGGGTTGAGTGGTCAATCCAGGCTCTGGCCGTTATCTGAACGCGGGTCCTGATCTGGTTTATTTGATGCGGTTGCGAAGGAGTAGGAGGCTGGATCGACACGGGACGTTCTTGCCGCGTACGGATCGCAGGTATGTTCACCGGTGCGATGATATAGCGGGGTTCACTGGTGCTGGGACGAATGACGCCACTTAGGGTAAGAAGTCGAAGTGCGGTCCGCATTTGCCGTCGAGTGTGCCGATAGCGATTCCAGTGAGTGAGAGGCATAGGCATTGTCTTCTTCCGTCGTGTGATGAAGACTGGTGCGGTCGAGATCAGGGCTTACATCCAGAGGATGTCACCAAGGTTGCTGTCAATTGTGTTTTTGCGATGGCATTGGATGCAGTGAGCATGCAACTTCACTCTTCCAGGCTCGGTTGCGGGGGTTAGCCGGAGATGGTATTGATGGCAACCGCAAGTTGCGCAGGCCTTCCCCTTCACCGCTCTGTGAATTGCTCCTACTTTGCCGATTTGTTTCTGCATGGGGCTCCCTCCTGACGATGGACAATTTGCTACTCTGTCGCCTGTGCTTCGGGGCCGTGTTGCATTCACGCAATTTGATCAGCTGAATACACCGTACGAGATTCCAGGGCGATGTGAAATATCGTAGAGGTAGGGTGTATTTCCCACTATGAGGGGCATCGATTTTTATCGGAAAATGCAGTGGGCCTGTGGTTTTAATTGCGATGCAGGATGAGTTCTATTCTGTGGAGGGTGCGGGGGAGAGGTCTATGCAACTTCTGGGGGATAGTGATGTTGGGTAATGAAGGGGTAACGTGAAGCATGAACGAATAGCTCCCAGGGAGGAACATGTATCCAAAGTCTTTGGCCACGATGACGATTGACTGCATGCTAAGTTCGGTTGCGCCGCAGTATCAGGCTGATGGTTGTATCTATGAAATGGCGGGAACAGATCGGAGATTGAGGACGCCGAGTTCGCTCAAAACAGGGGACTTGGTGAAAGTGCGCCTGTGGTTGCCGAATGACGACACGCATATTGTTATCCAGCTAGCAGAGGTGCGATGGGTTATCAATCAATGGATTGCCCTTGATTTTATTGCGGTCGATTCGATGGAAAAGGCCCGATTACTGCGGTATTCAAAAGAACATCACCACCAACCGCATGGAAGAGCTGTATGTGAGCAAATTTTGATTCGGGCGTAGATTCAGGTGGCAGTAGGAGAGTGGCTTTTGGCGGAGGGGGCGAGATTTGAACTCGCGGACCCCTTGCGAGGTCTCCAGTTTTCAAGACTGGCACGTTCGGCCGCTCCGTCACCCCTCCGTATATATGATTGTCGTTGTAGGTTGTGCCGTTATTTGCTGATGCAGTCAAGCCCTCCCATGTAGGGGCGGAGTGGTTCCGGGATCGTGATGCTCCCGTCCTCGCACTGATAGTTTTCCAGGATGGCCAGCAAGGTGCGGCCAACGGCCAGGCCCGAGCCATTGAGCGTGTGGACGAATTCCGTCTTGGCCGTTTTCTTATCGCCTTTGGTCCGATAGCGAATGCTTGCGCGCCTCGCCTGAAACGCTTCAAAGTTGCTGCAGGAGGAAATCTCCCGATACTGTTGCTGCGACGGGAGCCACACCTCGATATCGTACGTCTTGGCCGCCGAAAACCCCATATCTCCACTACAGAGGGTCATGACCCGATAGGGCAACCCTAATCCCTGCAAGATACTTTCTGCGTGGCCGGTGAGACGTTCCAGTTCGGCATGGGAATGTTCCGGCGCGCAGAAGGAAACGAGTTCCACCTTGTTGAATTGATGGAGACGGATGAGGCCTCTGGTATCCTTCCCATACGATCCCGCTTCGCGGCGGAAGCAGGGGGTGTAAGCGGTATAGCGGATGGGCAGGGCGTCTTCGTCGAGCAGTTCGTCACAATGCAGGTTGGTGACCGGGACTTCTGCTGTGGGAATGAGAAAGTAATCTTCGTCCTTCAGACGAAACAGGTCCTCTTCAAACTTGGGCAGTTGTCCCGTGCCGGTCATGGTCGCGCGGTTGACCAGGAGCGGCGGCAAGACTTCCCGATAGCCATGCTGCGTGGTGTGCCGATCCAGCATGTAATTGATCAAGGCCCGTTCCAGTCGGGCTCCGGCACCCAGCATCACGGCAAATCGCGCGCCGGCCAGCTTGGCGGCACGATCGAAATCCAGGATGCCCAGAGCTTCTCCCAAGTCCCAATGGGGTTTGGGGGTAAAGGTGAATGTGGGGTAGGTTCCCCAGCGGCGGATTTCGACATTGTCCGTTGCATCCTGTCCAGTTGGTACGGATTCATGCGGAACGTTGGGGATGCGCAGATTCAGATCGGCAAGGGTGTCTTCCACTCCACGGAGCCCGGTTTCAATCTCGCGAATCCGGTCGCCGAGCTGTTTCATCGCGTCGACGGCCTCGTCGGCCGGTTGTTTGTTCCGTTTCAATCGGGCGACATCGTCGGAGCCTTTTTTGAGTTCAGAACGGAGCTGCTCCACTTGGGTGGTCATGCTCCGGCGCTCCTCCACCAGTTTCTTCATGCTGTCCCAAGGCACGTCGGCCCCCCGTCGTCCCAGGCGCTCACGGATCGATTCTAAATTATCGCGCAGTTGACGTAAATCGTACACGACTCAACTCCTGAAAAAGTCCGAGGAATCTAGCACCTGGTTAGTGCAGAGTCAACGAAACCGCATGGTCTGGATTGACAAGAATGGTTGTGGCTGGACAGGATAGAAGCATGCGTCCTGTGGCCAATCCCCCCAATCCGTTTGAGTCGCGGCATCGCGAGTTATTGGAGCCGGCTCCTGCGGCGATGGTGACAATTTTTGAAGACGCCAGCCGAGAGATTCTGAGCCGCAATGACAGTCCGGATCTACCCTTTCGCTGGAGCGTGAATCCGTATCGGGGGTGTTTTCACGGCTGCGCCTATTGTTATGCCAGGCCATCCCATGAGTACTGGGGGTTCGGAGCAGGGACCGACTTCGATACAAAAATCATAGTGAAGGAAGAAGCACCGCAGTTGCTTCGGCGTGCGTTTGAGAAACCTTCCTGGCAAGGTGAGCTGATCGTGTTTTCCGGCAATACGGACTGTTATCAACCGCTCGAAGCCTCGTACGGATTGACGCGAGCCTGTCTGGAGGTCTGTGCCGAGTATCGGAATCCTGTGGGGGTGATCACGAAGGGGGCGCTGGTACGGCGCGATTTGGATGTGTTGACGCGCTTGCAGCGGGAGGCGTGGGTGCAGGTGTATGTCAGTATTCCCTTTGCCGATCAGGACATGGCGCGTCAGGTTGAGCCGCAGGCGCCATCGCCGGCGAAACGGTTTGAAACGATGCAGGCGCTGGCGGAGGCCGGGATTCCGGTCGGCATTTCGCTCGCACCGATTATTCCCGGCCTCAATGACGAGGCTATTCCAGAGTTGTTGGAACGGGCGCGTCAAGCCGGAGCCAGGATGGCAATGTATAGTTTGCTGCGGCTGTCTGGAAGTGTTGAACCCGTGTTTCTCGAACGGATGCAAGCTGCGTTTCCAGACCGGTTCAGCAAGATCGTGAACCGGCTACGCGAGACCAGGGAGGGGCATCTTACAGACACCGCGTTCTTTGCCCGCCATCAGGGTCGCGGGACCTATTGGCAGATGATTGAGCAGTTGTTTGAGTTGGCGAAGCGGAAGGCTGGATTTCAGGAGGCGGAAAAGGATGAGATTCCCCCTACCTTCAGGCGTCCTGGAGCCGTACAGCGTTCACTGTTTGAGTAAAAGGAGGCCCGATGCAGCACAATCCTGGATTTTTGCGAATGGTGGAGCAGGCGAGGCAGCGGGTGAAGGTCTGCACGGTTGCTGATGTGCAGACCAGGCTGGTTCGTGGGGAGCGCTTTCATTTGGTCGATGTGCGGGAAGACCATGAGTTTGCGAAGGACCATGCGGCCGGAGCGTGTCATCTTGGGAAGGGGATTATCGAGCGCGATATCGAGACAGTCATCCCTGACAAGCAGGCTTCGATCGTCTTGTATTGCGGCGGGGGGTACCGGTCTGTTTTGGCGGCGGAGGCGCTTCAGCAAATGGGCTATACCGAGGTAGTGTCGATGGACGGGGGGATTAGAGCCTGGCGCGAGGCCGGCTGTCCCTTGGAGTCAGGACAGCCGGGATAGCATGGGATTACTTGTTGACGCGGTCGAATTCTTTGACAACCTGTTCGGTGAGGTCGATGGTGTCTTTATTATAGATCACGATTTTGACCGTTTGTTCACTCCCTTTATCCACGACCAACGCAAACCCCCCTTTTTCGGCGACGGTTTGTGTGGCCGATGAAATTCGTTTCATATAGTCATCCACGAGTTCTTTCTGCTTGCCCTGTAACTCCTGATTGAATTCCTGCGCGCGCCGTTGATAGTCCTGAATCTTGCTGCGGAACTGAGCTTCTTTTTCTTTTTTCTCGGCGTCACTCAACTTGGCCGCTGACTCTTTCAATTGTTTCTCGGTGTTGCGCAACTCTTCCTCATCGTGAGAGAGCAGCTTCTGGCGGGTGGTAACATATTCCTTCAATCCCTCCAGGGCTTTTTTGCCGGCCTTCGATTTTTCCAATACACTTTGGGGATCGACGACCCCCATTTTGAATGCCTCGGCTGCTTGGAGAGAGGCAGACAGGGGCGCAAGGGCGAGAGTCAACAGGGCGGTTGTAAACAGGGTCCGGAAGACCGGGAGGCGCATATCAATACTCCTTAGGCTAAGCATGGTGCGGGACACAAGCTGATCGGAGATCGAGAATAACGAGGCGCTGGGTGCCTGTCAAGGCAGCGAATTGAGTCATCTAAAATCTTACCGAGCGACGGGTCGTTGCGTCATTTGTCAATCTTACCCGCCAGACCTGCATGGGGCAGGCTCCAAGGAGGGGGAGGATGGAGACAGACAGCATGGCGCGACGCTCGAAGGCCGAGTATCTGCGGGTGATGTGGCAGCGGTATCAATTAGCCTATCGGCGGACCCGGTCGGCCCTGGTGGACGAAGTGACCCAGGTGTGTGGCTATC
>DJMJ01000022.1 GCA_002435325.1 Nitrospira sp. UBA6493 | reverse complement strand
GTCAACTAAACCGGCAGCAGGCCACCCTCAGGGAAATGGCGGCGGCGGCACGCGAGCAGGGCTTCGAATACCTGGCAATTACCGACCATTCGAAGTGGCTCACGATGGCGAGAGGTCTCGACTCGAAGCGGTTGTTGCATCAGCTCGAAGAGATCGATCGGCTGAATGACACCACGATCGGGTTTACGATACTGAAGGGTGTCGAGGTGGATATTCTGGAGGATGGCAGTCTGGATCTTCCCGATGAAGATCTGCGCCGGCTCGATCTGGTGGTCGGGGCTGTCCATAGCTACTTCGGGCTCTCCCGGCAGAAGCAGACCGAGCGGATCCTTCGGGCCATGGACCGTCCCTGTTTTACGATGTTGGCGCATCCCACCGGCCGGCTTATCGATGAACGGGCGGCGTACGATGTAGACATGCCGAGGCTGATTCGTCATGCGCGATCCCGAGGATGCTTCCTGGAGGTGAATGCGCACCCGATCCGCCTCGATCTTGCCGACACGAATTGCCAGATGGCGAAAGAAGAGGGCGTTCTAGTGAGCATTAATTCCGACGCCCACACGGTCCTCGACTTTGGGAATCTTCGGTATGGGGTCGGGCAGGCGCGCCGAGGATGGCTGGAAAAGAACGATGTCTTGAACAGCAGGCCGTTGCAGATTCTGCGGCCGTTGTTGAGGCGCACGATGCGATGACCAGGCGAGAAGCGAGCAGCCTGGAGAGGGCTGGCGTCATGGCGGACCAGATGTGGGAAGAAAAGGATGGGCGGGCTGGTTTCCATCCCAGAGGGGGCGGTTGGCCATGCGGATGATCTTCTGTCATCTGGCCGGCAGCCTGCAGGGGAAGACACAGCAATTCGAGACCGATACAGTGACCTTCGGAAGCGGTGAGGGCTGCGGTGTCCGGTTTGATGCCTCACGTGATGCCGCAGTGCAGCCTCTTCATGCGGAGTTAGAGGTTGAACGGGGCATTCCGATTTTGCACGATCGAACCGGCAAACGCCTCATCTTCGTCAACGGACTCAGGCAGGCGGAAGCCGCGTTGCGTGACGGCGATTTGATCCAGTTCGGAGAAGCCGGCCCTGAAGTACGATTCCGAATGCCGGCCGACGGCGCCTCCTCGGCCAAGACGCTCAAGACCATCGTGGCGGATGGCCGCGACATTCTCGTCCGCACCCCGCATCCGCGCTATTTGTCCCCGTTGTACCTCGCGCGTCATATCCTCAGCGACATTCTGCTGCATGCGTCTCCTCTTGCCAGGATTCTGGTGGGAACGGCGGTCCTGGCGCCGGTGGTCCTTATTCTCTGGCTCGGGGTGGCGCTGCATCGGCAGCAGGCCGCGACGACAACGACACAACATCAATTAGCAGAGTTGGTTCGTCAACTAGAGGTCAAGCAGCTTACCCAGGCGGAGCTGGAGCGGCGTGTCGAGCAGGAACGGGAGCTTTCCGCTGAATCCCTTCGGCAGGGGGAAGCGCAGGTTGCCGCGTTGACGGCCAAACTGGCGGCGCAGGAATCCACACGTGCGTCCCAACGAGAGCTGGAGGCTGTCCGCCAGCAGCTCAGCGCGATCCGGCAATCGCAGAGTTTTGCCGAAGATATCGCCCATCGCTTTGGGGGGAGCATCGGGTTCCTGCAGGGTGGCTACGGATTCAAAGAGAAGGCAACCGGCAGGCCTTTGCGGTATCAAGGGCTTGATCCGCTCGGCAACCCGCAGGTGGACAAAGATGGCAATGCGTTGGTCACCTTGGAAGGGAACGCGCCGCCGGTGTTGATCTACTTTGCCGGGACGGCGTTTCTGGCAGGTCAAGCCGGGACGGTTGTTACCAACCGGCATCTCGTGCGCATGTGGGAATCGTTCGAGCCGGCGCAACAGGCCATCGCGGCGGGGTTTGAGCCGGAGATGATCCTCCTCAGGCTGTTTCTCCCTGATGAGGAGACGCCGTACAGCTTGACAGAGATCGCGGTCTCCGATCGAGCCGATCTCGCAGTCCTACGCACCGATCGCGCGCCGAAGGCAGCCACGCCGGTCGTGCTCGGCGGCGAGGAAGCGACGCGAATCGGAGAGCCTGTGATTATGCTCAGCTATCCCGGCAGTGTGGATACGCTGCTCGCCCGGACGGCGCCTTCCACCAGCCAGGACATTTTGGTCAAGGCCGGTGGTGATCCTGTCCGGCTGGTCAATGAGGTGGCGCAGAGGCAGTTGATCCGTCCGCTGGCAACGCAAGGACACCTTTCCGATGTGTCGCCGGACCTCATCACATATGAAGCAGCGTCGGCCAGCGGCAGCAGCGGAGCGCCGATCTTCAATCGGGCCGGCCATGTCATCGGCGTCAACCATAGTAGGTTGCAGCGAGTCGAGGGGGTTCATATCGCGTTGCCGATTCGTTTCGTGACCGAACTGCTTCGTCACATTGGGCTTCACCGTTCAGACCAACCGTGAGGACGTCATGCGCATAGTATTGGCTGTCGATGCCTCGCCCGATTCGAAGAACGCCGCACAAGTCATTCGTCACCTGTCGGAGCCTCCAGTCCTCGACGTGCTCAATGTCGTAGACGAAGAGGCGCTCAAGCACGCCTACATCTCGCCTACGGTGCCGGCTGAATATCTGGAAACCTACCGGCGGGAGGTGGCAGAGGTGGCCGAGCGGGTCCTGCACGAGATGAAAGCCGACTTGGAACCCTATTGCCGTCATATCAGGCTGATCGCCGACAGCGGCGATGCCGCCGAAAGCATTATCCTGACAGCCGAGGAAGCGCATGCCGATCTGGTGATTGTCGGACAGCGAGGGATGACTGCCACGCCTTCGTTCCTCCTCGGCGGCGTGTCACAGAAAGTGGCCACGTATGCTCCTTGTTCGGTGCTGGTTGTCAAAGAGCCGCTGGCAAAACTGGAGCGGATTCTGGTCGCAGCGGATGGATCGGAGGCCGCGCATAAGGCGGTGGAGTTCCTTGCGCGATGTCCCTTCAAAGGGGTGGATTTGGTGACCATCGTCACCGTCTGGCCGTCCGGGCGATCAGAGAGATGGGGTATTCCGCTTGGGATGCCCGGCAGGACAGAATTACAGCAGGTAGTGGAGAAGAAAGGGCAAGAACTTCTCCTGAAGATCACCGGCGAGTGCGTCCAAAAAACCGGCCGGATCATGACCGAACTGCTTCAGGGTGACCCCGCGTTCGCCATTCTTGATGCCGCCGCCCGGCATCAAGCACAGATCATCGTGATCGGTTCGCGCGGCATGAAAGCGATCAAACGATTTTTGCTCGGCAGCGTGTCCGAGAAGGTGCTGGTTCACGCTCCTTGTTCGGTCCTCATTGTACGCTAAACGAGAGGTGACGATGCCCACACCTGAAGAACTCCTCGCCAAAGCCCAGAAGCCGGCCGAAGAGGCCCTACGGCTTCACGCCTACTACAAAGGCAAGATCCAAACGGCGCCCAAGTGTCCTATTCGGGGCATTGAGGATTTCTCCATCTGGTATACGCCTGGTGTCGCCGCGCCCTGCCGCGCGATTCAGGCTCAGCCGGATTTGGTGTATGCGCACACGAACAAGGCGAATACCATCGCGGTGGTGTCGGACGGCACGAGAGTTCTTGGCCTGGGCGACATCGGCCCGGAAGCCGGTTTGCCGGTGATGGAAGGCAAAGCACTGCTCTTCAAGTATCTGGGCGGGGTGGATGCGGTGCCGATTTGTCTGGGCACGAAGGATCCGGCGGAGATCATCCGGACCGTCAAAATCCTGGAGCCCTCTTTCGGCGGGATCAATCTCGAAGATATTGCGATGCCCAAATGTTTCCATGTGCTTCGGGAATGTAGAAGGGCCAGTTCCATTCCGGTGTGGCACGACGACCAGCAGGGCACGGGGACCGTTCTGCTCGCCGCCCTGCTGAATGCGCTGAAAGTGGTCGGCAAAGACATTGGTCAGGTGTGTATTGCTATGATCGGCATGGGCGCGGCGAATATCCCGACCTACCGGTATCTGAAGGCCAGCGGCGCGGATCCAGGGAGGATCGTGGCCTGCGACCTCGGCGGGATCCTCGGGCGTTCTCGTCATGACTATGAGTCGAATCCGGACTTTGGCGAGCAATGGGCGGTGTGCGTGGAATCGAATCGAGAGCAACGACGAGGGGGGATCGCCGAGGCGCTCGCCGGGGCGGATGTCTGCGTGGCCTTTTCGGCCGGCGGGATCATCAAGCCGGAGTGGGTGCGGGTGATGGCCCGAGATGCCATCGTGTTTGCCTGCGCGAACCCGGTGCCTGAGATCTGGCCCTGGGAGGCGACGGCGGCCGGGGCGCGCATTGTCGCAACGGGGCGATCGGACTTTTCGAATCAGGTCAACAACTCGCTGGTGTTCCCCGCCGTCTTTCGAGGAGCTCTCGACGTGCGGGCCAGGACCATCACCGATGAGATGGCAATGGCGGCGGCGCATGAGCTCGCCCGCTGTGCCGAGACCAAGGGACTTCACGACGGATATATTTTGCCGGCCATGGATGAATGGGAGGTGGTCCCGCGAGTGGCGGTGGCAACGGCGATGAAAGCGCAAGAGCAGGGGGTTGCACAATTGCTGAAAACCGCTGAGGAGTTGCAGCGTTCTGCGGAGGAAAAGATTAGAGAGTCCAGGAAGGCCCTGGCTGTGCTGACTGGTGAAGGGGTGATCGCACAGCCGCCAACGTCGGTGAAGTGAGGCGCTCAGCTACAGTACCAGGCCAAGAAAGGTATTTTATTCTAGGTTGAAAATGATTAAGTGACAAGGGAGAGAGGTGGAACGAGCCCAACGAACTCGGCAACCTTTGTAGAGTTGGACCCGTCCTTATGCAGCCAGCGTGCAAAGGATGCGAGTGTTGTTTCAGCAGCGGGATTGGATTCAAGGGACGCGGTATCGATCGTCGGTACCAGTAGGCTCGGCTCATATGATTGAGCGCTGGAGGAATCGAAACGCGGAGCAATCAGCCACAAGCGACTGAAGGGTTGCTGAATCTGATTCCGGCCAGAGGACGGCTCTCGTGAAACCACATAAGGGCGGGCCGCTTTTTATTATCAGCACACTCCTCGCCAAAAAAACCCTCAAGTGCGATGCCCCTAAAAAACCCGTCAAAACGGGTCCGACCGACGGATGCCTGCACTACGACATACACTCCACGATAAGACACGAATGAGGAAAAACCGGAGCGGAGGCGGGTTTAGAGAGCTTTGCGTCAAGTGCGGAAGCCCTGGAGGGGTTTTAGGCTTCCCACTCTCCGGTGGGCCTGCACACCGCCCCTGCGCTTGACCTCGATTCCCTTGAGTGTTCCTCTCAGAGTGTTCCTCTCACCGAGGCCTCCGCTCACTCTTCAGATAACCGCCATTTACGAGAGATCAACGAGGGGGAGCGACACTTTCGTGACTGCGCCTTGCTGGGGCGATCCTTCCCCCGCTATAGTAATCTGTTATGCGTAAAAAGATGCCATCGTATTCCGGGCTGGGAGCCCGCTCTCTGCCTGGAAGAGGGAGTGTTCCGTTCAGTCTCGCGGGAGAGCCGTTTGCGCTGCTCGCGGCATTTCGCGCCTTATCCGCCAACGATGTCTATACGATGGCGCCGAAGGAGGCAGTCGAGCGGGGCTATGATTATGCCCGGCAGCAGCGGCTGCAGCATTATCTCTGGAATGAGGATCGCACCACCCTGATTGCGCAGGTGCAAGGAAGCCGGCTGTATGCCGTGACCTTTTCTTTCGACGAAGGGTTCCTCGCGGCTTTCTGTGATTGCCCGGCCTGGGACCCCGGCTGGTTGTGCAAACATATCCTCTGCGCCTGCTTTACGACGAAGCATCTGTTATCGCCGGAGTTGTTCCGGATGCCGGATTGGCAGCCGAGTCGCGTGCAAGCGCTCAGGACCGAGCTGTTCGGCGATGTAGCGGTCTCGAGCGAAAGCCCTAGTCATCCGCTAGCCGGCGTGAGCCGCAACGGGGCAGTTCGCGCAGAGCCGCGTTATGAGATCGTTCTCGATCTCCGGCAGGGGTATCCGCAGATTGTGATTCACCGGAACGGGGTGGCGCTGGCTGCGAGCTGGGCGCCTGTCCTGCCGCCCGAGCTGGTCCCGCTCTTCAATGCGTCCCGTTTCCTTTCCGGGTTCGGGGAAGATCCTCTGCGGCGCTATCTTCGGCTCCGTGAGAGACCCTATCCTATCGTCTTGGAGTCCGGTCATGGCCCAATGCCCCTGCAGTGGTGCCCGTCGGTCAAGTGCCGGAGCAAGACAGAGATCGATCTTGTCGGGGGGCGGGTCAGGATTCGCGCGCTCTGTCTCGCCCGCGGGGTGCCGCTTGAACGGATGGCGCGGGTGAGAAGTTTTGTGGTTGATCTGAGCGGTGGGCGGCTGCTTTATCTGGAAGATGAAGGCGGATGGACCGCGTTTCGTTCTCTGCGGCTCTGTTTTCCGGATGCCGACTCTTCACCTGACGATCATGAGGGGCGGCATCGTGCCGTTCTCTTGCCGGGTCCTACGTGGACTGGCCGATGGACGGGTATAAATCGGGAGATGGAGTTCACGCTCTCGCCGGATGAGTTTCAGTCCGCTCAAGTCGATCTCCCTCAGGGCCAATCAGACAGGATTTTGCGCGATCTCCTGCTGAAGGTGGAGGGCGTTGCTCTTCCCGTTCATCGGGCTGCGTCCTCTTCGGCCGCCGAGGCCCCCTCATGCGCCATGATTTTGAGGGGGCCGTCCGGCGCCGAGGGGAGTTCATCGACGGCGTGGACGGTATCGATGCAATCCCGTGTGGGGGGAACCCGATGTGCGCCAAGCCGGGCTGCGTTCGGGTTCATTTCGGCGCTGGAGCAGGGGCGCGCGGTGACGGGCGCGTTGCGCGCGCACAAGCGCAAGGCGGTGCTCTACGAAGCCTTCTTCCAGTTGCGCGGGGTGCGCGTCGCCAAGGAACGTAACCAGCGGGCCAAGACGGTGCTCGCGCTTGAGGGCTGGACACGCACCATTATCGAGGAGGGGGCGCAGTGGCTGCGTCAGCATCTCGACGCCTATGCCCGTCCGGATGTGCGGCTCCAGATTCGCGACGGGCGATGGGAGCTGCAGCCCATCGAGAAGGCTCGTGAGGCGTTGCTGTACGGTCTTCCGTTCGAAGTGTTCGGCCCTGAGGTATTTCGAGGCATGCAGCGCAGCGACGAAATAACGCTCGACGCGCTGGCGCTGTTTCAGCGGCTGCCGGAGCTGTTGGACCGGCTCACGGCAGCCGGGATTGAATTGCTGTATGAAGACAAACCGCTCCGCACGGCCCGATGGGAGTGCGCCGTGCAGGTAGAGCGTGGTGCCGCGGAGGGAACCGGGATCGACTGGTTTGAAATCCGGCCTGAAATCCGGTGTAACGGCGTCGCATTGAATGAAGCGGAGTGGCGGGCGGCCTTGCTGCAGGGCGGCCTGATCGATGGTGAGCGAGGCCTGCGTGTCCTTGATCGGCAGACGCTGGAGCGGTTGCGCGCGATCCTCGATCTGACCGGCGAGGGGCCGCCGGGACGGGACGCGTCGAAGATCGTGCGCGTACCCCGGCTTCAGATGCTCGACTGGCTGGCGCTGCGGGAGCAGGGCATCACCGTGACGCTGCCAGCCGAAGACGAGGCTGTTCTGGCTCGGCTGCTCCGATTCAAAAAAATCTCGGCGATACCTTTGCCGAAAGATCTGCAGGCTACCCTGCGACCCTATCAAGAAGAGGGCTATGCCTGGCTGGCATTTCTCTATGAACACCGGTTTGGCGCCTGCTTGGCGGACGACATGGGATTGGGAAAGACGCTGCAAGCCATCTGTCTGTTATCGGCGATTCAGGAAGGGCGAATCAAATCGTCGCGCGGGGTGCCGGGGCCGCACCTCGTCGTTGTGCCGACGAGTCTGCTCTTTAATTGGGAGCAGGAACTGGCGCGCTTTGCGCCGGGTTTGAAAGTCCACACCTACAGCGGCAGCGAGCGGACGCTCGATGCCAAGGATGGAGAGGTGGTGCTCACGACTTATGGGCTGGTGCGGCGGGATATTGAGCGATTGGAGCGCATGCCGTTTCACGTCATCGTGTTCGACGAGGCCCAGGCGGTGAAGAATATTTTGGCGGATACGACGAGCGCGGTCCGCCGGCTCAGGGGGCGTTTCACGCTGGCCTTATCCGGTACCCCGCTCGAAAATCATCTCGGCGAGTATTTTTCCGTCATCGATCTCTGCCTGCCGGGCCTGCTTGGCGACTATGACCGGTTTAAGCCGCAATTGAAGCGGGCCGAAGGGGCAGGCCTTGAGCGTTTGCTGCGCCGGACCAGGCCCTTCATTCTGCGGCGGACCAAGGCCGAGATCCTTCATGACCTGCCGCCGAAAATCGAGAGCGAGGTGTTCCTCGACTTGACCGATCGGCAAAAGGCGCTTTATCAGCAGACCGTCGCCCAGGTCCGATCGACAATCGACGATGCCTATGCGACCAAGACGGCGGGGCAGGCACAATTCATTGCGCTCACGGCCATTCTCAAGCTGCGCCAGGTTTGTTTATCGCCTCGCTTGCTGACCAAGCAAGAGAGCGAACCTTCGCCGAAGCTCAGTTTTCTGGTCGACCGGCTGCAAGTCTTGTTGGAGGAAGGGCACAGCGCGCTGGTCTTTTCGCAGTTCACCAGCTTTCTGGACCTTGTGCAGGAAGCCTGCGTCCGGCATGGACTACCCTATCAGCGATTGGATGGATCCACCGCCTCGGCCGCGCGCAAGGACCGGGTGGTGGCTTTTCAAGGCGGCGAACGGCCGAGCGTGTTTCTCCTGAGTCTCAAGGCGGGAGGACAGGGGCTGAATCTGACGAAAGCGACCTATGTGTTTCATCTGGATCCCTGGTGGAATCCGGCGGTGGAGAATCAGGCCTCGGACCGCGCGCACCGGATCGGGCAGCAGCGGACCGTCTCGATTGTTCGGATTCTCATGCGCCATAGCATCGAGGAAAAGATGATGGCGCTCAAGCAGCGGAAACTGGATCTCTACGATGCGGTGATGGCCGGCGCGGTGCGTGGTTCAGGACAGGGTGTGTTGACCAAAGCCGACTTCGAGTTTCTGCTCGCGCCGAGTGCCGGCTGAGGAGCGCAGGTTATTTCTTCTCCTTCTTTTCCTCGCTCACCGCCCGGTTGCGCAAGCGTATCACGAGTTCTTCGTAGGAGTCGGACCGGATGATCTTGTCGAACTGGCTCCGATAGTTTTTCACCAGGCTGACCCCATCGGCGATGATATCGTAGGCATACCACTTGCCCGCCTTGTTGATGAGCCGGTAATTCATTGGAATTTCGACTTTCGAGGAAACGAGCTTGGTGCGAACTTCCGCATACTGGCCTTCCAGCCGTTCGCTGAGATACTCCACCTGTTCTCCTGAATACCCCTCTATTTTTCCCGCATACCGGTCGGACAGAAAGGCTTTGAACAGATCGACGAATTCCGCCCGCTGGTCGTTCGTCAGCGGGGTCCAGTGGGCGGCTAACGCCCGTTTCGACATTTCGGCATAGTCGAAGCGGGCCGCGATTACGTCTTCAAGCAGTCGGCGGCGCGGCATGATTTTGGCGGGATCTTTGAGCTTGGGGTCTTCCAGGATGAGAAAGACCTCCGTGAGCGTCGCTCGAACGACTTCGGTGGGGGCTTCCGTGGATGGGCTGGAGGCGCTGTATTCGATAAAGAATAATTGTGCGATGAGCAAACCAAGGAAAGAAATTACCGTCCGCAAGAGACAAGAACGGCGGCGAGTCGTGTGAGGAACCGGTGGTGTCATCGAGTCGCAATCGATTTTGTAATCTGTTCCCCTTGGGCCCTGTGAGTCGCCCCGGTTGCGAACCCGCGTGAAGTCAGGACGATGAACTTGCACGATGGTCCCGCTCGTGCTGCGAGCTGAAGAACTGCACCATCTTAACACGGGCTTGATCGAGACAGGCGGGACAGTAGGTATGGGTGAAGAGACAAGTGACGGCATCTGTCTTGTGTGCTTTTCGATAGGCTGTTAATGGGATCCATGTTGTGTGTTTGGGGGGAGCATGGATTTCGTCTCGCACAAGTCCGCACACGCAACAGACGGGGAGCAAAGGGGGAGTGACAGAGGTATCGTTTCGTCCTCCTGTCAGTGCCTGAGAAATGAGTCGTACGATACTGCCCTTCCACACCATGATACTCACCGTTCCTACGCCCGCCCATTGGTAGAGAGGATCCGCCGTCACACGCAGTAGGGGGAGCAAGCGCTGTGCCCTCGGAGCTCGGCAATGCTCCGCAGGGCAAATGCGATGGCGCTTGAAGTTACAGCGTCATAATGACGAGTCGTGAGTGGGCCATCTCAGAGTTTGTGGGCAGAATTCCTCAATTCTGAGCGAGCACTGATGCATAGTGCGACAGCCAGGCTGTGTCATAGGCCACTTTTACTCAGAGGACGGGCTCTTGTCCCGCCAGGGAAGAAGGGCGTTATTTCAGCGTCACAGGGCTTCTGGCTGCATGTTCGAGCACCTGTTGGATGTGCACGTCCACCTGTCTGAGCACCGACGGGGAGACGGCATAGCCGTCGCTTTCGTATGTGAGGATGGGCATCCCTTGCTCGATGCTGAGTGGTTTGAGAATGGCTTCCGAGATCCGATACGGAAGACAGTTGAATGGCCCGATGACGAGCATGCCGTCATACCCCTCGTGAGCGGCCTCGATTCCCTTGCCGACCGTCGGGAGAAGTTCGCCATAAATAGCGGGCGAGACATGCTTGGAGCCCCTATCAAAAATGGAGGAGACTGCGTTGGGCCCGGCCACCAGTAGGCCTGTTTTGCCAAAGAGTCCGCGGTAATGCTCCTCTTCGCGCCTGAGAGTCTGGTAGCTCATCCATTGCTGAATGTACTCTTTCCCCTCCGGCTGAAACATCCTTGTGCAGGCCTTGGCCAGGGCCAGGCCACCAGGCTTCAAGCCCCAGGTGCCGGCCGTTTCCGCCATGGGGTGATAGGCGACATAGAGAAACAGCTCGCTCAGATCCACTGGTTTGAGGATGATGCCTCGTTCCGCATAGAGATCGCGCACGCCGTCCATGAAAAATGAACTGAAGCGGGTGAAAAAGTCTCCGGCCACGACGACGCGGGGGCAGGTGTGCGGATCTTTGATGCGTGGCAGGTGCTCCAGCCGCTCGATGAATGCGGGCAGGGTGGCTTGGAATTCATCGAGAGATTGGGCTCCTTGAGCGAATCGTTCCCATTCCGCCTGCAGCCGATCGAGCGTGCCCTTTTGTCCAACGACGCGGAGCACATGGTCGATCTCCACCAGAATGTCGGCAAGAATGATGGCTGGCGACATATGTTGCGCCAGTACCTCTTTGTCGAATCCGAGGAAGTCGTTATCCGGCTGCGGATTAAAGAGAAACAGATCGGTCAGCCGTTGCTCGGCGAGAAACCGTTCAAAGTATCCCATGTAGGCATCACTGACGCAGGGTGCCCCGCCCTGGAGCATGTAGAGTCCTGCGATTTCACCGGCCTGGCGATGCTCATGGATCTGGAGCAACTGGCCGATGCAGATCGGCAAGGGGAGGCATTCACGGCCGGAGGTATGTTGCAGCCCCTTGTCGAGTTGGGTGCGGTCCAGCGGGATGACCTGGCCTGGGTGGAGTCCGAGCCACTGGGCGCCCATGGCAAAGGCTCTCGTGTGGTAGGGGGAAAAGTTCGGGAAGTACACCTTCACCCGCGGGTCGGTAAGGGGCACCAATTCGCCGTTCGATCGGAGGATGCGGCCTCCATGAACGACCCGGCAGGGAGCAAACGGCCGAGCGGCTACAGTTTGCACCTCCCGATAATTGTGGATGATATCCAGGAAGGCTTCCAGTCTGGTTTGGACGCCGGCATCGGCGGTGTGTGCGTCGATCTCGAGGACGAGATAGGGTTTCGACCCCAGTTCCGCGGCGAGCATGGAGTGGGTGAAGGCGTCGATGGTGCAACTGAAATTGCTGACGCTCAAGAGAAACAGATTGGAATGCTGCTTCGCGATGCCGACAGCGTTGAGGATCATGTTGGCAAAGTGCCAGGAAGTCGGCCCCGCTCCCTCCGGCATCAAACAGTCGGCCGGGATCACAGCCACACCCATGCTGGAAAGTTTCTTGCCTACGGATTGCGAAGCCTCCGGAGTGAAGGCGTTGTAACTGTGGCCGGCGAGCAGGATGGCCGGCTTGCCCGCCGCGAGGGCCTCCTCCAGTGCCTGTTTCCCGAGCTCGCGGAGCGTGCGCTCGGCTTGTACCTGGGCCTGCACGGCGCTGTCCCAGGCGTCGGTCGCCGAATCGCGTGACACACCCAAATCGGAGACCGCCATGTCGACGAGGGCTGTACAGGTCTGGTAGCCATTGATGAACTCCAGGACGGGGGAGAGCAGGCGACGATCGGGAAAAGCCTTGGCCAGGAAATAGGGTTCGGCCTGCGTGATCGGGCAGAGGTACGAGTCTTTGCACTGGTTCGGATGGGGCATGCGCACAACGTGGGGGATGAAGATCAGGCCCACGTCTTTCTTGACCAGATCCAGGACGGCGCCATGGGCAATCTGCGCCGGGAAACAGAACCCTGAATAGGAGGTAAGGTCGCCCCGGGGGTCCACATTGGACAATACGACGTCCATGCCGAGTTGAGAAAAGAACGTTGAGTAGAGCGGGAAGAGCGAGTGTGTCGTCAAGGCCCTGGGAATGCCGATGCGCGTACCGCTGACTACCTTTGTGCCGTTGGACCGGCCAAAAGACTCCCGCACAAATGCCTTCGCGCTTTCATAGGCAGGGCCTACGCCCCAATGAGTCCGTTCTACGCGCTCGGGCCTCGGCGTGGCGGCAGGTCTGGTCGGGGTGACCTGAAAGAGCACCTCGGCTCGTTTTTCGACCAGGTCGCGCGCCGCGGTCGTCCGAGCCTTTCGCTTCCAGACGTTCTCATAGAGGCTGCAGCGGCCGCCGAAGGGAAATCGCCGTCCGGCGACTTCGAACCGGTCGATGCTGCAGTACATCTTGCAGGCGCCGCAGGTAAAGCGGCCGACGCGTTGCATGTCCGGTGCGCCGAGGGTGCGAAGATCAACGGTATGACCAAGCTGCGAGTCGGATCGTTTCAGCGCAAGGATTCCGACTCCCAGCGCGCCGAGCAATTCCGGGCCGGGGGGAATCACGACCTGGCGGCCGACGCTATGGGCAAAGGCGTACCCGACCGCGTGGTTGAGCGCAACCCCGCCTTGCAGGAACACCTTCTTTCCGACATACCGCGATCCCTTGACGCGGTTGAGATAGTTGCTCGCAATGGCGTAGACGAGCCCGGCAATAATGTTGTCGGGGGGATGGCCCTGTTGCTGGGCGAGCCGGATATCGGAATTGATAAAGGCGGCGCAGGTCGCCTTGAAGTGCACCGGTGATGAAGCGGCCAGCGCCCGGTCGGCGATGTCCGAGACCGTGATGCCGAGATCGCTCTGCGCGCTTTCCTCCAGAAAGGACCCTGTGCCGGCTGAACAGGCGTTATTCATGGCATAGTCGATGGGCACGCCGTTCCGGAGATAGATGTATTTGGAGTCCTGCCCGCCGATCTCAAAAATCGTATCCACTTCAGGATCGAAATGCGTCGCGCCCGCCGCATGGGCCGAGATCTCGTTGTAGACATGTTCGGTGCCGAGATAAGCGCCGGCAAGTTCCCTGGCTGAACCGGTTGTGCCGATCAGTCCGATCGGGCGATTGCCCACCTGCTCGATGAGAGCCTGGAGGCACTCGCGGGTAGCCGCCACAGGATTCCCTTTGGTGCGCCCGTAATAGGAGGCCACCACGGCCTGTGTCGAGGGGTCAAGCAGGATGGCTTTGGTCGTTGTCGATCCGGCATCCACTCCCAGGACCAGCGGTCCGTCGGGAGGCGCCTGCAGAGGCGTGGTTGGGATCACTTGGACTCGGTCTCCATACAAGTGAAGCGGCGGAAGGCGGCCCAGGCCCGGCTGTTCGGCAATCTTGGGAGAGGTCTCGCTGGGTGAGTCCTTCACGAGGAGGGCGGTGCCCCAGGCTTCGAACCAGGGGCTTTCCGGGAGGACCACAAAGTCCGTGGCCGGCAGCTTGGCGCGTAAGGCCGCGAGCATCGCGTCGTTGCGCGTAACGCCGCCGATCAAGAGGACCCGCTTCAAGTCCCGTGCGCCTTTCTCCAGCAATGCGATAACTTTATTGGACATACTGTCGTGCAGCGTGTGGAGAATATCCTCGGGCGTGGCTTCGTTGCGGTTGAGCTTGTGGGTGATGTCCGATTTGCAATGCACCGAGCAGCGTGACGCCAGCGGCACGACCTTTCCGCCAAAGGACCGCTGGATCGCTTCCTCCATCCCCAGCCCCATCCGGCCGATCTGCTGCACGAAGAACTCGCCGCTGCCTGCCGCGCACTTATTGTGGGACACGACATTGGCGATCCTCCCATCCATAAGGAGGTAGACAAGGAAGGATTCGCCGCCGAGCGAGGCCACCGCATCAAACGTTCCGCCGACCTCGCGGAGAGCCCGTTGAACCGCAGCCACTTCGGACACATGCCCGAGCTGGCCGGATACGCCGAAATACTCCGCATCGGCGAATTCCGGTCGGGTCAGAATCTCGTTGAGTATCTCCAGCGGCCGGCCTTGATGCGCGACTACCGTGGCTTGTCTGGCGTCCCCCCGGAGCGCTGCCACCTTCACCGTCAGCGCGCCGATATTCACACCTACGTAAGACATGAGAGTTCCTCCAGGAACCGGAGTTGTGCCGAGGTCATGGGCGCCCGAGGCGTTATCTTTCTGGTTCGGCGTGAAGGGGCTGCATTTATGGTGTGGCCACTCTCCCGGCGCTGGTCGGCTACTTGGTGCCCCATCGGTAAAGATCATGAGCAATGACCATGCCTTGTTGTCGATTGTTGAAGAGGCAGGAAAGAGACCGGATATGCGAGGGGTTGCGGGGCGAGCGATCACCAACTCGGCAGGGCACTGTCGCCTTCTTACCCAATGACACAAAAGGGATGGGGCAATACGCTCATAGTGAAAGGAGTGGCGTTACCCAAAATATAAGTGCAGACGGAATCTCCCTCCACGGGTCACGGGGACGTCTTCACTGGTGTTTTTCCTGCATTGTAATGTGACGGCGGGGGAGCTCTTGACCAGCACCGGATAATATTCTCCGACTGCAGCAGGCTCATAATAATTCCGTTGCCCACGCTGAGTGAATGCCGGCTATGGTTTGTTGATGTCCGGGTGCAGGGTATCTATTGGATAAACGGGCTCGTTCCTTCCCGTAGCCGCCGGCTTCAATTATGCGCTGCCGCAGTTGCAATGGGCGACAGCGGTGCGGGGATGTGTCGAGAGAGGAGCAGCACGATTCGGGAATGGGAGAGCCCCCTGCTGTCAGGAAGCCCGAATCCCTTCAGCAGGATCGGATAAGTTGAGTTGCCAATCATGCGGTATTGATGAAAGTGTTTCCAGTTATTCGAGGCCAGATGTTCCTGCAGGGCTTCAACAATGTCACGGCAATGCTGCTGCAGCGAGGTGGGTAGAGCCTGCGCTGCTTCAATGTGCCGGGCAGTGCCTTCCAATTGTCTTAGCAAGGCCATCGCTCGCCGGTTCATGTGCAAGATTTCCAAAGAAGAGGACAGAACGACAATGCCAGGTCCGGTCACCTCTCGTTCCTGATTCACAGTAATCACTCCTTCTTCCAAGGGATAGCGGCGTTGTTGCTCAAATACTCGATGGTGCGGGAATTAGGAAGATGCAACGAACAGTCTGGCGCTCTTTATAGGCCGCTGAAAACCTGTGTATGTTCTGCTGGACCGGGATTTAGGATGGCGTCATGCGGTTTGTTTCCGGCGTTCGAGGGGGGGCGAGAGAGAGGACATAATCGGACGAATTCGCACGCTGAAGGGTGACGGTGCCTTCCCGGTTGAGCCGGTCCACCGCGGCAAACGTCTGGTTCCATGACGCGTAGGGGACCCGCTCGTTAAGTTCTTCAAGCGTACAGGTGCCGACCCGAGCGAGTACCTCGCAGATGGCTGATTCAAGAACCTTTGTCTGAAGCATAGGATTCTCCCGGCAAATGCGTTGTAATACCGTGCACATTGTACGGCAGTCGTCTATTTAGAAGAACTAGGAGGATCCCTAGTCTCGGAGGAAGACCTTACTAGCATCCGTTCGGCGGCGGGCGCACTGTTTGTCTTACATTCGGAAAAGGCTTAAACTCTTCCTCCTGATCTGTCTTGCGCCCGGGGACGCGATGTCCTGTTGCCGCGGACGCTGTCATGTCAAGGAGATGACCCTGTGGCTGCGGCACGAAAGACCCCCAGACGGTCCATCCCTAACAAACGGGGCATCAAGCGCAAAAGTGCCACGCCTGCTCGGCCCGCCGGGCCGGTATCCCCGGCTACGACCGTGTTTCCCACGGACATGACTCCTGAGCCTCCCGGTTTTCTCATCGTGGGAATAGGTGCTTCCGCCGGCGGGTTGGCGGCCATGGAAGAGATGAGGCAAGGGGATAGAGAAGGCGGAGGCTCAGGTTAAAGAACGTCATGGCCGGTAGCCTGACTCGTAGTATTGCATGAAAAGGGTGGCGTGATGGCCAAGGAACCAGGCGAACACGAGACAGCCACAGGACTTCGCCGGAAGGCGGAAGAGCGGCTGCGCGCCACGCGCCGTGAGGTGGCGTCAATGCCGGTCAAGGACGTGCAGCAGCTCGTGCAGGAACTGCAGGTCTTTCAGATCGAGCTGAAAATACAAAATGAGGAGCTCCGCCAGGCTCAGATGGACCTCGAAGCGGCTCGTGACCGTTATGTGGATCTCTTCGAATTTTCCCCCGCCGGCCATCTCTTGTTGGATCGGAACGGCACGATTGTGGAGGCCAATATCAGGGCCGCGACGCTGCTCGGCGTGAACCGGAATGACCTGATCGAACAGCGGCTCGGCCACTTTGTGGCATCGGAGGATCAGGACCGGCTCCACCGGCATTGTCAGGAGGTCCTGAGGACCGGCATGAGGCAGGTCTGCGAGGTGCGCCTCCGGGACGCGGCTGATGCGGTCCGCTGGGTCTATCTTGAGAGCCTCGCGGTTCAGGGCCCGCCCGGGGGCATCATTCACTGGCGGACGTCGCTCCTGGACATCAGCGATCGCAAGAGGGCCGAGCAGGAACTGGAGACCCAGCGGGCGCAGCTTAATGCGGTCATCAGTTCGGCAATGGATGCCATTATCACCGTGGATGGAGAGGAGCGTGTGGTGCTCTTCAATCGCGCCGCCGAGTCTATGTTTCGCTGCTCGGCTGTCGAGGCGATTGGACGATCGTTCGAACGGTTTATCCCGGAGCGGTTCAGAGGGGCACATCGCGGTCACATGAGCCGCTTCGCCAAGGGTGGTGGGCCCTCCCGCGCGATGCAACGTGCCGGCACCTTGTACGGCCTGCGATCCAATGGAGAGGAGTTTCCCATCGAGGCCTCAATCTCCCAGGTTCTGGTCGCTGGCAAGCAGCTCTTTACCGTCATTCTGCGTGATGTCACAGGACGGAAACAGACAGAAGAGAAGATGCAGGCTAGCGAAGCGTTAAGCGGCGGGATCCTCAACTCTCTTTCCGCGCATATTTGCGTGCTGGACAAGAACGGTGTCATTCTCAAGACGAACCATGCCTGGAAAGAGTTTGCTCGAAGTAATGCGGGTCGTCCGGGTATTGAGGTCGACGTCGGACGGAATTATCTTGAGGTGTGCCGGCAAGCAATTGTCGGCGGGCAGTCGTCCGTAGAGGAGACTCTCGCCCGCATCGAATCCGTATTGGCGGGCAGGGACACGAGTTTTACCCAGGAATATCCCTGTCATTCTCCTGAAGAGCGGCGCTGGTTTGAGATGCGCGTGACTTCGCTGAAAGGGACAGAAGGTGTCGTCATTGCACACACCGACATCTCCGCGCGGGTCCAGATGGGGCTGGCGTTGGAGGAACATGCGCGGCTACTCGGCGAAAAACGGAAAGAACTGGAAGCCCTGACAGAGAAGCTGATCGGCGCCCAGGAACTGGAGCGCAAGCGGATCTCGCGTGAGCTGCACGACGACTTCAATCAGCGGCTTGCGGCGATGGCGATGGAACTGGAGACGCTAGAACGCACGTTTATCAGCTGCTCCCCTGGTGCGATCGTCCCGCGGCTTGCGGGAATTCGCGCCGACGTCGGGCGACTCTCCGACGATCTCCACGATCTGGCGTACAAGCTGCACCCTTCGTTGCTCGATCACGTTGGCTTGGAGGTGGCCATTCGGGACCATGTTGACGAGTTTGCGAAGCGGACGGGGCTGCCAGTTACGTTTACTGCCCGTGAGGTGCCGGAGGCGCTTCCACCGGCAGTGAAAACCAACTTGTTCAGAGTGATGCAGGAGAGTCTGCAGAATGTATTTAAACATGCCCAGGCATCCGACGTGTCGGTGAAGCTGAGCGGCTCGTCCAAAGGGGTCGGCTTGGCGGTGCGCGATAACGGCAAGGGGTTCAACCTGGAGAATAAGGATGTCCACGCGAAAGGACT
The DNA here is from genome assembly GCA_002435325.1 of Nitrospira sp. UBA6493. Classification (GTDB taxonomy): domain Bacteria; phylum Nitrospirota; class Nitrospiria; order Nitrospirales; family Nitrospiraceae; genus Nitrospira_D. The sequence goes on along the minus strand of DJMJ01000022.1, from coordinate 35,658 downwards.
CGGCATGCTGAGCATGCAGGAACGGGCGCGTCTTCTGGGCGGCTTTCTCCGCATCCACTCCCTTCCAGCGGAAGGGACGAAGGTCTGTGCCTGGATCCCCCGTGTTCAGGAGGGCGCATGAAGAGGCCGCGCGTCCTCATGGCTGACGACCACTCGATGATCCTGGCCGGTTTACGAAAGTTGGTAGAGGAGGAGTGCGAGGTCGTAGGCGCGGTGGAAGACGGTCGCGCGCTGGTGGCGGCGGCACAGAAGCTGCGGCCAGACCTGATTCTTTTGGACATCTCCATGCCCCTCTTGAATGGACTTGAAGCGGCTCGCCAGCTCGTCAAGCTTGTGCCTGAAAGCAAGATCATCTTTCTGACCATGCATGCCAATTCGACCTATGCGACCGAGTCGTTCCAGGCCGGGGCCTCCGGGTATCTCCTCAAGCGTTCCGCTGCATCAGAGCTCAGCCTGGCGATTCGGTCGGTGCTCCAAGGACAACACTACCTCACCCCTTCGCTGACGAAGGATGTGCTGGAATCGGTTCTGAAACCATCCACCGGCGAGGTCAGCAAGGTTGCGTGCGCCACGCTCACCGGCCGCCAGCGTGAAGTCTTGCAGCTGGTTGCCGAGGGGTGCGGCACGAAGGAGATCGCCACGATCCTCAACGTCTCGGTGAAAACAGTGGAGTTCCATAAGACCCGCATCATGCAGCAGTTGGACCTTCACACCACCGCCGATTTGACCAAATATGCCATCACCCACGGCCTCACCGGTCTTTAGCCCGGGACGTGCAGTGTAAAACGGAAGCCTCTGTCCTTCACGTCTCACACCTGCCTGCCTCTAGTAGAATTGCTTTTCAGCGCTAGGGGGTTCCCTAGTGTTGTGCAGCATTCATGAAGCATACGATGGGACATCATTTTCGATCGAGGGACGGCCGCCTATGGCAAAACCGCGCATCCTTTTGGCCGACGATCACCCCGCCATACTGAGGGCTCTGTCCGAGTTGTTAGAAGACGGGCTGGGTGAAGTGATGGGCACCGTCATGGATGGCCAAGCGCTTGTGGATGCCGCACAACATCTAAATCCGGACATTATCATTTCGGATATTTCGATGCCGAAGCTGGACGGCCTCGCGGCGGTTCGCGAACTCCTGACCTGTGCGCCGCAGAGTAAGATAATTATATTGTCCAGCCATGATGAGCCGGCGTATGTGACCATGGCCTTCAAGTCAGGGGCCCGCGGTTATCTCCTGAAGAGAATAGCCCTCTATGCGGAATTGTCTCAAGCCATTCTACACGTGCTAGCGGGCGATCGGTACATCGGGCTGGGGGTGAGATGGGAAAGGGTGCCGGGAGCTGAGGTTCCTTTTCAATCGGACCATCGGGTGGTTCACAGATGAGTTTCCATAGGGTCGCACGGCGGAGATGCAGGAGGTGGGTCGGCATGAACCGACCTAGAGCACCTCTCGTCTGGAACGTTCGGGGGATGGATCCTGGTTGGTACTCCTGAGATGAGTGGTGTTCTCCGATCCCGGCATGATGGCGCGGTGAGATGGCTGGAGGATGTTTATGCACGTGAAGAATGAGGAGTCTGGCAAAAGTAGGACTGTTTCAGTTCCGCTGGAGGGACGTATGGCCAGTATGATGACTCAGCAGGGAAGCAGCGGGACGCTTGTGACCACCTGCAGCCATAGCAGGCTGATCGACAATGTCTTGACCCGGGACGGCAAGTGGACGGGAAAGGTTGTGTGCCGGGAATGCGGTGTCAAATTCGACGACCCCTACCGGGGCTTGAAGTGAGGAAGGCGAAGGCGCGCGGGCTGTCGTGGACCGGCTCATTGTTCTGGACGGCTGGCGAAACAATTGTCCTCTGGTCTGAAAAGGAGGTCTGAGTGACTCAAGCGGATGATCAGGTCATGGAAGTGATTATTCGTTCGCCCGGCTGCTCGCTCGACGAGATTGTACTCGAATGTTCCGGGTTGACCTGGAACCAGGTCTTCACCGAACTCGACCGCATGAGCCGTGCAGGCCAGATACGATTCACGGTGAAAGGGGCCGGGTTGTGTGGTGTGACGAGTACGATGGCTGGCACAACAGCCGCCACCTTGTAAAAGGTTCTTCTAGAAAAGGAACCGCGTGGTCAGGCTGTTCATGCCTCAGCCGGGCAGAGGCGTGTTGTGTGCAAAGGAGGATATGATGCGAACTCAGACCGCGAAGGACCGGCGTCGGGAGAAGATTCTTGAGTCTGTGATCATGAGGGAATCGGCCGCTCCCGAGAAAGAGCCGGTTCACAGCCAACCGATGTCACCTGCCGACGATGTGCCGACGCGCATCGCCAAACGGGCGTATGAAATCTACCTTGAGCGGGGCTCCCGTTCCGGCGACGCACTCAGTGACTGGCTTGAGGCTGAGCGGGAAATACTCAGCCTCGAATGTCAGGCCTGATAAGTTAAGGCTGTAGTGCAAGAGATGGCCGGAGTTCGAGGAGCGTCGGAGATTATTCTCTAGCAGCAGGCCGGTAAAAAATCTGCGGCTATTAATTTTGTGCGCTCGCCGGTGTTATTTCAGTTGCCGGAGTTCTTCGTAGTGAGTTGACACCACCTGCGAGAGCGCTTGCCGGAGTTCCTCTCCCTGATAGTGGCGGTTCGCCACTTTTCGGAGCCTGGTTGCGAGCCCTCCGTCGCCAAGGGTCCAGTCGGCCCATTTTACAAAATCCTCCCGGCGGTCGTGATACTCGAGACTCTCCAGCGGGAGCGTCTGAATCAAGCTGGATAACTCAAAAAGACTGGCGGCTTCGATGCCGAGATACCCCTTGTCGGTTCGAAAGGCGAACCGTTTCCCATGTGGAAGAGGAGTGTCGAGATATTTGTAGAGGTGCCGGACGTGGGGAACACGCCGGATCGCCGGCCGCATGCGGACGAGTTCGCCACCGCAGAGGAGGGCGCTCCCCATCGGGATCTGATCGAGGCGCGCACCTTGTAAACTGCAGATCGCACAGTGTTTCTTGAGGCAGTCCCCAATCTGGCTGTCCGTCAGTTTGGTCAAGAGCAGGTGCTGAAGTGAGGTCAAAACCGAAGGGCTTAAGCGGTCCGGCCGGTAGGACACGAAGGCCCAGCCGCCTGTTTCCAGCAGAGGTTGAAGCAGCGTTGTGACCTCGCTTCCTTCAAACAAGAATTCCTGGGCTTCATCCAGCACGATCCAGTGAGGGCGAAACTTGCAGTCGCGCACCGGGCGCAAGGTTCGAATCAGATCGACAATGTAGCGGGAGCGCATGCTGATGGGATATTGGCTGAGGTCAAGGACCAGTGACACACCGCCTTCGTCGAGCAGGGAGACGACCGCGGACGGAGGGGGCAGAGTGGCCCGGTCGCCACTCACCGAAACGAATCGGGGGAGGACGCGGAGGCCGCGAAAGTCCCCTTCGGGATCGATGAGGAGGACTTGGTAGTCCTCATGGTGGAGTCCTTCCGCGATCAAGCCGACCATCCAGGATTTGCCGGTTGCCGAATTGCCGAAGACCCCCAGATTGCGTCCAGCTAATCGGGAGGCGGGGATATTGACGACTGCACCGGCTTCCGTCTGTCCGAGCAAGACCGGCCGCTCGCGCTTGAGCGGAATATCAAGAAATTTTCCGCCCAGCGGATACTCGTTGAGAATTTCAAGGACGCCCTGGGGGCCAGGGGCTGCGGCCAGGACATCGGCGGTTTCGATGACGGCCGGGACCGCATCGCCTACCGCGACCGACACCTCAGCCAAGGTCAGCATCGAAAGGTCGTTTTCGGCATCGCCGAAGGCCGCGAGGTTTCGAGGCGACAAACCGCACAGGGCGAGGAGTCGTTCGAGGCCGGATCCTTTGGTGGCACCTGGCGGCAGGACCATGACGGCGCCTTTGTTGTATTCGATCGAGGTGCTGCCGCCGTGGGAGCTGAGGATGTGCCAGAGGGCCCGGTCATGAGGCGTCCAGGTCGCCGCAATGGCGAGGCCTCGTTCGAACGGGATGCCTGCCTCTTCAATCGCCTTGAGCAGGCGGGCATCCAGTTGGCCGAACGGGAGGTACGTCTCACCGCTGGCCGTATGACTCAGGACCGCGCCGTTTTCCCAGACGATGCCGGCGAACAAGCTTCCCAGATAGCCCAGTTGGACGGTTTCATAGCGACGTCCTGTGACCAGGAACAGTATATGGCCGCTGTCGCGGCATTGCTCCAAGGCTGCTTCCAATTCGGGAGGCACGTCCCCATTGACGGCCAGCGTGCCGTCGAAGTCGAAGGCCATGATACGGCGATACATACGCGTTGTCCTATTGAGATGAACGAAATAACGTGACGAGTTGGATATCGGTGAAACCCCGATGGGTGCCGACCCCCTGTTATTTCATAAAGCATAGCGCAAGAAAGAGGCCAAATGGGATCAGAGAGAACGTTCAGCCCAACTTGCTGGAAAGTGATGGAATTGGATAGGCCTGACGGGCGGGACAAGGACCTCGTTGAGGAAATCCGCTACAAGTGCGCCTTTCTTGCTGTCGCGAAAGGGCGCACTGACTCATAGAAGAAAGCAGGTTTGGACATCATTCGTAAAGGCCTCTCCGTACTCCTCCTCACTCGATCTCATGATAATTGCTCTCGATATAAGGATTCCGGTGCAAGGGCAAGCCGGTGATGTGGGTTTCGGCATCGACATTGCTCAATGCATAGGGGGAAGGTCTGATTACTACGTTATCGGAGGAGTAAGCCATTCATGAAGACATTGCGTCTCGCAGTCGTCGGATTTGGCCGGGTGGGGCAGGTCTGTGCGGAACTGATATCCCGGAGCCACGACCTCAGTCTGGCCTCCATCGTGCGGCGGGCCGACAGCGTAGGGGGGAAGCTTCCGGAGGCGCTGCGATCTGTTCCGGTGACCACCCACATCGGCCAGGTGAAGGAGGTTGATGCCGCGCTTCTCTGTGTACCAACGAACGCCGTTGCGGAGGTTGCTGGTCAGATTCTTCAGCACGGCATTCCAATCGTGGATTGCGTTACGCTGCACGGCGAGGCGCTTCATGCGCATAAGCAAGCGATCCATAAGGTTGCCTTCCATCATCGGGCGGCAGCCATCGTAGGGGCGGGCTGGGATCCCGGCGCGCTGTCGTTGTTCCGCTCGTGGTTTGCCCTGCTCACGCCCGGCGGATCGACGGAGACGCGCCATCACACCGGCATCAGCCTTCGCCACACCACCGTGGCACAAAGTGTGAGGGGCGTGAAGGATGCGCTCTGTGCCGAAGTGCGATCCTCCGAGGGAGGAGTGCAACGGTACGTCTATGTCGAGTTGGAAAAGCATGCGGATACGGAGAGGGTCACGCAAGCAATCCGCGCCGACCCGCTCTTTCTTGGGCAAGACATGCAAGTGTTTCCGGTGGAGAGTCTCGCGGCGCTGGAACAAGAAGGGCGGGGAGTGGTCCTCGACCGGCGGGGCCCTTCGGGACGATTGGGGCACCAGCATCTGTTGCTGGAGGCGCGATGTGATGAGTCGGTCCTGAGCGCGCAGGTCATGCTCGCCGTCTCTCGCGCTCTTCCGGAACTTGATCCGGGAGCCTATGTGCTCACGGAGATTCCGCTCAGTGCGATGTGGGGAGAGCGTGCAGAGCAGGCGCAACGGGACTGGTTGTAAGAAAGGGTGAACCCCTGTGCGCAGCTATAGCACAATATTCCATGACAATTTCGATGGCGTGGAGGGGAGATCTTGGCATGATGATGCTGTCTGCGGAGAATAAGCCGGAGGAACAGCCGGTAGTCTGGGAAGCCTTTCCCTCCTGGGCGCAATTTAGCTGGCTCTATTTCTTGAGCGCCCTTTCAGCGTTGCGCGGCGCATTATATTTTCGATTTGGCGTAGGCGGCTGGGAGATATGGATGCTGGGAGCCGTGATCCTGCTGGCCTGTGCCGCGATTCTGCGACATTGGGCGCACTATGAGGTGACGAGGGAACGGGTGACGGTGCGGAATGGCTACACCAGCGGTGAGATGCAATCGATCCGGCTGTACGACGTGGCCCGCGTGACTGTGGAACAAGGGCGGATTGCGGAATTTTTCGGGATCGGCACGGTGCTGGTCCAGGAACGAAGCAGCGAGCGGGTGCTGTCATTGCGGGGCGTGCGCGATCCCGAAGAGGTAAAGACTCGCATCGAAGCATTGGTCTGGAGCCACAATCGGGCGGCGAGCGATTCTTCGGAACATTTGGGACGGAAGGGTTGAGTGGTGAATATTGTGTTGGCCGGGGATGTGATGCTGGGGCGGCTGGTGGATCGATATGTCATTCAGAACCGGTCTGTGCGTCCGGAAGCTTTGTGGGGTGATGTGCTCCCGGTCATGCGTGCTGCCGACTGCCGGTTCATCAACCTGGAATGTGTCATTAGCAGCCAGGGAGAAGAATGGCATCCGGCAACCAAGGCATTTCACTTTCGCGCCCATCCCCGCGCGCTGGACTTTCTCCGGGCCGCGAAAATCGACGGGGTGACCCTTGCCAATAATCACGTGCTGGATTACGGTTCCGCAGCGCTCCTTGACTGTCTGACCCTGCTCGACCGGACGGGCATCAAGCGAACCGGCGCCGGCGCAACCTTGGAGGAGGCGCTCAAGCCGGCGTTGTTTGACTTGCCTCAAGAGCGTATCGCGGTGGTCGCGCTCACGGACAATGAGCCGGAGTGGGAAGCCACCGGTGAGAAACCGGGAGTCAATTACGTGGGCTATCAGAGCAACGGAATGCTGGAGCCCTACCGGTCGCGCATGATCCGGGTACTCTCTTTGGCCAGGCGGCAGGCGGATCTGGTGATCGTCAGCGCCCATGTGGGTCCCAATTGGGGCGCGCCGTCACGAGCGATCCAAGCGCTGGCCCATCAGCTTCTTGATATGGGCGCAGACCTCTACTGGGGCCATTCGAACCACACGCCGCAAGGCATCGAAGTCTATAAAGGGAAGGCCATTCTCTATTCAGCCGGCGACTTCGTGGATGACTATGCGGTCGATAAGGATGAGCGCAACGACCTTTCGTTCCTGTTCATGCTTGAAGTTGAAAAGGGCCGCATCGGGCGGATCACGCTCCATCCGGTGCGGATCGAGGACCTGGGGGTTCGTCTGGCCGATGAGGAGGAGTGGCAGTTTCTCAAACGAACGATGCAGGCCAAGTGCAAGGCCTTCGGAACCACGATGGAGGGAGAGGGAAAGGCGGGGACCGTCGAGGTCATGTAACCGGCAGTTCCCTGAGGGGGAGCCAGAGTCTCGTCGTCCCAACACCATGGAACCACAGTGGGAACATTTTCCGCACCAGTCCGATATCGGTGTGCGAGGGTTGGGTTCGTCGAAGGAAGCGGCGTTTGAAGGCGCGGCGCGCGCGGTGACCGCCGTGATTACAGATCCGGATTTTGTCGTTCCGGCGCAAGAGGTATCGATGGTCTGTGAGGCGCCTGATGATGAGCTGTTGCTGGTTGATTGGCTGAATGCGCTCATCTATGAAATGGCGACGCGGAAGATGCTGTTCAGCCGTTTCACCGTGCGCATCACCGGCCATGCGTTACAGGCGACGGCATGGGGAGAGCCGATCGATGTGGCGAGACATCAACCGGCCGTAGAGGTCAAAGGCGCGACCTACACGGAGCTCTCGGTGAAACGGGATGAGCAAGGGCGCTGGATCGCGCAATGCGTCGTGGATGTATAGGCCATATAGGGACATGAGGCAGCGATGGATCTGAATCAATTGAAACGGCGAGGACACGACGAATGGCACATTTCTCCCCGCGGCAAGATGCGGGTGCCGGGGGTGATTTATGCCACCGAAAGCTTGATTCGCGACATGGACGAAAAGGTCTATGAGCAAGTGACGAACGTCGCGACGCTGCCGGGGATTGTGCGGGCCTCCTATGCCATGCCAGACGCCCATTGGGGCTATGGCTTTCCCATCGGCGGAGTCGCCGCATTCGACCCCGATCTCGGCGGAGTTGTGTCTGCCGGCGGCGTGGGATTCGACATTTCCTGCGGTGTCCGGTTGCTCCGTACGGGCCTCACGGTGGAGGACCTTCAGCCGGTGAAGGAACTCCTGGCCGAGGCGTTGTTTCATCGCATTCCCGCCGGTGTCGGGAGTACGGGGCTGGTACATCTGGACAAGCGTGAGATGGATGCCATGCTCGCGGGAGGGGCGAAATGGGCGGTGGGGAAAGGCTACGGGCTGCACGAGGATCTGGAGTGCATCGAAGAGCGGGGCTGCATGGCCGGCGCCAAACCGGACTGCGTGTCGGATTTTGCGAAGAAACGCCAGCAGGATGAGATGGGGACGCTCGGCTCCGGGAACCACTACCTCGAAGTGCAGCAGGTCGTGAAAGTGTTTGATGCGGAGGTGGCGTCCGTGTTCAGAATCCGCGAAGGCGACCTTGTCGTGAGCATCCATTGCGGATCGCGCGGGCTCGGCCACCAGATCGGCACAGAGTTCCTCAAACGCATGGCCGTGAGCGCGGCGCGGTACCATATCGAATTGCCGGATCGCGAATTGGCGTCCGCCCCGATCAATTCAGAAGTGGGGCAGGAGTATCTTGGCGCCATGCGGGCAGGGATCAACTGCGCGCTCGCCAACCGCCAGATCGTCACCCATCTCGTCAGAGAGGTTTTCGAGGAGGTCTTACCTCAGGCGACGCTCTCTCTGCTCTACGACGTCTCTCATAACACCTGCAAAGTCGAGGAGCATGTCATCGACGGGACGGCGACTCGCCTCTTCGTTCATCGCAAAGGAGCCACGCGGGCCTTTGGCCCAGGCCACCCTGATATTCCTCCATCACTCCGGGAGGTGGGCCAGCCAGTGCTGATCGGCGGAACCATGGGAACGGCTTCCTATGTGCTCGTGGGCACGAAGGAGAGCATGACGCTGGCATTCGGGTCTGCCTGCCACGGAGCTGGCCGCAGCATGAGCCGGCATCAGGCGCTCAGGCAGTGGCATGGCCGTGAAGTGGTGAAAGACCTCGCCGCACGCGGCATTCTGATCCGCAGCCCATCCATGCGCGGAGTCGCCGAAGAAGCACCGGGCGCCTACAAGGATGTCAGCGAAGTGGTCGATGCGGCGGACGACGCAAACCTGGCGCGGAAGGTGGCCAGGCTGGAGCCGCTCGTGTGCGTCAAAGGGTAGTGAGGGGGGCCTACGCTATTCCTTAGTTTGTACTATCAGCCTAATTTATATCATTGCGATCAGCAGTGCCTAACTCATCGTTCACGCGAATAATGCGGTCAACTCCCTAAATTTATGCCCTCCCGGAGTCTTGGTAATCTATAAATGCAGTATATGTACCAGGAGCCTTTTCTGTGACACCATCTGTTTCCGCTCATAACTGAACTTCCATGTCCCCAACGATTACGTGCCTTCGATTGGCATGCGGTCGTCTGCTACTAAAAAACGCCGATCGCTTTGTTTCAAAGGGAACTTGTTGTTCTGCTTCTGAGGCAATTGGCGACAATGGCCGAGGGATTCACGACCTAAAATACCCCAGCGCTCCGCTGTCTTTCTTGTGCCTTTCTCCATCTGAAACCTTAACCCCTTGTCTTTGCATTCATATTTGCTCGCACCGAATTCTTCTCCATCGTGGCATTGAGGATGCTCTGTCCTATTGTTATGACTCAGTGGGGCAGGGAGGCATCGGTGATAGGCAGGAAGGGGGAGGAACGTATCATGTTGGCTATAGAGGACTTTCGGACCAAGCTTTTGGCACAACGGCGTGAGCTGTTTCGTCAGGCCGCGCAGACGGAAGCTGATCTGTTGTGGCTTGAACCGGACGTTGAGCGTGAACCGATGGAGCGAGGACAGACGGAAACGATGGTGCGGTTGCTCGATCGGCTGGATGAACGGGCAAAGAGGGAAATTGAAGCCATCGACCTCGCGCTCACGAGAATCGGGACCGGCTCGTATGGACGTTGCGAGGGCTGCGGCAACGACATTCCGGTTGCTCGATTGCAGGCTCTGCCCATAGCAACGACCTGCCTGGCCTGCGGTGAGGCGGGAGAGGCCTTGAAGAGATAAGGGGCACTTCACTAGACGCCTTACGTTGAGTATGTGGCGCCCCGTGCTGGTCTCACACGTGTGAATCCCCATGAGAATTGTGGGCCACCTCGATATGGACGCCTTTTTCGCCGCGATCGAGGAGCGTGAGCATCCGTCGCTTCGGGGGGTGCCGATTCTGGTGGGGGCTGATCCTCGCGGAGGGAGAGGGCGCGGGGTGGTGTCTACCGCGAACTACAGGGCCCGTGAGTACGGCATTCATTCCGCCCTGCCCATCTCAAAGGCCTGGCGGCTGTCGGAGGTCGCGCGGCAGCAGGGGAATCCCCCGGTGACGTTCCTGCCTGTGCGCATGGAACGGTACGGGGAGGTCTCCGGCCATGTCATGGACACTCTGCGGCGTTTTCTCTTCCTGGTTGAGCCGGCCAGCATCGACGAAGCCTATTTCGACCTGAGTTCGTGTGAATCGTATACGCTTGCCGAAGAGGTCTGTCGCAAGATCAAGAGCGCCATACGGGAAGAGGAGCACCTCACCGCCTCGGTTGGCATCGGTCCCAACAAGCTCATCGCAAAAATCGCTTCCGGTCTGTGCAAGCCGGACGGTCTGACTGTCGTGAGGGAAGAGGATGTCCTTGCCTTTCTGTCCCCTCTTCCCGTGCGGACCATTCCAGGCGTGGGCCCCAAGACCGAGGCTGAACTCGCCCGGATCGGCGTCAAGATCATCAAGGACATGCGACGGTTCTCTCAAGAGGAGTTGCGCGGAATGTTTGGGAAACGGGGATGGGATCTCTACGGGAAGATCCGCGGCAGGGACGAGTCCCCGGTCGAGGAAACGCATGAAGTCAAATCCGTCGGAGAGCAGGAAACCTTTGAGCATGACACAAGGGATTCGTCTTTTCTGGTCGAGCGGCTCAGGTCCATGTGTGAGGATGTCATGCGCCGGCTCTCCGCCGACGGATTCACCCATTTTCGCCGCGTGGTGCTCACGGTGCGCTTTGCCGATTTTGAAACCAGCTCACGCAGTCACACGCTGTCCGTTCCCACGAACTCCCTTACGGTTCTTCAGCGGGAGGCGATGAGCCTCCTGATGCCGTTCCTCGACGATCGTGAGAACCCTCAGGGGAAACTCGTTCGCCTCATCGGGGTCCGTGTGGAAAAATTGGAGCAGTTCGGCGTACATGCTCAGGCCCCGCTCATTGAGAGTGAGTAAGCCGGTTGGTTATTTCCAGACTCTGTCGCGGTTCGAGAGGTGGGGCTATGTTGCCAGGCTATGGAACTGGATCATGCCGTCACTGGCCTGCCGGCATTCCTCACGTGTGCCGTTTGTGGATCGTGATGTGATTGCCATCCGGATCCTCGATCACCGCCATGCGGCAGACCGGCGTGGCGAACGCTTCCGTGACGAACGAGACCGCCCGTTCCTTCATCTTGTGCACAAAGGCCTCGAAGTCCGACACTTCAAACGCCACGACAGCCCCCTTGGCTCCCGGCGTATGGCCCATCTCCGTCGTCGTAATGGCAAAGGTTGCACCGGCGACTTCATATTCCACCCAGACGTCTCGATAATTGTAGCTCATGTGGAGTCCGAGGACGTGCTCATAGAATGAGCGTGCCCGTTCCATGTTTGAGACCGGGTAGGCCGTAAAGGCGATCGAGGTGATCATGCCATGAGTCCTTTCATGCCAGGAATCCCCAGATGGATGTCGATTGGTTGGCTGGAGGATGGTAGGAACGCAATTTGATAAGTTCTTCTGAATCGCGGGCCCGGTCGTCGGGCCACAGCGGGAACTGTTCCCCGCTTGGAGCGGTGATTGCATCGATATAATCCCACGCGTCTCCGTCGCTGAAGACCACGATCTTCCATCCGTTGCTGGTTTGATACGTGACTTTGCCGAGCAGGATATCTCCTTCGATGAGTTGGACGCTCGCCTCACCCGCTTCGATGCGGTGAAGCTCCGCGAGTGCCGCTTGGATGAATTCGTCTCGGGTCATAGGGCCTCCGGGTAGGTATTGCGAACGGCTGAGTCAGAGAAGGCGATTATAGCTGATCGGAATGGGATCTCATCCGATTTCTTGGGCGCGTAGTCAGTGCAATCGTTAGGCCAGGTAGGCCGCGACGATTCCTGAAAGCACAATCCCATCGAAGGTGCCGGCGCCGCCGATGCTGGCGATACCTGTCGAGATCTTGGAGACGTCGCGAAGGTGCAGCAGGTCCGCGCCGATAAGCGGGCCGAGTACGCCGGCGACGAAGGCGACTGGAGGGGCCTGGTCCGGCACCAAGAGCACCGCGCTCATGGCGGCGATGAGCGGAGGAAAGAGCCCCGGTATGGCGATGCCGATCCCTTCGATCGGTTGCGCCATCCGGTAGCACAGCATGGTGTTGATGAGGATGGCCAGGAGCAGTCCGGAGAGCGGTTGCCAGCCGGCTGCCATCAGATGGAATATTTCATAGGCCGCCAGCGCTACGGGAATGATGCAGCCCCCGCCATTGACGGCAATGATCGTGTCCCGGCGTACGCGCATGGTCGAGGGCCACCAGCCGGATAAGCCGAACACTGCCAATGGGTCTGCCAGCATTGACTCCGTTCGGGGAATCCGCTTCACCGGGATGTTGATCGCGCTGCCGATGAAGATGCCGATCACCACGAGCAGGGCGGTTGTCGGAGCAAGTTTGAGTTTGATCAAGGCCACCGTGAAGAGTTGGCTGAACACAAACGGCAGCAGCGCCAGCAACAGCAGGAAGAGCAGAAGCGGCAGCAGGATCGGGACGCCCAGTGTGGGCTTGTCGTTATTCATGGCTGGTTGTCCATGGTGCGCGCTCTGATGGCTGTGAGGCGGCGATCAAGATCTTGCCAGTGGGTGCCGGGCCAAAAGAGGCGGCGACAGTGGAGGCATTGGAGAAAATCTCGATATTCCTGCGCGACAAAGGGAGGGACCAGTGGCGCAGCGTTCGCATAGAGGATGGAGGTAAGGACAACATTGCAATCCGCACAGCGATACGCTCGTTGGTGAGTCAGGTCAAGGTTGATCTTAAGATCCCGATAGAGTTGGCGCAGCTGACCATCGACTTCGTCACTGGCGATGAGGGTGTGACGGCCCCGGATGAGCTTGCGCAGCGCCAGGCGCCGATCGCGCGTGAGCAGCCACCGGTCTTCCCGGATGGTCCGCTCGATCAACGAATCGTCCGCGATGACCTTCTCATAGGCTGTGTCGTAGCCGAGAATGCGCAACCAACGGGCCAGGCGGCCGAGCATGGCATCGGCCATGAAACGCATGACCGGCTGGGATTGTTGCATGTCCATAGGGAGGAGCGCGCTCCTAAGTCTGTGGGCGATCACGATTCGGCCAGAATCCCACTCCCTGGATAGCCATCCTCTGTTCGTCGACGGTGACGCGGGCGCCAAGAAACAGCTCCGCCAGCCAGGCGCCGGTCAGGACGTGCGGTCACGCTCGGGATGAGGAACCGGCTGTCGCCTTCTGCCAAGGCTGCAAAGGGGATGACCTGATCTGCGGCGAACCGGTCGAGCGTCGCGCCGGAAGTGAGATCTTCAAGCAACTGTGTGGAAGCGCGCTTGCCGATGGACTCCGCGCTTCTTCGCAAGGCGCCTGCCCGGTCCGCCCCGAGTCGCACTGCTCCTGCCTCATCGGCAAAGAGTGCCAGCGCGGCGCCGCGCTGCAATGATTCTGTGTCGTTCAGTATTTCGATATCGGCCCGATGGCCGGACTCGGCGAGGGTCGCTTGTGCTGTGTCCGCCATCCGTTGGCTCACGCGCCGTTCTTCCAGATGTGAAGAGAGTGCTATCCCCCATATCCTTATCGCGGGGCCTGCGTTCTCTCTGACGATGGCCTGCAAAGGCTTGTTGAGGGGTATGACAGTGAGGCGAAATATGCCGTCGCCGCAGGGTACGTAGCCAGGACGGACCATCGTGACCTCCACGGAGAGGCCCATGCTGTGGAGCATCGGGAGCAGTACATGCTGGAGATGAAAGAGGGACGGGGCAAAATCCTGGAAGAGGCCGCCGCGCAATTCGACGGTGACCGGCGAATCCGCGAAGGCCAGCACCGGGAGGATGCCGAGGGCAAGCATGGTCGTCGAACCGGCTGAGCCGATGTCCCATTGATAATGTCGTCCAGCTTTGAGAGGGCCGGGGTAGAACATGAATTCCTGAGAGCCTTGCGTTAGCCCCTCCGTGTGACCCTTGACGAGTTGGGCGATGGCTTCCACGACCCGGATATGTTGCGGCCGTAATCCCGGCTTCTCCCGCTTCGCGCGGGTCTGGATCACATGGATGGCCCGGCCGGTCAGGGCGGCGAAGGCGACTGCCTGTCTGACGATCGAACCACTGCCGGAATAGCGGGACCCGTCAATCATTAACATGGCTCGATTCTTCGGTGGAAGGCTCATCCAGTCTCATGGGTGTTTCCTTGGTATAATGCGCGTACACCATGGTGATCTCAAGGGAGCCTGGCATGACGACCGTACAGCCGCCGGCAATCGTACCGACGAAATATTGGCATCAATTGAAGGATGGGCGCATCCAGTGCGACCTCTGTCCGCGCTATTGCACTTTTCAAGAAGGGCAACAGGGGCTTTGTTTTGTTCGCGCGCGGCAGCAGGATCAGATCGTCTTGACGACCTATGGGCGATCGAGCGGGTTTTGCGTCGATCCGATCGAAAAGAAACCGCTGCATCATTTTCTTCCCGGCACGTCGGTCCTCTCCTTCGGCACAGCGGGGTGCAATCTCTCCTGCAAGTTCTGCCAGAACTGGGACATGAGCAAATCGCGCCAGATGGATACGCTGGCCGATAACGCCTCGCCGGATGCCATCGCGCGCGCCGCGGTGAAACTGGGGTGCCGGTCCGTGGCCTACACCTACAATGATCCGATCATCTTTCATGAGTACGCCATTGACGTGGCGCAAGCCTGCCGAGAGCAGGGCATCAAATCGGTGGCCGTCACGGCGGGATATGTCTGCGAGGAGCCCAGGGAAGAATTCTATCTGTACATGGATGCGGCGAATGTGGATCTGAAGGGGTTTACCGAGCGTTTCTACAAGCAGATCTGCGGCGGAAGCCTGCAGCCGGTTCTGGATACGCTGGTCTATATCAAACAGCACACGCAAGTGTGGCTGGAAATCACCACCCTGGTCATTCCTGGAGAAAACGACTCTGAGGCTGAGATTGAACGGCTCACCCAGTGGGTTGTTGAACATCTTGGCCCAGACGTGCCGATTCATTTCAGTGCCTTCCACCCCGACTATAAAATGCTGGACAAGCCGGCAACGCCACCAGCCACGTTGGCCATGGCCCGCAAGATTGCCATGAAGAACGGCATCCGGTACGCCTATACCGGCAATGTACTGGATCGGGAGGGCGGCAGCACCTATTGCCACCATTGCAATGAACAACTCATTGTCCGGGATTGGTATGAACTGAGCGCGTGGAATGTGACGGAAGATGGGGCATGTCGTTTCTGTCAGACGCCTTGCGCCGGCGTGTTTGAAGCACAGCCGGGGCATTGGGGATCCAGGCGAGTGCCCATCCTCTTGAAACAGTTCTGATAAGCACAGGCTCTTGCCTTTGATCCGCCTGCACCGTTTTCCCGACCCAGCATAGCCCTATCCTCACCGTAGCATTCTGCGGCAGAGGGATGTTGTGATTGGGGAGTTCGTCTACAGCACGCGCCGACTCTCAGCAAGACCGATTCGGTCTTCTCTCCAGCTTCACCTGAATCGTCAATGGGTTCGAGATAAGCAGGGGCATGGCATTCACGTTGCTTTCACGTTGCTTTAAGGAGGAGAGTCCGGTGCTCAAAGTCATTGAGGGTAACGACTGATGTCAGACCGAGAGAGAGTCCTCAAAGAAGTCCATGCGGCATTGGAGCGTGAGCCCCGCATCAATCTGCATAAGTGCCCTATCAAGATGGAGTTTAGCGATGGGGTGCTCACCTTGGAAGGCGAAGCGGAGCATATCGCCGCCAAGAAGCTGGCTCTGGAATTCGCGATTGCCGTCTCCAGTGTGGCGGGAATCGTGGATCGCCTCCACGTCATCCCCGCCACCCGCATGGGAGACGGGGCCATTTTGGATGCGGTGCGCGATGCGCTGCTCCAGGAGCCCACGCTCATGAATTGTTCCCTGCACGTGATTCGCAAAGGGCTGCTTGAACCAGTCCGGGAAGTCACTCACGAACCTCGCGGGGCCATTCGGGTGTCTGTGAATGAGGGAGTGGTGCTGCTCGACGACCATGTCACCGGGCTCACGCAGAAGCGCCTGGCCGGGGTGCTGGCCTGGTGGGTGCCGGGCAGTCGCGATGTCGTCAACGGGATGGAGGTGATCCCGGACCTGCCGGACTCTGACGAAGAAATGGCCAAAGCGGTGCGAATCGTGTTGAAGAAAGATCCCTTCGTGAACGGAGATCGTATCCGTGTAGCCGTCCGGCAATCGGTGGTGACGCTCGAAGGCGATGCTCCTTCTGCGTCGCAAAAAGATATGGCGGAATTCGACGCCTGGTACGTATTCGGAGTGGATAAGGTCGTCAACCGATTGGAAGTCCGGCCTTGAGGGAAGGGAATCGGTACGTCCGATTACCTGTGACGAAGTAGAACGCAATCTCAACGCAGTTCACAACCACCAAGGAGGATAATATGTCTGTGGCCAAAGTGACCGAGATTATTGCATCATCACCGAAGAGCTTTGACGATGCTGTTGCGGCTGGTGTGATGCGCGCCAGTAAAACCTTGCAGAACGTAAAAAGCGCCTGGGTCAAGGATCAAAAAGTTGTGGTCGAAAATGGCAAAATCACTGAATATCATGTTGGGCTGAAGGTCACGTTTATTCTCAAGGATTAATCCGCAGGGTTCATGTTGTTCTCGTTCTGGTAGTGAGAAGCGGCGAGGGGATGCGTGAGCGTGCATCCCCTCGCGGATGTGATGGGATCAGTGAGGAAGCAGTCCTATGGCCTTCGATCTTACGAGCACGGCATTCAAAGAGGGTGAGCGTATTCCAGACCGGCATACGTGCGAAGGTGACGATCTGTCGCCGCCGCTCCATTGGGGCGTGCCGCCGGCCGAGACGAAAAGCTTTGCGTTGATTGCGGACGATCCCGATGCTCCGGCCGGCACCTGGGTCCATTGGGTTATCTATAATCTATCCCTCGATCTGCGGGGGCTCCCGGAAGGCATTCCCGCCAAGGACCATTGGCTCAACGGCGCGCTGCAAGGCTTGAACGATTTCAAGCGCGTCGGTTATGGAGGACCCTGTCCTCCGCCGGGGAAGCCGCATCGGTACTACTTCACACTCTATGCGCTGAATGCCGTCCTCACTCTAAAGCCGCGCGCAACCAGGCGCCAGCTGTTGGAGGCGTGCAAGGGGCATGTTTTGGCAGAGGCACAACTCATGGGACGATTCGGCCGCTAAGAGTGGGGATTGATTCTGGCGCAATCGGTTTCATGATTGCCGTCTAAGCTTGTTCGGTTTGTATCAGCGTAGAATGCCGCTCACGATCAGCTCGACCGCTTGCTCGGGATTCAGGCCCCGGGCCATCAAGGTTTCCAACTCCTTCTTGTCCACGCTCCCGATCGCGGCTTCGTGCGTGACCTTCGCCTCGGGATGAAAGACACGCACGATTGGAATAGCGCTGGCGTGGGCCTGGCCCTGCACGATTTCCATACAATCGACGTGACCGCGCGCCCCTTTGGCATAGGCTTCGGTGATGCCGGTGATCTCGGCTTGCGCCTGATCCTCGAGCACGACACGGGTTTTGATGAGGCTGCGCGAGCGCTCGCCCAGGAGCATGACGGCCTCTTTTAAGACGATGTGGTCGGTCTTGTGGGCGAAGATCTTTGCGTTGAGTTCTGCGAGGCCTTCTTCCTCCACTTCGACGAGATAGTCGATATCCAGCTTTCCCACTGAGCCGGAAAGCAACGAGAAGTCTGAAAAATAGCGGGCGCCTCTCCCGATCTTGATCGTCGCATGGGGCAGAACCTGCATGCCGCCGTGGGGGCCGTGGTAGTGGCCTTCGGTGTATTGCAGCGAGGCTCCCGGTCCGATCTCCATAACAGCCTGCATCCGGTGTTCTGCGGCCTTGGCAAAAGGAAAGAGGCAGTGCGACAGCACGCGCGCCTGAGCTTCTTCGCAAATCTGGACATCGATCTTGATCTGCTGCACCCCGGTCGGGTGAGCGAGGCCGAAACACATGTGGATGGGCTGAGCGATCTGTGCGCCTGCTTCGACAATCAGTTTCCCGACGATGGCGTCCGGTCGTTCTTCCATCTCGACGCGGAGACCGGGAACGGTTCGATGGCTGAGGATGTGGTGTCCCTGCACCACGACATGCGCGATCCGCGTATCGTCGAGAATGGCCGGTTCGGCTCCGACCATCGGGAGGGTGCGTCTCAGGTCGTCAAGCTCGGACATAGTTGCAGACTTCTCCATCGCATCGAACGCAGGTCCGCCTGCGGAAATGATCGACGGCTTCGCGCGGACTCCCGGAGAAGATGATGCGCCCGGCGCAGAGCTGGGAGGCCCGGTCGGCGATGAGCGCGACTTCTTCCTGGTGGGTGATCAAGAGGACTGATCCCCCGGCTGCTTTCACGGCGCGAATGATGCCGATAATATGATTGATCGAGAGCATGTCGATTCCCGCGGACGGCTCATCGAGAATGGCGAGTTTCGGCATCATGGACAGCACCGAGGCCAGTTCAATCCGGTGGCGTTCTCCACCGCTGAGGGATTTATCCACCCGGCGATTCAAATAACGTTCTGGATCGAGCCCGACTTGTCTCAGCGCCGGCTCCGGGTCGCAGTCCGGTTTCCCCAGGCTCAGATACTCACGAACGGTGACTCCTTCGAAACGGGCCGGCTCTTGCCACGCGAGCGTCAGGCCCAGCCTGGCCCGCTCATGCATCTTGAGGGATAGCAGATCTGTGCCATTGAAGAGCATGCGGCCTTCACTCGGCACATAGCCCTCGCAGCCCATGAGGACATAGGCCAACGTCGTTTTACCCGAACCGTTGGCCCCGAGGAGCGCATGGATTTCTCCCGGCTGGATGGCTAGGTCGAGCCGGTCGAGAATTCTCTGGCGGTCCACCTCGAAGCTGAGCTGTTGTATGTCGAGCAGGGGGGTGGACATTGTCACTCAAACCTCTCCATCTAGATTTATACTGCACCACCTGTGCCTGGAGAGTGGGGCTGGAATTTCTGAAATAGCGAAGCCAGGGCAGACTGAAGCGTAGCGTTTTGCGGCAGAACCATCAGGGTGCCTGGGGTGTTTGTCATCAATGTCACGGTAGGTGAGCGGAGAATGGGGAGGCTTCAGCGCGCTATGACATGAATTGAGAACGATGTCCATCACGGCATCGCAGTTGCGTATTCGATGATAGGACAGGAGTGGGAAACTCGTGGCTAAGCACATCACCATCATCCAAGGCCATCCCGATGCGGGTGCTCGCCATTTCGGCCATGCGCTGGCGGACGAATACGCCAAGGGCGCAGAAGATGGCGGGCATGCGGTGAAACGTATCGAGGTAGCCCGGTTGGATTTCCCACTCCTCCGGACGAAGGAAGATTTCGAACAGGGAGCGCCGGCGGAGCCGATCAAGCAAGCGCAAGACGCGATCATGTGGGCCGACCATCTGGCGGTCATCTATCCTCTCTGGCATGGCACCATGCCGGCGCTGCTGAAAGCGTTTTTTGAACAGGTTTTTCGGCCAGGTTTTGCCTTCGAGTACGACGAGGCAGGGCGATTCCCGAAGAAGCGACTGAGGGGGAGAACCGCCCGCCTCGTGGTTACGATGGGAATGCCGGCATTCGCCTATCGGTGGTTATTCTTTGCGCATGGGGTCAAGGCGTTCGAGCGCAGCATTCTCGGCTTTTGCGGCATCGGGCCGGTGAAATCGACGCTGATCGGTAATATCGAAGGCATGAACGAGAAGCAGCGGATGGAATGGCTGGATGAGGTGCGGGGGCTGGGCGTATTAGGGAAGTAAGGAGGAGAGGAGGGATCTTCCATGAAACCGGAATCTTCGGATCGGGACTTCTGGTCGCTTCCGATGGGCCGACGGGAGGCATTGAAGGCTCTCGGTCTGCTTGGGGCGGCTGTGGCTCTTGGCGTTCAGCCAGGACAGGTCGATGGGAAGGTGTCGGAGCGTTCAGCGACGAGTCGAGAAATCCCTCTGCGTCCGTTGGGCAAGACCGGCGTGGTGGTTTCGGCTCTTTGTTTTGGCGGGGCCCATTGGGGCCGCATCGAGGACGATACGGAGGCAATACGCCTCCTTTTTGAAGCCATCGATGCTGGCGTCACGTTTCTCGACAACGCCTGGGAATACAACCGTGGGCGTTCTGAAGAACTCATGGGGCAGGCGCTACGGGGGCGTCGACAGGATGTCTTTCTCATGACCAAGGTCTGCTCGCACGGACGTGACAAGAAGGTGGCCCTGCAGCAGCTCGATGAATCTCTCCGTCGTCTGAAGACGGACTATCTTGATCTCTGGCAGATTCACGAAGTGGTGTACGAGGACGATCCCGATCTGCACTTTGCCCCAGGCGGGGCGGCCGAGGCGTTGCTCGAAGCCAAGCGGCAGGGAAAAGTCCGGTTCATCGGTTTTACCGGCCACAAAGACCCAAAGATTCATCTCAAGATGCTTTCCCACGATTTTCCGTTCGATACCTGCCAGATGCCGCTGAACGTCTTTGACGGAACCTACCAGAGTTTTGAGCAGGAGGTGCTGCCGGTGCTGAATCAGCGGGGCATTGCGCCGATCGGGATGAAAAGCCTGAGCGGAAATGCGGAGCCGATCAAGCAAGGAATCGTTACCCCGGATGAGGCGATCCGCTATGTGCTCAGTCTGCCGATTGCCTCTCTCGTGAGCGGCATCGATTCGCGAGACGTACTGAAGCAGAATCTCGAGATCGTCAGAAATTTCACGTCGATGACTGCGGCTGAAATGCAACGGCTGCGAAGCCGCGTGGCGCGCTATGCGATGGACGGGCGCTTCGAGTTGTTCAAGTCGACGAATCGATACGATGGGCGCATCGGACGTGAGCAACACGGGATATCGTGAACGTGCATGCGGCAGCCTGGGGCTTGAACGGAGGGCAGTTCCCTTGTACAGTGAATGGGAATTTTGGCCAGAGTCTTGCATCGTTCCTGTTCGGCGTTGTGTCTGGAGGCACGCGATGGATCGAAATAAGCGGCTATTGTGGGGGCTTTTTACCTGGTATCTGATTTTGTCAGGATGGACCGCGTATGGCCCGGTGGATCGAGAGTTCTGGGCGATCGCCAGCATTCTTCCCGTCTGCCTTGTGGTCGGATTGATCGCGGTTCACCGGTGGCTGCCGTTGTCCCCGCTGTCCTATGTGTTGATCACGGCATTTCTCAGCCTCCATACCATCGGGGTTCATTACACCTATGCTCAGGTGCCGCTGGGGGCGTGGGTCGATCAGGCGTTGCACCTCGGGCGCAATCACTTCGATCGTGTCGTGCATTTTAGCTTTGGATTTCTCCTGGCCTATCCGATGGAAGAAGCGTTTCGGCTGCTGGCTCATGCGCGGGGATGGGTGCTGTATTATCTGCCGGTGATGACGGTCTTGGGATTGAGCGGCTTGTGGGAAATCATTGAATCCTGGGTGGCGAGTGCGGTGCATCCTGAGCTGGGGGTGACGTACCTCGGTTCTCAGGGAGATATCTGGGATGCCCAAAAAGATATGGCTGCGGCTCTCTACGGGGCCATACTGTGCGTGACAGTGCTCGCGATTGTGCGTATGCGACGCAGGTACCAGCCGATGCTTCAGGCCGAACCGGCCGTCTCAAATTAACCGATACAACGACAACATGGGGAATGAGGCGATAGCTGGGGGCGGGGACGGACAGATTCCCGCTCGTCTCGTTCAGGGATTATTGTTGTGGTATGGACTCCTCTGGATCATGCTGGCCATCGAGCCGGTTAATCGGAGAGATTGGCTGCTTGAGAATCTGCTGGCCGTGACCGGCCTCGTGATTTTGGCGGCTACCTATCGCCGCTTCCAGTTCTCCCGCTTGTCTTATTGCTTGATCGCGCTCTTCCTNNAGTTGCCGGCCTTATACTGTTGGTGATCACCTACCGCCGCTTTCAGTTCTCCCGCCTGTCCTATTGCTTGATCGCCTTGTTCCTGACGCTGCACGCCATCGGCGCGCATTATACGTATGCGGAAGTGCCGTTCGGGTATTGGCTCAAAGAGGTCTTTGCGTTGAGCCGGAATCCGTTCGATCGGATGGTTCACTTCGCGTACGGTGCGCTGTTGGCCTATCCGTTTCGCGAGTGGCTGGTGCGTCTTGCGAAGGTGGAGGGAGTCTGGTCCTACTATTTTCCTGTCAGCGCTATTTTGGCTCAGAGCGCCTTGTTTGAGGTGATTGAGGCGGTGGTTGCCGTCCTTGTGAGTCCGGAATTGGGGACTCTGTATCTGGGCACTCAAGGCGATGAGTGGGATGCGCAAAAGGACATGGCGGCGGCATTGGCCGGCGCGGTTCTCGCAATGTCCGCCACCTGGGCCAGTTCTCGATTTGCGATCGTCAGGGCTATAGCTGGGGCGCGCTGACGCATTTCACCAGGGTCTTTTCTTTGATGACGGAGCAAAACGCCTCTGCAACGTTCTATCCCCCCATTAAAACAAGGGGCTTCTCAGGCACATCTCCTGCTGATGCTTGATTGGATCAAGTGGGTCAGAGAGGGAGTCCTGTTGGGCTCTTCCGGGGAGCACACTGCGGGGTGGAATGAGAACGTGTCGAGGGAGCATGATAACTATATTATGTGAGTCCAATACTTCCGGAGTGGTTTACAGAGAGGAACAGAGGGATGTCGCACCAGCAGGTTGAGCCGCATGTGTTTGTCATTATCGGGGCGACCGGCGATCTGACGCGCCGGAAATTGCTCCCCGCGCTGTATCATCTGCGGGATCAAGGCGTGCTGGAGACTCGCAATACCCTGATCGTCGGAGCGGCGTTGCCCGAGATGGGCGAAGAAGGGTTTCGACTCTGGGCATTCGAAGGCTTGCAGAAAGCCGGTTGGCACAATCATACGGAGTTGCGCGCCTGGTGTGACGAGTGTCTTCATTACCAAACAGTGCATGAAGGGGGCGCGCAGGATTACGAGGCGCTGGCCGGATATATCCGGCGCTTAGAGCGTACCCACAACATGCCGGAGAACCGGGTGTTTTATCTGGCTTTGCCCCCTGACACTGTGCCGATCGCGATGGAGCGGCTCCATCAGGCCGGGTTGCTCAAGAGCCAGGGGTGGGTTCGTGTGGTGTTCGAGAAACCCTTCGGCCATGACTTTCCGTCGGCCCGGCATCTGAATACGACATTGCATCACTATATCGACGAATCCCAGATCTATCGCATCGATCATTATCTCGGGAAGGAGACGGTGCAGAATCTTCTGGCGTTCCGCTTTGCCAATCCGATTTTCGAATCGCTCTGGAACCGCGACCGCATCGAGAATGTGCAGATTACGGTGGCCGAAGATCTTGGCGTGGAGCATCGTGGCCCCTACTATCAACAGGCTGGGGCGCTCCGGGACATGGTCCAGAACCATCTGACCCAACTCATGACCGTGGTCGCGATGGAAGTGCCGGTCTCGTTCGATGCGGCCGCCATCCAGAGTGAAAAACAAAAAGTGCTCCATTCCATTGCGCCGATTACGCATGAGGATGCGGTCTTCGGTCAGTATACGTCGTGGCAGCTTGCAGGCCAGACAATTCCTGGCTATCGGGAAGAGCCCGGCGTGCCGGCCGATTCGACGACCGAGACCTATGTCGCGTTGAAAGCGGAGATTCAAAACTGGCGCTGGAATGGCGTGCCGTTCTATCTCAGGACCGGCAAGCGCTTCCCGCGCAAACTCACCCAGGTCGCGGTGATTTTCCGCGAAGCTCCCACCCAGGTCTTTCGCTCACTCGATCCGGGCAGCATCGCCTCCAACAAGCTGCTGATTACCTTACAGCCCAGCGAAGGGTTCTCGCTGTGTTTTTCCGTGAAGAGCCCGGGGCGGCCGTTTCAACTGAGCGATCATGCGTTGCAATTCGACTATCAGAAATCCATCGGGCAATTGCCTGAAGCCTACGAGACGCTCTTGCGCGACGTGATGATCGGCGATCAGACGCTCTTTGTCAGCGCTGATTTTACCGAAACGGCCTGGCGGCTCTATGACCCGTTATTGGCCGGCGCGCGCGCGATTCACCCGTACAGCGCCGGCACCTGGGGACCGCGCGAGGCGGACGCGCTAGTCGAACGGCATGGACATCAATGGCAGCTAGGGTGGTGAGGGGGAGGCGGAGGGCGGCTGGATGAGCGGATGCCCGGTCCGGTTGCGCCATGATGCGCAGATGTCATGGTGACTTTTAGGGCATGTGTTTGTGAGTCGAGTGCGCCTCTAAAGCCGCGATGAAGCATCGCAATGTCGGCGCACATCGGCAGCATCTTGGCTTTCCTGGGGGGCAATGTTCGCCAGGGCGCAAGCCAGCCCGCGCATCCGCTCATCCAGCCGCCTGAGTGGGTGTGAGGGGGGTGGGAGACTGAAGGGGAAATCCCTATGCTCCCTCGATGCGCGCAGTGAAGGTCTGTTTGGCTGCGCCATAAAAAGAGGCAGGGAAAACCTGTGTGATGAATAATGATCGTACGTATGGATTTGTCCCAATGAAAGGAGCCGGTATGTCAGGAACGTCTGGTCAACGTGTCAGTGAGTACATGCATCGTCAGTTAGAAGTCGTGCCGCAGGAGGCGACGGTGGTGGCGACGGCGGAGCGCATGCGGGCGCAGAGTCTGAGTTCCATCCTGGTGGAATCGCTTGATCGTCAAGAGAAGGACTGTCGTATCGTCGGGATCATTACGGAGACCGATTTGGTTCGGAAGGTGTTGGTGCAAGGCCTCGATCCGGAGCGGATGACCGCCGGGCAGGTGATGGCCTGCCCGTTGCTGACGATTGCGCCGGACCGCCCGATGCTGGATGCCAGTCATCTGATGGAGACGCACAAGGTCCGTCACCTGGCGGTTTCTGACGGGAATGAAGTGGTCGGGCTGATCTCCGCGCGGGATCTCGTCCGGCATTTTGTCGAGGCCGAAACCGGTCCGGCTCGTGAATTGGACAACGTCTATCGGCCTTTGAGTGTGCTGATGCAGGCCGCGCTGGAGACGATCGAGAGCCGTGAAACCGTGGCCGAGGCGGCCACGCGCATGGTGGAGAAGCATATCGGCTCTCTGTTTGTGATCGAGGCCGGTGAGATGGTGGGGATTGTGACGGAAAGCGATCTGGTCCGGAAGGGTCTGGCCTATCAGCTGGATGCCAAGACGATCCGCGTGGGCGCGTTGATGAACTCCCCGCTGCTCGATATCGACATCAACCGGACGATTCGCGATGCCAGCGATCTCATGGCCCGCAAGCGTGTGCGCCACCTGGCGGTGACGGAAAATGCCAAGATTGTCGGGGTGCTCTCCATCCGGGATCTGATCAAGATGGTCTCCATCCGCGACCGGCCGGAGTTTCTGCGCAGAACATAATTTCTTGGCAGCATTTCAGACTCGGCGAGTGAGGTTTGCACAGCCGCCGCATCTTGAGGTAGGTAAGCGTTTGCCGGCATTTCCTTCTGGTCTGCACTGGGGCATTGTGGGACAGGCCTGCGCAAGGCGGCGGGGCAATTGAGATCGCTTGAGGATCTCAATTGCACCGTCCAGGCCGGGGCCGTGGAACGCATCCGGCCGATGAGCATGGCCGGCCTCGCGAACGTTCTCGGCCTGATTCCAGTGATGTGGGCCACAGGAACCGGCGCGGACGTCATGAAGCGGTTGGCCGCGCCGATGGTCGGCGGGGTCTTCTCCGCGATGCTCCTGACCTTGTTTGTGATCCCGGCCATCTATGTCTTTTGGCGGTGGCAGACGGAGGTCAAGCTGGAAGGGGCGAGAGGGTCGGGGCTGGAAGCGAGAGGAGATGGCCGTTGAGGCCCTCGCGGACGCTCAGGCCGCATTCAATAACTGGGACCATTGTGGAGGATTGGTAGAAGAATGACCACTGCGTGGTATGCCCTGAGCGCTGAACAGTTTGCGCAAGAGCTGCAAGCCGATATTGAGACAGGGCTGACCGAAGCCGAGGCCCAGCGTCGTCTCGCGGATGACGGTCCGAATGAATTGCCAGAAGCGCCACCCCTCTCTCCGTTCATACTATTTCTCGCCCAGTTCTCCAGTGTGATCGTCTGGGTTCTCATCGGCGCCGCAGTAGTGTCGGGACTGCTGCAGGAGTGGGTCGATGCCGGAGCGATTCTGATCATCGTGTTCCTCAATGCGGTGCTGGGATTCGTACAGGAGTATCGGGCCGAACAATCGCTGGCCGCTCTGCGAAAGCTTTCAATCGTGACGGCGCGCGTGCTGCGCGGAGGGGAGATCCGGTCGATCCCTGCCAGAGAATTGGTGCGAGGGGATCTCATCCAGGTCGAAGCGGGCGATCGTATGCCGGCGGATGGGCGGCTGGTCTATGCGGCTGGATTGCAAACGCAGGAAGCCTCGTTGACTGGTGAATCGACGCCGGTCGCCAAGTCTGCGGAATCGCTTTCTGATGACCGTCTCCCGATCGGTGACCGGCGCAACATGCTGTTCATGGGAACCGTTGCGGTATCCGGGAAGGGCCGCGCCCTGGTGGCCGCAACCGGCATCGGGACGGAGCTCGGGAAGATCGCCACGATGATCAACCGCGCGGCGCAGGCTGAGCAGGAAGAAACCCCGTTGCAGCGCCGGCTGGAGCACCTCGGTCATACCTTGCTGTGGCTTTCTCTGGGGATTGTCGTGCTGGTGTTTCTTCTGGGATTGTTCCGGGGGGTGCCGCTGCTAACCATGTTTCTTACGGCGGTCAGTTTGGCCGTGGCCGCGATTCCCGAAGGGTTGCCGGCTATCGTCACCATTACGTTAGCACTCGGCGTGACCAAGATGGTGAAACGCCATGCCTTGATTCGTCGCCTGCCCGCTGTTGAAACGCTTGGCTCGACGACCGTCATCTGCACCGACAAGACTGGGACGCTCACGAGAAATGAAATGACGGTGACTCGTCTATACGTCAATCGACAGATCGTGGACGTGACCGGTGATGGGTATACCCCTAAGGGCCTGTTCCTGACGGATGGGACGCGTGTGGACCAGCTTTCGGACGGCCTTCGGGAGTTGCTCGCAGCGTCGGTGTTGTGCAACGGAGCGAGCCTTAAGGACGAACACGGTGTGTGGCGGGTGATCGGAGATCCGACAGAGGGCGCGTTGCTGGTTGCGGCGGCGAAAGGGCAGCTCTTCAAGGAACCTCTGGAACGAGCTCATCCGTTGCTCGGAGAAATCCCTTTCGACTCGGCGCGCAAGATGATGACGGTTGTCAGAGTCACTGCTGGGGAGGCGACCGCCTATGTCAAAGGCGCGCCGGATGTGCTGTTGGCGCACTGCACGCATATGGTAACCCATGAAGGCCGGGTCGAGGTGTTGGAAGACAAAACCAGGGCCAGGATTCTTGACGCGAATCATGCCTTCGCCCATCAGGCGCTTCGCGTGCTCGGCGTGGCACGGCGTGCGCTGGATAACGCGCCGCGTGAGTATCAGGCCAAGGTCGTGGAGGAGAATCTGATCTTCCTGGGTCTTGCCGCGATGAAGGATCCTTTGCGGCTTGAAGCCAAGGCGGCCGTCGAGCGCTGCCGTCAGGCCGGGATTCGCACCGTGATGATCACTGGGGATCACAAAGAGACCGCGGTGGCCATAGCCCGTGACCTCGGTATCTTGAGGGATGAGGCGCAGGCGCTGTCCGGCGTAGAGCTCGACGGACTGGATGACCGGGACCTGGACCGTCTGGTGGAGCAGGTGACCGTCTATGCGCGGGTATCGGCGGAACATAAGCTTCGCATTGTCCGGGCATGGAAGAGCCGGGGCGCGGTGGTGGCGATGACGGGTGACGGCGTGAACGATGCGCCCGCGATCAAAGCGGCGGATATCGGTGTGGCCATGGGGCTCACCGGAACGGATGTCGCGAAGGAGGCGTCCGACATGGTGGTCACCGACGACAACTTTGCCTCGATTGCCGCCGCGGTCGAAGAGGGGCGTGGGGTGTATGACAATATCCAAAAGGCCGTGCACTATTTGCTGTCCTGCAATATCAGTGAGGTGTTGGTGATGTTGTTGACGGCTTTGATCGGAATGCCGTTGCCGCTCTTGCCGGTGCAGATTCTCTGGATCAACCTTGTCACGGATGGGCTTCCCGCGCTGGCGCTGTCTGTGGACCCGGCGGATCCTGACATTATGAAACGGTCTCCACGCCATCCCCAAGCACAGATTTTGGATCGGGAGCGCCTGTATGTCATGTGCGCGCAGGGCCTGTTCATGGCGTTGATCACGATGGCTACGTTTGCTTTTTGCCTGTACGGGATGGAGCTAGACCTTGACCGCGCGCGGACCTTGGCCTTCACGGTGTTGGTGTTTGTGCAGCTCTTTCATGCGCTCAATTGCCGGAGCGATCGCTATTCGCTCTTTCAAGTCGGTGTATGGACGAACCGGCCGCTGGTGTGGGCGGTGGCGGGGTCGGCCCTGCTGCAAGTGGCGGTGGTGCTCAATCCATGGACGACCGGACTTTTTAAGACGGCCCGTTTCGATCCTGCGCATTGGCTCTTGGCTCTCGGCGTCGGAGTGCTGCCACTTCTGGCGATGGAAGTGTGGAAAGGGATGATGCGTGCTGCAACTGTTCGAGGGCGGGAGGTTCGTTGATGACAAGGGGGGCGCTTCGACTCTGCTTTCTCATGGTGTGGGCATTGATGTGGCTGTGTCTCTCTCCGGAGATTCATGCCGCGGTGGAGGTCTTGCCGGAGGCGTCGATGACTGTGGATGGTCGGGCGATTACGGGTCGCGCGGCGATCGTCAGACAGCCGGTGGTACAAGAACTGTTGGCGGCGTTCGGTCGGGCGGAGTCGGCCGTGCAGCGCCAAGACCTAGATGCTCTGCTGACGTTTTATGCCCAGTCGTACAACTATCAGGGGCTCAAGCGCGCAGACGTGAAACGAATATGGGGCGAGGTGTTTGAGCATTATACGGGTCTGTCTTCGACGCATCTGTTCTCGGATATCAAGGTGCTGCGGTCCGGCACGCAACTGCGTGCGGAGGTCACCTGTACCGGCGGGCTATACGGCTCCGAAAGGAAGGGCTGGCAACGGATCACGCTCGATAGCTGGTTCCGCGAAGTCCACTTCCTGGTCCACGAAGACGGTGCCTGGAGGTTTCTGGGGAATGCCGGCCAGGCGCCGAATACTGCGCCGTTCACCTCCACTCCCCATCACCCGCTTTTCTGAAAAATGGCAACGGCTCCTACTCTCGGGGAAGTAAGGCCGAAGTTCAGTTCAAAGATTGTGAATCATCACCCCTCCTTGAGCGCAACTGCAATCTGAGCGGCCTGATTAGCGACTGCTCAAGGACGGGATGTCCATTGAGCGGCCTTCCCGGTGATGGTTGAGCCCGTCGGCTGGGTAGATTCGTGCTGGCTTGTGGAGGCAATCCAGTTCATCTGTAATGGTGCCGATGTGCTCAGGCGCCGTGTGGCATTCAAACTGATCACGCCGGAGTTCTTGCCCGGCTCGATTCCGATAAACCAACTCGTCTGTTTCCAGATCATATTCCGGAATCTCCGCACTCTCCCACCGCTGTTCGAAATAATGCGCGTAGAGTGTAAAGAGACCATGTTCCTTGCGATTGTGCCGCAGGACATACTCAGGCATGGTCTCGACCGCGAGATCGGCATGGTAGTGTTGCAGCCAGAGGTAATCGCCGAGGATCACCATCTTCATCAAGGGCGGATCGGCATAGAGTTTCAGCTTGACGGCTTTGCCCATGGCTTTGAGCCGTTTGAGCAGCGCAATGCTTTGCCGGACCTCCTGCCGGAAGGCGGCCAGGGTGTACTCGGGGTGATCGAGCGCCAGGATGCGCTGGCTGGCCTCATGGCTGTACGGGTTGACCAGCAGAATTTGGGCGCCGAGACACTTGTCGAGCACCGAAGAGAGATCGCCGACGTGATCGACAAACGTGCTGCATCCGCTGGATCCCATCACTTTGATGGTCCGGCCTGTGCCGTGCTCTTCTTTCAGCTCTGCGATGGACTGCTGGGCTCGGCGGGCGCGGCGCGGGAAAAATGAAACCAATCCAGCACCGGCCGCCATGGAGGCAAGAGCTCGGTCCCTGGTGCTGCGATGGATATAGTTGAGGCCGGCAATAAGCAGCACGGCCACGGTCATTTCCACGGCGATGAGCGAAAGCTTGTCGTGCTCTACATGAGACCAGAAGGCCAGGAACTGTTTGGCGCCTGCCGGGAGCAGGAGCGCAATGCCTGCGCTGAGAGCGACGACAATGATGTGATAGAAGCTTCCCGCCGCATTGCGGAGGAAGGCTCGAACGGTTGACGGAAAATCATAAAACAACGACACACCTCTTGAAATGGGTAAAACGATCCTCACGACTTGGTCGGGCTGGACGTGCGAGCGAGCGATGGGCGGTAATGCCTACGGGTTATGCTCAGCAGATGCAGGACGATGCGTGCAGATACAACACGATCGCGCCAAACTCGGTCTCTACCGGGGAACTGCGGCCCCCGAACCGGAAGGTCTTTCGCGATCGAGTGTGAGAGTAGCACGGATGGCTGGGGGACGCAAGACACTGCAATGAACCGTTGCCGCAAAACGGGTATAAGATCTTGGGGCAATTGGTTGAAACGACATCCAAGGGACGTGCTCATTCCTTTGGGAGTGTCACTGTGCATGTTGAGTCTTGGTCATGTCGGACTTCTCCGGCGCTCTCCAGAATAGCCTCAATTTGTGAGTCCCATCCGGCATGGCATCCATGCCGATCAATCCTCCAAAGAGCGCCCAGGAGGTACCGACCCCTTCCACGTATTCACGCCGCCAGCCCGGAATGATCGGATTGACCTCCACGAGAGTTCTCGTCGGTGTCACGCTTCGCATGTACATGGCGATGGGAGGATGGCCGAGTACCCAATATTCATGCTCATCGGCCTTTGCGCTTCGGTATTGGAACAGCCACCAGAGGAAGCTGGTTTCCGTCGTCCTGCCTTGCGCGGTCTTGTAGTCGAAGAGTGGCCACAAGAACCACAACTCCGATTCGTCTTTGACCCGGTCGCTTGTGTAACGGAAGAGGGGGAAGAGCCGGTTCTCCGTCGCCGTCGGAGTCGTGCGTCCGTAATAGAGCGAGATCGGCGGGACTCCGAGCACGCCGGTCCGGCTTTCCTGAGTGGCTTCTTCATATTGATAGCTCCAAGCCGGAAAGATGCGGGCGCTTCGGCCGGCCGGCGAGTGCTGTTGATAATAGAGGGAGAGCGGGCCGATACCGAGCAGGCCCAGTGTCTGTTCCTGACTCTGACGATCCTCTCTTGTGCTCCAGAGCGGGGCAAAGATGTTCTGTAATTCTGTCTGCGACTCTGTCCGGAACCACAAGGGGAAAAGGTGGTCGGTGGTGCTCCCGGCGGTCTTTTCATGGGAAAAGACCGAGAGTTGCCGGATCCCAAGAAGCGAAAGCCCCCATTCGCTCCCTTCCGTATGGTAATCCCAGAGCGGTGTGAAGCGATTCTGTGTGCTCGCCGGGCTTCCGCCAATCCGGATCAGGCTGAGCGGCTCCACGCCTAGCGCAGAGACGCTCCATGCCTGCTCGCTCGGTGTGCGACGGACACTGCCCAGCGGGAAAAAGGTGTCGCGAATCTGAGTCGTGTCGGCATGGTGCCAGAAGAGCCAGAAGGTATTCCAATCTGTCACATCCCCTGTCTGATCGTAGGTGTATTGGTACAGAGGGAACAATCTGTGGGTGAGGCCCGTCGGACGGCGCTCCCAGTTGAACAGCGTCAAGGCGGGAATCTCGCCGATGTGCGGCAAGCCGATGGCGGAGAAATGCCGATGCTCGCCTTTGACGCTGTAGCTGTAGAGCGGAACGGTGGAATGCGAGAACCCGGTGAGTGAGGAGTGGTACCGGAACAATGTCAATGGACGGATGCCCAAGATTCCTACATCACGCTGGTCTCGTTGGTAGTCATGCTCGATATCCGCGACGGGAAAAAAGACATCCCTCAGCCGCTGTTCTGTTTCCCGATGCCACCAGAGCAAGAGCGCGTCCCAGTCGCGAGTTTTGGCTTCATCGTCCCGTCGGTACCGGTAGAGCGGGAAGAATCGGTGTGCCAATAACGAAGGGGTCTCGATTTTTTCAAACAGAGACAGTGTCGGGAGTGCCCCGACTTTCGGCCATCCGATCAGCGAGAACCGGCTGCGGTTCCCTTCCCGGTCGTAATCGTACAGGGGGAAGAAATAGGAGTACCGCGCATCGTAGGCGGTACCATACCTGAATAGGGTAATCGGCTTGAGCCCAACCAGGCTCAACTCGGTCTTGCCTGTCATATCATTGCGCTCGTATTCATGCAGTGGGGGAAGGGTGTCGAGAAGATGTGTGTCTGATTCTTTGTGTCGATAGAAGAGCAGCATGGACCAATTGGTCTCTTTCGTCTCGTCGTTTCGCTCGAAGCGATACAGTGGAAACAGCCGTGTCAGGAAATAGGTCGGCGAGCCCCCCTGCTCGTAGAGTGACCAGGCGAATGACTCCTCTCGCGGCGGGAATCCCAGCAGGGACAGCCGCCACCCTTTCGCGGGTGTGCTCTCATAACCGTAGAGCGGGAAGAGCCGGTCGGCTGTGCGATCCAGGCTCGATTCATAATGGAACCAGGTAAAGGGCTTGATCCCGAAGAGATCCAGCTCCCATCCTGGAGGTTGTCGCTGCCACGCCGCATCCCAAAGCAACAGCAGTCTATCTTCTCCTTTCGTCGGGGTGGAGTGGTGCCGGTGGAGAAAGAGCGTATCCATGCTCACCTCATCGGCGTCCCAGTCATGTCGATAACGGTACAGAGGAAAGAGACGATGGGTGAGCAGCGTGGGGCTGCTTTCCCGATAGAACAACGACCAATCCGAGACCCCCAGCACCCCCAACATCCGCCAGCTTCCGTTATCCCTCCAGTCATAAAGCGGAAACAATCGGTCATGTACCGTGTCGTCTTTCACGTCATGGCGATAGAGAGAGAGTGGGCCGGAAAATAAGGCCGACCAATGCCATTCGTTAGCAGCAGAATGATCGTATCGATAGAGCGGAAAGACATGGTGGCCAAGGCCTTCCAGGCTGTCCCAATACCGCATCAATGAGAATGGGCCAATACCGAGGATATTGGTGGTACGTGTTTGTGCGTCGAGATCCGTCCTCGTCTGATACAGGGGAACGAACTGATGCCATGTCTTCCCGGCGTCGTAGCCGTAGCCGGCCAGTGAAAATTGCTCATAGCCTAAGAAGGCCCATCCAGCGCGGTCGTTCGCTCGGTCGTTTTCATAATAATAAAGCGGGAACAGGCGGTGTGCTGTTAAGGACGGGCTTATCCGTGACCGGAACAGCACCATGACGTCCAATTGACTGCGGTCTTCTGTCGAGTCGTAGGAATAGGAGTAAAGAGGGAAGGCCCGATCTGAAACCGTTGTCGGCGTGGAGATATGCTCATAGAGCGCGAGTGCAGGAACGTTCAATTGTGGGATCGGCGGGAGCCCGACGGCAGACGTCCTCGTCTCACCCCTCGATTGGTCGGTGAGCGATCCGTAGAGAGGGAACAGATAGCCCAGATCGGTTTGCGGCGTAACGGATCGGCCATACAGAGGGAGCAGATGGCGATACCAGCTGCCATCCTGGCGACTTTCCCCTGCGAAATAGATTGGAAAGAGCCTGGTCGAAGACCCGTTTAGGTTTGTTTCGTGGTGGAACAAGGGGAAGAGAATGTCCCATTCCTTGAGGTCGCTCCGCTTGTCATAGGTGGCGATAGCAAGCGGGCCCAGTACGAAGTAGCGATCATACGTGAGGCCATACCGATGATGGCCATAGAAGGGAATGTAATGCGTGTAGTGCCGGTCTCCTTTGGCATAATCAAAATAGAATGGAATGAGGACGGTGTAGTGGTGTGTCGGATCGTCGCCATGCCAATAGAAAGGAAGTATTTGGAAGTAGGAGGCATCCCCCTTCATCTCCGAAATGCCGAGGGGCCACAGCACGCTCCGACGGAGGTAGCTCCTCGCCGGATCCATTTCACGTGAGTAGAAGGGAATGACGGTGAGACGTGAATACGTTCCGCGTTCTTCAGTTGAGTACAGATATAGAAACGCCTGCGTAGAGATTGTATCCCCTTTGGTTTCCTCGCAGTAGAGAAAACCTTGGCAGAACCGTGATCGCACTTCCTCCGCTCCCATGGCCTGACCCAGAGGCCAATAGTCGATTGCCAAAAATGTCAACCAGAAGACTAACGCGAGCCTGACCTGAAAATGACTCGATCCTGTGTGTGCGAAGGCTATCAAAAATGGTCCTCCTTTAGAGGCAGGCCAGTCAGATACTAGCCGAAACGTTCTGAAATGGTGACATGCATTGAGCAGGCCAGGACGTGAGTTCAGCGGCTGCTCAAAAATGAGGGAATTTGATAATTGCGAAAGGTCCTGAACACAAGAAGTGAGGAGAAAAACCACAGAGCGATCGACTTGGCTAGAGTAAAAAGGGACAGCGGTCCCTGTGCAGAGCAGGGGGGGGGCAAGGGATGCGACCGTTACGCCAGTCGTTCGCGGCCGTGTGGCGAGTTTAGGCCCTGGTCGGGGCCGAGCGGTACGATGCGGGTGGGATTGATGTCATCGTGGGTGACGTAGTAATGGCGCTTGATGTGGTCGAAGTTGACGGTTTCGGCAATGCCTTCGGTCTGATAGAGATCCTTGAGATAGCCGAAGAGATTCGGGTAGTCGATGATGCGCCGGATGTTGCATTTGAAGTGGCCATGGTAGACGGCATCGAACCGCACCAGTGTCACGAACAACCGCCAATCGCTTTCGACGAAGTGCGGGCCGAACAGATAGCGGCGGTCCTTGAGGCGGGCGTCGAGTTGATCGAAGGCATGAAAGAGGCGGCGCACGGCCTTCTCATACACTGCTTGTGAGGTCGCGAAGCCCGCTCGATACACGCCGTCGTTCACGTGCTCGTAGAGGAAGCCGTTCAGTTCGTCGATGTCCGTTCGGAGTTTCTCCGGATAGAGGTCCAGCCTGCTCTCAGTAAATTGATTGAATGCGCTGTTGAACATTCGCATGAGATCGTCGTCGGAATTCGTGACCATGCGTTTCGTCACGGTGTCCCAAAGGACGGGGACCGTGACGCGCCCCTTAAACTGCGGGTCGGTCGCTGTGTAGGCCTCGCTCAAGAACTGAAATCCGTTGATGGGATCGTGGGAATGTCCGGGTCCTTCGCGAAAGGCCGAACCCCGTTCGTCACGGATCGGATCGACCACGGTCATGCCGATCACGGATTCCAGCTTCTTGAGTGTGCGTACGATGATGGTCCGGTGAGCCCAGGGGCAGGCCCAGGACACATAGAGATGGTAGCGGCCTGAGGCGGCGGGAAAACCGGAGCTGCCGTCGGCGGTGACCCAGTGACGAAATGCGTCCGGTTGCCTGGTAAAGGCTCCCTCGGTGCTCTGCTCGTCGGGAAATTGTGCGTGAACGGTCATGGGCATGTCACTTTCGGCCAGTACCTTACCATATTGCCTAATGGACGTGGGAGAGACGCTTAGGCATTGCGTATGCTCGCATAGAACT
>DJMJ01000035.1 GCA_002435325.1 Nitrospira sp. UBA6493 | reverse complement strand
CTTCGAACTGATGTCGTAGACGACCCGATTCACGCCCTTTACTTCATTGATTATCCGGTTCG
This sequence comes from Nitrospira sp. UBA6493, assembly GCA_002435325.1. Classification (GTDB taxonomy): domain Bacteria; phylum Nitrospirota; class Nitrospiria; order Nitrospirales; family Nitrospiraceae; genus Nitrospira_D. Next base: position 28,453 of record DJMJ01000035.1, on the reverse strand, counting down.
ACATGCGGCCCAGAACCTCATACGGAATCTTGGCCCAGTCGGCGGTCATACCGTCCACACTGGTGACCGCACGAATGGCCACGACGTTGTCATAGGTCCGTTGATCGCCCATGACGCCAACGGTCCGGATCGGCAACAGAACGGCAAAAAATTGCCAGATTTCCCGGTAGAGACCCGCTCCACGGATTTCCTGATCGACGATCGTTTCCGCCCCACGAAGGATCGCCAATCGCTCCTTCGTCACGGCGCCGAGCACCCGAATCGCGAGACCGGGACCGGGGAACGGCTGCCGCCAGACGATCTCATCCGGCAAGCCCAATTCCTTGCCCAGCACACGGACTTCATCTTTAAACAGTTCGCGCAAGGGCTCAATGAGCTTCAACTTCATGCGGGCCGGCAACCCACCCACGTTATGGTGCGTCTTGATCGTGGCCGAGGGGCCTTTGAAGCTCACGCTTTCGATCACGTCCGGATACAACGTGCCCTGGACCAGATACTTGATGCCCTTCAACTTCTTGGACTCTTCGTCAAAATTCTTGATGAACAGGCGTCCGATGATCTTGCGTTTCCGCTCGGGGTCGGACACACCCTTCAGCCCGTCCAGAAACTGGTTCGTGCGATCGAGGATGCGCATGTTCAGATGCATCTGCGAGGCAAACGTCTTTTTCACCTGCTCGCGCTCACCCGCCCGCAACACGCCGTTATCGACGAAGATGCAGGTCAGCTGGTCGCCGATGGCGCGATGCGTGAGCGCTGCGGCCACCGACGAGTCGACTCCGCCACTCAGCGCGCAAATCACACGATCTTTCCCGACCTGCTCCTTGATCTGCTGCACCGCCGTATCGACATAGGACTGCATGGTCCAGGTCGGGGTACACCCGCAGATTTCGTAGACAAAGTTTTTGAGGATCGCCGCCCCTTCCGGCGTGTGCGCGACTTCGGGATGGAACTGGAGGCAGTAGATGCGCCGCTCGCCATCGTCCGACTTCATCGCAGCCACAGGCGAATTGCTCGTATGGGCGATAGATCGGAATCCCGATGGCATGCGCTCGATCCGATCCCCGTGGGACATCCAGACCACCGAGGAGCCGCCTTTGCCAATTCCTTTAAAAAGATCGCTGCGATCATCGATCAGAAGATCCGCCCGGCCATACTCCCGATGCGGCGCCTTCACGACCTTCCCGCCGGACAGATGCGTCACCAACTGCATGCCGTAACAAATGCCGAGAATGGGAATGCCCTGCTCGAATAACTCTTTTGGAACGGAAGGCGCTTTCTTTTCGTAGACGCTCGACGGGCCGCCTGACAGGACGATACCCTGCGGACGATAGGCCAGGATGGTCGCCAGCGAAGCCGTACAAGGGAGAATCTGCGAGTAGACCTGCGCCTCGCGGATCCGCCGGGCGATCAGTTGCGTATACTGTGAGCCGAAATCGAGAACCAGAATTCTATTGTGCCAAAGTTCCATGATTTAAAGAGCGTATCGCTGATGGCTGATAGTTCAGAAAGAGGATTCGGCAGGTCGTGAAGAATCGGCATCCGGCGCTTCTGCTATCAGCTATGCGCCATCAGCCATTCGCTCCGGCTCACTCCCAATCCATCCGGTAGTTCGGTGCTTCTTTGGTGATGATGACGTCGTGCACGTGGCTTTCGCGCAGGCCGGCCACGGTCTGCCTGATGAAGGTGGCTTTTTGCTGCAGTTCCGCAATCGTCCGGCATCCGCAATAACCCATCCCGGACTTCACGCCGCCAACCAACTGATAGACGACTGCCGCCAACTGACCTTTGTACGGGACACGGCCTTCGATGCCTTCTGGCACCAGCTTTTGCGCTGGACGGCCGCCTTGGCCATATCGATCTCCGCCGCCCCGCTCCATAGCGCCGATCGAACCCATACCGCGATATACCTTATAGGTCCTGGCTTGATACAACACCGTTTCGCCGGGCGACTCTTCGGTCCCTGCCAACAATCCACCCAACATGACGGAGGACGCGCCAGCTGCCAGCGCCTTGGCAATATCACCGGAGAACTTGATCCCTCCGTCTGCAATGATCGGCACCCCGGTTCCGCGCAAGGCCTTGGCGCAATCGGCAATCGCGGTCAGCTGCGGCATCCCCGCCCCTGATACGATGCGCGTGGTGCAAATCGACCCGGGCCCCACGCCGACTTTCACCGCATCGACCCCCATCTTGAGGAGATCTTTCGCCGCGGCCGCCGTCGCAATATTGCCGGCGATCAATTCCAAATCGGGATGATTCTTTTTAACTCGTTTGACCGTATCTAGAACCGCCTGGGAATGGCCGTGCGCCGTATCGACGACGACGAGATCCACACCGGCCTTCTGCAGCAAACTCGCCCGCTCATCGGTGTCCGGCCCCACCCCCAGCGCCGCGCCGACGCGAAGGCGCCCATGCGCATCTTTGCAGGCGTTGGGATATTTGATCCGCTTTTCGATATCCTTGATCGTGATAAGCCCTTTGAGCTCGAAATGCTTGTTGACGACCGGCAGCTTTTCAATCCGGTGTTCATGCAGAATCTCGCGGGCCTTTTCCAGACTGGTGCCTTCAGGCGCTGTGACTAATTTGTCCCGCCGCATCACCTGCGACACCTTCAAATCCATCCGACTTTCAAACCGCAAATCGCGGTTCGTCAAAATCCCGACCAGCTTCGCCTGTTTCGTCACGGGAATGCCGGAAATCCGGTATTTCGCCATGAGCGCATGGGCATCGCGAATCGTCTGATCTGGCGAGATGGTGATCGGATCGAGAATCATCCCGCTCTCGGATTTTTTGACTCGATCGACCTCAATTGCCTGATCCGCCGGAGACAGCACGCGATGAATAATGCCGATGCCGCCTTCACGGGCCATGGCAATAGCCAACCGCGACTCGGTGACGGTATCCATCGCCGCACTCACCATCGGAATATGGATCCGAATGTTGCGGGTCACATTAGTGTGCGTATCGACTTCGTTCGGCAACACCTGCGACTTCGACGGAACCAGGACCACATCGTCGTAAGTAAGACCCAATCGCGGCTCTTTATCCAGCATGCTTTCCTCGCCCTGCCCTCACTGCGCGTTCATTAGGTCCGCTGCGCGTTCTGCCCTTTGTCGAGCTCCGCCATGGCTGCGGCATCTTCCTGCAACCGCTCGCTGCCTTCGTCGGCCGGCATGAATTGCTGTACGCGGGTATTCCCGCTATCGACGACAAACACACTGCCTTTGGCATCGACGGCAATCCCGTACGGGAAATTGAACTGCCCATCGCCGTTGCCGTAGCCGCCCCACTGCGTGATGTAATTGCCTTCCTTGTCGAACTTCTGGATGCGCTGATTTCCGGCATCGGTCACATACACGTCGCCCGCGCCGTCCACTGCCACGCCCCAGGGATTCCGCAGCTGTCCAGCTTCTTGCGCCAATGGACTGCTCGCGTGCCCCGCTTCGGCGCTACCACCCCACTTGGTCAACAGCTGCGGCAGCACATTCGTGCTGGTATCGAATTTCTGGATGCGATGGTTGCCCATATCCACGACATACACCGTTCCGTCGTTCTGATCGACGGCGATGCCGCGAGGGAAGTAGAACTGGCCATCGCCGTTGCCGAAGCTGCCCCAGGCCATGATGAATTCACCGGCCATATCGAACTTCTGCACGCGGAAGTTGGCGCTGTCGACCACGTAGACGAAGCCGCGCACACGATCGACCGCAATGCCCCAGGGCGCATTGAACTGGCCTTCGCCGTTGCCGCGCGATCCGAACTTCATCATATATCCGCCGAGCTTGCCGTCGAACTTCTGGACGCGGTGGTTGTTCGTATCGACCACCCACACGTCACCCTTGCCGTCGCAGGCGATGCCAGTGGGATTATGGAAATTGGCGTTAGCCGATCCGAAATTGCCCCAAAGGATAATGAAGTTCCCGGCGTTGTCGAACTTCTGAATGCGGTTGTTGCCGTTATCGACGACAAACAACGAGCCCTGCTGGTCGACGCACAACCCGTACATCGGCGCCATGAATTCGCCGCCGTGCAGGAGCGACGCGCCGCGACCAGGCTTGCCCCATTTGGCAACGCAGAGATACCCGGACGTATTGACGAGAATCGTGGCACTGGCCGGCGTCGAAACGTTGTTGCCGACGTCCTTGAACCAGACATAAATCGTCTTCTGTCCGTCGGCGGGCGATAGAATGAACGGAATCGTCGCGCCGAACTTGACCGCCGGCGTGACATCCACCCATCCCGGCGTGCCCGCCATCGGCGTCAACGGACTTTCCGAGATGAAGTACGCGCCGACTCCGGTATCCAAGTCGGTGGCCGAAATGGTCACGACCACTTCCGGCGAATTCGTCATGAACGCGCCGTGATTGATGACCGCATAGGGATTCTGTGGAGCCGTAATATCGATAAGTACCGGCGTAGCCGCGACTTCTTCGGACAGTTCGCTTTCGGCTCCGTCCTCGAACACCGCGCTGATCGCATAGAAGTACGGCGTGTCGTTGGTCAGGCCTGTGTGGGTATACGGATTGGTCACGCCTTCGACCTTGGTCCCGCTTTGCAGAGTGAGATTCGGCACGGTCCCGAAATACAGGTTGTAGGAGACCGCCCCCGGGACGTCCATCCAGCTCAAGAATATTTCCGTATCGCCCGGCTTCACCGCGACGCTACGAGGAGGCTGCACCGTCCCGGTCGCAGGCGCCTTGGCCGACTGTTCCTTCCCGCGCGTGATTTCCTCTTCGGTCGGCACATACTTGACGACCCGGTTGTTGCCGCTATCGACGACATACACTGCGCCTTCTTTATCGACCGCAATGCCGTAGGGAAAGTTCAACTGCCCTTCTGTCTTGCCGCGATTGCCGAACGAGCACAGGAACGTGCCGTTGCCGTCGAACTTTTGAATCCTGTGATTGCCGCTGTCGACCACATAGACGTTGCCGAGGGAGTCGCAGGCGATGCCCCAGGGAGACTTGAATTGTCCGGGGCCGTTGCCTTCTCGCCCCCACTTGGTAAGAAAGCTGCCGCGCGCATCGAACTTCTGGATGCGATTGTTGCTCTCGTCGGCCACATAAATATTACCGACGAAATCGACCGCCACGCCGCGCGGGAAGAAGAACGCGCCATCGAAGCTGCCGTCGCGCCCCCACTTCAAGAGCGGCTGGCCGTCGGCCTGAAACTTCTGAATGCGGGCATTGCTCGTATCTGAAACGTAGACATTGCCCTCTTGATCCGTCGTCAGTCCCCAGGGCACATCGAACTTGCCCATGTCGGCGCCGCGCCAGGCGAAGCCGAACTTGCCCCAGGCCTTCATCACGTTGCCTTCGAGATCGAACTTCTGCACGCGGTTATTCCCGCTATCGGCGATGTAGATCACATCGTCCGGCCCAACAGCCAGTCCGCGGGGGTAATAGAAACAGCCTTCCTGAGAGCTCGGCTCGCTGCCCCACCGGGCCAGAAAATTTCCGTCCTTCGCAAACTTTTGGATCGAATGATTATCCGTATCGGCCACATAAATGTTGCCGTCTTTGTCGAGCGTAATGCCGGTGGGGGAGCTGAATTCACCGTGATCGGCCCCCTCCTGGCCGATCACCATGGCCAGCAGATAGGGCGATGGAATCGCCATGACTTCCTGCGACTCGGGGCTTTCGCCTTTTTGCGTCACGACCGTCACCACATAGTGGTAACACGTGCCGTTTGCCAGATCGTCGTGCACGAACGGCGAGGTAGATCCCTCCAGACAACTCGCCTTCTCCTTCTTCACTCCGATCACCGCCTTGAAATCATCTGCGCTGGCAATCGGACGGGTGAGTTCGGAATACTTGATCTGCACGCCCTTGGTGGTCTGAAAATAAAGATTGTAGTACATGGCGTCCGGCACAGGATCCCACGTAATCGTGACCCGGCCGTTGCCTGGCTTGGCCTGCACGTTTTGCGGGGGCGGCGGCAGTTCTTCATCTGCGGCGATCGAATCGCCGGCACCCCATTCGCTCTGAGTGCCTTCGGCGGATAAAATCAGCCGATCGAACCGGAACATCTCGTCGAGAAGCCATGCCTTCATCATAGGTGTTGCCTCGTGTTGCTAAAGCGGTCCCGTGCCAAGAACAATGGTTCTTTCAATAACTTAGGATTGGACTGGCGAGTCTAACAAAGGGCTTGAAACAGAGTCAAGGCGAGGACTGCCGCGGAATCTGCATGTTCCCCCGTCGTCACCACCACTAGACTGGGCATAGGGCACGCCTGGATTAGGAAACCGGCACAGCCTACAGGACTAGACTTGCTCGACAGACTCACCAACCAACTCACTGTCTACCTTCACAGCATTGGCAATCTGAGACGCTTCTTCCGGCATATCATTCTGGAGACAGGCCGGCTCTTCTTCCGCCGATTGAGCTCGCGCATCCTGATCGTCCATGGTTTCATGAACACCCGCGCCGACCACGTCGCCAATGACATTGGCTTCGGCCGTGAGCACATCGGGGGCTTCCGCCACATCAACCGATGCGTCATCCTGTTCACCCAACAGACCCTGCTGCGCGGCCGATTCGACCGCCGGCACTTCGCCCTCCACGACCAGCACCTCCGCCTCACCCATCGGCAACATCGACTGCTCCGACTCGCCCAGCTCTTTGAACTCGCGCAAGGGCGGCAGCTGCGAGAGATCATTCAGCCCGAAATGCTCGAGAAAGAATTTTGTGGTGCCATACATGATCGGGCGGCCCGGCACTTCTTTGCGGCCCACAATACGCACCAGCTTCCGCTCCAGCAATGTCCGCACGACCCCGGAGGTCTCTACGCCGCGAATTTCCTCAATCTCCGACTTCACGATCGGCTGCTTGTAGGCGATGATTGCCAACGATTCGAGCGCCGACCGGGACAGCTTGGCCGCGGATTTGGCCTTATCCAATCGCTTGATCCAGGACGCATACTCCTGCTTGGTCACTAGTCGGTACCCGCCGGCAATCTCAGCCAGCCGCACACCACGGCCCTCTTGCTCCAAATCCTGCCCGAGGCTCTGAAGCGCACGCACCAGATCCGCCTTGCTCACATCCCCGATCACGGCGAGCAACCGTTGTACGGACACCGGCTCAGGAGACACGAACAACAATGATTCCAGAATACCTTTGAGCTCCCGCTCAGCGATCGCCTGAACGGCCGCAGCCTGCTCAAGAGACGCATCAACGACAGTGAGTTCGAGCGTTTCCGGAACATCCACAACCGGGCTGGCTTCCGGCCCAGCGGTGACTTCGGTCATTTCGTCGGTCATGGGCGTCATGTCCCCCTCCATTCAGCATCCGAATCGTCCAGCTCGGCAGGATCGGGCACCAGCGAGAACGCCCGCGACACCAGGATCGGGCCGAACGTTTCTCCCTGAAACACCCGCGCGACACGCAGCCGAATCAGCTCCAGCAAAGCCAGGAATGTGACGATGATCACCAGCCGATGGCAGGATTCTTCGAACAGCGCGGCAAACGCCACGGATTCCTTGCCTTCGAGCGTTTCCAGAATCACATTCATCCGTTCGCGAACCGTCAGATTATCGGGAATGATCTCGATCAGTTTCTTTCCCGCGGGATTGCGCTGCATGATGCCATTGAGCGCATCCACCAAATCAAACAGACTCACATTCTCCAGGAGCGTATCATCGGACTCCACTTCGACGGGCGGACCGGGCTCACGGCTGAAGATTTCGCGCCACATTTTTTCCTGGCCATCAAGCTGGCGGGCCGCTTCTTTATAGGTCTTATATTCCAACAGGCGCCGGACCAATTCTTCACGCGGATCGGGGCCGTCTTCTTCATCCTCCGCCGCCTCATCGGCCGGCAGCAGCATCTTCGACTTAATCTGCAAGAGCGTCGCGGCCATGACAAGAAACTCCCCGGCGACGTTCAAATTCAATTCCTTCATCGCCTCGACATACTCCAGATATTGCTGGGCAATCATGGCGATGGGAATATCGTAGATATTGATTTCGCTTTTCTTGATGAGATGCAGCAGCAGATCCAGCGGTCCCTCGAAATTCTCGATGCGGACCTGGTAGGGAAGTTCAGTCTGTGCGAACCCGTCGGTATGTTGCTCCACGGGTGGCGTTATACCAATTTATAGTGGGGTGAGGCAAGCCTGAAACTATATATGGTGGGTCAAGCTAACATACTGATTTACTTCATCTTGACGGCATAGGCGCCTAATACCGCGGCGATGAGGAGAAAAAAGAGCGTTACGCCATACTGCAGGGCTGGGGATTCCCCCCCCTTTCCCTGCCCTTCTTGCGAAACCCCTTTTGCGCCGGTCATCGTCGGCGGCTGATCGAATCGTACCTTGGAAAGATCCTCCCCACGCTTGAACTCCGCGTTGGAGAAATCGGCGGTTTGAAGAAATTGGGCTCCGGCAAACTGGACATTCCCGGAAAACACCGCAAATCCAAAGAACGCCTCCCGGCTAAAAATCGCGTCGGCAAAGCTCGTGGCCTTCTTGAATTGCGATCCGGAAAACCCCGTTCCAAGCCCAAACCGCGCCCGATCAAACTGAACCGGTTGCTCGAAAATCACTTCTAAAAATTCCGCCATGCCGTCAAAAAGACTCCCCTGACAATCGACCGCTCCACGAAAAACCGACCGATGAAACCTCGTATGCGGACCGAACCGCGTCTCGACACAGTGAACGGCCTCTGCAAATTGCCCCCTGATAAAATAGGATTCTCGCTCAAATCTCGCCCGATCGAGGGTGACCAATCCCTGAAATACTGCCCGAGAAAGATCCACCCCCTCCTTGAACTGCGTGCCCTGCAAATCAACAGCGCCGGCGAACTGTAACGTGCCCTTCACAGACCGATGGCGCAGCGCCCCCTGGACAATCGAATCGCGAATCGTGATCGGCCCCGGGACCACACGCAATTCGTCCGCATCCAGCGCGCTGAGCGCCGCCTCCTGCTCCGACGTAAGCCCCTTCGGCATCTGCGAGTGATACAATGGCAGTTGATCGAAGATGAGATCGCCTTGCACGATCACCCCAACCAGATCGACCGCCTGCTCCTGCGTGATGGCCTTCATGACCGCCGCCGCAGAGACGGCCTTCGCTTCCCGCTCGGCGACAGTACAGTCCACACCAAGATGAACCGTCAGCGGGCCAAGTCTCCCGATAGGTGAAGCTTCAACCGTACAAGCGGCCTCCACCTGCCCGATCGAAACAAGCAGGACCATCCCTACCGCCACGATCACCGTGCCGAAAGCAGACGAAGACAGGAACCGGGATTTCAACATCGTCATGGTCGCCGTTATACGAAATGCCCTCTGACAAGGCAAGGTGATCGATGAGGGACCGTGGCTGAGCGAGACCTGAATGGAAGAGCTGCGAACAGGAGGAGGGCTAGGAAACCGTCTCCAGCCCTTCGACGATGGCCCGATACTCCTGCTCCGTCAACCCATGCATCCCAAGGCTCAATCGCCGGCTGAGCTCCGCCTGATCCGGAATCTGGAGAATCTTCTGTAACAGGGCATGCGTGTACTGAGTAGAAGAGGTCCACTGCTTCGTCAATGCGACACGGACAAAACCGAATCGTGCTTCGGTCTTAAAATCATCTCGAAGGAACTCATCCATCTCTTGCAACGAGAACACAGGCGAGGTAATGGCCACATCCGCACAGATTCCCGCCTTCAGCACATACACCAAGGCATGGGATTCTGGCGTCAGCAACTTGGTCAGATTGTCACGAATCAGAGCCGTGCAACAGCCCCACAAACCATGGGACAATTGCAGCTCCGCACTCTCGATCGAACTCCGCTCACGGAGCGTGCCGGCCACAAACAAAAAATGACTCATGTGGCTAGCTGAGGCCCATTCGGCAACGACACAACAACCCTTCTCAGACCCCGGTCCACACTACACACCAGACCTTAAGCAGACCGGCCGATCACTAATTATTTCGATAATCGTCGGAGTCGTCGAGCAGCTCTTCGGATTTATCAAGAAAGTCGACATCCTCGTCATCGTCGCTTGCATCGAGCGCGAGATCTTCCTGCATATCCTCTTCGATCTCATCCTCTATTTCCAACTCCTCGTCGGCGAGGTCCTCATCGAGCTCGACTTCTTTTGGTTCCTCGATAGCCATCGGCATCGCCGCCACAGGCTTTCGTGGAGCCTCCTCAACGAGAGAAGCGGCCACCTTCTGAGCAGGCGCCAGAGGCTTACTCGGCTCCGCAGCCGCCTTCTTGGCCACCGGCTTTTTCTTGACCGCTGGTTTTTTCTTGATGGCTGGCTTTTTCGCGGCCACAGCCTTTTTCAAGGCAGGCTTCTTCTTGGCGGCAGCTTTCTTTGGCGCCGGCTTGGCACGCTTGACCGCAGCCCGCTTCTTGACCGCCTTCTTCGCTACCGTCTTCTTCGCCGTCGGCTTGGCCTTTGCTTTTCCCGATGACTTCTTCGCGGCTTTCTTCTTAACCTTCGCCATCAGTATTCCTCCTCGTAGAGTCCACAACGCCTGGCGTCTCGCATTGCGGCCTCCATCTAGCATGAACCTATAGCCTCTTGCAACCAGGGCATTCGCCGGACGCAATCCCTCAGATTCTCCCTAAAGTTCTGCCTCATGACCTCGGCTCCACCCCATCAATCCTCCCCCCGCTGAACAAAACCGATAAATTTTTCCAGCCGCAAGAACCCGACGGGCTAGCCGATAACGGTCCAACCCATGGTAAACTTGATCGAGAATCAATCCTGGCAACACGAATCGTTTAGGACAAACGTGTCTCTTAATAGAATGAGCCGGAGCAAAGGAGTCGATACACCGTGAAATGGTTCCTGAGCATCATGATCGGCAGCCTGGCCATTATGGGACTGGCCTGGCCCACCGCCGCCACTCCCCCATACACCCTCATCATGATCGAGGACGGCTCGCCCTATTTCGCGCCGGTTCGGGCAACCGTTACCAGCGGCAGCCCCATCCGCTGGGATAATCCCACCCCCACGCACCATACCGTGACCCACAATAGCTGCGTCGAAGACGGCAGCCCGTGCTATTTTGACTCCGGCACCATTCCCCCGGGGGAACGGTTCGATATTCAGGGCCTTCCCCCAGGCCGCTATGCGTACCACTGCCGCATCCATCCCATTATGCGGGGGGTGCTCACAGTGACTGACACGGCGGCAGGCTCTTCACAGCTCTAGCGCAACGTCATTTCCAACCGATCCGGGTCTTGCGAGAGCACCGGTCGCTCCTGTAGGCTGCGCCTTCCCATGAGGGATGATCGCACGCCATGAAGCCCGTAGCTGCAGTCCAAGAACCGCTCCAACTGACCGGCGAGACGCTGAATCTCCTCGCCTGGCATATTCCCGACCTCGTCGCCTATCAACATCGCGAAGACGAATACTGGCTCGCGCCGCTCGATGACAATTTTCCGCTGATCCGGCTGAATCTGACCGGCATTGAAATGCTCAAGTCGATGAACGGCCACATCACCGTCGGCGCGCTGCTCGAAAAATACGGCAACAAAGTCTGCGGACCGGACGGCCAGCCGGGCCAATGGCATCTGGAGCGCTGGGCCACTCCGAACTACTCCCTCTGCTACTTCGGCACAGAGCCGCCGGGCGGCCATCGGCACAAGGCCAAGTGGGATATCCTGCTCCAGCAAATTCGCGAAGGCTGGTCCGGGCAGGAAGAATTCGAGGGCGAAGAACACCTGGAAGACTTCCATCATCACGAGCTGACCCACAGCGCCGAAGACGACGGCCACTTCGACCTGATCGAAACCACTGTCTCGCACCTCTTCCGCGAACCCAACGAAGCGCTGGCCGGGCTCACCTATGGCCGGCTCCTCATGCGGCAACTGCGCAAACTAGGGTGGTTTAATCCAAAGCCTAAAGTGATGGTCGAAATCGGCGGCGGGCTCGGCTACGTCGCGCGCGAGCTCGGCAAAGAATTACTCCCCTTCGAGAGACAAACGATTAAGTACATCTCGCTCGACATCACCAACCCGTTCTTGAAGCTCCAAACGAAACGCGCCAAAGAAGGCGGCTGGGGCGGCCTCGGAACGAGAGCGAACGCCGAAGCGCTGCCCTTCACGGACAACTCGGTCGATCTCGTCATCGACAACGAAAATATGGCCGACATGACGCCGGTCAAACTGACACGCCAGGAATTGCTGACCAATAAGGGCGAAACTGAACAGCACCAGGAAGCCTTGGATTGGATCAGAAGGCTCCGCCTTCCGATTGAAGCCAATCCACCGGACGACGTCATCTTCAACCTTGGCCCCATCCGCTTCGTCGCCGAACTCTGGCGGGTGCTGAAGCCGGGAGGCCACGCCTTCCTGACGGAATTCGGCATTGAAGAAGGCTGGCCCGCGCCGGTGAAGCTTCCAGGCCATACCGAGTATGAAGTGCAATATTCCCATTTAAAACAGGCCGTGCGCTGGCTGGGCTTCCAAGAACACTACCTCTCGCTCCCCCAATTCCTCGCTATGAAGCCTGATACGAAAGTACTCTGTACCGGAGCGGCCTATACCATCCAACGATTCTGCCAAGCCATGAACAAGCCCTTCACCGTCCGCGCCTACACCGAGAGCGAGCTGAAGCAGGCCCTCGGTGACGTGCTCCCCAAGATCCACGGCGCGCACTACCACGACGTGGTCGATCCCGCCTGGTTCGGCCTCATCGACTTCAAAGTGCTGCTGCTGGAAAAGCCCGGCGGCGCCCCGAAAGCCCAGTTCACCGAGACCAAGGGGTATCGGTGGTATTCGCAGAAATAGAGGGGTTGCAGGTCGCCTGATCGGTTCCCTGTGCTCGCCAACTAGGCCACCCTCAGCAGAGAGGGGGGGGGAGGAAGAATCATCCTCCGTTCATGTAGCGCTCATTAGGCTGCAACCTCAACCCGCACAGTACGCCCCAGACGGGCTTCGAGCGTAATCAGCATTTCGAGGCTGAACTTGTCCCATTTACCACGCACGAGATCGGACACGCGGGATTGGGCGATTCCTAAGCGATTGGCCGCTTCCGCCTGGGTGAGTTTCTGTTTCTCAATATAGAGACGAAGGTCGCTCATCAGGCTAGAGCGCAGTTGAAGGACCGCGGCCTCATCCGGATCGAACCCGAGATCAATAAAAACATTGCCGCTCGACTTCGTCGTTTTCTTTTTCATGACCGATCTCCAATCTGGCGGTACCGTTTACGGGCCAATTCAATATCTTCCTTTCTAGTCTTCTGCGTTTTCTTCTGAAACGCATGGAGCACATAGACCGCCTCGGGAAACTTAGCCACATACAGCACACGCCATTCGCCCAGAATGCGAATACGAATCTCCCGAACCCCAACGCCCACTTCACTCATGGGCTTCCAGTCCGAAGGGTCCAACCCTCGCTGAATAAAGCCCAACTCGAAACCAGCTGTGCGCCGGGCCTCTGCAGGAAATGCTCGAAGGTCATCCAGACTGGAGCCAACGAATTCCAGAGGCTTCATGGAAGTGATTATATAAGTTTATTGATAAGCAGATCAACGAATAGCAGGTGAAGTATATTTCGCCTGCTTCGACCTCATCGACTGCAAAGTACCGTTGCTGAAAAACCCGGCAGCGCCCCGAAAGCCCAGTTCACCGAGACCAAGGGCTATCGACGGTATTCGCAGAGGTAGATAGGGAGGCATCTAAACCTCATCTTCACTTAATTCAACAAAGTTCTCTGTATGAAATCCAGAATAGACCCTTCCAGTCCTATGATCTGCCACGATGCAATGTCCGGGCACATTCTCCCCAAGGAAAACGTATGGTCGCCCTTGCTTGAAGGGATTCTTACGCGATCCTTTCTCTCGGAAACGCTTATCTTCAAATTTGACCAGGCTTAGCTTTCTTGGCCTCTTTTGTCCCATCAAATCCTCGCTTTCGAATTAAGCATATCCCAACGTCACACCCGTCTTACTCGCAGAAGATTAATACTGTAGTTCCTCGATCTCTGAACCAGTCAAACGAATCCTCTCGTTCATATTGCTCATTCAAGGAAAAGACCAGACCATTTCCTTCTATCCGCGATTAATAAGATCGATCACCACTCCCTCCCTCAATCCCAAGTCACTCACCAGTACACTCTCCATCCCCAGCGTCTCCATCACCGTCCGGATGATGATGGCACCGGCGGCGATGACTTCTTCGCGGTTCTTTTCGAGGCCTGGCAGACCGATGCGGTCGGCTTTCTTGCGGCTCAGCAGGGTCCGTTCGAGTTCCTGAACCGTAGCGAGTGTTAGCCGATAGTTATGAATACGGGCAGGCTCGTAGGCGGGAAGTTTTTGCGCCATGGCGGCGAGGGCCGTGATCGTTCCGGCGGTCCCAACGAAGGTGGCGGTCTGGCAGCTCTTCATCTCGGCAACAGCAACCTTGGTCTCCTGCGCAATCCATTCCCGCGCCTGCTGAATCTCCTCACTTGTCGGGGGGTCATGATGGAGCAGCCTCTCGCACAAACGCACCACGCCAATGTCGATGGAGCGGACGATCGGGGCCTGGCCTGGCCGATCCAGAATGAACTCAGTGCTGCCGCCGCCAATGTCCAGTGCCAGCATATCGGTCACGCCAGGTGGCAGGCCGGAGCGAATGCCGAGTAACGTGCGCCGGGCCTCTTCATCGCCGGTGATCACTTCGACATCGAATCCTGCTTCGCGCTTTACCCGATCCAGAAACTCAGCACGGTTGGCTGCATCGCGGACGGCGCTCGTGGCCACGACGGCAATGCCATTCACCCGATAACTCTCAATGATCGCGTTCCACTCCCGTAAGCACTGGATCACTCGATCCATGGCGGCGGGAATGAGGCGTTTCGTCTGATCGACGCCTTCGCCCAGGCGGAGAATGCGCCGGTCGGAACGAAGTTCTTTCACCGGAGCGCCGGCCGGCAGATCAGCGATTAGCAGCCGGCAGGTCAGCGTGCCGATATCGATGCCGGCCATTCGAAGAGTGCGGGCAGGCGATTGGGTCATTGCTCGTTCCGGATGTCGTCCATTTCGGATTCGAGTTTCTTCCGAGCCTCTTTGAGCTGCTGAATCTCTCGCACCACCCGGCCGATGTCTTCGTCGTACATGACGCGCTCCGCCGTTTCGCCTCGTTCTTTCATCTCAACGGCACGCTCGCCGATGTCTTTGTAGAGATCCGATAATTGCTGATCGATCTTCCGGGCCTCCAGCCGCATCCGGAGCAGCTCTGTCTCTTCCAGCGCCCGGCTGGCGGCATGCGCCGTGCCCAATCGCAGCGTAGCAATGCCTGACCGTAAATCATCTTTGATCCGCTGCAGCAATCCCATAGATCTCCTTAGCTGATCGAGCCCAGCTCCAGTTTCTGTTCCCATTTTCTGAGCATCGCCTCTTTCAGACCTTGATGCCCCGGTGCGCTCAGGTGCGGATCCTGCTTCAGCAGAAAGAACGCCTCCTGCCTTGCCTGCTGCAAGAGGTCGCTGTCCCGCACGATGTTGGCCACGCGAAACTCAGGCATGCCCCATTGCCGGAATCCGAAGAACTCCCCTGGCCCTCTGATGCGCAGATCTTCCTCGGCGATCACAAACCCGTCGTTCGATTGCACCAGGGCATCCAGCCGTTCCCGCGCATTGGACGCCGGCTCTTCCGCGCCTACAAATTTCGGACGACTGCGCGCCAACCAGGTCGCCATGAGCAGACAGTAGGATTGCTCGGCGCCGCGCCCGACTCGCCCACGCAATTGATGCAGTTGCGCCAAGCCGAATCGCTCGGCATGCTCGATCATCATGGTCGTGGCATTCGGCACATCGACTCCCACCTCTATCACCGTGGTCGCCACCAGCAGATGGATCTTCCCGGCCTTGAAGTCGGCCATCACCGAGTCTTTCTCGGCGGGCTTCATGCGCCCATGCAGCAATCCAATCTTGAACTCGGCGAACTCACCATTCTGCAACTGCTCGGCCCCTTGAATCGCCGCCTGCAAATCGCTCTTCTCCGACTCTTCCACTAATGGATAGACGACGTAGGCCTGGCGCTTGTTGCGCAGTTCATCTTTCAGAATCTGATAGGCCCGGCGGCGTTGCGACTCGCTGAAGAGAAACGTCCGCACCGGCCGTCGCCCAGGCGGCAGCATGTCGATGACGGACACATCCAGATCGCCATAGACGGTCATGGCCAAGGTGCGCGGGATCGGCGTCGCCGTGAGCACCAGCACCTCCGGCTTGTAGCCCTTGTCGATCAGCGTCTTCCGCTGCAGCACCCCGAACTTGTGCTGTTCATCGACCACTGCCAGTCCCAGATTCTTGAAGCCCACGCCCTTCTGGATCAGCGCATGCGTCCCGATCGCTACCTGCACCTCACCGGAGGCGAGCTGCGCCGCCTGGGCCTTCTTCACCGCCGCCTTATCGCTCCCGCGCAGCAAAACCACCTTCAACCCCAGCGCGTCCAACGTGCCCTTGAGATTGCGATAGTGCTGCTCGGCCAGAATTTCCGTCGGCGCCATGAGCGCCGCCTGATAGCCAGACCCGCAGGCCATCACGATGGCATGCAGCGCCACGACGGTCTTCCCCGAACCGACATCGCCTTGCACCAGCCGATTCATCGGCCGCGGCGAGACCATGTCACGGAAGATCTCACCAATCACTTGATCCTGCGCCGCTGTCAGTTTGAATGGCAATAACCCGCTTAACTTTCCGACGATCGGCGCCCGAGGATTGAACTGGAGCCCCTTCGGCTGTTCCTGCACCGACCGTTGCCTGGCCGCCAGCGCCATCTGCAAAAGAAACAATTCTTCGAAGGCCAGGCGCCGGTGCGCAGGCGTCCTCCCACGCTCGAGCAATTGCGCGTCCACTCCGGCTTTGGGGAAATGCACATCGTGGATGGCCTCTTGAATGGGAACGAGCCTCTGGCGGGCGCGCAGCGTCACCGGAAGAGGATCGCGTAACTCCCGCGCATGCTCATCCAAGAGCGTCTTTATTAACACCCGCGTCTGACGGGAAGTCCAGCCTTTAGTCTCGTGATAGATCGGCACGATGCGGCCCACATGGAGTGCCGATTCCGCTCCTTCCCCCACCACCTCATACTGCGCGACATCCATGCGCGGCACCATCCACCCCTGCTTTCCAGAAATCACCCGTCCGCTCAGCATGACGCGCTTCCCCACCGCCAGCACCTCTTCGAGGTACGGCTGATTGAAAAACACCACCTGCATCCGCCCCGTCTCATCTTCGATGCCGACTTCCAGCACCGAGAGACGGCGATTCCTGGTCTTCTTGGCGTCGCACTTGGCGACCGTGCCGCAAATCGAGGCCACCATCCCCGGCACCAGGTTGCCGATCTGCGTCATCACCGACCGGTCTTCGTAGCGCCAGGGGACGGTCCACAACGCATCTTCCACCGTCGCGATCCCCAGCCGCTGCAGCAAACTTGTCCGTTTCGGTCCCACGCCCTTCACAAACTGGATCGGCAGATTCCAGAGATCCTGCCGTTCAGGGCGCGCCGTGGCCGGAACCGATTCGACCGGTTTTGCACGGTCTTCTCGCGGCTCAGGCACCGCCTCGCGCAGCAACGTTACGATGGAACAGGCGGCACGAAGCCGCCGCTGCTGTTCGGCGAGCGGAAGTCCGGGCTGAAAGTCGATGAACAATTCGCGGAGAAATTGCAGGCGTGTTTCGATGACGGGAGGAACCCCCTCTTGCGCCAAGGCCAGCTGCACCTGACTCGCGACAAAGCTGCCCAGATTCTTCACCGCGCCGGCATGGACACAGGCGTCTTTGGTCGCAAACTCAATAGGCCTGGCAAGACGGTCGAGCCATTCCTGAAATGTCGCAAGCACACTGGACTCGGAGGGAGTCTCCATAACTGGCGCGGATCGTAACATACCCCTGTTATGCACTCAATGAAGCCTCGCGCAGCCCTGCCGATCGACTCGCTGGGACAAACGCGCCCCCGTGCAAATACACCGAATTCTTTGTCGTCCATACATCGGGTGATACACTCAGCGGCGAGGTCACAATGTATCGCCGAAACATTACCCATATTCTCATCCCCCTGGCGTTCTGCCTGGGAATCTTCATCGCCTATCACCTCTTCTTGAAGGAGCTCTGGATCACTATCCCTCAGGCCGTCGAGCCTGTCGCAGACCGCGAGCCCTCCCCCACGATACAGGCGGCTTCGCACGACCAGGAAGGCCCAACCGATGACGAGCTCAAACAAACCAGAACGATCAATCCGGCCGTCGTTCCCGACACTCCTTCCAGCGAAATCCTGGAAGCCATCCGCGACGAGATCGAGAAAAAGAATCTCGCTCTGGCAGAGCGAAAACTGACCGAGCTGTCTCCGTCTCTATTGTCCGACGAAAAATCGAAGCCCTATGTCGCTATCCTCTGGAACAATCTGGGTCTCGAACAGGAGCATCTCGACGGCACAAAAGTCTCCGTGAAAGCCTTCAAGAAGGCCGCCACCCTTGACAGCACCAATCCGGTCATCCAACTGAATCTCGCCCACGCCTATTGGGAATTACGCGACCCCGCCCTCAATCAGGATTTCCTGACCACCTTGATGAGCCTGGCCCCCCATGAGCCATTTCCCCATCTCGCGATGGCCGATCTCCTCTATGAGCAGGATCATCTGACCGAAGCGGCCACGCATCTCGCGCAGGCGACGGAGCGGGCGGGGAAAGATCCCCGCGTGCAATCCTACCTGGCCACCGTCACGGCCAAAGTGCGCCGTACGGACGCCGTGGAGTCCCGCATGACGGCGCGCAACAGCGCCCATTTCATGGTCAAGTACGACGGAGCGGAAGATCAGGGCACCTGGGCCACTGTGCTGGAAATTCTCGAAGAGGGCTATCGCGACATCGGCCAGCGGTTTAACCATTTTCCGGCTAAACCCATCGTCGTCGTGCTCCACACCAAAGACACATTCCAATCGGCAACCGGCAGCCCGGCCTGGGCCGACGGCCTCTACGATTCGGTCCTCGGCCGCATCCAGGTTCCCACGCAAGGCGCCACGACCGATACGAAATGGCTGACGCACGTCCTCCGCCATGAATACGTGCATGCGCTCCTCCATGACAGGCTGGAAGGCCAGATCACGTCGTTGCCGGTGTGGCTCAATGAAGGACTCGCCATGCAACTCGCCGGCGATCCCTGGCCGGACCTCGACCAGGCCATGCCGAACGGG
Organism: Nitrospira sp. UBA6493; assembly: GCA_002435325.1. Classification (GTDB taxonomy): domain Bacteria; phylum Nitrospirota; class Nitrospiria; order Nitrospirales; family Nitrospiraceae; genus Nitrospira_D. The sequence goes on along the minus strand of DJMJ01000035.1, from coordinate 9,343 downwards.
GGCTCCGTCATTCATCTAAGATATTTGGAAGGGGGATGGGGACAGTTACCGCAGAACGCCGCGACACTCGCCTATCTCGAAGCGAACTCCGCAACGCACTATTTGATTGAACGATTCGGGATGGCCCGTGTGGGCGAGCTTCTCAACGCCTTCAAAGTGAAGGCCACCGTCGCAATGGCGCTGCAAGAGAAACTCTTTCTCTCCTACGACCAATTCCACCAACAGTGGCTGGATACGTTTTTACAGAAACGCAGCTAGATCCTCTCCTCCAACGTGCGCCGTTCATGCCACCCGGGCCAGGTGGGTAACACCCGCGCTTCATCTTCGACCGGCTCCGGCTGAGGCTCCTCTCCCGCGTTACCCTGCGCCACCTGATCTTCCCACAGCAGACGAAGACCGTCGCGCTCCAGCATGCGAATGCGGAAGTCAAACGACGGATGAGCCCCGGCCGCACGGTTCCCGTCCGATACCAGCCGGTTGGCGATGCGATCCATGCGGAGACGGCCGTCCGTCGTAAATTCATCTTCCCACATCACTCCGCCCGTATCCGAATCCAGAGCGCGCAGCAGGAAAGAGGGCACGGAAGGGGAAGCAGGCACCGAGGCTATTCTCGTGACCGTCGCCCGGCGAGGCACCAGCGTGGAAACCAGCCGTTCGGGGCTTGCCGCGTCCTGAGGCGTCAAATTGAGGTTGCCCTCCCACTGAAACTTCCCGGTTTTGGCGTCATACACGCGCAACACGAAATTCGAGAGATCGGTGGCACCCGGGCCCACACCTCCGGCAAAAATCCGTTCGTCCGGCTGCGGCCCCCTGGCGATCCCTTCCTCCTTCACGTTCAATTCGTACGTATCGTCGGACAACACCGCGCCACTCTTAACATCGTAGGTCTTCACCGTGATGCTCGACACCTCACCGACTTGATATCCGAATCCCGCCGCGACAATCGTCCCGGTCCCCATCGTGGTCTCGCCCCAGGCGAAGGCCGGCACCATCAGACACCATCCGAGGACCCACGCCGTGAACTGTCGCGGCTGAAAGATCGACTGCCGTGGCCTTGATCGGCTCAGCCAATGACTCGGGACAGATGTCCCGCAGACCTCCGATAGATCCCCCTGAACACTCGGCCGTAATGGTGGCATGAACCCTCCGTAATGTGGAGGCATTCTGCCTATCGACACGAGATCCCGTAAATTCCCCACTGTGGGCAGCTTCCCCCCGGAAAGAGGGGGAAACACAAAAGAGGCCAGACCGAAGGGGGAAGACTATTCTGCAGCTGGACGAGAGTTGACCGATTTCACCGCGCCGAAGATCCGATACCGGTGTCTGGCCACCCAGCGATAGACTCGCTCGGCCACCGCCCGCACGAACGCCCTTCGCAGCATCCACCGCACAGCCCGCCCGCCGGGGATCCCTGGAGCCAGCGGGAGAAAGGCCTCGAGCCCTTGCAATACCTGCCCCGACGGATGCACCAACAGGGCCATAGCGGGAGGCCCGGGCCGGTACCGACTCCCCATGACCTTCGCCGCTTCCTCACTTTCATAGGGAACCATCCGCAAGCCGGACCCCGCCGCTCCGAGACCGGCTCGACCCAGGCCGTGCTTTGCTGCGATACAGAGCCGGCACCGCCCATCATAAATGAGCACGCTGGGATGGTGCGGATCCAAGGGGCAAAAATGAACCGGATCGATCATGGTTCTGCAGGCTACCATCCGGCAAATCAGCCACTCAAGCGGCCATTGCCGATGCGCCCGCAGCAGGCTATAGTGCCGGCATGACACAACCGTGGGGATTACTCGCCAGCTTGATCGGGCTCATCGCCGTGGGCGTCGCGACGCTTTTTGCCTTGCAGGCTCAGCCTGGGCAGCCGGAACCCAGCGCCCTCTGGATCGGATTTCTGATCGGGGTGCCGATCGGACTGGTGCTCATGGTCAGGCTGGGATTTCGATGGGCGCTGATGGCGAGTGTGATCTATAGCACCGTCGGACTGGCGCTCGACCTTTCAACCTTGGTGCAATTGATCACGAAAGACCAGCCGACGCTGGCCATGCTGACGACGAGCGGATTCAGCGGGCTCTTGAACTTTCTCGTGATCGCGTTCGGCGGGCGGGCGTTCCTGAACGTCTCCCTGGCGCCACCGCCTCCAGGATCCCATCCTCCCAATCCTCCGTCCCCCGTTTCAGACGCAACACCTTGACCCGTCCGAATCCGGCTTCTTTCAACCAGCAGGTCGTCTCTGCGGCTGAATAGGTGTTCCCTTCTTCCGTAAAGAGCAGCATGGAAACGGCAAAGAGACTCGCCTCGGCGGGATGCAGGCCTTCGCGATCATGGAGGAAGGCATCCTGAATCAAGAGGCGTCCGCCCGGGTTGAGCGCGGCCAAGGCCCGCCTGAAAATCGTCCGGTTCGTATCCGGCGAATAGATGTGCAGCACATTCGAGTACCAGATGACGTCGTAGGAACCGGGAATGGCCTGGCGCGTAAAATCAAGCGGGACATAGCTCAGACGGGATCCGGCTTTGTGCGTAGCGGCAATTTCCTTGGCGACCTCCAGCGCGGCCGGTCGATCCCCCACCGCCGCCCGCAATCGGGGATGCTTTGCGAGAAACGCCATGGCATAGGTGCCCGGCCCTCCGCCAAGATCCAATAGCGTTTCCGCGCCATGGAGATCCACTTGGGCGGCTATCTGCGGCGCCGTCTCCAGCGTACGGTAATGCATCGCCCAGGTGAATCGCCGGCGATAGTCAGGTTCTTCCGGCTCATCATGATCCAGCGGACGCCCGGTTCGCAGCGACTCATCCAGACGGCACCAATCCTGCCAATGACTCTTGATGAGATTGAGATAGTCGCCCCGATAGGCCCCATGCCTGGCATTCAACGCCGTCGCGCCTAATCGGCTATTCCGGTAGGTCTCACCCTGCTTGACCAGGACACCGGCCATCGCCAGATTGCGGCAGAGAATCGACAATCCCCGCTCGCTCACGGCCAGCTTCCTGGCTAACTGCGGGATCGTCCACCGGCGCTCCCCGACGACGGTAAACAAATCCAGTTCTAACGCCATCAAAAGAATGCGCGGCAACCGATAGGCCGAGACTGCTTCGCGAAATTTCTCGAATGAGTTGATGGAAGGAACGGTCGAGCGCGGACTCATCACACCGTTCCAATCGTCCGGACGCACCAGGCCGTGAGAGACTGCACTGCGGCAGGGTTTGCGAAGTCGACCGGGCGCTCGAACGTCACGGCCACAAACTCGTCGTTCATCTCGTTCTGCTCGAAAAAGCCGGACTGCAAGAGGACTTGGCGATACTTCGATACGGCAGGCTGGATGAAATACTTGGCCTGTTTCGCGACCTCGTCCGTACCGAGATCCTCCGGCGTGCCATCGGACATCAACGCCATCACATCGTCCATGGCGATCCCGTATTGGCAGAGCACCCGTCCATCCGGCGTCAATTCGTACAGCCAGCCGTCGGAGCCCAAATCCATCGTCAGCGATCCGCCCGGCTCCAGCTCGACAAGTTGGGGGAAGGCCTGACGGAGCGATTGTTTAAGAGCCGTCCAAAGGGACGAAACGGCATCGGTCATGCCAGAGTCTCCCGACAAGGTTCCTGCGTCCCCGAGCCGTTCAATCGGGCCCGCAGCGCCTCGAGACGTTGTGTGTTTTCTTCCAATTTGGGGAGCTGATACTTGCGGTCCATCGCCACCACCCGATCGAGCAGATCAGCGGCTTCCCGCAGCCGGCCCATTTCTTCATAACACTGCGCCAGCACAAAGCGCGCGCCCCCGGCACGCAGCTCATCGCGCGAACGCTCGGCAATGGACTGGCTCGTCTGGCAACAGGCAATCGCATCGTCGTAGCGCCGTTGAACCAGAAAGGTCCGGCCGATCATGCGCCAGGCATCCGCGACCCCGCCCTGATTACCCAGGCGCCGCATCAACGCAAGCGAATGCTCGTAATGCTGGATCGCCTGATTGAATTGCCCCGTCTCCCGCGCGACCAGCCCGAGGTCAGAAAAGAGCACGGCCTTCCCGATTTCATCATGCGCCTTGGTCATGAGATCCAGCGCTTCGAGATAATAGGCGCGCGCACGGTCCCATTCACCCGCATCGGCCCGGAGATTACCTAAATTCGCCAGCGTGGTGCCGATGCCTTTCTCATCCCCGAGGATCTTCTGCAACTCCAGCACTTCCTGATAGTAGGCCTGCGCCGCGTCTCTCCGGCCGCTGACCGCCCAGATATTGCCGAGATTGCCCAGCGTCGCCGCCATCGCCCGCTGATCGCCGGTGATCCGATCGCACTCGAGCGCCTTAGCGTAGCAGGTATAGGCATCCGTATAGAATCCGCGGGAGAAATGCTCGTTCCCCTGGCGATTCAATTCTTCCGATAAGCCGTTTCGCAATGCCATAAGACGAGCGCTTTACTGCAACGCCTGTTCCAGGACCGGCTTCGCACCGGTCATAATCGAGACACCGTCTCCGACGATCACAGAGTCGAACTGGTACTTGAGCAGCCGGCGCAACCCCTCTTTCGCCTTCTCCCGATCCGCATACTTCTCCGCAGGCAACATCGACAAGGAGCCGGCCGGCTTGCCGATCAACGCATCGCCGAGAATCAGCACGCCCTTGCCTTGCTGGATAAAAAGCGCCGACTCCCCCGGAGACTTCTGATTCTTGAGGTGGATCACCCATATCCCGCCGGGAAGCAGCTCCTGATCCTTGAACGTTTTTGTGGGCGGCAGATCCATCTGCGCCGCATCGGCTTGCGGCACAAACACCTGGCACTTGAATTCCGTCCTGACCGCCGCCGCATCGCGCACATGGTCACGGTTGGTCACGATGAGATAATCGACCGGGCCGTTTCGGCGAATCAACGTGCTGGCCTCCGCGGTCATGGGAGGAGGATCGACGAGAATTTTATGTTCGCCCACCGTGAGAAACAGCCCGTTAAAATCAAGCTGCTTCTCGTCCGAGAAGCAGGACCACTGCCAGATGCCGGGCAAAAGAGGTTTCATGATACGCCCTACAACGCCGCAACTGCGTCGGTGACGGTCTTCGTCACTTTGGCGAGAATGCCGGCTTCGTTGGGAAGGTCCAGAATGTCGTCTTCCGGCACAGTGATAAACTTCCGGTTGGGTCCCTTGGTGAGCGAGATCAGAAACATGCTGTTCGACGGCGTCACGGGAATGACGACCTGCACGGCGCCGTCCACCCCCTGCACGAGATCCAGGAACTTTTGCTTGCCCGCTTCCAGTTCATCCATCGATCACGACCCTTCTCGCGGTTCGCCCCATTACATCTTCGACTGAGCCGTCAACAATTTATCCACCTCGGCCGCAATCACATCCGCTCCGGCAAGATCCATGTTTCCGACCCGCTGCCAACGAATGATGCCGTTCTGATCGATGACATACACGTTCGGAATGAACTTGCCGCCGCCATAGAGCTTATCCGTCACCTTCCCGGGATCGAGCAGGTAAGGATAGGTCACCTTCACCGGGAACGCCGACAAAAACTCGCCGACATCTTTCTTGGAATTCCCGGACGAATTGACTCCGATGACCGCGACCTCTTTGCCCTTGGTCATCTCGGATACTTTTTGAAGGGTCGATCCCTGCATCATGCAGGGGTCGCAAATATGGAAGAGCCCGAGGACCACCACTTTCCCTTTGTACGCATCCAACGACACCGTTTCACCGGTGATCGCCGTGAGAGTGAACGAGGGGGCCTTTTCACCGGTTTTGAACAATCCGGCCGCCAGCGCCAGATGTGCGGCAAACACCGGAACCAGCACTGCACCAAACACGAATAAGAATCGCTTCATCAGGGACTCCTTTCTTCTTAGCAATACAGGGCCTTGCCAATTCGTACCGAGCAGATCGTCCTGACTCAGCACCCAACGCAGAGCACTCAGCACTTCCGCTGTCATCCTAGCATGCGATTTTTTTCAGGGGCAACAGGGCCTGGATGAGGACTCAGGAGAAAGGCGTGCTATCGCTCTGATTGAGCATCTCTTGTAGCTGGGCTTTGGCATTGCCCTCGAACCGCACGAACTCGACGCCGAACCGAAAATCCTGCTTCCAGCGGACCGTCGCAACCGCGATGTCGATCGGATTCCTCGCGCCGGTGAGCTGGATATGAATCCGGAGCGATTGGCCGACCGCAACATCAAGCGGACCGTCGATTTCACCGCCGGTGATCGTCAGATTGCTCAGGATGCCGTTTCCGCTCCCCTCCTCCCCGCTGACCGTCACAGGAAAATCGACGCCGATTCGCGCCCGACCTCGTGGTTCCATTCGACGCCCCTCCATTGAGGCCGATACTCTTCTCCTCGCACGGACTCCGCTCAGTGCGACGGCTCAAACAGTCCCAGTTGCAATTCTTCCGCGCGCGTAAAGGCGATCGGATATTTTTCCGTAAAGCAGGCGTTGCAATATTGGCCCGGCATGCCGGGCGCCGACTTGAGCATCCCGTCCAGGCTGAGATAGGCCAGCGAGTCCGCCGTGATGTACTTTCGAATTTCTTCGATCGAATGATTGGAAGCGATGAGTTCTTTCTTCGTCGGCGTATCGATTCCATAGAAACAGGGCGAGACGATCGGCGGCGAACTGATGCGCATATGCACCTCTTTGGCGCCGGCGTTCCGCAGCATCTTCACGATCTTCCGGCTGGTCGTCCCTCGCACCAGCGAATCATCCACCACAACGACACGCTTGCCCTCCAGCACCTCCGGCACCGCGTTCAACTTCACCTTCACCCCGAAATGGCGGATCGACTGCTCCGGCTCGATGAACGTCCGCCCGACATAGTGATTGCGAATCAATCCCGTCTCGAACGGCACGCCCCCGCCCTCACTATAACCCAGCGCCGCAGGCACCCCGGAGTCCGGAACGGGGATCACGATATCGGCAGGTACCCACGACTCCTGCGCCAGCTGGCGCCCCAGCGCCTTGCGCGTGGCATAGACGGCATTGGCTCCGAAGATGCGGCTGTCGGGCCTGGCGAAGTACACATACTCGAACACGCACATGGCCGGATCGACTTTGGGAAACGGCCGATGACTGTCGATCCCCTGCTCCGTGATTACCAGCAACTCACCAGGCTCGATTTCCCGCACATACTCGGCATCAAGCAAATCGAACGCGCATGTCTCCGACGCCACAACCCAGCTCCCCCGCACTCGCCCGAGGCAGAGCGGCCGCAACCCGTGCGGATCGCGCACGGCGATCAAGCCGTTGTCGGTCATCAAGACGATGGAGAAGGCCCCGCGCACCTGGTTGAGCGCATCCATTACCCGCGCCAAAAAGGTACTGGCGCGCGAATGGGCGATCAGGTGAATGATGACTTCCGTGTCCGACGTGGATTGAAAGATCGCGCCGTAGGCTTCCAGCTCATTGCGCAGGAACTGCGCATTGATCAAATTCCCGTTGTGCGCGAGGGCCAGATTTCCGAAGGCGAAATTGACGATCAGCGGCTGCACATTTTTCATATCGTTGCCGCCCGAGGTGGAGTACCGATTGTGGCCGATGGCCATATGCCCGGGCAGCTTGTCCAGCACCGACTTATGATAGATATCGGCGACCAGCCCCATTCCCTTCTGAACATAGAACTGCTCTCCGTCGCCGGACACGATGCCTGAGGCCTCCTGCCCGCGATGTTGGAGGGCGTACAAACCCAAATAGGTGAGATTCGCCGACTCTTCGTGGCCATAGATGCCGAAGACGGCGCATTCGTCGTGAAACTTGTCAGGAGTGATGAGCGGCAATTCTTTGGTCATGATACTCGCTATGTTCGCAACAGCTTATGCTTGATTGAGCGTCCGTTCCAGTGAGCAGCCCCAACGGTCCGCGATCGTCGCCACTGGCACGTCAATCGTTTTGACAGCGGTCTGTTCGTCTCCCACATGAATTACCAGCGACGCCCCACCCACCGAGCCGATCACCGCGATCGGAACGCCCAGCCCCTTGGCACAATCCACAATGGCTTGCCGCTGAGCCGGCTTGGCCGAGACCAGGACACGCGACTGAGTCTCCCCGAACAGCAGCGTATCTTTCCTCAAACGCCCTAGAGGCAATCGCACCCCGGCGCCGCGCGACTGGCCGGGACCCGAGATACAACACTCGGCAAGCGCCACCGCCAACCCGCCATCCGAACAATCATGCGCAGACTGAACCAGGCCGGAACGGATTAATTGTAGCACACAGGCCTGCACCGCCTGCTCCACGTCCAGATTCAGATAGGGCGGCGATCCTTGCTCACGGGCATGCATAACTTTGAGGTATTCCGATCCGCCCAAATCGTCCCGCGTCGCACCGAGCAGCATGATGTCATCGCCATCCTCACGGAACCATTGCGTCATCGTCCGGTCGGCGGATTCGATGAGCCCCACCATGCCCAGCATCGGCGTCGGATAGATCGAGAGCCCGTTCGTCTCATTGTAGAAGCTCACGTTGCCGCTCACGATGGGAATCTTGAAATGCTCGCAGGCATCTTTCATCCCTTCGATCGCCAGCACAAACTGCCACATGATATCCGGCCGTTCGGGATTGCCGAAATTGAGGCAATCCGTGAGACCGATCGGCTCCGCACCTGAACAGGCCAGATTTCTCGCCGCCTCCGCCACCGCAAGCCTCGCGCCCTCATAGGGATGCAGCAGGCAATAGCGGCTGTTGCAATCCACCGTCATCGCCACCGCTTTATTCGTACCCTTGATGCGCACCACCGCCGCATCCGATCCCGGGCGCACCATTGTGTTGGTCCGCACCATGTGATCGTATTGCTCATAGACCCAGCGCTTGCTGGCAATGGTCGGCGATTCCAGCAACGCCAGCAAGGCCGCGTTGGCATCCTTCACGTCCGGGATCGCGTCGTAATTCAGATTGGTGAGCATGTCCTGGTAAGCCGGTGGTGAATAGGGCCGCTCGTAGCGCGGGCCGTCATCGGCCAGCGACTTGGCCGGAATTTCCGCCACCACCTTGCCCTGATCAATCACGCGCAGAATGCCGTCGCCCGTCACCTTACCGACCACGGCCACATCCAAATCCCACTTTTTGCAGATCCGGATACAGTCCTCTTCCTTGCCGGCCTTCGCCACCATCAACATGCGCTCTTGCGACTCGGAGAGCATCAATTCATAGGGCGTCATGCCGGGCTCGCGACGCGGCACATGGGTGAGATCCAGGTCGATGCCGTTCCCCGCACGCGAGGCCATCTCGCAGGACGAGCTGGTCAACCCGGCCGCGCCCATATCTTGAATCCCGACGAGCAGATCGTTCGCCATCAGTTCGAGACAGGCTTCCAGCAACAGCTTTTCTTGGAATGGGTCTCCCACCTGCACCGTCGGCCGCTTCT
>DJMJ01000047.1 GCA_002435325.1 Nitrospira sp. UBA6493 | reverse complement strand
ATCGTGATCGTGGTGGACGATGGCATCGCCACTGGCGCAACGTTTTTTGCCTCCGTGGAGGCGATCCGTCAACAGTCACCTGCGCGCCTTATTGCAGCCATACCCGTTGGCCCAGCGGACACGATCCAGAAATCACGGACGGCCGTCGATGAATTGGTGGTGCTGGCCACCCCTGAGCCGTTCTGGGCAGTCGGCAACCACTACGTTCATTTCGAGCAAGTGGAAGATCGCGAGGTTCTGAAATATTTGAATTTAGCCGACGAATCGCTTCGTGAATGGAGCGAGCGTCGGCACTCTTCCCCGGCATAAACAAGAACGATAAGGAGTCTTCATGGCAGCAAAAGCAATGGCAACGGCGCGACGAGGAGTTCGGCGGGACCGCATGGTGCAGGAATACCGCCACGATACCTACAGGCTGAGCGGGAAACTGAAGGAGCCGACCGTGTGCAGCGGATGTGGCGCTCTCTTTCACAAAGGGCGATGGACATGGGGAGCCGCACCCAAAGGGGCGCAGACCACCACCTGCCCGGCCTGCCATCGCATGCACGACAAATACCCCATGGGCCTGGTCACGATCACAGGCAGCTTCAAAGAAAAGCAGCACGCGCAGGTGATGGGCGTAATACATAATGCGGCGGCGCAGGAGAAGAAGGAACACCCGCTCTCACGCATCATGGCAGTGGAACGGCGGCCGGNNGGCTCGTGATCTCAACGACGGATACGCATCTGCCTCGCCGGATCGGCAAAGCGCTCACCCATGCGTATCAGGGAGAATTGGTATTCCACTACGATCAAGATGAAGAATTTATCCGCGTCCATTGGACGCGCTGATCGCACAGGATGCGGTGAAGCAGCGCAGACGTAACGATGTGTGACATGAGGATCTTATGAAAATTGTCGTCGGCGTCGATTGGTCTGAACAAGCGTTTGCGACCGTACAGCAAGTCCTCCACTTGTACCGGCCGTCCGAACTGACACTGGTGCATGGAGTGGATCTCGGCGTCTTTGAGTATCCGGTCGTCGCGCAAGCAGCCAATCTGCAAGGCTATGACGATTTCCGCAACGCCCTCGTCGATGCGGGGCAGCAGGTCTTGGTCCGCGCCGCCAATATGCTGCCCGCCGACTCAGACAGCCTCCGGCAAGTGAACGAGATCGGCAGCCCGGCCGAGGTCATCCTCAAGACGGCGGATGCCGTCGGGGCCGATCTCATCGCGGTTGGAGCGCGCGATCAGAATCGACTGACAGAGCTCGTCCTGGGGAGCGTGTCCCATCGTGTCCTGATGCATGCCACACGCCCCACTCTGATCGTCAAGTCGGATGCCAGGCCGATCCAACGGGTATTGATCGCAGTCGAAGGGCGTCCGGATGCCGAGCGGATTAAGCAATGGCTTCTGGTCCATCCCTTCGTCAATCCGGTCGAACTCCTGATCCTGAGCGTCGTCGTCCCGCTCCGGCTGGCCGATCCGTACAATCTGGTGGGATTTGAAGCCTGGGCAGACCGTGCCATGTCGTACGCGGAAGATCTCGTCAAAACCGTCGGCTCGGAATTGATGGGCAGCCGCTACAGTATCGGCACCCGCGTCGTCACGGGGGACGTCGCCTCAGCCGTGGCGGAACAGGCCAAAGACATGGATCTGGTCGTGGTAGCATCACACGGACGCAAGGGGCTTGAACGCTTCCTCCTCGGCAGCGCCTCCCATGCCATCGTCCATCGAGTGCACTGCCCTATTCTGGTCGTACGCTGAAAGGAGCTGCGCATGAAAACCGTCTTCGTAACGCTCGTCATCCTCGTGTTCGCCGCCACATCCTGGGTGTCGGCACAAGTCCTTCGTGGCAATCCCAAAGAAGGACAAGTCGTGTACGAAAAGAACTGTCTCCGTTGCCACGGCAATAAATTGGATGGGAACGGGCCCGATAGCCGGGATTTGATCGTACGGCCGGCCAATCTCCAGTCGCCGCTCATTCGAGCCAAGACCGATTGGGAATTGCTCGTCACGATCTCAAACGGCGTGCTCTTCAGTCCCATGCACGGATTCCGAGGGAAACTGACCGATCAGCACATGCTGGATGTGCTGTCCTATATCAGGTCCGTATCGCCAGCAGACATCGTCAGTTAAGGAAGGTCGTGCGTCTTCGCCTTTCGGCACACCTCCCGGTCACCCGCCTTCCGCACTGCGACGAGGGCCAAGCCCGCAGGCATGATTTCGCCTGCCTGTGTCCGAGGGATAATCCGCCTCGGCACAATCTTGCTTCTTCAATCCAAGTAGCTTATGTGATGGTATATCGAGGCCTCGTGTATCCGGCATCTGGCCTCCATATTTACAGGAATACTCCGTGACAAATCCGGCGAATACGCCAGCGCCAGCGGAATTCCACGTGGACCGTGGGACCTGTTTCGTCCTGTTTGCATACGACATTGCCCGCTCTGTGAACCTGGAGAAAGCCGAACACCGGATCACCGCGCTCACGGAGCGGAGCCGCATCAAACGCAAACGTCGGGCGCCGGCCTATTTCGACTATACGCCGGCGCCGCTCCGTATCAGCGCGGAAATGGAACCGGTCGCCTTTGGACAATACAGCACCGGCACCGTCGTCGATATGCTGCTCTATGACTTCGGCGCCGTGTCGGTGTCCTATAGCCTTCCCATCCAGGGGTCGCTCCTCTCGCTGAAGGCCCTGAGTCTGGACCTCTATGAAAATGCGCTGCTCCTGAGCGATTCCCGCCGTCGGATTGAGGAGCTCCTCGCCGGACTGGGGGATGCCGCCGAGCGCCCCCATCTCGCCGACTTCGTGGAAGACTACATGATCCTGCACATAGAACAGGCCACGCCTCGCCTCGCCCCAGGCGCGGTGACAGCCAACTTCGGCCAACCAGTCGCCCAACTCCTCCGGTCGGAAGCCCAGATCCTGGCAGAAGAGGAAGTCCGCGATTCAATCGGGCAGCGGATTTCATTCGGCCCGGACGATGTCACGATCATCGATTGGAATGCGGCGCTCATCTATGGCCAGGAGATGGAAGACGTCATAGCCGTGATGGAATTCGCCAACGTCGAACTGCTGGAAATGCGGTTTCTCGACCAGCAGCTCGACCTCGCACTGGATCAAGCCTATGCCGCATCATCCAAACGCCGCTGGGATCGTCCCTTTCTGCCGGGCACCCCGCGCACGGACGTGCGTCGCATCGCGCGGCTCCAGGTCGACAGCGCCATTCTATTCGAGCAGGTGACGAACACCCTCAAACTCTTCGGCGATCAGTATCTGGCCCGCGTGCACCGGATGATCTCCCGCCGCTTTTATCTGGAATCATGGGATGCCAGCATTTCCCGCAAACTTCATACGCTCGACAGCATCTATGGGAAAATGACCGAGAGCGCGACAGCCTGGCGGATGGAGTTGCTGGAATGGATCATCATCGTCCTGATCGCCATTTCGATTGTCATCTCGTTTCTCCCCGGCACGACCGGACACTGAGGAGCCCCATTGGCGCATATGAGCTCTTCGACGACAGATCCGACAACGGACTCGCTCACCCCGTTTTTTCACCCGCGCGCCATCGCTGTCATCGGCGCATCGCGCGAGCCATCGCACATCGGACACCGGCTGCTCGAATCAATACAGAACGGGGGCTTCACCGGCACGATCATTCCTGTCAATCCGCAGGCCACGCAGATTGCCGGGCTTCCGGCCTTTCCCTCGCTGAAAGCCATTCCCGGCCCTGTCGATCTGGCCGTCATCGCGGTGCCACCCCAGCTTGTCCTGGCCGTCATCGACGACTGCGCCGCCAAGCAGGTTCCGGCCGTCATCCTCATTACGGCAGGCTTTGCCGAGACCGGCGGCGCGGGAACCTCACTCGAGCGTCAACTCCTGGAGAAAGTCCGTCAGCACGGCATTCGTCTCATCGGGCCGAATTGCTTCGGGTTGATGAACCTCGATCCTGCCGTTCGTCTCAACGCGACCTATACGCCGGTTATTCCTCCCACTGGCCGAGTCGCTATCGCCTCCGAAAGCGGCGGCCTCGGGCTCGCCGTGGTCACAGCGGCACACCGGTTGAACCTCGGCCTCTCCAGCTTCGTCAGTATCGGCAATCACGCCGATGTGTCGGTGCTCGATCTGCTGGAATACTGGGAGCGGGATCAGGCTACCGACGTGATACTCCTGTACCTCGAAACCCTCGCGGCACCTCAGCGTTTCAGACAAATCGCCGGGCGGGTGGGAAAGAAGAAACCGATCGTCGTCTTGAAAGCAGGACGGACAGCGGCGGGACAATCCGCAGCCGGCTCCCATACCGCGGCTTTGGCCACGAACGAGACCGCGGTTGATGCACTCTTCACCCAATGCGGCGTCATCCGCGCGAACAGCCTGGAGGAGTTTCTCGCCTTTGCCACCGGCCTGTCCGCACAGCCAATTCCATCCGGCCGTCGCGTGGGCATTCTGACGAATTCCGGAGGCCCCGGCGTGCTCTGCGCCGACAGCTGCGCTGGAGAAGGTCTCACGGTGCCGACATTGTCCAAACAGACACAATCCCTCCTCGCCTCGTTTCTCCCGCCCACCGCCGCGCTTAGAAACCCGGTCGATCTGATTGGATTTGCCACAGAAGATCAACATGCCCGAGCTGTTGAAACGATGCTGAATGCGGATGAGATTGATGCCCTCATCATCGTCCACGTCTCGGTCAGGGCCAAAGACAATGATCCGGTGGCAGCTGGAATCGTTAGGGGTATTCGCGCGGGCCGCCAGACGATCGGAAAAAAGAAACCGGTCTATATCTGCTGGATGGCGGAAGGAGACTTGGACCGGACATTCACCGTCGACGGCGAACCCATTCCCACATACCGTCATCCGGAGCTTCCCTCCCGCGTCATCAATCGTGCATTGCGCTACGATGCGTGGCGGAAACAACCAATCGGAAAATTTCCGGGCTATCCAGATGCTGAGATGACAGCGGCCAAGACGATCTGCGCCAAGGCTTTGAAGGAGCGCGGACCAGGCTGGCTGACCACGGATGAAACCTATGCCCTTCTCGCAGCAATGAAACTCCCCCTTCTTCAAGGGCACATCGCAAGGACTGCCGAAGAGGCCGTCAAGATCGCGCGTGAGATCGGCTTTCCTGTCGCCGTAAAGCTCGCATCGCACCAGATCCTGCACAAGACCGAGATCGGCGGCGTGCATCTGCATCTGGCTGATGAGCTGGCTGTCCGAGAGGCCTTCGAATCCATTCGATCTCGACTTGCTCAGGATCAGAAGTTGGCCGCAATGGAAGGCGTGCTTGTGCAACCGATGGCGTCAGGAGGCGTGGAAGTGATGGCCGGCATGACCCGCGATCCGCTCTTCGGCCCCCTGCTCGCCTTCGCCCTCGGCGGCATCTACGTGGAGATTCTCGGCGACGTGCAGTTCCGTGTAGCACCGCTGACAGAACACGACGCCGCTGAGATGGTGCAAGGGATCAAGGGCTATCGATTGTTACAGGGTTACCGAGGCCAACCGGCCGCCGACATCAGAGCTATCGAGGAAGTCCTGCTGAGAATTTCCCACCTCTCCAAAGAGATTCCGGAAATCAGCGAACTGGATTTGAATCCGCTTTTTGCTCTGCCCCAGGGACAAGGCTGCAGGATTGTGGACGCAAGAATTCGCGTCACCAGGAGTTTTCTGAACCTTTAGGCAAACTCCGCACGAGTTTGCAGTCAAATGACTCCATAATTCTCTACTCGCCCTGAATTAACCACGACTCAGATCTCGTACAAATAGTGCGCAAGTAGTTGCCGGAGGAACCCAACAATACGACCTCACCAAAGTCTAGCCTCACATTGTCAATAACAGATTTCACATACTCTACCAATACCGCTCGATCGTCCTCTGTACGAAACGACAGATAGTCATCTATAACGACGACAAGAATGTAATTCGGCTCATAGGTCTTGTTGCTTTTGTTGACGATTCGCTCCCTCACGATTTCTAAAGCGCGCCCGCGCGTCTCTAGGTGGTCTACAAATTCGTTCTCCACGTGCACTGTTTGACGACCAGAGGCTTTCGTGCCAGATGTTGAAATCCTTCCCGATAGGTTTACTGTTCCGTTCGCACTTAGAATCTCCAAGCGCAACCTTTCACCGTGGCCATCTTTCGCATAGGTGATTTCCACATAAATCGAGGGGATGGATATGTCATCAAAATCGATTCTGCCGTCATAGTTTTCACTATTCAGATTGGGCGTACATTTTACGTCTCTCCTTAAGCCATACCGACTGAACGCAAAAAGGCCTAGAGGGCGAATCTCCTCCCATAGTTTTTTCGGCAACGTCGCTCCTGAGCGAGCAAAACGCTTCCCCTCATTGGTTTCAGAAAGCGCTGATGTTTTTGAATTGACCCAATCACAAAGCTCCCCTGGAGTTCTTGTTGTTTCCATATGGATCTGCTGCAAGATAGTATCGATATTACTCATAGGCATGAATCTAAGAAGTCAGTCCTCTTATCCCACCCAGGTCTTCGTACGACAACCCCTCAGTAATGCAGGCTCATCGTCAGATCGAGATTCTCCCCGTTGTACGGGAAGCTGGCGGCAGAGAATGACGGCGCGCCAATGAGCCCTTTGGCGTCATTGGAAAACCCATAGCCTTCTGCCGGAATCCCCAGAAAGTTGGTGTCGAGCTTGCCATTCATATTCTCATCATGAATGACGGCCATCGCATAGATTCCCGGCGGGATGTCTTCAAAGTCGCACCGGGCTTGGGCCTTCCTAACTTTTATCACCATCACATTCGTCGCCGAGCGCAGAAATTCACTTGGAAAGCCCTCCGGCGATTCGAACAGCGCGCACGCCACTGCGCCAGAGCTATTTTTTATGTTTAGAATCTTCACGTGAATCCCCGGGCATGGTGATCGGGCGCAAACAACGGCCGCAAGGCTCATACACAGCACCGCTCCACACCATGCTATGACTCGAATTCCCATGGAGACTCCGTATGTTTAGTCCACCTGACGGGGGCAGATCGTTTATCGCATTCTCAGCGATGCATGCTCAAGTCTCGCAGCATGGCGCACCTTCTGAAGAAAGCTTTTTCGTCGTGGGATCCAAGAAATGAGCGGACGCAATCAGCGCCGCCTTGAGAAAGAGCTTTTCTGGTATCGCCTCGAATGTGACTGTCCCTACCTCCACCGTTCGACAGACCGAATCGCCACAGACGGAGCAGCATCGGCTACTGCCGACTCTCGCGCCAATCCATTCCTCCATTGGTTTCCCTGCAATCCAGATACGATTAGACTCAGAGGGGTTGGCCTTGAAGGCCTGTTCATCGATGGCTCTCGTTTCGAACGTGGGCTCAATACCCAGTGGGCGGAGAGTTTCTTTGAGAGTATTAAAAGCGCGCTGTATGGCCTGATGCGTCGAATCGCAGCGATTGCAGGTCTTCCCTGATAGACTCACGAGCCTCTGCCACAAGATCGGAAGCGGTATCACAACCCTCCTCCCATGATGGAACCCTGCTGAGTATCCAATCCCGCTGAACCGACTGCGTTCTGTCGCCCCGGGCCTGACGATCAACGGTTGCGATGTTCCGCGTGGCACATCAGACACGAGCGCTGTTCCCGGATAAACACCAGATGGCGCTGCCCGACTTCCGGCGTCGTCCCTCGGGCAAACCGTTCTTCCGAGTGGCAGCCGACGCACTTCGCCGCACTGGGGCCATGAAAGGGTTCGTGGCACTGGCTGCACGACACCACCTTGGTATGGGACCGGCTGAGATGACCCGGCGCCCACATCGCCTCTGGGTCGCAAACGGAGCCCCACGCGATCCAGAGCACGAGCACGGACGTGATCCCAAGCACGACAGGCAGGACCTTTTTCGGTAGCGGCGCAGCGCTCATCTCTTACAACCCGCCGAAGTACAAGGTTCCCGCCACATGCAACAGCACGAGGACCGCGAACGTCAGGGTAAGCGGAGCATGAATGACGCGCCACCATCTGAAGACTTCTTCCTGGGTCGCCAACTCATCCAATCGCGCCTCAATGCTGTCCGGATCGAGACCCGCTTCGAGGAATTGACGGCGCTGCCGGCTGAGGGCCCTGAGAGCCAGCATGTGAATGGCCTGCCCGGCAATCCCGCTGATGACGACCAGAGCCATGGCGCCCATCGCAAGAATCGGCACGATCGCATGAAAATGAGCACCCGAATGGACCAGGATCAACACCGGACCGACGACGCCCGCGATCAAATGGACGTGCAGCCAGAATCGTGGCGTGCCCAATTTCAGCCGGTATCGCTTCTTCAAGGAATGGACAAACACGAGCATGATGACGGCCAATCCGATCCACCCCACCACATGGCCGCGCTGGGTATGGCCGAACGGCCGATCGGTCCTGACACTGAGCAGCAGTTCGAGAAGGAAAGCGGTCACGATCGTGAAGAGCGTGAGACTGAAGACCAATCCGATACGTCGCTCAAGCACATTCATAGATGGTTATCACGTGCGTCAGCCGTCATCCGGATTGAACCGGATCAGCGTTCTACCGGCTCCGCTGGGACAGCCCCGCCGGAGCCTTTCTTCCTGAGCGTCGCCAGATACGCCACCATGTCGGCCAGATCCCGATCGCTCATCCTCGTGTCGGGAAACATCCCGGTGCCGGGGTGGCCTTCACGAATCGCTTTCGCGCGCTGTCGGTCGGTCGTGAGACGGAGGGTGTTGGGATTGCGGAGATCCGGTGGCGGAGGGTTCAGCTGTGCGATGAGCGCCGCAGTGTCCGCTTCCAACTGGGGCTGCTTATCTCGATACCCATCAACGCCGTGACAGTAATGGCAGACGCCTCTCCCGTTGAAAATGGCTCGGCCCCGTTCGGCATCCCCACGAACTTGCGTACTCTGGGCGGACGACCCGGCGCCGGCCCAGGCATCTCTGACAGACGGATGCATGAACTGGCTCACCGGCCAGACCGGAACACATACTCCGGCAAGGAAAAGCCCCATGAGAATCTTCCGCATCGCATCACTCATCACATCGCCCTTCCGCTTATCCCCGGTCAATGCTGACCGCAACATACCTTGTAGCGGTCTTCCGGAATGTTCTTCATGTTCTGAAATACCGTTTCCCGCTCCTCCACACTTGTGACTTGATCGATGGAGGGATAGAGCACCCGTTCCTCTTTCATGTTGTGGGTGCCCAGCAGACTCAACAACGCCTGCTCCTCTTGATCGGTCTCGGGATTCTGCTCCGCCACTTTGTCGTGAATGGCTTCAAGCTGCTGCCCGATCCGGGGATGTTCGCCCCGCATTACGAACGTCGGGCCGCCTTCAGACATGCCGGTTTTCTCTTCCCAGAGAGGGAACAGCAGATCCTCTTCCCACACGATATGCCGCTGCAAACCAAACTTGAACTCTTTGAAGGCCTCCTTCGCCTTGGGAAAGTCCGACCGCTTCAGTTTCTGAAAGGTCTTGAACAACTCATCCAACCGGTCATGATCCTGCTCAAAAAAATGTGCTGATGGCATTCGGCTCACTCATCGAGTCCCCCTTGTACGTTTCACGTATTATGATCCACTCCGAACCTTGAACTCCAAATGGCAGGCCACGCAGGCCTTCAGCACGTTATTGTACTGCGGCAAGATCTGCTTCAAGTCCTTCGTGGGAATGATGCGGGCCAATTCTTCCGCCGCCTCATGATGGGCCATGGCCAGATCATGATAGGCGGGAGGAAAGCTCTCCGGTTGCTGACTCGCCATCGCCTGGCGATGCATGAAGAGCCCCAAATGCGTTTCGGTCAGACCTTTCGCCAGCTCATAGTCCTCTTCGACCAGCGCGTTCATGATGACTTGAATCGTTTCCAGATGCTGCAACATCACCGCGCGATGCTCTTGCCCCGCTGATGCGGGCAATGGAATGAGTTGCCTGGTGTCCGGGGTCAGATAGGGGTTGGGCCGTTGACGCGTTGCCACCTGGTCATCTGAGGCGCAACCCATAAAGCCTGCCACCAGGCAGAGCGTATACCCCAAGAGGATAACGGCCCGACACACGGATGCGGTCGATGGTCTTTTATCGCATCGCGGAAGATTGCCCTGGAACATACGCACTCCCCATCCGGCCTCAATCATTGAGGCCCACCGCTGCGGGCGGCCCCTCACGAAATCCCCTGCCAATAGCTGTCCACCCGCGCTTGAATGTGCCGAATGACTTCGTCCTGCCTCGTTGGCTCGAAAAGATGCCGAAACCGTCCCTGCAACTTGAGGTACTCTTCCACAGGCCTGCGCCTGGGAATGTATGTGTGGGTGACCGCTCCGTTGACCGCCTCTTTCAACGGCCAGAGACCGGTCTCGACCGCCAGCTTGGCCACTTCAGGCGTCTCTCCCGGATCATAGAGCCAGCCGGTGGGACAGGCAGCGAGCGCGAGGAAGAGCTTGGGCCCCGTGAACTGAGCTGCCCGCGAGAATTTCTCTTCCAGATCCAACGGATATCGCGGCGCGACGGTCGCGATGTAGGGCGGCTTGTGCGCCCGCCAGATCTCGAAGATGTCTTTCTTCTCCTGCATGGTGCCGGACGGATGCTGCAGGCTGCAGGGCGAGGTGGTCGTCCGCGCGCCGTAGGGGGTCGCGGAAGAAAGTTGCGCGCCGGTATTCCCGTAGGCTTCGTTGTCATAGCAAAAATAATAGAAGTCGAGATTTCGCGTGATGGCACCCGACGTTGAAGAGAGGGCCATATCGTACGTTGAACCGTCTCCCCCGAGCACTACGACCTTCAGGTTCTCACGTTCCGGCAGCCGCCCTTTGGCGATCAAGACATCGAGCGCATCGCGCACACCCTGTGCGCCGGCTGGCGCCGACCCCATCGTAGTATAGAGCCACGACCCTTTGAACGGCGTGAAAGGATACGCCGCCAGCATCGTAAAGCACCCGGCCGCATTCACATAGATCACATCGTCGCCCAATACCTTCGCGGCCAGCCGTAGCGCCTCCAGACCTCCGCAACCGGCGCAGAGCGCCGTGCCCGGCAGCACATGTTCTTCCCTCGGAATCTGTTTAATCTTTTTGAATGTCTCTCGTTGCCAGGTCATGATGAAGCCCCTGAGACGTGGAACCTGAACGGTACAACGTTAGAAACGTGCAGGCGATGACACCATGTCTTCACGTATCTGCTTCCTAACTCGTTCCTACCTTGCCTGCAATACCTTGGAGTTGCACCATTTCGCGGTGGTCGGCTTCCGTATACAACAAGACCGGTCCGATCCCCTTTCCTTGCACGCCCGCTTCCGCCGTCTGTTCGAAGATCGTCCGGAACTCTCCCTCGGACAAATTCTTTCCCCCCAGGCCTCCGATGAAGGAACAGAGCGCCAGCGGCCGTAACGTCTCGTGATAGAGACAGGCAGCGAGCTCCTGAAAGAGAATGCCCCCTTGTCCGGGAGAGAGATTCTGATCCAGCACCGCCACGGCCCGGCGGCCTCGCAAGACGTGACGAATCGCTTCGGCGGGCCACGGACGAATCATGCGCAGCCGCACCAACCCCACTCGCCTCCCCTCTGCCCTGGCCGCATCGACTGCGGCCTTGCCCTTGCTCGCAAAGGCGTTGGTCATCACGAGCACATCTTCCGCATCGTCAAGCCGATAGCCCTCAACCAGATCGTACCGCCGCCCGAACAGCCGCTCGAACTCCGCCGCCGCTTCCTGATGCACGACCAGCGCATTCAGCGCAGCCAAATGCATTTGATGGCGGAAGTAGGAGTACGGCGTCCCGCCAAGGACCGCCACGCCGAGCGCATGCGGTTCAGAAGCTTTGAACCCGAGATGCGCGGGATGGAACGGAGGCAGAAACTTCGCGACCAGCTCCGGATCGGGCAGGGCCACCGGCTCGCGGGTGAATGACAGATAGAAGCCGTCCAAATTGACGATGACCGGCAGCATCACCCGTTCGTCCTCCGCGATCCGATAGGCGATGAGGATCGAATCCAGCACTTCCTGGCAGGTCTCGGCGTGAATCTGCAGAAACCCGCAGTCTCGCGCGGCCAGCACGTCGTTGTGATCGGATTCAAGCGTAATCGGCGCCGCCAGCGCCCGCGAAACGTTGACGAGCACAAGCGGCGCGCGCCAGCCGGACACCGAATAGAGCACCTCGAAGGCGTACAGCAATCCCTGGCTCGATGTCGCCGTGAAGACCCGCACGCCGGTAGCCGCGGCAGCACCGGCGGCCGTCATCATCGAATGCTCGGAATCCAGCGTCACAAACCGCGCCGGCATCGCGCCGCTCTCGCACCACTTGGCCAACGCCTCCACGATTTCCGTCTGCGGCGTGATGGGAAAGGCCGGAATATACTCCGCACCGGCCAGCCGAGCGCCCCAGGCAGCCGCAAGATTGCCGGTCATCATTTCGCCTTCCATGCCACGCCCCCTTCCTTCTCCCGCTCGGCCACCAACGCCTCGGTCGGGCATTCATGGACGCAGATCTGGCACCCCTTGCAATGGGCGTAATCGATCACAGGCCGGTCTTCCTTCGTCATAGAAATCACTCCGTCAGGGCAATAGGCAAAACAGAGCCAGCATCCATTGCACTTGTCGGGCACCAGCACCGGACGGAAGGTTCTCCATCCGCCGGTTTCGCGCAGCATCGAATTGCCCGCCGCACTGATCCTGGCCGTTCCTCTGGTCGGAGATTCATAGGTCGGCACTTGAAGAGCCGCAGGGGGAAAAGGTTGCGGCGGACCTGCCGTCACGGACACCATCGGAACGGCGGCATAACACGCCACTCCGACCGCTTGATTGCGGGCAATCGCAGAAACGGCAAGTCCGAGATCGGCAAGCTCCCGTGCGATCGCCTCGCGGATCGACTCCTCTTGGAGTCCAACGAGCCGTCCGGCGACGGCCCCGAGCAGTGCACTGATTGCACTGCGTTTCCCAAACTGTTGCAGCGCGGTTTCCGTCAGATCCAGCGTCGTCACCCGACCGGGTAGGGATGTCTGAGCCTGAAACTGCTCGGCAGTCAGCGGGGAGTTGACGAAAACGACCGTGCGTTCATCAATGCCGTCGAGCACGCGAGCGGCAGGATCCTGAACCAGTGACGCATCGCCGATCATCACGAGATGAGGGCGGGCAACGAGGCCACGCTCTCGAATAGGCTTTTTATCGATCCTCGTAAAAGCGGCGACCGGCGCACCACGCCGCTCGGCGCCGTAAATCGGCGAGTCCTGTGCGACAAATCCTTCTAGAAACGCCGCTGTGCCCAGAATGCGACTGGCGGTCTTCGCGCCCTGCCCCCCTCGACCATGGAAGCGGATGGCGATCACAGCGTCTCCTCAGCTACAGCACTTCTCCATCTTCTCTTTCACCGTTTCTCGACCGGCCTTCACCGCCGCTTCGACCACGGCCTGTTTCTCCGCCATGAAGTGCTTGCCTCGCTCAATCACCTCATCGAGAGCAGCCCTTGCCTCTTTGGCCTTCTCCAACACCTCGTCCTCGGCCCTCCTGGCAAGATCCTTCAAATCCTGGCGTGTTTCTCTCCCCGACTTAGGGGCGAGCAGAAGACCCGCCACGACACCAGCAACCGCACCCCCAAAAAACGCCAGCGCAACGGCTTGCGCCGAACAGCTTTTGTCCTCATTTTCCATAACTCCTCCTCCTTGTGAACAACGTTCTTACATAAAGAATAGCGAAGGTCATGCCATAGCTTCCCGCACGGACGACACACCAATACTTCACGTTATCAGACGCTTAGAGTGGCATGGGGAAGAGGCAGCCGATTTCACTGGGGCATTCCAGGGCGGCGAGAATCAGACCACTGTTGCGAAAGGCCACAAGCCTGCATGAGCAGAGAACAATGGATTACAGATACTTATGAATCAAACCTTTATTTGAGGAACGCCTTCCATCACTGCTAGAATTCTTTCCCGAAACACAATCAACTACTTCACGATTTCGAGCACATCTTCGAATCGGAGGCGGTCTGATCGTGTTGTCACGAGCTACCGGAAGACAGCATAATGCCGGCGCTCTACTATTGAATCGATGGCCATGACAGCCACGCAACGAAAAGACGAGCCACAGATTCCATTGATGCCTTTACGCCAGGCGCTCCCATCCCAAAACGGGGTGTCCAAGGTCATCGCCCGCGACACCGTCGCACAGCTCTATGCCAACACCCCCAGCGGATTGGCTGCCACCATAGCACTTGTCAGCCTTCTCGTCGGGACTCACTGGGCATGGATCCCACATCCCCCGTTACTCGCCTGGTGGAGCGGCATGGCTCTGCTGACGGCTGCCCGGGCTCTTTTGGTCAACCGATTCAAATCCGCACACGCTGGCACCGCGCCAGCCCCATGGTTCACCCGGCAATTGGCAGGCGTCGCACTTTCCGGTATCGGCTGGGGGATCGCCGGTATCCTGCTCTTTACTCCTGACTCTATCGAACATCAGACATTCCTCGGCCTCATATTGGCCGGCATGGTCGCCGGCGCCGTTCCTATTTATTCCCCCAGCCTCACCACATTTCTCGCCTTCGCCCTGCCAGCGTGCCTGCCGATCATCGCTCGATTCCTCCTCCTGGGAGACCAGTTTCACCTGGCGATCGGGGGAGTAGGCCTCATCTTCCTCGCCATCATGACCAGTCTCACCTGGCGCCTCAACCTTGGACTGCGTCACACCTTTGAGCTTCGCGCAGAACGAAACCAAGCCGAGACGGAGCTCCTGGATCTGTTCGACAACACCAACGACCTGATCCAAAGCGTGGCGTTAGATGGGCGTCTCCTCTTTGTGAACCGCGCGTGGCGGGAGACACTGGGTTACTCAATCCACGAGATTGAATCGTTGAACATTTTCGATGTCCTCCACCCCGATAGTCACGACCACTGCCGCCACTTCATGCAACGCATCGTAGCCGGCGAACACGTCGGCCTGGTCGAGGTGACCTTTCTGGCACACGACGGCCGCACCGTCATCGCAGAAGGCCAGGTAAGCCTTCGTTGTGAGCTCGGCCGGCCTCTCGCCACCCGTGGCATCTTCCGCGACATCACCGGGCGGAAAATAGCCGAAGCCCGCCTGCGTGCGGTCAACCAGAACCTCGAACACCTCGTCACCGAGCGCACGGGCAAGCTACGGGAGAGCGAACAACAATACCGCAATCTCGTCTCCGCCGTGCCCGGTGCCGTGTATGAATTCCAGATCGATGCCGAAGGACGCCGCTCCCTGCCCTTCATCAGCGCAGGCATCACCGATTTGATCGGTCTATGTCCGGATGCATGCATGGCCGACGTCGATCTTTTGTTCCGGCAGATCGACCAGGATGCATTGCCTGGCGTGGAGAGCTCCATTCACTATTCCCTGGAACACCTGTCGCCCTGGCTGTATGAATTCCCCGCCCGTACGATATCCGGCGAAAATAAATGGATACAAGGCCATTCGGTGCCCCACCGGGACAACGACGGCATCACCCGCTGGCATGGCGTATTTGTCGATGTCACCGCGCGCAAGCGGGCGGAAGAGGCGCTCCTGGCCAGCGAAGAACAGTTCCGCGCCGCCTACCACAACGCTTCTGTGGGCATATCCATTTGCGATCTGGCCGGCAAGCTGCAGGAAGTGAACGACCCCTTGTGCCAGATTCTGGGCTACTCCAAGCAGGAATTGCTCACCAAAGACTTTCAATCGCTCACACACCCCAAGGACCTGCCCGGCAACATGGACCGGATTCACCGGCTGCTGGCCGGCTTAGTCACGCATCAGGTGTTCGAAAAACGCTATATCCGAAAAGACGGCACGGAGGTGTGGGCTCAAGTCGGCCTCTCCCTCATACGCAACCGCGAGGGCGCGCCCACTCATCTGCTGGCCTTGGTTCAAGACACTACCGACCGCAAACAGGCAGAATTGGCACAGCGGGAAAGCGACCAGCGTTTCGCCTATGCGATCGAAGCCACTAACGATGGCATCTGGGATTGGAATATCCCGGCTGGCACCGTGTATTTCAGTCCGCAATGGATTCGCTTGTTGGGCTACCAGCCAGAAGAGGTTCCCGCCTCCGTAGAATTCTTTCTAACCATCCTGCACCCGGACGACGCGGCACGTATGACAGAGGCGCTGCAGGCCCATATGGACGGGCAGACGCCGGTCAAAGAACTCAAAGTCCGTCTGCGCGAGAAGTCCGGCGAATACCGATGGTTTCTGGACCGCGGCAAAGTGGTCACTCGCGACCGGGACGGGAAACCCCTGCGGATGGTGGGCACGATTACCGACATCACCGAACGCACACAGGCTGAAACCGCCCTGCGAGAGAGCAAAGAGCGATTTCGAATTCTCTTCGAACAAGCCGCAGTGGGCGTGGCACAGATCGAGACAGCCACTGGGCGCTTCGCGCGCATCAATCAGAAATTCTGCGAGATCGCCGGCTACAGCCATACAGAGATGCTCACGATCGACTTCCAGCAACTTACGCACCCCGACGATCTGAAAACCGAGCTCGACTGCATGACACGCCTCAGGACCGGTGAAATACGGGAATTCACGATTGAAAAGCGCTGTATTCGCAAGGACAGCGGGATCGTTTGGGTGAAGCTTGTGGTTTCGCCGATGTGGCAACCTGATGCGACGCCGGACTATCACATCGCCGTGGCGCAGGACATCACCGAACAGAAGAACGCAGAAGCCGAACTGCATGCATCGCAGGACCAGATGCGGCAAATGCAGAAGATGGAAGCGCTCGGGCAGCTAGCCGGCGGCATCGCTCACGACTTCAACAATATCCTCACCGCCATCCTGGGCAACGCCGAGATTGCCGTCATCAAAACCGAGACCGACCATCCCTCCAGGCCGAATCTGGCGCGGATCCTCGAAGCCGGGCAGCGGGCCTCCCACCTCGTACAGCAAATCCTCACCTTTACCCGCCGTGAGGATGTCTCCCGGTCGATTCTGACGTTGAGCCCCATCGTCACTGAAGCCATCGCCCTACTGCGTGCCACCCTTCCGGCTGGCATCGAGCTGACCGGCACCTGCGATGCCGATACCCCGTATGTGCTGGCCAATGCGACGCAACTCCATCAGGTCTTGATGAACCTCTGCACCAACGCCTGGCATGCGCTGGGCGACCAACCGGGCCGCATCACCCTAACCCTCGCTCCCGTGACACTCCGGGAACCGCTGCACAGTCTGCATGCGACCGTTCCACCAGGGCACTATGCCCGGCTCTCGGTGCGCGATACCGGCTGCGGCATGCCGCCGGACACCCTGTCGCGCATCTTCGACCCGTTCTTTACCACCAAGCCGCTCGGACAGGGCACAGGCCTTGGCTTGAGCGTCGTCCATGGCATCATGGAGGGCCATGACGGCGCCGTCGTGGTAGAGAGCGCCCCCGGACAGGGGACGACCTTTCATCTCTACCTTCCCGCGGTAGAAGCGCCGGCCCCGGCTATTGAAACCCTTACAACCCCTCCGGCAGACGTGCCCCAGCGTCCCTGCCGCGTGCTGTACCTGGATGATGAAGACATGTTAGTGGAGTTGGTGCGGGCGCTGTTCGAACCACTTGGCTACCGGATTACCGGCTGCACAAAGCCAACCGAGGCATTGGCGTTGATTCGCGCCGACCCGGACGGATTCGATGCGGTGGTTACGGACTACAATATGCCGGAGATGTCCGGCCTAGAGCTGGCGCGGGAACTCGCGAACATTCGCGGCACATTGCCGGTGGTGCTGGTCTCGGGGTACCTGACGCCGGAGGATCAGGCCGCGGCTCTTGCCGCCCACGTCACAAAGATTATCTATAAGCCAACCATGTTGCAGGAATTGGGACCGGTGCTGACCCAGCTGCTTGGCAGCCCGGTGCCAGGATAGACGATATCCCCGGCACACAACTCATTGCCCACAGTTATCACCTTCACAGCCCATTCCCCCTCTCGGCCCGCGATGTTCCGTCCCGCCGCCTGATCCCATCATAGGCCCAGAACCTTGTCCACGCCCCATCCTTCCGTGCCCGTGCTCACCGGCAAAGCTTCGCTCATATTGGATGATTGACCAGATCTCTTCATCGGTGAGCTGATCTCCGAACCCGATCATGGCCGTACCAATCGAGCCGTGCTTGATCGTCCAGAATATTTCCCCCTCGGTACGGTGACGCCAAAACCCGTGGTGCTGAAAATTCCGCGGCGACGGATCCAGACCGAAAGCCGCCACCCCGTTGCCCGACCCATCTTTCCCGTGGCAATTGAAGCACGTCCCTTTCCCATTGTAGAGCGCCTTGCCCTTCTCCACAAACTCAGGTGCGTCAGGCAGGGGACTGGTGAGGGCCTGGGCATCCGCCAGCTTGTCGGCCGGCACCCTTGGCTGCATCATGTGGCGCTCGGCCGCCACCACCGGAACCGCAAAACTAATCATCAATAGTGCCAATGCCCCTCGCCGCATCTTCATCATCATGCTCCTTCTTTCCTGCGCTTCTAATTTTCCAGCTTTCAAAATATCCCGCATCTCACTTGCGCAGGCTATCATCTAAAATTTCCGCTCTTGCTAAGGTAGTTCACTGCTATATGTATGCCTCAAGAAGTCCCTTGGCCCAGAGTCGATCCTACATCTGGTAATCAGAGAAAAAGACCACCTCGCTTCATTTCCCGCTTCAGCTTACCTGCCCCGCATGTAGAGCTCCTCGGCAGAACAGGGTCGCCAAGAGGAGCGAATCAAGCCGGTAACCAACAGCCTCAGCGAGGTCACGAGGTAGACATACGCGTCTGGAGGCCGGCTTCGAGCGCCTTGAGGCTCTGCGGCTTCCCAAGCACGATCAGGGTATCGCCTTCACCCAACATCACCTGCGACCCTGGGTTAAAATCCAAATGACCGGATCGGCGCTTGACGCCGACGACGATCAAGCCTCGATCCTGATCCAGCCCGCATTGGCAAGGGGTTTTCCCGTCAAAGGAAGACCCTTTTTCAATCGTAATCTCCTCGATCTGTAAATCCAAATGTTCGCTCTTGGTCGCCAGCTCCAGAAAATCCACGACAGCGGGCCTGAGTAATACCTGTGCAACTTGCATGGCCCCGATCAGATATGGAGAAGAGACGCGGTTGGCACCGGCGCGCATCAGTTTTTGCTCGGAGCCCTCTTCGCCGGCTCGCGCCACGATATACAAATTCTTGTTGAGGCCGCGGGCCGTCAACACGATGTAAAGATTCTCCGCGTCGCCGTCGACGACCGACACAAGACCTTTCGCCCGATCGATCCCGGCCTGCATCAGCACATAATCCTGCGTCGCATCTCCTTCGACCGCGATGAACCCTTCCCGTTGCGCCGCGGCGATCATGTCGGGACTCTTATCGACAATCACGACAGATACCGGCTTGGCACTCAGCTCCTTACAAATCTGTTTCCCCATCCGGCCGTACCCGCACACGATATAGTGGTCGCTCAACGTCTTCACTTTTCCTCCCGACCGGTATTTCCCGAACACATACTGCAGCTCCCCCTCCAGCACAAACCGCGCAAAATTACCCAGCACGTAAAACAGCGTTCCGACCCCGAGGAGAATGAGCAGCAAGGTAAAGACGCGCCCGGCCAGAGACAGAGGATAAATCTCCCTGTACCCGACTGTCGTCACGGTAGTCACCGTCATGTAAAGGGCATCGAATACGGGCCAGCCTTCGATCAGCGTGTAGCCGGCGGTTCCCAGCCCAATGACTCCGGCTAGGACAGTTCCCGCATACATGAGGTGCCGCAGAGGATCTCTGGCCGTCTTTGGTCCTTCCATACGGCGCCATTATCTCCTAGGCCTGGCAGGGGAGCCGGACTTTGGCGGCAGAGGATGTGTCAAAGATCGAGCTCGACCATCTTGCGATGGAACCGTGTGATCACATTCGGGTCCGGAGTCAACCGGACATCCGCCGTTTCCTTCCCTTTATAGGGCAAAAGATTCAGTACATAGCGCAAGCTTTCCAAGCGCGCCGCCTGCTTGTCGTTCGCCTTCACGATAATCCAGGGGCTGAAGGTCGCATGCGTCTTACTGAACATTTCCTCCTTGTACCGGGTGTACGAATCCCAGAGCTCTTGCGCCTTTTCATCGACGGGACTCAGCTTCCATTGTTTAAGGGGATTTTGCCGGCGCGCTTCGAATCGCTTCGCCTGCTCTTCCTTCGAAATGGAAAACCAGAACTTGATGATCGTCACGCCGTCTTCGTAGAGCATGTGCTCGAATTCCGTGACTTGCTGCAAGAACCGCTGATGGTCCTTCTTGCTGCAAAATCCCATCACCGGCTCAACCACCGCACGGTTGTACCAACTGCGATCGAAGAAGACGATCTCGCCCTTGTTGGGGAGTTGGCGGATGTAGCGCTGGAAATACCATTGTCCTTTCTCTTCATCCGTCGGCTTCGGCAAGGCGACGACTCGCATTGCGCGCGGATTCAAATGCTCGGTAAACCGGCGAATCGTCCCGCCTTTCCCCGCGGCATCGCGTCCTTCGACCAGGATTGCTATACGCTGCCCGTCGTTTTGCACCCATCGTTGCAAGCGCACCAGTTCGACTTGCAGCGCCCGCAACTCCTGTTCGTATAAAAGCGTTTTGCGGACCTCTTCGACATCGACTTCCTTGCGCTTGAGTAATTGCAGCAGCCCCTTCCTCGTATTAACGCGGCGAAGATCGTCCTCGGTCAAAGCTTGGATCTCCTCGCCGATCAGTGACGCACTTACCTTGCCCTTGCCAGATTTCCGCTGCCGGTACCCATCCCCTTCACGCGGCACCACCGTTGGAATCGTCTCCAATTCGTCAGCGAGAAGTTTGCCATCGCTTCCGGCAATATCTTGGGCCGCCGCGTGAGATTCTTTGCGATCCTTCGCGTTGCTGGTCGATTCTTCGTCAGGTGTCATCGCGCTACCCTTTCCTTTCACACGCACAATCGATCATTAGAATGCCACGTTCCGGTCGCGCTGAGCCACTTCTTTGATGTAATCCGGCATGCCCTTGATCGACGCCCCTGCCACCAGATCCGTCCCGCCGATCTGCCTGGCCACCGCGCAAGCCCCGCAGACCCAAATGGGGACGCCCGCAGCCTGCACCGCAGCAAGAAGATCTTTCAGCGGCGTCAAATTGCCCCCCGTCACATGGTCCGCGGTTCCCTTACGTCCCAAGGTGACCGCCTCGTTCCAGAGCCAGAGTACCACATCGTGCCCCTGCTCCTTGGCCACCTTCGCGGCCATAAAGGGCAGCGTCGCCATCGTCGGATCGTCAGTGCCCCGGCTGCCTGAAATAATAAACGTCGCCATCCTTCACCCTCCGTGAATGGTCGTTCGTGAAGCGTGCCCCGCCAAATACGCGGGACTCGCAAGAATAAAGCGACAAGCCTGGAATGTGACGAAGCCATCCAGCCATCGCCACCTCTCGCCCATCACGCGCTGCGCCCTACTTTGGCCCCTTAAACGTCGCTTTCAGATAGGCCATCACATCGGCCACACCCTGCTGACCGATCGTCAGACCCCAGTAGGGCATGTTGGCAGACTTGCCCATCGCCGCCCCACCATGGTTGATCATGTTGTAGAGATACTCAGTTGGCACTTCGCTGAAGTTGATATTGGCATGGATTGCGGGCTTCGGTTCCAGGGTGGCCGCAGCTGGACCGTCGCCCTTACCGGTCGCGCCGTGGCACTGCATACAATACTCTTTGTAAATCACCTTTCCGCGCCCGACGCTCGCTTTGCCGAACTCCGGAGCTGTCCAGGGCTCATAATATTTGAAGTCTGGCACACCTGATGTCGCAAGATAGCCTATCACTGCCCGCAATTGCGGGTCGGTGGCGTCGGCGAGAAATTCGCCGGTTTGTATGATGAAGTCCTGCGGGTTCTGGCCGAAGCGATACAGCCAATCCATATTGTACCGTTGTCCGGCGTTCTGCAACGCGGCGCTTTGCTGCCCTCCGATGAGTTTCCCGTTTTCCTCGATCGTGTGACAGCCGAGACAGGCATGCGCCTTATAGGCCATGCCGCCGAACGTCGTTTCGAACTTGCTAACCTTGGCCACATCGAACGCCCCGACTTTCACCCGAGGGTCTTTGTTGTTCTTGTCGAAGTAGTCGGCGATGGCATTGGCTTCCTCCTCGGTCACGACCGGATGTTTCACCGACCCTTCGCTGAGGTCCCACCGATAGCCTTTGACATAGAGTGGCGCTTCCTTCCCCGTCAGCCAGCGGATGAGCCAGGGACGTTGATACTTGCTGCCGGCCCAAATGAGATCGGGAGCTCTCAGATTGAAGCGGGACTCGGCTGATCCTTCCAGACGGTGACAGGACACGCACGCCTGCTGGATCAGCTCCTTCGCACGGGGCTGATCGGCTCCAAACAACAGACGCGGAGCGGACATCACCCCCACCACCGCCAGCAACGCGCCACCAATAATCACCTGCTTCCTCAGATTCATACCCACTCCTTTCATCTGCGGGAACCTTCCCGACCTCTTACCTGGCCAAAAGCCAGGCGTGAATATCCGCAATGTCCTGCTGACTCAGCACCGACCCCCAAGCCGGCATTGGCCCTCGTCCGTACAGCACTGTCTCCCAAAACAAATCCTCATGTTTGAGAATCGGATTCTTGGCCAGCTTCGGCCCCATCCCACCGATCGCACCGGCCCCATGGCAGGCCTGGCAATTATGCTCAAAAATGCCTGCACCTCTGACAGCCACACCGACGAGCGGCCCCGCCTGGACCGGTTCCTGTGTTAACGGTTCCGCTTTTCTCAGTTCGCTATCAAACGGCGGCAGATGATCCGGCGCGCCCGGGTGATAGCGTGCCGACAGGTACCGGACCAACAGGTCGGACTCATCATTGGATATCTCCGCCCCCCAATGTTTCATTTTGTCGACCGTGGCCATCCACCGGTCTTTGGGCAACCGCTGTTGAGACACGAGATCAGGACTGTGACACACAGAGCACCGCGCGATGATCAACCCCTCGGCACGCGGCGCCAATGCCGCGCTCACTGACGCGAGATCGTCTTCTTGCGCCGACGTGTCGACCGCCAGACCGGGAAGTCCCAACACAAGCGCACTTAGGATCACACGGCTGAACGTCATCATGCCTGCACCGTCACGGTCACACGGTCCCACCCGTTCCACAAAAATCCGCTCGGGTTCCATGGCGTGGATTGAGGTTGCACCTGTCCCTCTGCATCCGTCGCACGAGAGAGAATCGCCACAGAACCAGGGCCCTTGGGCTTCCAGACGTACTGCCATCGCCGCCACGCATACCGTTCATCCTCGCCCACGAATCTCGCCGGCTCCCATGTCTTTCCCTCATCGAACGAAAGCTCCACAGTCGCGACGGACGCCTCTCCGCTCCAGGCCACACCCTGAATGGTGACTGGCACCAGTCCGACTTGACCATCGTTGACGGGGGATACAATGAGCGATTTCACCACCATCGCTTCCACGGGAACCATCGATGTCCCCGGCAGACCGGAGTTCGGCTGAATCGCCGTGACTGGCACTCGATACGCCGTCTGCATATAGTAGCCCTTCGCTTCTTCCGCCTGCACCGTGATATCGGTCAGCCATTTGATGCAGGAATCCGCCATCCATCCCGGCGTAATCACCCGCAATGGAGCTCCATGCAACAGAGGCAAGGGGCGTCCATTCATTTCATACGCGAGCATCGTGTCCGGATGGAGGGCCTTCTCCAGCGGAATACTCCTGACAAACAGCGGCACGGATGACACAACCGGCCTGTCAGCGCCTTTGAACTGCACATGTTTCGCGTTCCGGCGAAGACCGGCCTTGGCTAGCACATCCCGCAGCCGCACGCCGGTCCATTGCGCATTCCCGACCGCGCCCCGTTCCCATTGCACGCCGGGCACTTTCGGACGATGAAACGCGCGCCCGTTTCCGCTGCATTGCACGACCGCCGTAATCGTCACCCGCTCGAACTGTGCGAGATCCTTCAAGGTGAGTTCCAACGGCTGGTCAGTCAATCCTCCGACACGCAGTTTCCAATTCGCCTCGGTAATCAATTCCGGCGCTGGCGGACCGAAATGACTTCTTACAAAAAAACGATGGTTGGGGGTCAGGAACGAGGTGAATTCGCGCACCGGCGTTTCGGCGTCATAGGGCCTGGTGACCCGTGCGATCAAGGGGCCGGACTCGTTGGATGACGGATCGTTTCCGGCGGCTCGCGCAGCAACAGGACGATGGCTCACCAGCGCACTCAGGCCAAGGCCTTGCAGGACCTTCCCCAGCCAGGCCCGCCGAGAGAGACTCATAGCCCGGCCTTCCCTTCCGGCTGCTGGGGGAGCGCATGACCGTGCGGGTTCAACTTGATCGACACGTTCGGCGCCACGGCAACCGATTGATGGACGGTGCAGCCATGCGCCACCTTTAACAGCCGCTCCTTTTGTTCCGGCGTAATGCGATGCGGCAGATGAATGGCCAAGGCGATCGCGCCGACGCGATGCGGGCCTTCGGCCATCGTCCACTCGGCATCGACCGTCAAGCCGTCCCGGGAGATGTTGTGCCGTGCGCAGAATTGGCCGACGAAATACCCGACACAACTGGCCACCGATCCGACAAACAGTTCAACAGGGCTCATCCCCGCATCGTGCCCGCCATCTTCAACCGGCTGATCGGTGATCACCCGGTGCCGGCCGCTCGTGACGTCATATCGCGTCCCGCCATGATAGGCCACCGTGAGCGTCATCGCGCACCTCCCGGATCAGGAAGCCTGACCGCCAGCCAAAGACAGAGCGCACCCAGCGGAACCGCCAGCATAACGCCCGGCATCCCGAATGATTCGTGAATGGTCACCGGCCCATACTGGCCGAGGGCCATCAACACCGTTTCCAAATCCGGAAACATGAAAGCAAACACCAGCGCACCGAGCAACCCGCCGAAGACCGTCGCCCAGGCATCCGGTTTTCCTTCCGCCGCCGCGGCCAGCGCGGTGCCGGGACAATACCCTGTCACGGCAAAACCGACACCGAAGATCGCACCGGCCACCACCATTCCCGGGAGATACAAATCTTTCACTTTCATGTGGGCCAGTCCCAGCGCATCCAGAAGATGCACCCCGATCAACCCTACCCCGATCGCCGTCAGAATGACTTTCATGATGGTCATATCCTTGAGCCGCAACGCGTTGGTAATCTTGGTATGACTGGAAGCCCCGGAGAGTTGCAGCGCAGCCCCGAATACGGCCCCCAATACCAGCCCCAAGAGCAGCTTCATTGCTTCCCCCAATCGCCATATAGCCATCGCGCCGTCAGGATCGCGCTGACAAAGAGCACCGCCGAAAAGATCAGCGAACTGACCGCAAGCTGAGAGACGCCGCTGATAATGTGGCCGGACGTGCAGCCTCCGCCGAATCGCGCACCGAACAGGAGCAAAAAACCCCCGATGCACGACCAGACCAGACGCCGCCCGGGAATCGGTCCAAACCGATGAGCCCACTCACCGGGCACCAGCCTTGTACTGAATCGCTTGGTGGCCCATGCAGCTAGAAAGGCCCCGATCGGAATGCCCAGCACAAAAAAGAACTCATAGGTCGCCAGCGTCCAGCCACCTGCCGCCTCCGACAGGTAGGCGCTCTGGTCGGCGACGTCCGGCAACACCTGATGCAGCAGCACCCCGTCCAAGACCACATACTGCGTCGAAACCCCAATCGGCTGCACAAGCGCGACTGCCACAATCAGAATGAAACCGATCCCCAGGCCTCCAGCCCACTAAGGGAGGGCCGGAACGGCCGTATAATCGGGTGAATCGGCGATCTGGTGAATTGGCAGGTCGTTCATCGTTCGCGCTTTCACTTCACTACGTTACCCTCTTACCTTTTACCTTTCACGTCTCACGCCCTAATACGGCGTATCCGCCGGCTTCTCGCCTTTCGGCCAATCCAATTTCTTACCGGCAAAGTCGGGACGCGGCTGCCCAACAATAAATGCCGCCACATCGAACGCTTCGTCGTCGGTCACCGTCCATCCCCAACCGCGCGGCATGTTTGCCTTGATAAACGACGCCGCCACACTCACACGCGCCATCCCGGCAGCGATGTTGAACGAATCCGGCCCCCACAGTGGTGGCGCAGCCATTGTCCCTTGTCCATCAGACCCATGGCAAAAGACACACTTCTTGGCAAAGACCGTCTTGCCATTCACGGCATCCGGCGGCCGAGTGGCTGTGATGCGGGGAATCCCTCGCCAGGGAACAGCGCTTCTCTTCGGCACATTCTGTGACAGCCAATCGATATAGGCAACCACCGCAGCCAATTTCGAACTGTCTGGAGGCAAGGCTTTGCCGTTCAGACTGCGCTCAAAACACTCATTCACCCGATCAGCCAGACTCATCTGCCGGTCTGCCCGCGCCCGGTATTCCGGATACAGCCGGCTGATGCCGACAAAGGAGGCGGCATTCGGATTCAGCCCTCCATCGAGATGGCAATTCGTACAGTTCAGCTTGTTCCCCACATAGGGCTGCCCGTATTCCTGCGTGTCGGCGATAATCTTGAAACCCAACCGGATCTGCTCACCGCGCTGATCGCCTGGGATGGAATCCGGAGACGGCGGGGCAAACAAGGCATCGAGCACCGGTTCATGTTTCTGCGAATAATTGGACTCAGTTGCCTGCCCCGCCCTCGGCGGAGGCACACACCCTGCGGCAACGCTTCCGACGACCGCCAACAGAAGACACCCCAGCGCAAAGCGGCGCATGACCAACCTCTTAATGTTTGTGACAACAGTCCGTTGGAGAGGTATTGATTCCTAGTACCGTCCACAAGGGGCAATAGCCGATCGCCCCTGTCACAAGCGCAATGGTTCCCACGACAAATGCGATCCCTGTTCCCACCGGAGGCAACCCGGCAAACGCACCAACTCCCAGAGCTAAAACCCCAACGACGATTCGGATAGGCCGTTCAATTCCTCCGACATTGCATGTCATGATGAAACCTCCCGGTTATAGGCTGGATAGACGATATTCCCCTGCCTCTTTAGAGTCATGATGTGGCAAAGAGATTCTTCCTTGCCCCGACCGATTATTCCTGACGAAACGTTCGCACATACGCCAGGACGTCCCAGATTTCATCATCAGACAACGCGCTGCTCCAGGCCCCCATCGCGGTATTGGGTTTCCCGTCATGAATGCGCTTGAACAGGCTTGCATCCAATCGCCGCTGAATCGCGTCCGAGGTGAGATCAGCCGGCTTGGGAACGAGCTGAAGGCCCATCGCCCCTTTCCCGTCGATGCCATGGCAACGGATGCACGTATTGGAATAGATCTCTCGCCCTGTCACCTCATCACGTTGCGTCGGCGGCGCTGGGAGACCCTTCAACCCTCCACCGCCGCCGAACCCGGCTGAGATAATCCCCACAAAGACACTGAGCGCAATTCCAGCGATACGCATAGGTCACCTCTTTCCTCGGGGAAACTACTGCGAGCGATGTGCCAGAAATGCGCCACGGCTGACGCGTAAAATTCTGCAATTTGCCAGTGAGTTAGTCGCTGGCGGACGCCAGACCAGTGAGGAGTGGCGAGAAATGCCCCTTGCCCCCTTGAGGGGTCTGTCCCAAGATGCCCCAACATGGAACGATTACTGAATGGTAGGATCCAAGGTCACCTGCGCCTTCATAGAATTCGAGATCAGGCAATTCGACTCCGCCTTCTCGATAAGTTCTTTGGCCTTAGCGGCATCCCCCCCTGCCGGAAGGGTAATCACCGGCTTGATCGTGAGCGCCGTAAACTGAAACTTGCCATCCACCAGTTCGAGCCGCCCATCGGCGGAACTTTCATACGCCGTGAACGCCAATCCGGCCCGCTCCGCCACCGCCAGAAATGTCGTCATCAAACAGATATTGGCCGATGCCACGAACAGATCTTCCGGCGACCAGATGCCGTCATGCCCCTTGAATTCCGGCGGCGTTGCCACCTGCACTTCGGGCTTTCCCGCGCAGGAGATCACGCCCTTGCGCTGCTCCGTCCATTTCACCGCCGTATGGTACAAATACACTTTCGGTTTCGATTCCATGGTCCCTCCTTATTCCTGCCATTGGCTATCAGCATACCTCTTCGACCGGATCTGATGCAGGCCCTGCCCTCACACCCTTCTGCCCTCTGTATAACACAAGGCCCGCGCCGGCTGTGCAGTTTACGACCGAACGATGTTATGCAACGAACAATCCCTCTTTATGCCAAGAGATTACTCCATGACGCCGTTGGTGAGCCAAAGAAGTGGCTACTTGAATCCGCAGCCCTGAAACAAGCGCCGCCTCATCGGTTGTTTTAGAAGAACCCTGCTGGCAACAGGGATTCATACCCTCGAATACGCAACACCCACGCCAGACCTCTGGAGCAAACCACGCGTGAAACACACCGGTGGGTTACCGGGGTCATCACTCCACCTGATCCTGAGAATCGGCCACGAGATGCAAGGGGTACTCAAGATGTCCTGCTGGTTCTATGGCCCAGCTGCCCAAGGCCTGGTGGTAAATGTCCAGACGGCAGAAAAAATGAGGAGTTGCTGAGAGGGTGCTAACCCAAATGGGCCAGACGAGGTCGTGGCATCGGTGAAAAA
Source organism: Nitrospira sp. UBA6493 (assembly GCA_002435325.1). GTDB lineage: Bacteria > Nitrospirota > Nitrospiria > Nitrospirales > Nitrospiraceae > Nitrospira_D. Next base: position 38,608 of record DJMJ01000047.1, on the reverse strand, counting down.
ACCACCCTGCTGTCCGGTCGATTCATCGAAGCGATATTCGAGCCGGAGAATCGTCTCTCCCAACCGAACGGGGCTGCGATGTTCCAACGTCGCAGTCACCGCTTTCACGAACTGTTCGGATCCGGTCAGCCGACCATTCCGATCCCAGTACAGTTCAGGACGAATCGCCACGCTCCAAGGCCCATTTACATGCCACTGAATCGGCATTGATGCGCCGGTCCAAAAGACCCGGGGATTCCCCGGAAGCTCCGCCATTCGCTCGGTACCGATCTGATAGTCGAAGCCGACGGTGACTGGACCATCCTGAAACTTCACGATGCTATCAGAAAACAAGCGCCAGAACTTCATGTCCGTTTGCGACTGATCCGGACCATAGTAAAAGGTCTGCTGAAATGAAAACCGGGAGGCCCCTTTCCAGGCCAGCTGGCCTCCGTAACTGGGTACATCATTGGCATGAGCAAGATGCGCATACTCGTTGATGACAAAGACCGTGCCTGTGAGGTTATGCGTGATCGGAAAACTCGCATTGACGCCGAACATGAGGTAGGGGGAGTAATCTGACACCCATGCACGCGTATAGTTCGCGTTGTCTTTGGAGAAAAGCGACTCATAGCCGATGAGACTGTTGAAGAGACCAGCCTGTATACGCAGCCCGCCACCAACAGGAGCGAGATACGACACATTCGCGCTGCCGAAATGCCGAAGCTGGTCTGATGCACCCACTTTCGGTGTGTTACTGGCAAATCCGAACTCTTTGGCATCTTCTCCGGCATGGACAAGAAGCTCCGCCCCCCACCGGGAAGAAACGTTCGCGTCCTTCGTGAAAGACAGTCCGGCCATGTTGAGAGCCAGCTCGTTGACTCGTGGCGTCGTACTCCGGCTTAGAAACAAGTGATTGGGAGGAAAGTTGAAATTCAGCAAGTAGGCGGCATCGACAAAGCCACCCACTTCCCATTGGGATGCCTCCGAAGCAATCGACCGGCCGTCGGCGCCCCCCTCATATTCTGAAGCCGCCGCACCTGCCACAGAAATCATCTCTATGGCGAGAACCAACACCGCCGGCACCGCCACCCGTATGACCCGTCTCCATTTACCCCGCTGCCCTGGAAAGGACGGCGAGGGACAAGCCGCCATGGTTGTTTCCTCAGCGATTCCCCTTTTACTCACAGCATAGACTCCTTCCACCAGGCATACCTGGCTCCACCCGGCGAGACAAGAATGAAACAGAATCTCTCGATTATGAACGCACTCCAGCATATGGCTAACCAAGCATACGGTGGAGACAACGGTGTTTCTAGCTGTTTCTTCGAGGACAACGGCGTCTCCCCATCGAGACCTCACCTCGATAGATAGACGAGGGCGTCTTTCGGCCACTCACGGCGGAGGACGTTTGGGAGGGAGGAGTCGGAGCGCACTTGCTGAACGCGTATGTCATGCACTTGGCCTGCGCCAGATCGTGCGGCAGGGGATTCGTAATGGGAAGGCCGTCGTGGACTCATAGGCGCACCGGCGGAGTACTCCCGGATACAAAGGTGGGGGCAATCCTATGGAAAGTCCGCGCCAACATACGACAACGATCAGGGCTTGATATAGGCCCATCCCTGCTCCTGCCGTTCCATCAGCCGCACCATCGCCGGGACCGTATCTCCCACTTCACCGATCAAATCATCCCGCGTCAGATTCATGGCCTTCATGGTGTTGGAACAGGCCGTCAAATTTACTCCGTAATCCGTTTTCAATTGGGCTAATTCCGGCCCAAGCTTCGTTGTCTTCATCAACAACGAAAGACCGGCCCCATGGGCAACCAATTCGAGCTGCAGCCGCTCACGTCCCACTTCCTGATAGAGATGCCGAATATTGTTCAGCGCGCCCCGCTGCACCTTTTCATCGCCTGAATTCAGGTGAATCACAACATGGTGCCGTGCCTCGCCTCCTTGCAGCTCAGGAGGTGTTTCTCCACGGACATCCGCGACCACCATGAGCGTCACTAACACAGACAGGATCACCACGGCTTTCATCCACATAGGCCCTCCTCTCTTCCTCATCGCAAGAACAGGCCAGTTCACCAGCGGCCTCACGCGGCCGGCAACGGAATTGCCGCCGCGAGCAACCCGTCCAGATCCTGCGCCAAAAGATCGCCGATGCGCTCAATGGTCACATCCGGCGGCGGATATCGACCAACGACGTCCGGATCATGGGCATAGTGCCCCTGCCGTGGGAATACGGTAGTCACCCGCGCACCCCAGACCTGCTTGACCGCCGTCAGGATTCTGAGTTTGTCGTCAATAACCACGTAGTGCTCGGCCGGGTACCGCCGCTCAACATCCTCGAGTTCCTGCTCCTTATGAATGTAGATCAGCACGTGGCTCTCCACGACCGTGCAAAGACCGGCCCGTTCGATCTTCCACGGCTGAAACACCACATCGCCATCCGACAGGATGACCGCCGTGCCCCATTGCTGCACTTGCCTTACCACCTCGAGCGCAAGGGGGAACACTCGTTTTGCAAATGGATAGTTGAGCAGAAATCGAGAGACCATCAGGACCTGGAAATCGCGGGGGTGTTCGACCCGATAGCGCTGGAGCGCCCCCAAATAGTCGGCGTAGCCCAGCTCCGTTCTCAACCGTTCGAAGACCGCCCAGTAATCTTCCTGCCGTGCGTGCCCCACCGTCTCTTCAAGATGACGCTTGAGGTCGTCCGTAACCCGGTCGTTGTCGAGGAGCGTGTTGTCGACGTCAAAGAGAAAGACCACCTGGGGCCTGGTCATAGGCACCTCCACGTCACGCCAAAGCTTTCGGCCTGAAGAGTCACCGCCGGATTGATCGGCGAGCGACCCATCGCCAGGCTCGAATCTCGGGCTGATCCTCTCCGTGTTTGGCGATATAGGCCTTGTGTTCCATCCGTTTGTCCTGCATCGCTTGCCTCGTCTGCGCGCCCAGACGTCCCAACTTCGGAACCCGATTGATCACGTCTATCACCAAATGGAACCGATCGAGGTCGTTCACAACCGCCATGCCGAACGGCGTCGTAGTCGTGCCTTCCTCTTTGTACCCGCGGACGTGCAGATTCTTGTGATTGGTCCTCCGGTAGGTCAACCGATGAATCAGCCAGGGGTAGCCATGGAAGGCAAAGATGATCGGCTTGTCGGTCGTAAAGAGCCGATCAAACGCCTGGTCGCTCAACCCGTGGGGATGCTCGCGCTGGGGCTGGAGCTTCATCAAGTTGACCACGTTGATCACGCGGACTTTCAGGCGAGGGAATGCGGTCCTGAGCAATTCGACGGCCGCCAGCGTTTCCAATGTCGGCACGTCGCCGCAGCAGGCCATCACGACATCAGGCTCACCGCCGCGGTCGTTACTGGCCCATGGCCAGATGCCCAGGCGGGCGGCGCAATGTGCGATCGCGGCATCCATGTTCAGCCACTGGGGCGCCGATTGCTTACCGGCGACGATGACGTTCACGTAATTGCGGCTGCGCAAGCAATGATCGGCGACGGACAACAGGGTGTTCGCATCCGGCGGGAGATAGACCCGGATGACCTCGGCTTTCTTGTTGACCACATGGTCGATGAACCCCGGGTCCTGGTGGCTGAACCCATTGTGGTCCTGCCGCCACACATGCGACGACAGCAGGTAATTCAAAGATGCGATCGGCCGCCGCCAGGGAATCCGGTTCGCCACCTTGAGCCACTTTGCGTGCTGGTTGAACATCGAGTCGACAATATGGATAAAGGCCTCATAGCAGGAGAACATGCCATGGCGACCCGTCAAGAGATAGCCTTCGAGCCAGCCTTCGCACTGATGCTCGCTGAGCATTTCCATCACTCGACCGTCCGACGCGACATGATCGTCCCCCGGAATAATCTCTGCCGTCGAACATCGGTCCGTCACCTCGAACACGGCGCCCCAGCGGTTGGAGTTCGTCTCGTCCGGGCTGAACACGCGGAAATTGTCGGGATTTCCTTTGATGACGTCACGGATCAACTCCCCTTGAACACGGGTGGCTTCGCCATCCACCGCCCCAGGCTTCCGTACGTTCAGCGCGTAGTTTCGGAAGTCGGGCAAGCGCAGATCGCGCAGCAAGAGACCGCCATTGGCATGCGGATTGTCGCTCATACGGCGCGCGCCGGTCGGCGCCAAGTCGGCCAGGTCGGGACGCAACCGACCCCACTGGTCGAACAACTACTGTGGCCGATAGCTCTTCATCCACCGCTCCAACACCTTCACATGGCCCGGATGGCTCATGTCCCCCATCGGGACCTGATGCGACCGGAACGTGCCTTCCGTCCTCTTGCCGTCCACGAACTTCGGCCTCGTCCAGCCCTTCGGCGAACGCAAAACGATCATCGGCCACCGGGGCCGTTTCTTGAATCCGTTGGTTCGCGCTACACGCTGAATCTTCTTGATCTCGGCCACGACCGCATCAAGGGTGGCGGCCATCTGTCGATGCATTGCCATCGGCTCATCGCCTTCGACAAAATAGGGACGGTACCCGTAGCCGACGCACAGCGCTTCCAACTCGTCATGTGGAATCCGCGCCAGCACTGTCGGACCGGCGATCTTGTATCCGTTCAGGTGCAGGATCGGCAGGACAGCGCCGTCCCGCACTGGGTTCAGAAACTTATTCGAATGCCAGCTGGTCGCCAGCGGACCGGTTTCCGCTTCTCCGTCGCCCACCACGCAGGCGACGAGAAAATCCGGATTATCGAACGCCGCCCCGAACGCGTGGGACAAGGCATATCCCAGCTCACCGCCCTCGTGAATCGATCCCGGGGTCTCCGGCGCAACGTGGCTCGGAATGCCGCCCGGAAAGGAAAATTGCGTAAAGAGGCGCTTCATCCCCGCTTCATCTTGCGACACGTGCGGATAGACCTCACTGTAGGTGCCTTCCAAATACGCGTTCACCACCAAGCCCGGTCCCCCGTGACCCGGCCCGGTGATCGGCAGCACGTTCAAACCGTACTGCGTAATGACACGGTTCAGATGGACGTAGATGAAATTCAGCCCGGGCGTCGTCCCCCAGTGACCAAGCAGGCGCGGCTTGATATGAGCCAGCGTAAGCGGTTGCTTCAACAAGGGATTGTCGTAGAGATAAATCTGCCCGACAGACAGATAGTTGGCCGCGCGCCAATAGGCATCCATTTTCTGAAGCAGGTCCGTATTCACCATCGTCTTTTTTCTCAGCATAGTCTCCTCACCGCTCCTGTCATACTGCGTTCAGCACGCGAAGAACGGATTGCGCGATTTCTCGCTCTTCGTCTGTGTGAATCACACGAACGGTCGCTCTACTGCCTACGGTGGAAATGCCCGCTTTACCCGCGTTATTGCGGGCCTCATCTATGGTCAGGCCGAGGAAGTCTAATCCTTCGCAGATACGGGCTCGCACCACCGCCGCGTTCTCACCGATCCCGCCGCTGAACACCAGCGTGTCGAGCCCGCCCAAGGCCGCGGCATAGGCTCCGATCTGCTTCTTGGCCTGGTAGCAGAAGAGCGCCAGGGCCTCAGCCGCCCGCACGTCGCTGCCCTCGCGAGCGAGGAGGTCCCGAATGTCGGAACTCGTCTCCGACACACCTAGCAAACCCGACTCTGTGTTGACCATCGTATGAAACTGTTCGGCGGTCATGCCTTCCGTCCTCGAGAGATAGGACACCAGGCCAGGGTCGAGATCGCCTGAACGGGTGCTCATCGGCAATCCTGCCGTGGGCGTGAAGCTCATGCTCGTATCCATACTCCGCCCCCCACGCACTGCCGCCATGCTCGCCCCATTGCCCAGATGAGCCAGGATGACACGGCCCTCCGCCTCACGAGGGGCAATACGCCTTAGTTCCTCTATCAAGTACGCATAGGAAAGTCCGTGAAACCCATATCGCTGAACGCCGGCAGCCTCGTACCGTCTGGGAATCGGAAAAAGACGCGCGACGCGCGGCATGTCACGGTGAAAGGCGGTGTCGAAACAGGCGACCTGAGGGAGCGTCGGATAGCGGCGACCAAACGCCTCGATCAGCGCGATCTCGGCCGGCAAGTGTTCCGGATCATAGGGACTCATCCGACGCAGCTCGCCCATGATTTCCGGGCTGACAACTTGCGGCTCGCTATACCGGGGGCCTCCATGCACCACACGATGCCCGATGGCGACGAGATCTGTGATCGTGATCTTTTCTTCCAACCAGGCGATGACCGGATCGACACAGTCGTTGTGATGCGCCGCTTGGATCGGCCTGCGCTCACTGGTTCCCATGATCGCGTCTGTCAGTGTCAGGGTTCCGTCCGGCAACCCGATGCGGTCGACCGTGCAAGACCGCGCGCGAGTGAGGGGAGGGCTGATCTGGAAGAGCGCACACTTCAGGCTCGACGACCCTCCATTGGCAGTGAGAATAAACCGATCTGCGAGTGCGTTAACCTGGCTCTGCTTCTTACTCATCGGTGTGCCGTGTGAGGGCAATGGCTGCCGGCCTCTCTTGGTCAATACTGCGGGCCGTGCCATTCAATCCGGCGAGAACTTGCCGGGGCACACGGCCATGCCGGCTCATCGGTGAATGAATTGCGTCACAGCCCAGATGAAGAACAGACCGTAGACGCAGCCGAAGAACCAAGGGAAGCTGATAGCGCGATGGGCCCACCACTGCCGGTGCCGTCGAAATGCCCAGTTCGGGGTGAACACCGCCGGCACGTTCTTCGGATTTTCGATCGATCGCCGCGTTTCGTGAAGTTGATACAGGCCCGTGATGAGTTTCTGCCCCTGCCATCCCTCAGCTAATTCAATGCCCCTCAACTGCCACTCCCACAAGGCGTTCTGCCCGGACAAACGGCCGAGGACGATCGCCATCTGCAGACAGAGCAGGATGCCGAACACGCAGAGGAGGCCGATCAAGACAGTGAATGACCAGGCCAGAGACTCCCGCGAGACGATCAACCCGATCACTGCAACAAAGATCGAGTTGGCCGTGAGATAGTCGGATAGCATCGAATGATAATCGCGCACCCCGGAAGTCCAGAGCGTCAGCAGACGCTCGTAAGTCGAGGCAAGGGAGGAATCGTGCTGCGTCGTCATGGCGTCGGGATTCACGGGAGAAGGCCTTTCATTCCGCTTTGATGACTTTTTGCACCCAATCACCAAGCGCATGGGTGATGGCCACCACGCAGAGCGCGATCAATAGATGTTCGCCGATAACCTTCCAGGGAGAGATCGCTTGAGCTCTCGCAATAAAATAACTGAGCACCGCCAACAGAAGCAGCCCCCAGATGACGCTGATCACAACCGCCTGATCCAGAGGGCGCATCAAAACTGGCCCCACAAAGGTCATCGCGACCACAAACTTCGCGGCGAACGTCGCCAGCGTCGCTTCCCAGACATGTCTCTCAGGGCCGCTATTCTTGGACTCTTCGGACACATGAATACCCAGGGCATCCGACATGGCATCGGCCACGGCAATGGTGACAATCCCGCCCACCACAATGGCCCGTGAATGGGTTCCGGAGTGCAGACCCACCATCAGACCAAGTGTGGTAATCACGCCGGAGGTCAGGCCAAAACTAAGCCCGGTTTTCCATGAGAGATTCATTGCCGCCACATCATCGCGGGAACGTCAGCACATAGGCAAGCACGTCGCGAATGGCTTCGTCCGACAAGGCTGTTTTCCAGGCATCCATCGCGGTGTTTGGTCGTCCCTCGTGAATACTCTTCACAAGCCTCGAGTCAGGCTTCAGCAGCACCTCGCTCGACGTGAGATCCGCCGGTGGCGGGTCAAACTTCGTGGCCCCATCCCCTCTACCCTGCGGACCATGACAGGCCAGGCAATACTTTTCGTATAGCTGCTTGCCTCGCACCAGGTTTCGTTCACCGGCCGTGAACCCGGGGGAAGCCGCCAATAGCCAACAGCCCGCCATCAAGGCGAATATTACCGAAACACGGCTGATCGTCATGCTCTTCCCTTCCTGTGCAGGGTCATACCCGCCCGCAAGCCGGTGCACGCCGCACACAGCTCTGGAGCCAGGATCCGACCTGATCCAGCATTGCGCCCATTGCCTGGTTAGCCGCCAGTACCCCTCCGTACGCATCGTCGCTCGGCGCATCTTCCGCCACATCAAAGGCCCTCGTCCCTACGACCCTGGACTCTTTGAGATCGATCAGCTGCATGCGGACCGTAACCCGCACCCGGCTAGGCTGCTGTAAGAACTCCTGCTGCACGGCAAACCCGACTGCGTCAAGACGATAATCCCCCCGCATAGACCCCGGCAAGGGGAGAACGGCTCGCCAGAACCCGCTCCGATCCAACGACCGAACCAGCGAGGACGTCACCATGCGCGCCGGCGCATCGGCCCATTGATTGTACGCATAGGCCTCCAACTCATAGTCCCGTTTAAGATAGATCATGCGCGCGGTATCGAAACCCGGCTCAGCCTGAGCTGGACTGATGAGGAGCACCGGTCCATTGAGGTCGAAAGCCCGAGACTCATCGGACGCCCCATTGAGCGCCAACTGATAGGTATGCATGGGCTGTGAATCTGCGCGAAGGGACAGACAGCCGGTCACACCTGTCATCGACACCCCCGCAAGCAATACGGCCATCCAACGCGTCATAGATCCCTCCTGCTATTCACCGGGGCCGCGAGGCGGCGCGGTTCGCCCAAACACCAGCGAGTTCGGTTCTCGTTCCAGATCGCGCGCCACCCGAGACAATGTGCCGGCCAGCTGCCGAAGCTCCGTCACCAGCATGCCCGTCTCCGGCAAAGTCTGCCGCGAAAACTGCTCCAACTCCGGACGGGTGTCCTGCACCACCGCGCCGACTGCCTTGCTGGTGTGCGCCAGCTCTTCCGTCAAGGCGCGCAGCGCCGCGGCGCTTTTATTGATTCTCGCCAGCAGAATCGGAACCTGCTCGTTAAGCGTGCTCGTGACCCTCACCAGATTGTCCGCACTTTGCGCCGCGCCATCAAGCCCCCGCTCCATCTGCGCCTTATGGGCCGCAACCGTCTGCGCCACATCTGAAAGGTCCTTGATCGTGCGTTTCAACGCCGTACGATTGTCCTCATCCAGCACCTCTGCCGCGCCCTTGGCGACCGTATCCAGATCTGCCAACAGCTTGGTCAGTCCTTTTTCTGACAACAAGCGCGACATCGCTTCATCGAGCCGGAAAAATAGCGACGGTCCCGTCTTGATCACCGGATAGGCCTGTCCCTCCAGCGCCTGCAACGGCGGCGCCTCACGGCTTCCCCCGGTCAAGTTGATCGTCGCCAGGCCGGTAAGCCCCTGGGTCTCCAGCACCGCGATCGTGTCGGTCTTGATCGGCGTTCCACGGGAGATGTCCAGAGTCAGCCGCACTTCTTCGGGATTGTCCGGATTCAGCGCAATTTCTCTGACTCGTCCGACGTCCACCCCGCGATACTTCACGGTCGAATCCACACTCAATCCGGCGACGGACTCCCGCATATAGGCTTCATACCGCTCATACGCACCCCGATAGTCGCTCTTCCCCAGCCACAAAATACCGGCCAGGATGGTGGCGCCCAACACGGCGACGAATAATCCGACGACGAGATAGTTCACCTTCGGTTCCATACAGCGCCCCCGTCACACATTTCGGTCCCGCCCGTTCCAAGCAGCCTGCTCGCTCGCAGCACGCCCCCGTGGACCGTGGAAATATTCCCGCACCACCGGATCGTTCGATTGCGAAAGCTCGGACATCGTCCCGACTCCCAAAACCTTTCCGTTGCCCAAGACCGCCACGCGATCAGCGATGCGCCACAGCGAATCCAAATCGTGCGTCACCATGACCACCGTCAGACCCAACAGGCCCTTCAGAGACAGCACCAACTTATCGAATCCCGCGGCAATCATCGGATCCAAGCCGGCCGTCGGCTCGTCGAGAAACAACAGCTCGGGGTCCATGACGATCGCACGCGCCAGCGCCGCCCGACGCCGCATACCGCCGCTCAACTCGCTGGGATATTTCACGCCACTCTCCGGGGGCAGTCCCACCATCGCTATTTTGACTGCGACAATCTCACGGATAAGCGCCGGACTCATCCCCGTATACTCGCGCAAAGGCACCGCAACATTGTCCACCAGCGTGAGCGAACTGAACAATGCCCCGTGCTGGAACATCACCCCAAACCGCCGATGGAGCGGTCTCCCGTCATACTCCTCCAACGATCGGCTGTCCTGGCCAAAGAGCCGAATGGTTCCGGACGAGGGCGTAAGCAGTCCTACAATCTCGCGCAACAAGGTGGACTTGCCGCACCCGTTCCCTCCGGCAATGGCGAATACCTCGCCCTGCCGCACCGACAGGCTGACATCGGCATGCACCACGGCCTGCCCAAACCGGGTGGAGACGTGACTCACCTCGATAACCGATTGATGTTTCTCACTTGCGGGTTGAGACGCCACCGCTGTCCCTTCTTTAGATCACGAGGGATGTTCAAAATGGATTCCAGCAAGGCCGCAGCGAGTGAAGGGCCGAGGCGTACCCTCTGGGATACGTTGAGGGCCTGAACGATACGAGAACGATGCTGGAAGCCATTTTGAACATCACGCTACAAATCCCACCAATTGAGGAGAATACTGCAAATCGCATCGAACACGATCACCAGAAAAATTCCCTGCACGACACTGATTGTGGTATGCCTGCCGACATCACCCACGCCCCCTCTGATTTGAAAACCTTGGTAGCACCCCACGAGCGCAATGATGATCGCAAAGACCGGAGCCTTTCCGATCCCGATCAGGAAATGCCGCACCGCTACGGCCTCCTCGAAACGACCGACAAACTCGGTAAAACTCACGTTCAATTGCCCCGAGGCGATCAACATGCCCCCAAAGACTCCCAGCACATCCGCGTACACGGTAAGCAAGGGCACGGCGATCACCAACGCCAGTGTCCTCGGGATGACGAGCAGATCCATCGGCGAGATGCCAAGCGTTCGCACGGCATCCAACTCCTCCGTCACCTTCATGGTTCCGATCTCGGCGGCATAGGCCGATCCTGACCGCCCGGCAATCAGAATTGCGACGATAAGCGGCGCGATTTCCCTCAATAGCGAGATCCCGACCAAATCCACGATAAAAATGTTCGTCCCGAACTTTCGCAACTGTTCGGCGCCCTGGTAGGCGATCACCACACCCACGAGGAAGGTCAGCAATCCCGTGATCGGCAACGCATTGACGCCGTCGATGTGGAGCATCCGCAACAGCGAGCGCCATCGCAGCGACCGCGGGCGAGATAGCACGCGAACCAGCGCGACGGTAGTCTCGCCGAGAAAGGCCAGCCCTCGAAGGCCGCACTCCCATTGATGCCACGCCGCCTCTCCAAGCCGCTCAATCCGCGTATGGCGGCGCGGCCCCTTCCCCCCACGGTCTCCCTGCTGCGCGCCGACCAGTTGAACCAGCGCTTCGAAATCCGGCCGCAGACCTTGCACCGTCGGCTTCGGCCCCTGCCGATGGGCGGCATGAAGACTCTGCTGAAACAACACCGCCCCGCCCGTATCTAACGCGGTCAATCCGCTGGCATCACAGATCACGCCCTGCCCCTCAGGCCACCGGATCGCCGCGACCTGACGCTCCAGATCAGCCAAATGGGTCAGCGTCCACCGTCCGCGGCAGTACATTACCTTGCCGCTAATCTCGACCGAGGCCGCTCGCTCCACCATCACACTCGCGCTCACCGCTTCACCCTCGCTCTTTGGGTACGATTCCCCTATCCTTAAAATGATAAGTACAGTCCGATCCCCACCGTCTCAATTTTCTGCGCGAAGAATTGTCCATAGGGATTGAATCCATGATAGTAGTTGATCAGGAGGCGAAACCGCCGATACGCGCCCGCACGAAACCATTCCAGCCCACCCACGATATTGGCATTGACGATCCAATGGAGGTCCTCAAATGCCTTGAAGTCCGCTGCAAAAACCGGTGTAAGAACCAGCGAATCTTTCATGGTTTTTTCCAATAGCGACCAATGCAGCACCGGTCCGCGGAGTTCTATTCCCCACTGCACGCGATGGCGGTCCAATTCGGCCGGCTCACGATGCACGAGGTATCCGCCCCCCGCATACAGCCGCCCCCATCCTCCCGGAGCGTCAATCGCCACGATCCCTTCAATCTCTTCAAAACTCAGATTCACCCTGTTGAACCCCGGCCTCCCGAGGAGGAATTCGTCACCCAGATGACTGCTTTGATGATAGAGCCGCACACGAGAGGACCACAGTCCGCTACGCCAAGAGACGGGAATGCCGACCACGAAATCGGTGTTGACCAGATCGCTCGATGGGGCATCGAGGTTGAATTGCGAAAAGACACCCGCCAGGATTCCCACCTGCACCCCGTCGCACCCCCTCTCCTTCCGGAGGCTCCAGAGGCCGAAGTTCTCCCCGAACCCCACCGAACCCACATTTGCACTACCTCCGCCGTCACGCACTCGCAACGCTTGGTAGGAGGCAAAGAACTGCGGCTGCTTCGGATCCGCCATCAGCGGGCGAAACACATCGCCGTCTGGAAAGGCCACGTTCGTCCAAGGTTCGGCCTCCCCCGTTCCGGCGCTTCGTCGCTCGGAGTTGTAGCGGCAATCCTGCGCCACGGCCTCCTGATTTGTCTCCGGTGTCTCCGTCGCAGCTACCGGAAAGGCCGACAGCACGATTGCGCACACCGCCACAAAGCAGCCGACGAAACTAGCCTTTGTCCATGATCGTCCTGAGTTCTGTGCCACTGATAACCTCGCGCTCCAGTAAGACCGTGGCACCGGCTTCGAGGATCGCCTTCTTCCCTGCCAACAGCTGCTTCACCCGCTCATATTGCTCATCGACGATCCTCCGGATTTCACAGTCGATCTCCCGCGCGGTCTCTTCCGAATAATCGCCCTTCTCCTGAGCCATCTGTAGCTGAAGGAACTGCGGCTGCCGCTCCCGCTCCAAGGTAATCGCCCCCAGCTTCTCGCTCATCCCGTACGCCTTCACCATGCTCTTCGCAATATCGGTCGCCTTCACCAGATCATTTTGCGCGCCGGTCGAGGCCTCGCCAAATATCAGCTCTTCGGCTATCCGCCCGCCAAGGAGCACCGCCACTTTGTTCTCCAGCTCGGATTTCGTCATCAAGAAGCGGTCTTCCGTCGGAAGCTGCAGCGTATACCCCAGCGCCGCGATGCCCCGTGGAATGATAGAGATTTTCTGCACCTGATCCGACCCCGGCAATGACAGCGCCACCAGAGCGTGCCCCGTTTCATGATAGGCCACCCGTTCCTTCTCCATCTTATTCAGAACGCGGTTCTTCTTTTCCAACCCGGCAACCACCCGCTCAACCGCTTCCTGTAATTCGGAGATGCCGACCTGGTCCTTGCCGCGACGCACCGCTAGCAACGCCGCCTCATTGATGATGTTTGCCAAATCGGCGCCGGAAAATCCTGGGGTCATGGCTGCAATATTATCGAGGTCAGCGTCAGGGCCAAGGGTCACCTGTTTCGCATGCACGCGAAGTATCGCGATCCGGCCGCTCTTGTCCGGCCGATCCACCAGGACATGGCGGTCAAACCGGCCGGCCCGCAGCAAGGCCGGATCAAGAATTTCCGGACGGTTGGTGGCTGCCATGAGAATGACGCCGATGCGGGGATCGAACCCATCCATCTCAACCAGCAATTGGTTAAGCGTCTGCTCCCGCTCCTCATGCGCCATGGGCCCCATGCCACGCGCTTTTCCGAGCGCATCGAGTTCGTCGATGAAGATGATGCAGGGAGCCTTCAATTTCGCCTGTTCGAACAGATCTCGGACTCGCGCGGCGCCCACCCCCACGAACATTTCGACAAACTCCGACCCGCTGATACTGAAGAACGTCACCCCGGCCTCACCCGCCACAGCGCGGGCCAAGAGCGTCTTGCCGGTTCCCGGCGGACCAACCAACAAGATTCCCTTCGGAATCTTTCCGCCTAGCTTGGTGAACTTCTCCGGTGTCTTGAGGAATTCAATCACTTCGCGCAATTCCTCTTTCGCTTCATCCACTCCAGCCACATCGGCGAAGGTCACCTTTGTATCCTGCTCCGCATAAATCTTCGCCTTGGACTGCCCCACCTGCATAAAGCCGCCTTGCGCCTGTCCCAATCGGCGGAAAATAAAAAACCAAATGCCGAGAAATACGACGACCGGCAAGATCCAGGACAGCAAATCGCGCCAGAAGGTGGTTTCGATCACTCCGGCGAACGTGACACCGTGCTCGTTGAGTTCTCGCACCAGATCGGGATCCTCGACACGAATCGTCGTAAACAATTTCTGCTCTTTCGCCTCTCCCTCCGGCTTGAGCTTCCCGGTCAGAACATGACTGCTCACCGACACCTCCGCCACTTTGCCAGCGACCACCAAGGTCTTGAACTGGCTATAGGGAAGTTCTTCAACTTTGTTCAAGGCAAGAATGAAATCATGGACCAGGATCACGGCCCAAATGGCGAGAAACACGTACCAGATAGAAAACGAGATCTTTTTATTCATCGATACAGCCTGCCTTCTCTAGTCAAGTATTGCAAGGAGGGGGCCTCAGAGCCGGTAGGCACGCATCGTACATATGCGGAAATATTGAGCGATATGCGAATTGAAATAGGGAGATACGAGAAGCGCAGGGGAGTCTTGCTACAGGTTGGAATAGGCCACTGTCGCAGAAGGCAACAATCACCGAGATCGCACATCCAGGCTCAAGATGGGGACATAGGGCCCAAACTTAAGCACCGGCGTGTCATGAAACCGCGGCACGGGAGAGAACGAATAGCACAACCATATTGTAGGCCGCATGGCCGGCCCATGACATGATCCACGAATCACTAGCTCGACGGAGCTCGCCAAACAATAGGCCAACCCATACTATATACAGACTTTGCAGAAGATGAAATGGCCCGTTGACTGATACTCCTGAAAATTCCGGACCCAGGTGCGCACAGCCAAACGCCTCTGACGTGGCGAGCACAACTCCTCTTACTGAGAGGCCCTGCTGTTCCGGCCATCTGAACATGACTTGTCGGAAAAGCAATTCTTCAACACAGGTCACCGCAACGACACCCGGAAGGATCGTCACGACCTTCAGCGTCATCGTGTCGTAGGGCGTCGGTATCCTGAACCACTTCAGCCCATAGGCCGCAAGCACAGCACTTCCCACCAACGCGCCAAACAGCACCGCCCAATATCCGGCAGGCCGAGAAGGCCAGATATTCCACCCGGGCCTGATCAGCACTATTCCGGCAAGGCCGCAAGAACGAGGCCCGCGCTGCCCGCTGCACTGCCGGGAAATAACCATTGCGCGCCCCACAGCAGGAGATAGAATCCAAATATACAGAGACTCACTGATGTGTATGGATGCATCAGTCGTTGGAACAGCGCCATGAGATCCGCATTCGCGATAATTTCATACCGCCTCAGAAGCCATCACAAAGGGCTTGATGGCTTCACTGCCCGCACAAACGCGCTCATGAATGTGCCATCCACCTCCTGTGCGATGCGGGCAATATCCATGTTCGACCCCGCTAGAAACTCTCTGGCATCCTCAGCTCGGTAGATCCGCGTCGGCTCGATTCTCACATCATGAAATCCTGCTTGAAGAAGAAGGGATCGGTATTCCCCCTCCTCCAAGGCGCCAGCCACGCAGCCGGCCCAGAGTTCCATGTCCTGCTTGATCTTCGCCGGCACCGAACCGCGCACGACGATGTCGGACACGGCGAATCGCCCGCCGGGACGAAGCACGCGGAAGGCTTCGGCCAGCACGCGCGGCTTGTCTCCGGACAGATTGATGACACAGTTCGAGATAATGACATCCACAGACTGATCAGGCAGGGGGATTTGCTCAATTTCTCCTTTCAGAAATTCGACGTTAGAAACGCCGGATTTGGCTTGATTTTGACGGGCCAAAGCCAACATCTCATCTGTCATATCGAGCCCATAGGCTTTCCCTGTTGGTCCAACCCGTCTGGCCGAGAGCAGCACATCGATGCCGCCGTCCGCCCCCAGATCCAACACCATTTCTCCCGGACGCAATTCCGCCAGAGCGGTCGGATTCCCGCAACCCAACGAAGCAGCAAGGGTCTGAGCCGGCACCCCTTCCAGTTCATGATGTTGATACAAGTTGGAGGTGATGGGGTCGAGCGCGGCGGATTCCGGTGCAGAACCGCAACAGGAGGGCTTCCCCTCCGTGATCTGCCGGGCCGCTTGACCATACTTCCGTTTGACAGTTTCCCGAACGTCGTTCGTACTCATGCCTGCCCTCCTTGCTAGTTCGGTCTTCCAGGCAGAAAAACCTCCCCTTTTAAGCATTCCTCGACATGAAGTGACATAACAATATTTCTTGATGAGTCAAGAGCTCGCCATATGGGCCGGAAGGGGGACCTGCTACCTCACCGAAAACGCTCGGACCTCGAAACCGAGTTATCGCCCTCTATTCCGAGCCTGTAGATAGGGATGCATCGCCGACACTCTCAACATGAAACGTGAGGGCATCGATCGTTACGTGCAGAATCGAAGAATCCTCGACCACTGTTCCGGGAACGGAAGAGTCTCCGTTCGTCCACACAAACATCGTAGCAAAGAGCACCCCGCCAACCGTAACCATGGCCATAGCGATCCTGCCATACCGGGACAGCAGCCCTCCGTTCCTTTGACTGTCGGATCAATGATGCCACCAAAACTATCCATGCCGCATCTTTCTGCTCGTTACTCAAATTGCCTCCTGAATCGCCACATACCGAAACCGAACAATCCTCCGCCGAGCAGGACCATCGTCACTACCGGCTTCCAAAGAACGTCGAAGCCCGCGCCTTTGAGCAACACGCCGTACGTGATGTCGATGTAGTAACGGAGCGGTGAAAACGCCATGACGGTTTGAACCCACCCGGGCATCGACTCATAGGGCGAGTTGAGACCGGACAACATCATCATCGGACCGACGACGAAGAGCGTCATCATGCCCACTTGAGCCTGGTTCCTGGTGACGGTCGCCGCGACCAGGCCGAGTCCGGCCGTGGTGAAAATATGCAACGCGGTCAGGAGGAAAAACACCCAGGCCGACCCCTTCATCGGCACATGGAACAAGGGGCGCAGGACCCCGTAGACGGCGATCGCCGTGCAAATCAGGATGACGGCAGTCATCGCCAGCACCTTCGATAACATGATCTGAAAGGGGGAGAGCGGCGAGACCAGCAATTGCTCGACGGTACCTCGCTCCTTTTCACGGACCAGCGCAACAGCCGGAAGCAGCACGGCAAATACCGTGATCATGCGCAACATGTGGGAAATGGACTGAAACCACGTCTCGTCCTGATTCGGATTGAACCATACACGATGCGCACTCGTGACCATCGGCACGGCAGCATACGGGGCAGACAGGCCGAGCGAACCCAGTCCGGCCTCCGAACCGAACTGGCCTGCGATCCGGAGACCATAGCTGGCGGCTGAAAGACCCTGTGGCGCATTGGTGGTGTCGACCAGGAGTTGCACCGCGGTCGATTCGCCCGCGGCCAGCGCCTCGTGAAAGCGCGGCGGAATATCCAATAGCACCATCGCCGCCCCTTCATCCAGCTGCCGAAGCCCTTCGCGCGGATTGGCAACCTCCTCTTTGAACCGGAAATAGGGCGGCTGAAACCGGTGGATCAGTTCCCGCGAAGAGAGGCTATGATCCCCGTCATGCACCAGCAACTCCGCATTCCTGAGCTGCATCGTAATCCCGACACCGCTGATGTAGACAGACAGCGAAAAGGAGTAGAGCAAAAACACCAGCAGCGGGAGATCGCGCCCCAGTTGCAGCACCTCCTTCTGCGTCATCGCTGCGAGACGGCGCCACCATCTGGCCGCGCGACGCCCATCGAGTGGAATTTCGCCCATCATGCGTTCGGCCTCTTCGTGAACAGCCGGTACGCGATCAGGCCCATCCCGATCGCGAACACTGCCAGCGCCGCCATGTCGAGCCACAGGACACGCGCATCGACACCTTTCAAAAAACTCCCCCGCACGATGTTCGTATAATACATGGCGGGGAAGAAATGCGCCTGGAGCTGCGCACCCCGGCCCAGCGAGGAGACCGGCACCAGGAGGCCGGAAAACAGAATGGTCGGCAACATCGCCACAACCATCGTGATAATCAGCGCCGCCATTTGGGTACTCACCAGCAGCGAGACCAGCAATCCGATACCGGCACTGCAGAAGACGAACAGCATCGACCCGACAAAGAAGAACAGCAGACTGCCCTTGAACGGCACGTGAAAGACCAGCACGGCCATCAGCCACAAGACCCAGACGTTCACGAGCGAGATTGCCGCATAGGGCAGGATTTTCCCGGCCAGGAACTCGCCACGGCTCAGCGTAGAGCTATAAATATTGTAAATGGAGCCGGTTTCTTTCTCCCGGACCACGCTTAATGCCGTCAACAACGGCGAGGCCACCATTAGGGTGAACATGACGAGGGCCGGCACCATGGACCAGGTGCTCCGCACTTCTTCGTTATAGAGATATCGGACCTCCACCGTCAGGGGTTGGACGATCCGGCGCCCCTGCTCACGCGCAAGCCCGCGGGTTCGGCTGACATAATCGACCAGCAGATCTTGCGTAAAGGCCTGATTGATGGCGATCACATAGCCTTTGGCGATATCGGCGTGCAACGGAAAGGTTCCATCGAGCAGCGTTTGCACGGACACCGGCTCCCCCGCAGCTAATTGCTCCTCAAATCGCTCCGGGATGATCAGCGCGGCTCGAATGGTTGTCTTGGTCAAGAGTCGATCGAGCGCGCGTGGATCGTCAACGTGGCCGCGATACGAGAAATACCGCGACTGGATGAACCGGTAACTGTACTCCCGACTCATTGCGGTGTGATCTTGATCAAGCACGGCAAAGGGGATGTCCTCGACATCCAACACCAACCCATAGCCAAACACGAGCATCCAGAGCGCGGGCAAGAGAAAGGCCAGCAGAAGGAAAAGCCGATCCCTGGTGGTCTCTTTCCATTCTTTGAGTGCGACTGCTTTGATCCGTCGAAGATTCATCGTAAGCAGAGCGGCTCCACCACAACGTTCCCGTCAGGCCGGTGCGCCATTTTGAGCCTCCTCTTCCAGCGCTCTGACCCGTGAAACAAACACATCTTCCAGGCTTGGCTGCCTGGTCCGCACGGCTTCAACCCTGATCCCGCATCCGGTGAGCACGGTTCGAATGCGCGCCTCATCACGGCCAGGATCCAGAGACAGCACGTGGATCTTTGTTTCAGACAGGGTGGCCTGTGCCATGCCAGACGCCGACAGTTTGGCGAGCGCGCGGCCAGGCTGGTCTGTCGCGATTTCCAGCAAGGGCCCCATGTCCTGCTCCAGCCGGCGTTTCAGATCTGCCGGAGAACCGTCCGCCACCAGACGTCCCGCATGCATCAGTCCCAACCGGTCACAATGTTCTGCTTCACTCATGTAATGCGTCGTCACCAGAATCGCGACACCGTCCTCGCGGGCCAGCCGCGCCAGCATCTCCCAGAACCGGCGGCGTCCAATCGGGTCCACACCGGATGTCGGCTCATCGAGAAATAACACGCGCGGTTCATGCACCAAGGCACATCCCAGGGCAAGCCGCTGGCGTACGCCCATCGGCAACCGCCCCGTTCGATCGGCCTCGTAGCCCGTCAGCCCAGCCATCCCGATAATCCATTCCATGCGCCAACGCGTCTGCCGCTGATCAAGCCCATAGATGCCGGCGAAGAGCCTGATGTTCTCAATCACCGTCAGATCTAGGTAGAGCGAGAAGGCCTGGGACATATAGCCAATGCGCTCCTTGATCGCGCCGGCAGCCCTGCGCATGTCCTCACCTGCCACCCAACCGTCTCCTCCTGTCGGCGGCAGGATCCCGGTCAACATCTTGATTACGGTTGTTTTCCCCGCTCCATTGGCGCCCAACAACCCGAAGATTTCACCCTGCTTCACAACGAAACTGACACGGTCGACAGCGCGAAAGGCTCCGAAATCACGGACGAGCTCCCGGGCTTCAACCGCGATGCCATTGGATTGAGGTGCACTGGCATTGGATCGCGGATCAGCTGATCCGGCCTGGCCATCGATCCGGTTCTGCTGCTCCTGCAGCAGCAACGACACTACGACATCCTCCAATTCCGGCTCATCGATCTGGACCCGCTCGACCGGCAGACCGCTGAGCGTGTTCCGGATCTCCCCCAGCGCGGTGGATGGGTCAGTCTCGGGGGTAAATACATGGAGCGAGGGGCCCAGCGTTTCCACCTGGGCATAGCGTGTCTTGAGTCGTCCGACCGCGTCGAGTTGCGGAGTGGATTCGAACGTGATGACTAGCCCAGGAGACAGGGATTGAATCTCTTCCGGGCTCCCCGACGCTAACACTCGTCCGCGTGATAAAAACGAAAGCCGGTGGAACCGCACGGCTTCGTCCATGTATGCAGTTGACACCAGTACCGTCATTCCCTTGGCCTGCTGCCATTCAGTAAGAATTGCCCAGAAGTCTCGGCGAGAGACGGGATCGACCCCGGTGGTCGGTTCATCCAGAATCGCCAACTCCGGCTCATGAATCAACGTGCAGATCAGTCCGAGCTTTTGTTTCATGCCCCCGGACAGATTCCTCATGGGGCGGTCACGGAACTTTTCGAGCCGTGTGATGCCGAGAAGCCGCGCCTTGCGTTCGGTCAATTCCTGTTCGGGGACCAGTCGCAGGCGAGCGAAGAAATCGATGTTCTCTTCCACTGAGAGATCCGGGTACAGATTGAGTCCAAGCCCCTGGGGCAGGAAACCCAGGCGCTGCTTCACCCGCTCAGCGGCGCGCTCTGAGTCGATCAGCGTCCCGAAGACCTCGACCATCCCGCCCTCATAGGAAAGCACCCCTGCAATCGCTTTCATCAGGCTACTCTTGCCGGCCCCGTCCGGGCCGATCAGGCCATAAATCTCCCCCTTCCTGATCGTCAGGTCCACACCATTCACTACCACCTGCCGTTTGTAACGCTTGATGAAACCGGAGACTCTGATAATCGGAGATTCTTGGGTGATGACAGCCTCGTCCATTGGGCACCTGATGTCCGCTCGTCCTCAGCCGTCAACTCTCACCCATCCGAATGAGCTGATGGCCGGACGCTGATAACGCCTCCTGGCTATTTCGGTTTCACCCACGCGACATCCTCACGCCAACGAATGATCGCATCGGCAGGAAGGCCGGGCGTGAAACGATGATCCGGATTTCCAGCCAAATAGAGTTTGACTGCGTAGATCAGTTTGACCCGCTCATCGGAGGTTTGAACTTCTTTCGGGGTGAACTCGGCCTTGGACGCAATGTAGCGAACCGTAGCTTCACCGGGCTGATCCGGAAAGGCATCGGTATAGATGCGCGCCGGGAGATCAAGCCGTAGCTTTCCGATCAGCACCTCCGGCACATAGACCTTGAGATACAACCGGTCAAGATCGACCAATTCCAATAATGGAGCGCCGGCTGCGACCACTTCGCCCACATCGACCATCCTCGTCGTCACGGTTCCGCTCGTGGGAGCCGTGATCGTCAAATCCTTTAGGACACTTTCGGCTTCATCGAGAAGCGCGTCCGCTTGGTCTCGCTGCCGTTCGAGCGCAGTTACGTCCGCTTCCTTCGCATGAATCCGCTTCCATCCCAATTCTGCCTGCGCGAGCTCTTTGGTCGCCTGCGTCAGTGAAGAACGGGAGGAGTTAATCTCTTTCTGCGCAACTTCCCATCGCATCGCAGCTTGTTCCCGCTGCTGAATCGACGCTTCGTCTTTCGCCGCAAGCTCCTTGAACCGCAGGGCGTCGCTACGCGCCTCCTTTTCAACCGAGCGCGCCTTCGCCACATCGTCCTTGGCTTTGGCTACCTCTGCCTCGGCCCGCTCAATCGCCAGCGGGACATCGAGATTCAGCACCGCCAAGGTGGTATAGGCGGCCTGCACTTGCGCTTCCAACGATTCGACCGCGTGCCTGGCCTGATCGAGCCGCGCGCGTGCCTGGTTGTCATCCAACCGGATAAGCACTTGCCCGACCGTCACAGTGGCGCCTTCTCGCGCCAGTAGTTCCTGGATACGCCCAGGGAACTTGCTCGCCACGGTCACATGATCGCCCTCGATCCTCCCATTCGCTTGAATCAAGCCATCGGGCACCCCGCGGCTTCTCGTCCACTGGTCTAACGCAACATACCCGCCTCCCCCCAAGGCGACGACCAGCGCGGCGACCACTATCGACTGCTTCTTCACGGCCCTTCCTCCGCTTCCCACTGGAATGCCATCGCCCAGATCAAAACAGACCCTCAATTTCGCCCTTGGCCCTGGCGAGGTTGATGCGCGAGGCATTGAACCTGAACAGGGCTTCGATCTGATTGTCGCGAGCCCGAGCCACGGACGTCTGGGCATTCGTCACTTCGATATTCGTTGCCAATCCGGCGGCAAACCGATCACGCGCAAACGTCAATTCTTTTAACGCCAATTCCAGCCCTTTCTCAGACACGGCGATTTGCTGCATGGTCGACTCCAGAGTCAGAAGGGCATTCCGAACTTCCAGCGTGACTTGATCGGACACATCCTTCATCCGAATAGATTCCTGCCGGACACGGCTCCGGCTCTCAGAAATACGGCCTTCCCGCTGTCCGCCGTCGAAGATCGGCACTGAAAGCGTCAGCCCTATCGTACGGGTCGCTAAGGCATCATCCGGCTTCACGCCGATCCATCCATAGTCCCCGTTCAATGAAAGCGACGGCAGCCGTTCACTCGTTACGGAACTCAACGAAAGTTCCGCAAGTTTTTGACGTGTGTTCTGCACTTTCAACTCCGCACGATTTTCACGAGCCACCGTCAGCGCGTCGCCCGTCTTCTCTTGGACCATATCGATAAACTTCAGCTCATCCGTCAGCACCAGGCGCAGATCAAAATTGAGCCCCAAGGCCCGAATAAGATTCAGCCTGGCGCTCTCCTGTTCATTCTGAGATACCAGCCATCGTTGCTTATGGTTCTCCAGCTGCACTTCCTCCCGCGTCACGTCCAAACCCGTTGCCACGCCAGCCGCCTTACGATCTTTCGCCAATTTCAACAATTGCTGACTGAGCCCGATGTCTGCCTGCCGCGCCTTGACGGCTTCATCAGCTCGCAACGCCTCGTAATACAGCAAACCCACCGTAGCCATCACATCGCGCTTCGTAACTTCTGCTTCCAAGCCAGCCACGTCGACGCCCGTCTTGGCCGCCCGCCACCGTTGGATGAGACTGAGACTGAAAATATTCTGCACGAGCGTCGCGCGGGCATCATAGACATCGAATGGCTCCGTCACGCTCCGCGTCAACCCGAGGCCGGCAAGCCTGTCAGACGGAAGCCCAAACGCAGCGAGATTGACGGTTTGGTTCCGGCCATTCATGAATCCGCCCACATTCGGCAACAACGCACCGAGACTCGTATCTGCCGCAGCCTGTGCCGCCGCGATACGCTCCCGTAGCAACCTCACGCTCACGTTGTTGTCGATCGCCGCCTGAATGGCATCATGAAGACTGAGCCGCAGTTCAGGCGAAACCTGAAACTGCTCCTCCGCTATGGACAAGGCTGGAAGAAGGCTTAGCAGAATGGCACCGGCTATCGTAGTAAGAAATGTTCGCATGACAGGACTCCATCCGATGTGAGGAGCGAAACGAATCACTCCGTTCCAATGAGAGTTGCAAGGTAAAGACCTTACGAGCCATTGAGCAGATTGAACTCGAATCGCAATAATATTAGGAGGTTGGCAAAGCAGGAATTACAGCCACCGCAACATGAGGGGAGTCTTGCTACAGGTTCAAATAAACCACTGTCGCAGAACGCAACAGGGTCGTGACAGCTCGTTTACGCGCCGATCGAGTTATTTACACCCCTTGCGGGGATCCTCGAAAACCGCTCCACATTCGAGACAGCGCACATGCCCCGTCCGGTTCCCTTGCGGGGTCAGAACGTCGTCGATGAGACGACCATGAGGGCAGCACGCTGGTTGTTGTGAAATCGGCATAGGCGAGGGGCGTTCGATCGTCTTATGCGACATGAACCACCTCTGAACAGTCTTGAAAGAGCCGCGAGTCGCGGATGATAGTCCCTCTCGCCACCGTTGCCAAGCTACAAAATATGGTAGGTAATCACCCTCGTCCCATCTATAGGTAATGCCATACAAGCCTCTAGATTGGTTGCATTATCCGAATCTGAGACCTGCCACTACGGGACATGATCCGACAACTCACGATGCGACGTGCCTACCGATCAGGTGATAATACAACACCGGAATGATGACCAGGGTGAGCAGCGTAGCGGCGGTCACGCCGAACAGCAACGACACGGCGAGTCCCTGAAAAATTGGATCCAGGATAATGACGAACGCGCCCACCATCAAGGCAGCGGCAGTCAAGAGAATCGGCCTCGTCCGAATGGCACCGGCCTTGATCACGGCCTCCGCCAATGACACACCGCTTCTCTCTTGGAGCTGAATGAAATCCACGAGAAGAATCGAGTTTCTGACAATAATACCGGCAAGGGCGATGAAGCCGATCATGGAGGTCGCCGTGAAATAGGAACCGGTGAGCCAATGGCCTGGCAGTATCCCGATCAACGTCAGCGGAATCGGGGCCATGATGACCAAGGGAGTGAGAAAGGATTGAAACTGCCCAACGATCAACAGATAGATGAGCAGCATTGCGACCGCAAATGCGATACCCATGTCGCGAAACGTTTCATAGGTGATCTGCCATTCCCCGTCCCACTTCATCGACAGCTCATCTTCCGACCAGGGTTGCTTCGCATAATATTGCTCAATCTGGTAGCCCTCAGCCGGACGGTATCCTTCCAGTTTCTTCCCGACTCCCAGCACACCATAGACCGGGCTCTCGGCCTTCTCCGCGCCAGACCCGCCGACATCGGCCACCACATAGACCACGGGCTTCTGATTCTTGTGATAGATCGCGTGGTCCTGAATCAGCTGTTCGACCGTCAGTAACTCGGACAGCTGTACCATGCCGCCGGTGTTCGTGCGTAATCCGATTTCACCGATATGCTCCAGCCCGGTGCGCTCCGCCAACGGCAACCGCAAGACAATCTCCACGGGACTCGTTTCCTGGGGGATATGCACTAATCCGATCTTGGTGCCTTGTAACGCCATGCGCAAGGTGTTCACGATGTCCTCGGAAGGAATCCCGGCCAGCGCCGCCTTGGCCCGATCCACCGTAAAGAGATATTTCACCTGATCTGACTCGATATAATCGTCTACATCGACAACCCCCGGCGTTGACTCAAACAGCGCCCGCACCTCGCGAGCCACGGCAAGTTGCCGGCCGTAATCCGGCCCATAGATCTCTCCCACCAGCACCGACTGCACCGGTGGCCCTGGCGGCACCTCGACGGTTTTCACATTCGCCCCGTACTGTTTGGCGATCTCCTGAACTTGAGGACGGATCCGCTGCGCGATCTCGTGACTTTGCGCCGCCCGCTCATGCTTCGCCACCAAGTTAACCTGAATATCGGCCTCATGCGGCTGTTCCCGCAGATAATAGTGCCGCACCAACCCATTAAAGTTGAACGGCGACGCCGTCCCGACATAGGCCTGATAATCCCGCACCTCCGGGACAGTTCTCACATAGCGGCCGATCGCCTGCGTAACCCGCGCCGTTTCTTCCAACGTGGTGCCTTCCGGCATATCCACGACCAGTTGCAACTCGCTCTTGTTGTCGAAGGGCATCATCTTCACCACGACATGTCGGGTATAGAACAACAAGCAGGATCCGGCCAGCAACAGCGCCACGGCCCCCAGGAACGCATAGGCCAGCACCGGATGAGCCAGCAGGGGCGACACCACCCGCCGGTACAGACGCGCCGTCAGGCCCTGCTCGTCGGCCTCATGATCCACTCCCACGACTGTGACACCGGGCCGGTAACAGGTCTGGCAGAACCAGGGAATCACCACGAACGCAACCAACAACGAGAAAAACATGGCGATTGATGCGTTCACCGGGATCGGGCGCATGTAAGGCCCCATCAATCCGGAAACGAATGCCATCGGCAGCAACGCGGCAATCACCGTGAAGGTCGCCAAAATCGTCGGATTCCCGACTTCGTCTACCGCATAGATTGAGGCTTCCTGATGAGGCTTCAGCCGCAGCGTCAAATGACGGTAGGTATTTTCAACGACGACGATGGCATCGTCCACAAGAATCCCGATCGAGAAAATCAATGCAAAGAGCGTAACGCGATTGATCGTGTAGCCGATGAGCATCGATGTGAAGAGCGTCAAGGCCAGCGTAAGTGGAATCGCAAGAGACACGACAATGGCCGGGCGCGGTCCGAGGGCGATGCCCAGAAAGACAACGACCGCCACCACGGCAATCAGGAGATGCCACAGCAGTTCATTGGCCTTTTCCTGCGCGGTCTCGCCATAATCACGCGTCACGGTGACGCGCACATCCGCTGGAATTGTGATCCCCTTCATCTCCTCGACCTTGCGAAGCACCTGCTCGGCGACCGTAACGGCATTCATCCCGCCCTGCTTGGCAAACGCCACCGTGACGGCCGGTTCTTCACGAGACAGCGGCTCACTCGTTTCACCCTGTACGTTTACCGTTTCACGAGTGCTCCCAGCTCCAAGCCCGAACCAGACATACTGCGTCGCCTCGCGCGGACCATCCGTGACCTCGGCCACCTGGCGCAGATAGACCGGCCGCTGCTCATTGACGCCAACGACCAATGATTCGAGATCCTCGCGTGACCGGATGAATCGGCCTGTCTCGACCAAAAAGCTTTGATTGCGGGCGTCAAATCGACCCGTCGGCAATGCCCGGTTTTCCCCCCGAATAACGCCGGCGATCTGCAACGGCGTCAGACCGTAGGCCTTCAACCTGGCGGGATCGATTTGCACCCCCAGTTCTCGAACTTGCCCCCCGACAATGAACCCGGCGGAGGTTCCGGCAACTTTTTTACCCTCTTCCAAAACTTGCTCGGCCAACCGATGCAGCTCAAATTCACCGTACCGTGAACTTGAGAGCGTCACCGTGACAATCGGCACATCGTTGACGTCCTTCGGTTTGACGAGAAACGGCTCTGCTCCAGACGGCAACAGATCCTGGCTCGACATTAACTTATCGTAGAGATTGACCAGGCTCTGCTCCATCGGCTGGCCGACATAAAACCGCACGATGATCAGTGCGCCGCCGGGCCTGGAAATGGAATAGACATACTCCACACCCTTGATTTCGGACAGCTTCCGCTCAAAGGGTTTGGTTAATTGTTCTTCGACGACCTTGGCCGATGCGCCGGGGAAAGGCAGCCAGACATCGGCCATCGGAACGGCGATTTGAGGTTCTTCTTCGCGGGGAGTGACGACAATCGCAAACAGGCCCAAGAGCAACGCCCCTATCATAATAAGCGGGGTCAGCTTGCTCCCGATAAACAGGGCGGCGATCCGGCCGCTGAGTCCTGGGCGATAGTGATCCATGATAGCGGCTACGGGGTGGGTGGTGCAGCCTGACTGACGATCTCCACGGAAGCCCCGTCGATGCCACGGCTTCCATCCATCAACACACGCTCGCCCACATTCACACCAGAAAGGATTTCCACCTGCTGATCGAAGCGTCGTCCGACTTTCGCCCACCGGAGCCGGCCGATCCGATCCGCCCCCACCACAAACAAGCTCGTCAGCTCACCGCGCTCGACAATGGCGGAAGCGGGCACCAGGATCGTTTGGACGGTGCCCTTATCCAACTGCAGCCGGCCGAACATGCCGCTCTTCAGACCGGAGGTCACAGGCAAATCCACCTTGACCATAAAGGTATGAGTTTGAGGGTCGCCCGAGGGAAGAATTTGACTCACCACACCGTGCAGCGGTGCGGCACCGAGGGCATCGATGACGATCGGAATCTTGTCCCCGAGCGAAACAGCCTTCAGGTCTCCTTCGGCCACCGTCGCTTCAAGACGCAGTTGCCAGGGATCTTCCATTTGAAGCAAGGGCTGACCGGGAGACGCCAGCTCGCCCGCCTCCACTTTCTTTTCTGTAATCACCCCGTTAAACGGCGCTTTGACGACGGTATAACTGAGTTGCGCCACCACCGCCTTGCGATTGGCCTCCGCGACCTTGTAAGAGCGCGTCGCGTTCTCCAGCTCCTGCTTCGACACGGCATCCTGAGCATACAGTGTCTTCATGCGGGTGAGTTGCGCCTTGGCGTTGTCCACCTCGGCGGTCGCACGGGCCAGATCCGCCTGGATGTCGCGACTGTCCAATTGAAGCAGAGTCTGGCCTTTGGATACCTTCGTCCCTTCTCTGACCAGCAGTCTATCGATCGTCCCTTGGATACGGCTTGAGAGCGTGGCTTGATAAATGGCCGTAACCTGCCCCGTGACCTCGACACGAACAGGCACCTGCACTGCGGCGATCTCAACGACGGCCGCCTGAATGGCTGTCTGCGGTGCAGCCGACACCACAGCCGTTACAGGCTCCTCCTTTGAGCCGCATCCGAACGAGAGGACCAGTAGCAAGCCAATAAGCAGTCGATTCACGTCTCGTCTCCCGTGAGGACACTGTTCTACTCCTGAACGCCGAGTTTCCTCAAGAGCGCCATCATCGGACACCAGTCTGTAAAAGCCGACTGGATCAAATTCACCGCGACAAAGGCCGCGAAGTAGTTCCAATATGGATGGACCGTTGCCCCAAGGATAACGGCGATCAACACGAAAACCCCGGCAATGAGCCGTAACATTTCATTGAGTTTCATATCCGTCTCCTTTCCTGCTCATGTGAGGCAGGCCATGGAGAAAGGATTCGCGCAACCTGTCACGGCGCTTTCTTCAAACTCAGCATGTAGCTGGCCAGATCATCTAACTGCCGATCGTCCAACGGAAACTTCGGCATGAAGGAACCCGCCGAGACGGATTGCGGGTCTTTGAAATGCTTCACATGCCATTCACGGTCTGGCCTGGTGTCGCCAACGAAGGATAGATCCGGCGCCATCGCCCCGCCCGCGCCGTGAATCCGATGACAACCCGCACAGCCGAACTCGCCATAGAGCACCTTTCCTCTGGCCACAGATGGATCAGCCCGGGGCACCGCATACAGATTCTTAATCGAGAGTCCTAACAGCGACAGCACCACCACGAGAAACACAACCCCTGATCCCAGGGCCACAGGCCGCCTAATCGGGTTGCGGGCGGGATTCCGGTCAATAAACGGCCAGAACAGCATAATACCGATCACCAGCGCCGGAAGAATCCAGGTTGCCAGCGGTTCAAGCGGGCCATGCACGTACTTGAGCAATTCGTAATAAAACAGGAAATACCACTCCGGCACCGGTACAAACGTGGTATCGGACGGGTCTGCCTTATCGGTGAGCGGAAACGGAACGGCCAGCGCCGCGGCCGCGACGACCACAAACACCCCGAAGATTACCACGGCATCCATATAGACCTGCCGGGGATAAAACGTCTCGCTGCCTAATTTCGCCCTTGCGTCGGTCCATGGCCCGGCCGGCCCGACGCGTCGAAGGATGAAGAGATGCAGCCCGATCAGCGCGACAAGCAGACTCGGAAGAAACAGAACGTGAATTGCAAAAAACCGGGACAGGGTCAAGGCCCCAAGCGTCTCACCACCTCGCATCACTCTCATCATGAAGTCGCCAACTACCGGAACGGTTCCCACCATGTTGATCCCGATCTGCGTCGCCCAGTAGGCGGTCTGATCCCAGGGCAGTAGGTACCCGGTAAAGGCAAACACCATCACGAGCAGAAACAACACGACTCCGGCCATCCACATGGCTTCGCGCGGCGGCTTATAGGCTCCGTAGAGAAAGGCCTGCAGCATATGCAGCCCGATCGCCACCACCATGGCCGACGCCCCCCAATGATGGAGTCCTCGAACGAAGGCCCCGAACAACACCTCCGTCTCGATGAAGCGGATACTGTCGTAGGCATGATCGGGAGTCGGAGCATAATAGAGGGCCAGGAACATGCCGGTGATCGCCTGCAAGAGAAACAGGAACAGGGTGACCGAACCAAATACATAGATCCAACTGGCACCGCCGGGAATAGGTTCGTCCAGGAGCGTCCGTTCAACGGGCTTGAGATTGAGCCGGCTGTCTAGCCATTTATAGATTCGTGACGCCACGTGTCCCTCGTGATGCGTAATAGGCCTGCAGTCCCGCGAAAGAGATGTCGCGTTGCATCATAATTCAACCACCTGGCTCGTGCCGGATTTGAATTCCTTAAAGACCAGGAGAAGCCGGCCATTCTCAATCTTGGAGGGCAACAGATCCAAAGGTCTGGGCGCAGGACCAGCCAACACGTGCCCGTCGATATCGAACACGCTTCCGTGACACGGACATTTGAAAGCCTTCTCCTCGGCCTCCCAGCGATATCCGCAACCGAGATGGGTACACATCGGGGAGAATACCTTGATCTGGCCATCCGGATGCTTGACCGCCCAAATCGCCTTGTGGGATCGGTTTTCGACATATCCGTCCTGAATCGTGGTGACATAGTCGAGTTGTTTGGGTTCGCCAGGCGGGATATCGCCAATATTGCCGACATCTACCCACGGCCGCACACGCCGTTTCAACGCCGGCGAAATCATATAGCCAAGGAGCGGAATCGCCAGCCCCAGACCTATCAAACTGGCAAGACCGGACGTCACCCATCCCATAAACGTCCGCCGCGATCCGACCGGCGTCGAGAAACCAGCCTCGCCATCCGGGATCGGGTTACCGTCAGAACTCATGCCTTCGTCTCCAGCTTCTTGATCCCCATGGCGCTCAGAATCGCTTTTTCAAAGAACGGCTCGCTCACGCCCTTTTTCATTTTCATCAAGAAATATTTCTCAAGGGCAATCTTGGCCAGATGCACCCACTTCCCCTTCTTGGCCCAGGTCACGTTGCGAGGTGCCATTTGAGGCAACGCCACAAACGCCATCCCCGTATCACCCATGTCGGCCAGACAGATCGCATTCCAGGTAGCCGTGTCTCTCTTTGGATTGTTCTCGATGTCGGCATGAATATTGTGCACCGTCGCCGACACCATGGATTCGATCATGTAGCCGGTCTTGGGGGCACCGGTCGGAACAGGCGTTTGTTCAACAGGCGGAATGGCCACACACACTCCCACCGCGTAGATATTCTTGTATTTTGGATTCGCCTGATACGCATCGATATTCACAAATCCCTTGGGGTTGCACAAACCAGCCGTCCCTGCCACCGCATCAACTCCCGCAAACGGCGGGATGATCATGGAATAGCGGAAGGGCACTTCCTGCCCGTCTTCCAAGAGCATTTTCCCGGGCTGCACTTCCTTGATCGCGGTGTTGGAGAGCGGCTTGATCGAATGTTCGGCAAATTCATCTTCCATGAGCCGTCGTGACTTGCCCACGCCAGCCAACCCCATATGACCGATGTAGGGCTCCGGCGTGACGAAGTAGATCGGCACTTTCTTGCGCAATTTCTTTTTCCGCAAATCGGCATCGAGGATAAAGGCCATTTCATACGCCGGGCCAAAACACGACGCCCCTTGCGCCGCCCCCACGACGATGGAACCGGGATCCCTCAGAAAGCTCTGATAGGCGCCCCAGGCTTGCTCGGCATGATCCACGTTGCAGACCGATTGCGTATAGCCGCTGGGGCC
This sequence comes from Nitrospira sp. UBA6493, assembly GCA_002435325.1. Classification (GTDB taxonomy): domain Bacteria; phylum Nitrospirota; class Nitrospiria; order Nitrospirales; family Nitrospiraceae; genus Nitrospira_D. The sequence goes on along the minus strand of DJMJ01000047.1, from coordinate 7,033 downwards.
CAGGCCGGGCACGGCTCCAAAATTCAGTTTCGGCCCCGTGGCGACAATCAGATAATCTTAGGGCACTTCGCCTTTCGACGTCATGACTCGATTCTGTTCCGGCTCGATCCGGTCGGCTGTGGCATGCACAAACTCGACCCTTTTCTTCTCCAACACGGGGCCGAGGGCAAAACTGATATCTTTCCGTTTGCGCGATCCGACCGCCACCCAGGGATTCGACGGCACAAAGTGAAACGATTCGACGTTCGAAATCACCGTGACCGTATGCTTTTCGTCCAACAAGGCCCGCGCCTCATACGCGGCAGGCAACCCTCCGATCGATGCGCCGATGATCACCACTCGTGCCATGGAATCCTCCTTTTCTCCAGGCTGTCAGCCAGCGGCTTGCAGCCTGCGTGGACAGGCCTTCGTTCTGAATGATGAGAGTCATCGCTCGCGAAATGGATTCGAGACTGTTCGCCAGGTTCCGCCTTCACGCATTTCACGTCTCGCGTTTAACGCTCCGCGGAGAACCGATATAAATCATGGCATGTCGTGCAACGCGCCGTCATGCTCGACACACGTTGCAGGATTTGTTGCGGCGTCTCTTTCTGGACAATGGCATCAGCCAACGCATCCATGTCCCGATGAATCGACATCCCCATCTGTTTGAATGAGAGCGGGAGCTTGAGCATGATGGCCGGATTCACATCAGCCGCCATACCCATGCCCGCCCCTCGGGCGGCGGCTTCCATTGCCTTCATATCCGGCGGCAGCTCCCCCAGGCCTCTAACCACTCCATCCACTGCCTTCAGGAGCAGCCGCATCTCACTGAGAATCAGATCGCGCTCACTCGCAGCCAGGCGGATCTCTATACGGCCATCTGACCCTGGCCTCTTGACGCCCTCCACAAGCAGCCAGGCGCCCAAAGCAATCGTGACCACCCACAACGCTACCGCAATCATGCATATTGGTTGTTTCATCTCATTCCTTTGCCCCCTGCTCCTTGCTACCTCGAAGCCATGACGCCGGCGCCGTACTCATATACAAGACTGCCTCCGAAGTAGCTGGCCACGAGCAACACCGCAACGCCGATGAGCCCAAGCACCCCTGAAACGACAGGGCGTTCCTGCACCCACTCAAACCACACGGCCGCACACCACCCTAACAGGCCCAGAAAAATCCAGAAGGTGGCGAATCCCAACGATTCATGCAGTTCAAGCACCTGCTTTGGCACCCCGCTATGCTCCACCGCCTCCTCAGCCAGGGCTCCACTGGCCACGGCAGCAACCGCGCCAGCCAATCCCAATACCAGGGTATATAGGCTTGCGATCCGGCACTCATCCCGCCGCCATCGTTGCGCCAGCACATCAAGAAACACCGCAACCGACAACAATGCGATCGGGAAATGCACAAGCATCGGATGAATGGGATGCATCATCACCCTCCTTCTTCACAATCGTTCTCAGTGCAAGAATGCAAGGAAGGAACCGTCCTATGAGTCCAGCTATTCAGCTGAAACATCAGTAGCTTCTGAGTTCTCCCCCCTCCCTTACTCCAGAGAGAGAGGGGTGCCTTGCTACAGAAAAATCAGGAGAACTGTCGCAGAAAGCGACAGCGTCAAAAACCTGCAACGTTGAGGAATTCAGACGCTTGACTAGAAGGATTAAAGAAAGAGATCTACGACCAGCTACTGACGGGCCAGCATGACCGCCGCCAGCACCACAGCAAGGGCAACAAGCAGCCCCAGACGGGGCAACCAGGTGGCTGCCGTGAGAATCGTGCGATCGGAGGGTTCCCGCTGATCGGCTGGCATCGCCATGATCGCCCGCACACGCGGACCGAACACCAGATCATGTGCCAAAGTCATGAGCAACAAGATCCCCACCAGCGCCAGCTTCATCCCCAGCACCGACGGCCATCGCATCGGCTCAAAGAGCGGCCAGCCGCGCGAGACCACCAACAGAGGCCCGGTCATCAACAACACCGCAACCGCGCTCCAGACGATCACCCGAAATCGCCTTGCCGTGGCTCTGAAGAGTGCGCCGGCATCAGGCTTGGACGCCAAGGCGCGATACGACGGCGCCAACACCAGAGAGAGAAAGATCGTCCCTCCTATCCAGCTGACCGCCGCGAGAAGATGAATCCATACCAGAATAGACGACGCCATGACTTTGCCGCCACTCTACGACTGGAGTGAATGGGGATTCAAGAGGATGGGCTGGATACCGTCAGGCGGTGCCAGCAAGGTTGCCAGATGCGGACACCACTCCACCTCCGCAAACGTGGCAGCATCAGCAATCGATAGACTGAGAGAAGGCCCGAGCTCATCCTGCGCCATCAGACGACAGCGAGTGCAGAGAAATTGGCAAGGCACCGGGCACCGGCTCACCTCACATCCCACTAAGGTATGAAAATAATTCGACTTCGTTTCGCAATGCCGGTGTGCATCAACCGCCAGCAAACTCTCCCGATAACACTCCAGCCGCTGCCACAACTTCGTCAAATTAGACATCGGACGGGCATTGACGCTGGCCCAAGCGCCGTGAATGCGAACCGATTCGCCGATCAGCTGCAGTGCGAGATCAATGTTCTTCGGCAGATCCGGAAACGTGGCGATACAAACTCGTTCCCTCTCTACCCATTCTATGATAAAAGTGGGAGCGCGCTGAGCGAGGATCAGCGCGCCGGAATCTTCTTCCGTCATCCGATGGGGAATGTGCACAACCAGATTCATCGCATGCACCCCCTCCCGCCCGTCGCTAGAACGAAATCCCCACATACGGACCGGCTTGGAAATAGCTATTTGTCGTATTGGTCATATTCGCAGTGAGGTGATAGCGGGCATCCACCCCGAACATGAACGCCTTCCAGACCTGCATCTCGAATCCCGCGCCAAACTGTACGCCCATGTCGAGATATTGCGTCTGATTCGACGGCGGGCTGATCACGTGAAAATCAAGCCCGACCGGAATAACCCAAGGACGGAACGCGCTTCCCTCCATGAACTTGATCTTGGAAGAAACATTAATCGTCATCATCGTCAACTGAACCTTTTGAGTGTGAGCGCCGCCATCCAGACCGCTTTCTCCTCCCGTTACAAGGTCGAGTGCTGACGTCGTACTTAGGACCCTCTTTGAATTGAGCCGATTGAACTGCAGCCCAATCTCACCCACCACCCAGGTCTTGTCCAATCCACCCCAAGCATTTTTCGTCATCACCAAGTCGAGACCGGCTCCCGCATACCAGCCATTCCGCCCATCATTTGTTCCGGCTCCTGTCGCATTCTGGGCGTCCGTAAAAATCTCTCCGGACCGCCCACTATTCATCGCTACAAACCCGCCCTTAAAGAACACCATGTTCCCAGTGCCTTCTTCAGCCATAGCCGGCAAGACACCAGACACACCGAGCCCCCCGACGATCGCAACTCCGACACACCACACTCCAATGCTCCGCAGAACTGTCCGAACCTGCATGATGCCCCCCTCCATGGTTATACTGAGGAAGATCCTCCTGACCTTCCTCTGGCTGCGCTGAATGCGGCTCGCCGGCCCGAGACATCAGCTTGGTTAAGAACTGTTTCACACGTCACTCACTGGCTAGTCGTTCAACATCGACACTTTGGTCCCTGCATCTCCCTGCGCATCGCGCGCGCAACGGAACCCCATCCAATTGATTTTCGTGTTGGGGTCGGTGCCGTTGCGCATAGCCGCGCGCATGGTGGTGGTACTGTCCATCCACCCCCCGCCGCGAAACGCCTTTTGCGTGCCGCGCTCAGGGCCTTTGGGGTTCCGGTCCGGCGCGCTCTTGTAGTAATCCTGGTCATACCAATCATTCACCCATTCGGAAACATTGCCCATCATTTGATAGAGGCCATAGGGACTCACGGCATTGTCATATTTATCCACCGAGATCACTGGCGGATAGAGCAAGAAGCGTTCGGGACGGTCGCGCACAGGGCCAGACAAGCCGGTGCGCCCGAAATTGGCCCGCGTCAATCCGGCGGATTGGTTGCCCCAGGGATTGAGCCGGCCGTCTTCGCCTCGCGCGGCCTTTTCCCACTCCGCCTCGGTCGGCAACCGCTTCCCCGCCCACTTGCAATAGGCGTCGGCGTCGTACCAGGACACGTGCATGATGGGATGGTGCGCCATGGTCTCCTGGAAATTGCCGCCGTCATACCGCCAATCAAGTTGCGGCTTGCGGTCGTTCGCCACAACGAATTTGAGATACCGAAGATTCGTTACTTCATATTTATCGATCTCAAAAGCATCCAGATACACCCGACGCTGCGGCAGTTCAGACCGGTAGGCCACCCGATCGACCTTCTTGTCGCTCCCCATAATGAATTCTCCGGCCGGCACCCGGACCATTGCGTCTTTCGGCTTCCAAGTGGCCGCCCGTTCAATCGCCAGCTTTTTTCCAGCCTCCGTCCATTCCACCACGATATCCTGGGTATCGAGCCCCCAGGCCATGCGCGCCATGATGAGCAACGCTGCTAACACCAACACCGCATTGATCCCCCATTCCCATTTCCGAAACTGTTCAGTGTCTTTCCGTTCCATTTCTCGGCTTCCTCATTCAATAGGCTCGCTATCAGCACCTCGCATTCAGCAACTTACGGAGTGTTCGTCAGCTGAGCGCTGATGGCTGAAGGCTGATGACTTGCCTCCGACTTCGCGCAACGAAATCCCGTCAAATAGCTCCGTCTCGTCACTTCGCCGCCGTTGCGCCCAGCCGACCGGGCAACCTCCGGATCTTCGTTCCAGGATCCGCCGCGAAACACTTTCAAGTCACCAGTCTCAGGCCCTTGCGGATTGGCATTGTGTCCTCGCCCGTAATACTCCGGGTCGAACCAATCGGACACCCATTCACTGACATTCCCCGCCATCTGATAGACCCCGTAGGGACTCACCCCTTTGTCATACCGATTGATATTGGCCAGCGGGGGGTACTTGGCGCCCCGCTTCGAACCGGAATGCGCAATATTGCTCTTGATCCAGCCAGCCGGCTCATCACCCCAGGGGAACATGCGCCCATCGTCGCCCCGTGCCGCCTTTTCCCACTCGGCCTCCGTGGGCAAGCGCTTGCCGGCCCAACGGCAATAGGCATCGGCCTCCTGCCAGCTCACGTTGATCACCGGATGTGTGGCCATTTTTTCAAGGAACGGTTGTGCCCGCCAGAACGGCGGCCAATCCACCCCGGTCGCGAGAACGAAACGCAGATACTCGACATTCGAGACTTCGTAGCGATCGATCTGAAACCCATCGAGATAGACCCGATGCTGCGGAAACTCTTGCGGCCCCGCAGCCCGATCCTTGCGAGGATCACTGCCCATCAGAAACTCGCCTGCCGGCACGGTCACCATACCGCCCGGCACCTCGATCGTCGCCATCCGCTCGACATCATCCAAGGGGGTCCACAAGGGAGGCTGCGCGGAGGATTCGTGATTGGCCAGTGCAATGTGTGGGGACAAGGCCAGCGGCACGAGGCATAAGGCAAGGCTCAGCGTCATGCCCCACAGCCGCCGCCCGTCGATGGTGACCCGTTGTCTCATTCCAATCCCCTCGACACTAGCCTCTCGCTACTCGCCCCATCCCCGGCAAACTGAATCTCATTCAGCCGGTAGAAACACGATGGGGGAGCTGCATGAAACAGGCAGCCCCCCCATCAGGTGTTACACCATGTCCGTTCCGCTTACTTCATGGCGGTCGGAATGGCCTTCACTTCGGGCTGCACATCCGCCTGCTTGGCGCCCATACCGGCGGCACCGAGCGATTGGATCCGTGAATCGCCGGCTGGCAACACACGGAGGTAGCCCCACTGTCCGGACTGCGTGTAGGGCAGCCGTGTGTTGGACCAGACGAAATCACCCACCTGACGATACGGACCGCCCGCACCGCCACGGATGAAGACGTCGAGAGTCTCAGACCCGGCGTACTCCACGACGCTGATCATGTCAGCACCCGGCATATACGGCTCGATCGGCCACTCGTGGCCTTCGACGCCGAACATCCCGTTCTGCTCGCTGTTCGCACCGATGACATGGATGCGAACGGCGTCACCCGCATGCGCCTCGATCAGAGGCGTGACGGGATCCTCGGGCTTATCCACCACACAGGGCTGGAAGATTTTCCCGAGCGAGCAGCCTTGCTCTTCGCGGAACTTGTACGGTTCAGCGCGGTAGTTCACCGACGTCAAACCGGCCACGTTCTGCACATAGGGCATGAACGCGGTCCCGATGATGTTGTCCTCATCTTGGAAGAAGAGGGCCACATCACGATAGCTCCGCTTGCCCATGTTCTCCGGCAAGCTGGAGTCCACAATGACGTCCGCCCGCCAGGTGTTCTTCTGCGACACATCCGCACCGGTCACAGGATCGCGATACTGCGATCCCTTCGGGCCGACAATGATGGCGCCATACAACCCGTTGCGCGGATTGACGACGATATTGCCACCATCCCACACCAGCGACGTCGTCTCCTTATTGGAAGGATGCGCGTAGTAGGTGTAGCTCCGGCTTTCGCCCGGGGCCACGGTCTGCTCGCCGCCGTTGTTGCCGACGTTCAGGCCCTGGCTGTCTTTCGGATCGAAGGCCAGGCCCGGCGCAAAGAACGACGCCCGGCTCGCCTTCATCTTGTTCTTCAGATTCACCTTGATGCAATCACCAAGGTTGACGCGCAACGTCAGCGGATTCGGTGTCGCTCCGCTGGCAACCGTCGTCGCTTCCTCTTCGAGTGCGAAGATCTTGCCTTCCGGCATGGTCATTTCGATCTTCCGCTCGAAGTCCACTTCGATCGCATCCGGCGCCTTCGGATTGAGCTTCATCGGGCGATCCAACGCCACGACGTTGAAGCTCTTCACCGGGGCATCGGCCGGACAGACCGAGCTGGGTGTCGCAGGAATACCCAGCGGATTGGTGCCCCTGGGAAGCGGCTTGAGGTCTGCCACTTCCTTATCGAGCACACGCACAATACCCCATCCACCTTCGGCGAAGTGTGACGTTCTGCCGTTGAAATGGATGTAGTCGCCAGGCATACCCTGGAATCCGCCCGCC
>DJMJ01000020.1 GCA_002435325.1 Nitrospira sp. UBA6493 | reverse complement strand
GATAGCCACACACCTGGGTCACTTCGTCCACCAGGGCCGACCGGGTCCGCCGATAGGCTAATTGATACCGCTGCCACATCACCCGCAGATACTCGGCCTTCGAGCGTCGCGCCATGCTGTCTGTCTCCATCCTCCCCCTCCTTGGAGCCTGCCCCATGCAGGTCTGGCGGGTAAGATTGACAAATGACGCAACGACCCGTCGCTCGGTAAGATTTTAGATGACTCAATTCGCTTTGTTGACAAGGCGAATTCCGGTTTCATAGGATGACGGACGATGTCGAACGGGATACAGATTCATGTGAATGGCGAAGCGCGTGGGTGGCGGGCCGGCGGGACGGTCGCGGATCTGCTGCAGGAACTCGCCATCAAGAATGAGCGTGTCGCGGTGGAGTTGAATCTCGAAATTCTCGATCGGAAGGACTTCGGCCAGCGCGGCTTGAAGGATGGCGACCGGGTGGAGATTCTGAGTTTCATTGGCGGCGGACGCTGATCAAGAGGAGTACATCAATGGCGACGAACGATAGATTGACGATTGCCGGACACGAGTTTCGCTCGCGTCTCTGGGTTGGGACGGGCAAATACAAAGATTTCGAAGAGACCAAGAAGGCCATCGAGGCCTCCGGGGCGGACGTGGTCACCGTTGCCGTGCGGCGGGTAAACATTACGGATCGGTCCAAGGAGAATCTCCTCGACTATATCGATCCCAAGAAGTACACGATATTGCCGAACACCGCCGGTTGCTACACGGTGGAAGAGGCCGTTCGGTACGCGCGGTTGGCTCGCGCCGCCGGTGTATCCGATCTGGTGAAACTAGAGGTCCTGGGCGATGAAAAAACCTTGTTCCCGGATACGGCTGGCTTGATCGAAGCGGCCAAGATTCTGATCAAGGAAGGGTTCATCGTGTTGCCCTACACGAACGACGATCCGATCGTCGCCAGGAAGCTGGTTGATATCGGTTGCCCGGCCGTTATGCCCCTGGCAGCGCCCATCGGATCAGGCCTGGGGATTCGCAACCCGTACAATCTCAAGATCATCATGGAAACGGTCAAGGTGCCGATCATCGTCGATGCCGGAGTCGGTACGGCGTCGGATGCTGCGCTGGCGATGGAATATGGCGCCGATGCGGTCTTGATGAATACGGCGATTGCCGGTGCGCAGGATCCCATTATGATGGCCGAGGCCATGAAGTATGCGGTGGACGCCGGACGGTTGGCCTACAAGGCCGGCCGGATTCCGCGGAAGCTCTATGCTACGGCCAGCAGCCCGATTGAAGGGATGCTGTAGTCTCGCTCATGCCGTCCGTTGATTTCCGTCTCCTCCTGGTAACCGACCGGAGCCAGGTTTGTGACGAATCGCTTTCCGCCGCGGTGCGGCTGGCCGTCGAGGCCGGCCTGCCGGCTGTGCAATTGCGTGAGCGTGATCTGCCGACCGGCGATCTGCTGGCGTTAGCCCGAACGATCCACGACATTACGAAACCGCGGGACGTGCCGCTCCTGATCAATGACCGGGTTGATCTCGCGCTGGCCTTGGATCTTGATGGAGTCCATTTGCGCGCCAATAGTCTGCCGGTTTCCGTGGCGCGGCGCCTATTGGGCGATCATCGTCTTCTCGGAGTTTCAACCCATTCCCTCGACGAAGTGAGGCGGGCAAATGGTGACGGCGCCGACTATGTGATCGTCGGGCCGGTCTTTGATACGCCGTCAAAGCGGGCGTTCGGCATGCCATTGGGATTGGAGCGGCTCGCGGAAGTCTGCCGCAGTTCCTCGATCCCGGTGTTCGCGATCGGAGGCATCACGCGCGAACGGATTGCCGAGGTGCGGCACGCGGGCGCGTATGGGGCGGCCATGATCGGCGCCATTCTCGGCCGCCTGGATGTCGGAACCGCGGCCGCAGAGATGCTCGAAGCATTACGGTCATCATGATTGCGCCAGCGCCATGAAGTACGCGCAGAGTCGAGCCGTCCAGTTGACCACCCTTAGGTCGGGTGTTAGAATCCGATCACTGGCTTGAAGGTGCGATTGCTCGCGAATATTCAGCGTTGCAGCGAGTCGACCTATGGCGGATAAAAAGAGCGATTCGAGCCGGCTCCGGTCCCTCCGAGATTCCGTGAAGAAGATCACGAATCGGTTGTCAGAGGGGAATGCGGACGTGATTCACAAACACGAAGACCATGCCCGCGAAGTCGACAAGCTTCGCGTCCAGATTCAGTCGATGGAAGAAGAGATCCGTCGGCTGTACCAATCCCGCTACCAGCTCGATCAAGCCACCAAACAAAACGACAAGCTCGTTGCGACGTTGCAGGAAGCAAAGGCGCAAATCGAGTCCCTGCGAGCGGAAGTCGAAAAATTGACGGCGCCGCCTTCGACTTACGCCATTTTCTCCTCGATGAACGAGGACGGAACGGGGAACGTGTTCATCTCCGGTCGCAAAATGAAGGTGAGTCTGCACCCAGCCGTCACGAGCAAGGCATTGCGCCGGGGGCAGGAGGTAGTCCTCAACGAAGCGCTCAATGTCATTGAGACCAAAGGCTTCGAGGTGCAGGGCGAGGTGGTCCGCCTCAAAGATATGCTGGAGGGTAACCGCGCGCTCGTCACGCTGCATTTCGATGAAGAGAAAGTCGCCGAACTGGCCGATCCGCTCCTGGTCGAACGGCTCAGTGTCGGCGATCATCTGCTCTACGACCCCCGCTCCGGCTATGTGATCGAAAAGCTGCCCAAGTCGGAGGCCGAGGAATTGGTTCTCGAGGAAGTGCCGGATGTGGATTACGAGCACATCGGCGGATTACAGAAGGAACTCGAGCATGTGCGCGATGCTGTGGAGCTCCCGTTTCTCTACGCCGAGCTGTTTGCCGAGTTTAAGCTGAGTGCTCCCAAAGGCGTCTTGCTCTATGGCCCGCCCGGGTGCGGGAAAACGTTGATTGCCAAAGCCGTGGCGAATTCCATTGCCAAGAAGCTGGGCCATCTCACTGGCAAGCAAATCAGGAGTTACTTCCTGCATGTGAAGGGCCCTGAGTTGCTCAATAAATATGTCGGTGAGTCGGAACGACAGGTGCGTGAAGTGTTTAAGAAAGCCAAAGAGCGGGCGGCGGACGGCAATCCTGTCATCGTATTCTTTGACGAGATGGACGCGCTGTTCAGGACGCGTGGGACCGGCATCTCATCCGACATAGAGTCCACAATCGTGCCGCAGTTCCTATCCGAGATCGACGGCGTCGAGCGGCTGCGGAACGTCATTGTGATCGGCGCGAGCAATCGGCAGGATCTTATCGACCCCGCCGTGCTGCGGGCAGGCCGTCTCGACGTCAAAGTCAAAGTCGGCCGTCCGGATGCGGCCGCCGCCCGGGATATTTTCTCGAAGTATCTCTCCGTCGAGTTGCCCTTTGCGCCGGAAGAGCTGGCGCAGCATGGCGGGGATCGAAAGGCGCTGGTGGAGAAGTTTACGACGCTGACGGTCGATACCATGTATGCCTCGACGGAAGAGAACAAGTTCATTGAAGTCACCTATGCCAACGGCGAGAAGGAAGTGCTCTACTTCAAGGATTTCGCCAGCGGCGCCTTGATCGAAGGCATCGTCTCCCGCGCAAAAAAATATGCAGTGAAGCGGGCGATCGCGCAGGAAGGAGTCGGACTCCGGTCGGAGGACCTCGTGCGCGCCATCCGAGAAGAGTTCAAGGAGCATGAAGATCTCCCGAACACGACGAATCCCGACGATTGGGCGAAGGTCGCCGGCAAGAAGGGCGAGAAGATCGTGCATCTCAGGACGATCAGCGGCGGCCCGGCTGAATCGCGGCAAATTGAAACGGTCACCACGGGCCACTATTTGTAGGCGCTTCACCAATTTATGCAAGACCAGCCATCGACCAGTCTTCCCCGCGTGATCGGCACAGAAACAGAGTTCGGGATCTCCGCGAAGGACGCGGCCGTGGCCGATCCTGTATCGGGATCGATCGCGGTGATCGGCCATTACAAGGGGCTGCCGGCTCCCGACGCCATTTGGGACTACGAAAATGAAAACCCGTTGCTGGATGCCCGTGGGTTCGAAGTGGAGGGCGAACGGGAGCGGCCGAATCCGGACTACAATCGCCAGCTGAACAAAGTGCTGGCGAACGGCGGCCGGCTCTATGTCGATGGCGCGCATCCCGAGTATTCCATTCCGGAATGTTCCAACCCCAGAGAAGTCGTCGCGTTCGAGCGCGTCGGGGAACGCATCCTGGCCCAGAGTCTCCAGGAATTGACGCGGGTGCGAGGGCGCGAACAATACGTCCTCTATAAGAACAACTCCGACGGCAAGGGCAACAGTTACGGTTATCACGAGAATTATCTGGTGGCGCGCTCGGTGTCGTTCGACCAGATTGCGCGCGCCCTCGCCCCCCTCTTTGTGACTAGGCCCATTATCGCGGGCGCGGGGAAAGTCGGAGCGGAAAACCAGACGAGCCCCGCCGAGTACCAGATCTCACAGCGCGCAGATTTTTTCGAATGCCTCCTCGACCTCAACACGATGGTCAAGCGCCCGATCATCAACACCAGGGATGAGCCGCACGCGGAATACAGCAAGTACCGGCGCCTGCACGTCATCGTGGGGGATGCCAACATGGCGGAGATTTCGACCTATCTGAAGGTCGGGACCTTGAGCATGGTGCTGGAGATGCTGGAGGCCGGGGCCGAGCTGCCGCAGATCGAGTTGGACGAGCCGGTTCGGGCGATCAAGCAGGTCTCCCGCGATCTAGACATGAAGCAGACGATCAAGCTGGCCGGAGGGCGGCCGACGACGGCGGTGGCGATTCAGCGCGCCTATCTCGATGCGGCGAAGACATTTTACGCCTCTCATCGGAGTGATGAGGTGCAACGGGATGTCTTGCGCCGGTGGGAATCGGTGCTGGATCGTTTGGAAAAGGATCCGCGGTTGCTCGTGCGGGAGCTCGACTGGGTCGCCAAGCGCCATATGATTGAATCGTATTTGGATCGGAAGGGCTGTAGCTGGACGGATCCGCGGGCCAAGCTCATGGACTTGCAATATCATGACATCCGTCCGGAGAAGGGGCTGTTCTATACGCTGGAGCGGGGCAATCTGATCGAGCGGATCGTGAGCGAGGAGGAGATCGTTCGGGCAGAGCACCAGCCGCCGCCCGGTACGCGGGCCTATTTCCGTGGCTGGTGCGTGAGCAAGTTTGCCAAGTCGCTGTATGGCGTAAGCTGGACCTCGGTGCTCTTCGATTTCGGGAATGCGACGATTACGCGCATTCCCCTCCTGGATCCCAACCGGGGCACCGCCGCGCTGACGGGGCCATTGTTGGATAGCGCAGACAGCGCCGCGGCGTTGCTCGCGAAGTTGAAATCTTAACGTATTCGGAGCGCCCACAGAGACTATGAAACTGCCCTATCTGCCGAATCATGATGAGTCGAGCTTCTTCGACTTTCTCTCACAACATTATCCGGGATTGACGCTGGGGCGGACGGGGGCGGGATCGCTAGGGAACATGCAGGATTCCTCGCGCACCGGGGGGCCTCTCTCGGTCCCGCATGCGACGACCGTGCTGGCCATCAAGTACCAGTTGGGAGTGGTGATCGCAGGCGATCGGCGGGCGACCGAAGGGTTTCAAATCGCTGACCGCCGGATTGAGAAAGTGTTCAAGATCGACGACTATTCTGCCATGGCCATTGCCGGTGCGGCCGGGCCCTGTATCGAGATGGCCAAGTTGTTTCAGACTGAACTCGAACATTACGAAAAGCTGGAAGGGATGCCCCTCTCTTGCGAAGGCAAGGCCAACAAGCTCGGCCAGATGGTCAAGGCTAATTTGCCGATGGTATTTCAGGGATTGGTCGTCATGCCGTTATATGTAGGCTACGACCTGAAACGGGGCGAGGGCCGTATTTTCAAATATGACATCACGGGTGGGCGGTACGAAGAGTCCGACTATCATGCGATTGGGTCGGGAGGAAAAGATGCGCGCAATACGATGCGCGAGCATTTTCAACGGCAGCTTCCTGAAGCCGAGGCCCTCAAGCTGGCGCTGATGTCGCTCTACAACGCTGCCGATGACGACGTCGGGACGGGCGGACCAGACCTGGTACGCGGCATTTATCCGACAGCCAAATATGTGACAGCGCAGGGTATTACGGATGTGCCCGACGACCGGATTCGTGCCGTGTTCGACGGATTGATTGCCACGCGTCGCTCGAAGGAGAGCTAGTCATGCCGATGCCCTATTACGTGTCTCCCGAGCAGATGATGCAGGACAAGGCGGAGTATGCCAAGAAGGGCATCGCCAAAGGCCGCTCCAGCATCGCCATGGAATATGCTGATGGGGTGCTCTTTATGGCGGACAATCCCAGTGCCTCACTCCACAAAATTTCCGAAGTCTACGACAACATTGCCTTTGCAGGAGCCGGGAAGTACAGCGAGTTTGAAAACCTCCGCAAAGCCGGCATTCGCCATGCGGATCTTAAGGGCTTCATGTACAGCCGTGAAGATGTCACCGCCCGGTCGCTGGCCAACGGCTATTCCCAAAGTCTGGGCACAATCTTCAGTCAGGAAATGAAGCCGCTTGAAGTGGAGATTCTGGTGGTGCAAGTGGGGACCAACGGCCAGCCGAACGAAATCTACCGGATTTCCTTTGACGGTAGCATCATTGACGAGAAATCGGTCGCGGTCATAGGCGGCAAGTCGGAGGCGGTCCTCGCCGCCCTCAAAGAGAAGGTGACCGGCCAGCTGCCGTCGCTGAAGGCCGCATTGGGCTTCTGCGTCTCTGCCCTTGATCAGACCCCCAATCAGAAACTGACCCCCGAAGGGTTGGAAGTGGCCGTGCTGGAACGATCCCGTACCGGCCGAAAGTTTCGACGCCTCACTCCCGCCGAAGTCCGGCAGCTGCTATCCGCATAACACTCTGTAAGTTGAACATCATCGAGGGGCCGTGTATTCTGTCCTTACCCCACATGCTATCTCCAGGCCCCATGAAGCGCAGGATCTTCGGCCTCGAAAACGAGTACGGCCTAATCTTTTCGCCGAACGGGCGCATCTATCTGCCGATGGAAAAAGTCCTCGGCTACATCTTCGAAGGACTCATCCCCAATAGCTGGCCGTCTAACGCGTTTCTCGTGAACGGCGCGCGTTTCTATCAGGACACCGGCTGCCACCCCGAGTATTCGACGCCTGAATGCGACAACGTGCTGGACCTTGTGACTCACGACAAGGCCGGAGAGCGCTTGTTGGAGGCCTGTTTGCCGGCGGCGGAAGAACGGCTCCGCGAAGAAGGCCTGTCGGGCGAGATCTATATCTTCAAGAACAACACCGACTCCCTGGGGAATACCTACGGGTGCCACGAAAATTTTCTGATGCGGCGGGATGTGGATTTCTGGAAGGTGACAGAGCAGTTGATCCCGTTCTTCGTGAGCAGGCAGGTCTACTCCGGCGCGGGCAAGGTGTTGAAGGTCTCCGGCAAGCCGCAGTACTTCATCTCACAGCGCGCTCAGCACATTCATGAAAAAACCTCGTCTTCGACCACGTCCTCGCGCAGCATCATCAACACGCGGGATGAGCCGCATGCCGATGCCGAGCGCTATCGCCGGCTGCACATCATCGTCGGCGACTCCAACATGTCAGAGTTTGTCACCTATGTGAAAGTCGGCACGGCGGCGCTGGTCCTCTCCATGATCGAAGAGGGCTACGTCGTTCATGGGATGGAGCTCGAAGATCCGGTCAAGGCCATTCGCGAGATCTCCCGCGATCCCACGCTGAAAAAGAAAGTGAAGCTGGACGACGGCCGCCAGTTGACGGCCATCGAAATTCAACGCGTCTATCTCGACTGGGCGCAGCAATATCTGGCGCAGCAGGAGCACGATCCGGTGCATGACGACGTATTCCACAAATGGGGGACGCTGCTCGACAAATTGGAAGACGACCCCATGCAGCTGGTGCATCAAGTGGATTGGGTTGCCAAGAAGCACCTGATTCAATCCTATGTCGACAAGAAGGGGTGCGGCTGGGACGATCCCCGCGTATACCTGCTCGATTTGCAGTTCCATGATGTGAAGCGAACGCGAGGGTTGTATTATTTAATGGAGTCCAGAGGGCTGATCGACCGGATGGTGGAAGAAGACGCGGTGCAGCGGGCCATGTCGAATCCGCCGCAGACGACCAGGGCGAAAGTGCGGGGAGATTTTATCCGGTTCGCCCGGGCGAAGAACCGGTCTTACACCGTCGATTGGACCTATCTCAAATTGAACGGGTATTGGGAAGAAACGATTCTCTGCATGGATCCATTTAGTTCGACGAATCGACGAGTCGATGAGTTATTATCACAAATGTCGGGATTGAGGTTCGGTCGATGATGAAGCTATTGCAATCAATGCAAGCGCGAACAGCCTATTTCAATGTCGATCGGATGGTCCTGGCGCTCGTCGTTTTGCTGACCAGCATCTTCCCGGTCGAACTGTTTCCCGGTTCGTTGCCGGCACCCAAGGGGGTGGACGGTCAATACAGCGGCAAGCAAGGGCAGATCATCGTGGTGAAGGTGCCGGGCGCTGACGCGCAGGCGGACGTGCAAGGAACTTTCTTGGGACGCACCGTGGCCTTCTTTGCCGACCCGCGTCCCGGGGAAGCGCCTGGGTATGTCGGCTTGCTCGGCCTCGATCTGCAGGATGAGCCGGGAAATCACGAGTTGGCCGTCGAGATCAGATCGGGCGAACAGACTAAGCATGTAAGTATGAATGTCCTGGTGGTCAAAGAAAAGTTTCATGTCGAGCATTTGAAGCTGCCTAAAGATAAAGTCGATCTGGATGCGAAGGCCCTGGCACGATGGAAAGCGGAACAGGAGCAAGTGAAGACTGCGTTGGCGACCGACTCACGCATGAAGCTCTGGCAGGACACCTTCATTGAACCGGTCGGCGGCAAGCGAACTGGCATCTTCGGCAGCGTGCGGATCATGAATGGCCAGCCGAGAAATCCCCACAACGGCGAAGACATCGGCGCGCCGCTGGGTACCGATGTGCTGGCGACCAACGATGGCGTCGTGCGGCTGACCGTCGATCATATCTTTTCCGGCAAAGGCGTGTTCGTGGACCACGGCCTCGGGTTCTACTCCATGTACTTCCATTTGTCTGAAGTGTTGGTGAAGGACGGGGATCTCGTGAAGGCGGGGCAGGTGGTCGGGAAAGTCGGCGCCACCGGCCGGGCCACCGGTCCGCATCTCCATTGGGGCGTGAAGCTCAACGGCGCCCGCGTGAACCCCTACGCTCTTTTAGACCTTCCCTTCAAAGGCGCAGTGCAGCAGGCCACTCCATCGCCGGTGACTGAGCAAACATCAGGGGTGGGTTCACCGGCTCAGTAATCCATGAGTCCGAGGCAGTGCAGGCATTGCCGTCGACAATGATTAGTTAGTTTGGTGCGATTCCTAACCCACCCATCAGGGGCATCAGGCTTTCGGCTCCGGGGCCTTGGCCTTTCTTCATCGCATCGCTGATTTCGTCCAAGAGTTGCCCGGCTTGCGGGTTGTAGGATTTGATCTTTTCCCCCAAATGCCCGGATAGCATGCCTTGCTGGACTTCCGCCTCGGTCAATTTTCCTTCCTTGATTCCCTGCTGCAGCAGATTGGCCAGGGCTTGCACCTTAGTGAGGAGATCGGGAGGCATACTGTTCAGAATGTTGGCGGCTTCCCCGGTGCCTATTTGTGCCGTGCAGGGAATGACTAACAAGCCAATCATTCCAATTACGAGGACGACGCGGAGGCATGTTGTTTTCATCATGACTTCCTGCTCCTCTGTTTTCCGGCGATTTCCACAATAGAGTCGATCCCATTGTGGCCGATGAGGCGCAATCGGAACAGGAAAATCCTGAATCGTGCGGCAAAGATCCTGTCAGGTCACCTTTCATGCCTGACATTTCACGGCTTCGTGATCGTCGGCGGAGTGAGACAGCATCCTGCTAGTAGTTCGATTCGAGGCTGGACGGCGTTTTGTTCAGCACGGTGGCTGCGGCGCGGGAAAGGGCCGCATCGTGGCGGTGGTCGAGGCTATAGATGCGGAACTGCACGAGACGGGTTGGCAGGAGATCCAAAAATTCTTCGAGCGGTTCGGTCGAGACCTGTTTGGTGCCGGGGTCATAGACATAGAGCGGATTGCCGCGGCGATCTTTAGGGTCCGGTCGGGGGTCGAGCGGGGCCATGTCGACACGGAACTCCAGGCCTTTCAATTCCTTCGGTAGTTCCTTCGCAATCTGTTCTTCAAAGAGGGTGTGGCTTGGAATGGCCATGCCGCGCTCCTGCCCCTTTTCCTTCAGCGCGGTGCTATAGGCCATTTTCCACTTTACGTCGCGGTCTAGAATTCGTCCCCATTCATGCCCTAACTGGCGGCGGGCCTTCTGTCGCGCCTTCTTCCAGCTGCGGACCTCTTCCAGCAACGACCAATCGGTGAGGGTGAGGTAGTCTTCCATGTGCTTGCGCGGGTCGCGGGGGAACAGCAGCTTCATGGTGTCGCCGAAGATGTCGCGCAGGTGGATGTCGATGGCTCTGGTCGTCCGGTGAAAGTAGACGTTGGAGTAGAGATACATGCGTGTGTTGAGGAACATCTGCAGCGCCGGGAGGCCGGTCTTATGGATTGTAAAGCCCTTGTCGGTGATGATGGTGTAATGGATGAGCCGGGTGAGATCAACAGGGCCGACGGCTACGCCGCACATGTAGGAATCGCGCAGCACATAGTCGAGATTATCGCCGGTATAACTACCGGAGATTACGGGCTGGAGCATGTTAAGCCAGCGCGGAATACGGGAATTGTCTTTCCCTTTTTCTTTCAAAATCAGGTGGGCGATCTGATCCGGGTTCAGTTCTTCGCCTTTGGCAAACGGCCCGGTTGGGCTCCGGCGGATTTTACGAATGATCGATCCGAGATGTTCGCGGATGATGATCTGGCCCAGCTTTTCATGGGTGAGGTGAAAGCCGTGGAGATAGTTGTCGTCGAAGAAATGGCAAAAGGGTCCGTGGCCGATGTCGTGAACGAGCGCGGTGATGCGCAGCAGCTCTTCGACATAATTTGCCGAGGGCACGTCTTTCACGATCTTTTTCAGGAACGGATAGAGGTGCCGGGCGAAGCGTCCGGCGACGTGCATGGTGCCGAGCGAATGGACGAAGCGGGTATGTTCGGCCGAGGGGTAGACCCAGCGTGCGCTTTGGAGCTGGTAGATGTAGCGCAGCCGCTGGACCCAGGGGGAATCGATCAGGTCCTTCTCTGTCCGTTCATGGGGATCGGGGTTCGCGAAGGGGACTGTGAAGGAAACGTATTTATGGATCGGATCGGCAATGAGGGCGGAGCCGTCATAGGGTGCGTTGATGGATTCGTCGGCTTCTTGCATGGCAGATCTGCATCTTAGCCCACCTGATCATGGGGCGGCAATGGCGCTTTAGCTGAAGCCTGTGCAGGGCGGCGATACTTGGTAATGAGGAAATAGGCGGTCGGATAGGCCAGGGCTGCTCCGAGCAGGCTCAGCACAACCGCACCCAGGGTAAAGGGGATGGCGTAAGGCAAAATCTGTTGGTACAGGCCGGTGAAGGTGAGGTCGTGCCAGTCGAACGCGGGACTATCAACCCGGCCCAGCAAGAGTGCGCCGCTCCAGTAGGTGGCGCCGAGAATTGGAATGACGGTCCAGGGATTGTTGATGAGCGAGCCTGCCAACAGGGCGATGAAGTTAAGTCCGAACAGCCAGGTGCATAACCCCACTAGGATGATGTGCAACCCGTAGGCGGGCGAGAAGGCAATGAAAACGCCAAGCGCAAAGGCGAAAGCGGTCCGCCTGGGTGGCTCCTGGAGATGCAGGATCTGGCGGAGCAGCGACCGAAAGGAAGGGGGTAATGCCACGACGTCCGTTCGTTTGGTTACCGGAAATGTTGATAGCTCGTGACCGGGAGCGGCTTGGCCACTCCGTCGGTTGAGACTGCCTGTATGCCGAATCGGCTGGGGCGAATGACGCCTACCTTCGTGATCTGAAATCCTTTTGCGCGAGCCTGGCGTTCGAGGGGCCGCTCGCTGCGCGGGTTCACGGTAAAGAGGAGTTCATAGTCTTCTCCGCCGGCCAGCGCGAGCGTGGTCGGGTCGATCCCTTGCGTGTCGGCATAGGCCCGGCAGGCCGGCGAGAGCGGGAGCTGTGCCACGTCGATCGTAACGCCTACCTGGCTATTTTCGCAAATATGCCGGACATCGCCGGAGAGTCCGTCGGAGAGATCGATAGCCGAGGTGGCGAGACGGGACTGATTGAGCCAGAGCCCTTCCTGCACGCGAGCGGTCGGGTGCAGATGCCGGTTTACCAGAAAGCGCCTGTGAGCAGGGCGAAGGCGCGGGCTTCGCGCGGTGCGCCGCTCTTTTGTCAAGAGCTGCAGGCCGGCCAGCGAATCGCCGATGGTGCCGGTCACGTAGAGGCTGTCGCCGACTTTCGCACCATGGCGGAACAGCGTCCGGCCGCGTTTCGTGGTGCCGAGCAGGGTGATGCTGAGAAAGAGCCCCTGACGGGAGGCGGAGGTGTCTCCGCCGATCAAATGTACATCGTATCCATCACAGGCCTGCATGAGCCCCCGGTAGAGTTGCGTGACGTCGGCGGCGCGCAGGGTTGATGGAATGGCGATGGAGACCAGAAGAAAACGAGGCGTTGCGCCCATGGCGGCCACATCGCTCAGGTTGGCCATGGCGGCTCGGTAGCCGACTGAGGCCAGTGTGGCGGTGCGAACGTCGAAATGGATGCCTTCTGCGAGGAGGTCGGTGGTCAGGACCGTCCAGTCGCCGGAAGGAATCGAGACGACGGCGGCATCATCTCCGATGCCTTGAAGGACCGCCGGGCTTTTGCGCTCAAACCGGCGCTGCAACTGCCGGATGAGCGGAAATTCCTGGATGGGGGTGGCGGCCTTTCGACGGGCCATAGGTGACACGTTAGGGCAAAGGGTTGGGTGGCGAGGCCATGAGTGTCGCATGGACCACGTGAGATCCACCGACTCGCCTGGCCTTAGTTGAGCGGGAAGTACGCGAGCGAGAAACGGCCGGCGGCGCGGACTTTTTCTTGGGGGGCGCCTTTTCGGCCGGCTTCCGCTGGAGCGCGATTTTCATCACATCGTCCACGGTATCGGCGAACGCCAATTGAATGCCTTTCAGAAGATGTTTCGGGATTTCCTCCAGATCTTTCTTGTTGCGCTTCGGGAGGAGCACCATAGCCAGCTTGGCCCGCTTAGCCGCCAGGATTTTTTCTTTGAGTCCGCCGATCGGCAGCACCCGGCCGCGCAAGGTGATTTCTCCGGTCATCGCAAGGTCTCGGCGCACGGGAATGCCGGAAAGGGCTGAGGCAATGGCCGTTGCCATGGTAATGCCGGCCGATGGGCCGTCTTTGGGAATGGCGCCGGCGGGAACATGGATATGGAGATCTTGCTTGCTGAACATGTCTGGATTGATGTTGAGCGTCTTCTCCCGCGATCGCACGTAGCTGAGTGCCGCTTGGGCGGACTCTTTCATGACGTCGCCGAGGTGGCCGGTGAGGGTGAGTTGGCCCTTGCCCTTCATGACAGTGGCTTCGATATACAGCACATCGCCGCCCGATTCGGTCCAGGCGAGTCCCGTGGCGACGCCGATTTCGTCTTTTTCCAACTCCGCTTCCGGCACGTATTTCGTGACCCCGAGGTACTTATTGAGATTGGCCGGTGTGACGGGGAAGCCCTGGCCTTTCCCTTCGGCGACTTTCTTGGCCACTTTCCGCATGACGTTGGCGATTTCTCGTTCAAGATTGCGGACGCCGGCTTCGCGTGTGTAGTTGGCGATAATCATGCGCAGCGCCTGGTCCGTGATCTTGACGTGTTTGCCGGTGATCCCATGCTCGGAGAGCTGGCGGGGGATTAAATAGGTCTGAGCGATGCCGAGCTTTTCTTCTTCCGTGTAGCCCGGGATTTCGATGATTTCCATCCGGTCGCGGAGGGCCGGCAGGATCGGATCGATCAAGTTCGCGGTGGTGATGAACATGACCTCGGTCAGGTCGAAAGGCACGCCGAGGTAATGGTCGGTGAAGGTGCTATTTTGTTCCGGGTCGAGGACTTCAAGCAGGGCTGCGGATGGGTCTCCCCGGAAATCCATGCCTACCTTGTCGATTTCATCGAGCATGAAGACGGGATTGTTGGTGCCGGCTTGCTTCATGCCTTGGATGAGGCGGCCAGGCAGGGCGCCGACGTAGGTGCGGCGATGGCCGCGGATTTCCGCTTCGTCACGGACGCCGCCGAGGCTGATGCGGACGAACTCGCGTCCCAGCGCCTTGGCGATTGATTTGCCCAGCGACGTTTTCCCCACGCCCGGCGGACCGACAAAACATAAGATCGGGCCCTTCATCTTCTCTTTCAGCTTCCGGACGGCCAGATATTCCAGAATCCGCTCTTTCACTTTTTCCAGATCGTAGTGATCCTCGTTGAGGACTCGTGCGGCGGCCTTCAGATCGAGATTGTCTTTCGACTTTTTGGACCAGGGCAGCTCCACCAGCCATTCGAGATACGTGCGTACTGTGGCCGATTCCGCCGTGTCTGGATGCATTTTCTCCAGTCGCTTCAGCTGTTTCTCGGCTTCCTTGAGGACCTTCTCCGGCATCTTGGCGTCTTTGATGCGGGTGCGGAATTCGGCGACCTCTTCGGTGCGTTCGTCGAGTTCGCCCAGTTCTTTCTGAATGGCTTTCAGCTGCTCGCGCAGGAAATACTCGCGCTGCGTCTTGTCCATCTCGCCCTTGGCCTGGGCCTGGATCTTTTGCTGCATCGAGAGCACTTCGATTTCTTTGCCGAGAATGTCGCTGACTTGCCGGAGGCGCTGGATCGGATCGGCAATCTCCAGCACGCTTTGGGTGACCTCCACCTTGAGCCCGAGATTCGAGGCGACCATATCGGCCAGCCGGCCCGGCTCTTCCAAATTTTCAATGACCACCATGACGTCGGGAATCAGGATTTTCCCCAGGCTCACGATGCGCTCGATCTGTTCCTTGACGGTGCGCATGACGGCTTCGGATTCCAGCGTGGTGGCGGTGATTTTCGTGTCCGGCAGCTTGCTGATACGCACGGAGTAATAGGGGTCGGTCTGGATGTAGTCGGTGATGGTGGCCTTGGCAATGCCCTGGACCAGAATCTTGATCCGCTCGTCGGGCAGTTTCAGCATGCGCATGATGATCCCGACGGTTCCGACGCTGTGAATGTCTTCAGGCTTCGGATTCTCAAGGTCGAGCGCTTTTTGCGTGGCGAGGAAGATCATGCGATTGCCAGCCAGCGCGGCTTCGATCGCCCGGATGGACATTTCCCGGCCGACGAACAGGGGTAGGACCATATATGGGAAGACCACGATGTCGCGGACGGGCAAGAGCGGCAGCTGGTCTGGCACCTCCACGTTTTGCGGCGGTTGGAGATCTTGTTCGATGGAGTCAGTCATGGTCTATCAGTCCTTCTATACCGTCGTGTTTAGCGTGAGTGTCGAGTCCTGCGTCAGGGGAAGCTCTTGAATCCTGCTCTCAGGCGCGACGCATGCCTGCGGTTGCCCGCATTTTGGTTGCGAGGTATTCATGAAATTCTGGACCCAGGGATGGATTCTTGAGTGCGAATTCTACCGTCGCAATCAAAAACCCCAATTTGTCCCCGGCATCGTGGCGGAGCCCCACCACCTCGTGGGCATACATGGGTGATTGCTTCGCCAGTTCTTTCAAGGCATCGGTCAATTGGATTTCTCCATTTTTCCCCGGCTTCGTCTTTCGCAGGATCGGGAAGATTTCCGGCGGAAGGATATAGCGTCCGATCACGGCAAGAGTCGATGGGGCTTCCGCCGGCGAGGGCTTTTCGACGAGGTCTATGACGCGGTGCAGCCCTTTGCCCAGTCGTTTGGGCGTGACGATCCCGTAGCGGCCGACATCTTGTTTCGGAACGTTTTGTACCCCCAAGACGGCGCCATGACGTTTTTTGTAGACGTGGATGAGCTGTGCGAGCGCAGGAACCGATGCATCAATGATTTCGTCGCCGAGAATGACCGCGAAGGGCTCATCGCCGATCAGGCGCTGCGCGCAGAGCACGGCATGGCCCAATCCGAGCGCTTCCGACTGGCGGACGTAGCAAAAGTTGGCCAGGGTTGAAATCTGGCGCATCTGGTTGAGCAGTTGTGATTTGCCGGTGCCTTTGAGATTTTCTTCAAGTTCGACGGAGCGGTCGAAGTGATCTTCGATGGCACGCTTTCCCCGGCCCGTGATGACGATAATGTCTTCGATGCCCGAGGCGACGGCTTCTTCGACCGTGTATTGAATCAACGGTTTATCAACCAAGGGGAGCATCTCTTTGGGCGATGCTTTCGTGGCGGGAAGGAAGCGCGTCCCGAGGCCTGCAGCCGGGATGACAGCTTTTCGAACAGTATAGGATGACATTCTCGCGATAGTATGTGATGGATAAAGTGAAGTCAAGAAATGGGCGCACTTGAAACGGCGGGGCGCACGGGCAAATTCCTTCGGCCCCATAATCCTTTACATCAACTCAAGGCATCAATATAATCCGGAAGTTTCGCGGTCCTATAGTGCGTGCTGTGGCACGTATGTTCGTGCGAGTCTTCGGGACGGTGTGCTCTGGTAATTGGCTGAGTTGAGTCAACCGAGCGTGCGGTCAGTCTGGACAGGGCGGTTGCGTTCCCTGGAGTCACGATAACCTGGTTGGGGTGGGGGCATCTTCGTTTGTGGCTGTAATGTGGTGTCGAAAATCCCAATGGTTTGCGCTGGTGGTGGTGCTGTGTTCCATTTTGACTCCTCTTGTGGATGTCGTGGCGCAGGGAGTCATCCCCAAGGTTGCCGCGATCGATATTCGAGGGAATAAACGGATCGAGTTGCCCGCGATTGTCGGCCGGCTCACGCTCAAGGCCGGCGATCCCTATACTCCTGAAACTGTGCGCGGCCAGGTGAAGATTCTATACGATACGGGTTATTTCGATGATGTGCAGGTCGAAACGGAGTCAGTGACAGGCGGCACGGCGGTGGTGTTCGTCGTGAGGGAAAAGCCGTTCATCACCGAGATTGTGTATGACGGCAATGTGAGTTTGAGCGATGATAAACTCAAGGAGAAAACTACGATCAAGGGCCAGTCGTTTTTAGATCAGCAGCAAGCCAAGGAAAGCGCGGAGAAAATTCGCGTGGCCTACCAGGAAGAGGGCTATTACAACGCCCAAGTGACCCCCGTCGTTCAAACGTTGGACGAGGAGCAAAAACGGCTCACGTTTTTCGTCAAGGAAGGTGAAAAGGCGCGTGTCAAGTCCGTGGTGTTCGACGGCATGCGGGCCGCGACCAAGGAGGAAATTTTCAAGGTCACGGCGGTCCGGGAATGGATTCCCTGGTATGGGCTCATTACGCAACTGAAATTGCCCTCGTTCGTGTCGGATGCCGGAATCTTGAAGCAGGAAGAGCTGCCGAATGATGTCGAGCGGATCAAGGAAGTGCTGCTGAACAAAGGCTATCTCAACGCGCAAGTCAGCCTGCCGACCGTCGAATTGAGCGAGGATAAGAAGTGGTTTACTCTGACGTATACCGTCTCGGAAGGCGAGCCGTTCACCGTGTCCGAGGTGGGATTCCGCGGGTACACCGTATTCGAGGATGCGGAAATCCGTGAAAAGCTTAAGATTAAGGACGGTGAGATTTTTCAGCGGGCCAAGATCCGCGACGAAGTGACGCGTGTCACCGACATGTACGGCAGCAAGGGCTATGCGTTTGCCGATGTCGTGCCGAATGTCAACCCGAACAACGACGCGCGTACGGCGAGCATCATCCTCACAATTAAAGAGGGTGAGATGATGCGGATTCGCCAGATCAATATTGTCGGCAACGACAAGACGCGCGACAACGTCATTCGCCGGGAAATTCGGGTCGATGAACAGGACGTCATCGATACGGCGGCGTTGAAACGGAGTTTCCAGCGGTTGAACAATCTGAACTTTTTTGAAACGGTGGAAATTCTTCCCGGCCAGGTGGCTCCGGATAAGGTCGATCTGAATGTCCGGGTGAAGGAGAAGCCGACGGGGCAGTTCAGTATCGGCGGCGGTTTCAGCACGCTCGATCAGCTCGTCGCCATGGCGGATATCACGGAGGGCAATCTTTTCGGCGAAGGCTATATGGGGCGTATCCGCGGGCAGCTCGGCCAACGGCGGTCCTTGGGCTTGATTACCTTTCGCAATCCCTACTTGAATGACTCGCTGACCTCGTTGCAATTGGACATCTATCGCAGTATGACGAACTACTTGTCATATTTTGAGGAGAAAACCGGCGCGAGCGTGATGTTCGGGCGATGGCTCTCCGAGTATGTGTCGGGCAGTGTGAGTCTTTTCGCAGAAGAGCTGAAGTTTAAGGATCCGCAAGTGGGGCTCTGTCCGGACCTCCTGCCGCTGATCTGCCGGCAGCTCGGCACTCAGACGACTACCGGATTCCGGACCGCGCTCTTCCGGGATACCAGGGATTATTATCTGGATCCCAGGACTGGCTGGCGCATCGGGGGAGGATTCGATCTGGGCACACCGATGCTCGGGGGCAGTAATAATTTTTATAAATACAATATCGATATCATGAAGTACACGCCGTTGCCGTTCGACACCCGGTTTGCAGTGCGTGCCCGCTATGCCGCCGTGGAAAGTCTGGGGGAACGGCAGGTTCCGCTGACCGAGCGGTTCTTTGTCGGTGGTATCAATACGATGCGCGGGTTTGCGTTCGGCAAGGCGGGTCCCGTGGTCCCGAATTACTACACCATTGTCGGTGCCTCGAAGCAATTGATCTTTAACTTCGATTATGTGTTTACGATTTCATCCGAGGCAAAGCTCAACGGAGTCATCTTCTTCGATTACGGGAAGGGGTTCGACGATAATGAAAAGCTCTCGTTGAACTTAAGGAAAGCCGCCGGTCTCGAAGGCCGGTGGATTTCTCCGTTCGGGCCCTTGCGGGTGGCGTACGGGTTGAATTTGGACCCGAAAGTCGGCGAACGGAAGGGTGTGTTTGAGTTCACGATCGGCTCTATTTTCTAAATGGAGACAGAAGGAGTAGGGACGTGGTGAACAGGTGTGCATGCTCGGTGACTGGCTGGGGGCAGGCGGCTATCCTGGCGGTGTTCCTCGTGTCCGTGACTGGCTGTGCCGGGACTGGGGGCAAGGTCGAGGGGAAGGTCGGGGTCTTGGATCCCGCGCGCATATTGTCCGATACGACCGCCGGGAAGAAGGTTAAGGACAACCTGGCGGCGTTTTCAAAAAACCGGCAGATTCTGATTGAGCTGGACGAGAAAGAATTGCGCCGGATGGAAGAGGATTTCGTGAAGCAATCCAGCGTTCTCAGTCCTGCAGCGAAGCGCGAACGCGAAGAGCTGTTTCGCCGCCGCATGCAAGAGTATCAACAGAAGGTCGGGGAGCTGAATCGGGAAGTGCAGGAAAAGCAGAAGGATGTGATGGACGGTTTTCGGGAGAAGATCGAGCAAATTACCGGCAAGGTGGCCAAACGGCTGGGCCTCCAGGTGGTGCTTGACAAGGGCAAGGGCGGGCCCACTTTCTACCATGATGAGACGCTCGACATCTCAAGCCAGGTGATCGAGGAGTTCAACCGAGAATATCCCTAACAGGAGAGAAGGCGCGCGATGAGACGACATCAGGGAGCGGCATGGGTGCTTGGATTCGTGTTGGGGAGCGTGGGGCTGATGCACTCCGCGCTGGCGGCGGAACCCGCCAAAGTGGGAGTGATGGACCAGCAGGCGGTGATGGAACGGTCGAGTGCCGGGAAGCGGGCCTTGGATGAGATGAAGAATTACTCGTTGACGCGACAGAAAATTATCAGCGCAGACGACCAGGAGTTAAAAGATTTTGAACAGGCCCTTCAGGACCCCAATAGCAAGCTGAGCGACCAGGCGAAGCAGGAGAAGCAGGAACAGTTTCGGGCCAAACTCGAAGCCTATCAGCGTCGTCTGGCGGACTTTAACCGTGAGGTGCAGCAGAAGCAGCGTGAAATGGTGATGGAGTATTCGAAGAAAATTGCCGAAGCGGCTCAAGCGGTGGCGCAAAAAGAGGGGTATCTGGCCATTCTCGACAAGGGGAGCAGCGCGTCGGTTCGGATTGTGCTCTATCATCAGCCGGCGCTGGATGTGACCGATCGGGTAGTGAAAGAGTTCGATCGGCAGAACAAATAATCGCAGACAGACGTAACGGGGAGAGGAGGCATCGGCAATGGCAGGGATGGAGCAAGCAGAGATTCAGGCATTACTCCCGCACCGGTATCCGTTTTTGCTGGTTGATCGGATCAAGGAATTGGAGCCCGATCGCCGCATTGTCGGGATCAAGAATGTCTCGGTCAATGAGCCGTTTTTTCAAGGCCATTTTCCGGGCCGGCCGGTCATGCCCGGCGTGTTGATCATTGAAGCGATGGCGCAGGTAGGCGGAGTGCTGGCCTTTAAATCGGTCACGACGGCCGGAAAACCGGTGGTGTATTTGACTGGCATCGACGGGGCGAAATTTCGGCGGCCGGTGGTGCCCGGGGATCAACTGCGCTTTGAGGTGGACTTGCTCAGAAAACGTCCGCCGTTCTGGAAGATGCAGGCAAAAGCCTTTGTGGATGACGAGTTGGTGTGTGAAGCCGAAGTGACGGCGATGGTGACGGAGGAAAAACAGTGACTAGTGACGTGTGATGCGTGACGAGCAGGTCGGGAATCCCGCCAAGCTCAACGCCCATCATCGGTCACTCATCACGTGGAGGTTACGAGTGCAGATTCATGCGACAGCAATAGTGCATCCCAAGGCGAAGCTGGCTGATGATGTAGAGGTTGGCCCGTTTTGTTTGATCGGTGAACACGTGACGATCGGAAAAGGAACCCGGTTGCTTTCTCATGTCACGGTGGAGGGATGGACCGACATCGGGGAGCGCAACGAATTCCATCCCTTTTCGTCGATCGGCGGTCCGCCGCAGCATTTGGGGTATAAAGGAGAGCCGACCAAGGTGTTGATCGGCGATGACAATATTTTCCGCGAATATGTCACGGTCAATCGCGCGACGGTGTCAGGCGGCGGGGTGACGTCCGTCGGGAATAAGAATTTTCTCATGGCTTACGTGCATGTGGCGCATGATTGTCGGTTGGGCAGCCATCTGATTATGGCGAATGCCGCCAGCCTGGCCGGGCACATTACCGTCGGCGACCATGCGATCATCGGCGGCTTGACCGGCATCCATCAATTCGTCCGTGTGGGGGCCTATGCCATGGTGGGCGGATGCTGCGCCATCGGGCAGGATGTGCCGCCGTTTACGCGCGCCGCCGGCGGGTATCGCGCGCACCTCTACGGATTGAATTCCGTCGGCCTTCGCCGCCACGGGTTTTCCGCGGACCGGATTGCCTCGATCAAGAAGGCCTTCGATCTGTTGTTTCGGTCAGGCCATAAAATCGCCGAAGCGGTCAAACTGGCCAAGGCCGAGTTCAAGGATCAGGCAGATGTGGCGCAGATGCTGGCGTTTATCGAAGGGACCAAGCGCGGCGTGTCCCGTTCGGTCATGAAGGACCAGGAGGGTGAGGACTAACCGGGGTGGCCACGTCATCTCCTACCACTGGCGGCCGAATCGGGTTGATTGCCGGGAATGGCCGTTTCCCCATCATCTTTGCGGACAATGCCCGCAAGCTGGGCTATCACGTCTCGGCGGTCGCTCACGAAGGGGAGACGGATCCCGAATTGGAGCGTCACGTCGATTGCATTCAGTGGATCAAGATCGGCCAGCTCAACAAGCTGATCCACGCCTTCAAGGAGGACGGGATCCAGCAGGCGGTGATGCTGGGGGGGATCAAGAAAACGCATGTATTCACCACCGTCCGTCCGGATTTCCGCACGCTGGCCTTGGCCGCTCGGGTGGCGTTGTGGAAAGACGATGATATCCTGCGCGAATTCGCGGCCGAGTTGGAGCGGGAAGGGATCGTCATTTGCGAATCGACCTTCGGCCTCGAGGGCATTCTGGTCGAAGAAGGTTCGTTGACATCCCGCACGCCGACCAAGAAAGAGTGGGAGGATATCCGGTACGGGTGGCAGGTGGCCGAAGCGATCGGCCGACTCGATATCGGCCAGTGTGTGGTGATCAAGGATAAAGTCGTGGTGGCGGTCGAGGCGGTGGAAGGGACCGATGGCGCAATCAAGCGGGGCGGGGAATTGGCCAAGGACGGCGCCGTGGTTGTGAAGCGGTGCAAGCCGCAACAGGACTTGCGGTTCGACCTGCCCGCCATCGGGCCGCGCACGATCGAGGTGATGGCTTCGGTGAAGGCCACGGTGCTGGCGGTCGAAGCCGGCCGGACGGTGATCCTCGATCGCGAGGTGGTGCTGGAAAAGGCCAGAAGCTTCGGAATTGCGCTGGTCGGTATCAAGCAGATCGATCCAGCCACAACCTAATCAAGGAAGAACAGGGAGCGGACAAGTGGCGACGATGCGTGCCGGAGTCATTGGAGTAGGGCATTTGGGGCAGCACCATGCGAGGCTCTATGCGTCGATTCCCGGTGTCACGCTAGTTGGGGTGACGGATCAGAGTCTCGAGCGCGCGACCGAAATTGCCGGCCGTCATGGCGCGCAGGTCTACGGCAGTCCATCCGACCTCTTAACGCATATCGATCTCGTGAGCGTGGCCGTTCCGACCTCGTCGCATTATGCCGTCGCCAAGTTATGTTTGGAGGCGGGCAAGCATGTGTTGGTCGAAAAGCCGATTGCCGTGCAGCCGGCTGAGGCGCATGAGCTCGTGGCGTTGGCGAAGGCCAAGGGGTGCCGTCTTCAAGTCGGACATAGCGAACGGTTCAATCCGATCATGCGGATTATGCGGCCCCACATTCAGCGGCCGGTGTTCATCGAAGCCCATCGCTTGAGTGCCTACAGCGAACGGGGGACGGATGTCGATGTGGTGCTCGATCTGATGATTCATGATCTGGACCTCGTACTCTCGTTCAATCCCGGTTCAGTCGAAGAGGTACGGGCGTCTGGTGTGGCCGTGCTGTCCCCGACCCTCGATATCGCGAATGCGCGCATTCAGTTCAGCAGCGGGTGCGTGGCCAACCTGACCGCCAGCCGCATCTCGACCAATAAGATGCGCCGCTTGCGTCTGTTTCAGCGCGACGGCTATGTGTCCATCGATTTTCAGACCCGGCAAGGCCTTATCTCTCGCCGAGTGTCGCCGCCCGGCGAGCGGCCGACCCTCGATACCGAGCAATTCCAGGGGACTGCCGACGAACCGCTGAAGCTGCAGCTTGAATCGTTTGTGCAGGCCATTCGGACTGAGTCCCGTCCCGAGGTATCCGGCGATGACGGCGCGGCCGCGCTGGATGTCGCCCATCTTGTGCTCAAGGCAATTCATGAGTTCGCTGCGCGCCAGTCATAGCAGGACACTGAAACGCCCTCATTATGCCCAAGGTTCTGATCATCAGCGGTGAGGCCTCAGGCGATCTGCACGGAGCGAATCTGGCGCGGGCGCTGAAGGAGCTCGATCCGACCGTCGCGCTGGTGGGCGTCGGAGGGGCAGCCATGAAGGCGGCAGGTGTGCGGCTGGTCGAGGGATTCGGCCATCTCGATATCATGGGGCTGATCGGTATTTCGGCCATTCGTGCGGTCATCAAGCGGTTTGTATCGATGCGCCGGTTGCTGAGATCGGAGCCCTGGGATGCCGTGGTGTTTATTGATAACCCGGGATTGAATCTTCGCTATGCCTGGTTTGCCAAAGCCGCGGGGCTGAAAGTGATCTACTATATTGCGCCGCAGATTTGGGCCTGGAACCCGGGCCGGATGAAGTATATTCAGCAACGTGTCGATCAGGTGATCGTCATTCTTCCATTCGAAGCGGAACTATATCGGAGGGTCGGTCTGCCCTGCACGTTTGTCGGCCACCCCTTGCTCGATGCGGTGGCGCCCCACTATGACCGGGCTGGCCTGCGCGAGCGATTCCAGCTCAAGCCGGCTGGGCGCGTGGTGGCATTGCTGCCGGGAAGCCGGTCTCGCGAAGTACAATCCCTGCTTCCGACGCTGCTGGAGGCCGCAGAGCGGTTGATGCGCGAGCATCCTGAAACGCAGTTTATCCTGGCGCAGGCGTCCACAATTTCCGATGATCTTCTCCAACCGCTCTTGCAGCAGAGGGCCGTACCGGTGACGATCGTCAAGGAGCAGGCCAGCGAAGTCATGGCTGTGGCGGATCTTGTGCTGGTGGCGTCAGGAACCGCTACGCTGCAGGCCGCCGTCGTGGGTACGCCGATGGTACTGCTCTATCGGACCGATCGGTTGACCTATCGGCTGGCGCGCCTGTTGATTCGCGTGCCATGGATCGGGCTGGTGAATCTGGTCGCCGGCCGGCCGGTCGTGCCAGAACTCATTCAAGATGAGGCAACGGGTGTTCGGCTATATGAAGAGGCTCGCCGGCTGTTGGAAAATTCTCTGGCCTATGATGAGATGAAGCAGGCCTTGGCGTCCGTTAAAAGCAGTCTCGGAGAGCCGGGCGCGTCGCAACGGGCGGCCCGGGTGGTGTTGGACGTATGTCGAGCATAGCGCGATTTCAACGGCTGGTTCGGTATGTCCGTCCGTATCGGACGCGGTTCATCGTGGCGATCGCCTGTTCAGGAGCGGTGGCGGCCTTGTCCGGCCTGTATGCCTGGCTGGTTAAACCGGTGCTCGACGGCATCTTCATCGAGAAGAACGAGAGTTTGTTGTTGGCCTTGCCGCTGGCCCTGCTGGCCGTCTCGGTCCTGAAGGCCTTCTTCAGCTACGGACAGACCTATTTGACGAGTTATGTCGGCAATCGGGTGATTGCCGATATCCGCCAGGCGCTCTTTCAGCATCTTATGCGCTTGCCCGTGGGGTATCACGACGAAAATACCTCGGGCCGGCTGG
Organism: Nitrospira sp. UBA6493; assembly: GCA_002435325.1. Taxonomy (GTDB): domain Bacteria; phylum Nitrospirota; class Nitrospiria; order Nitrospirales; family Nitrospiraceae; genus Nitrospira_D. The sequence continues at coordinate 2,312 of DJMJ01000020.1, read as the reverse complement.
TCTCGCGCGTCGTCAACGATGTGAGTTTGATGGCCAATGCGGTGTCCAACGTCTTGAAAGATATCTTTCAGCATAGCCTTACGTTTCTCGTGATGCTCGGCGTGATTTTCTATCAGAATTGGAAATTGGCCGCCTTGTCGATCGTGGTGATCCCGCTGTCGGTCGTCACGATGTCGCGGATGGGCCGGCGCCTGCGGACGCTGGCCACCAAGGGTCAGGAGCGGATGGGCGACATGTCGAACACGATTCAGGAGACCCTGAGCGGCATCAGGATGGTGAAAGCGTTCAAACGGGAAGAGGCGGAAGCCCAGCGCTTTGCTGTCAGTAACCAGGCGTTTCTCTCGACGACGCTCAAGGCGAATCAAGTGTGGTCGATCGGTTCGTCCCACATGGAAGTGATCGGTGTCGTCGGCGTGGCTGTGATTATCTGGTATGGCGGCTACCTCGTCATCCATGATGAGATGACGCCGGGAGCATTTTTCTCGTTTCTGACGGCTATGTTCATGGCGTTTACGCCGATCAGAAAACTGGCGGGTTCGAATAATTTGATTCAGCAGGCGCTGGCGGCGGCTGAGCGGGTGTATGAAGTGCTCGATCTGAGAACGGAGCAGGATCAGGATCGAGGGACCGTGGAGTGTCAGGGCATCCGCCAGGGAATCGAGTTCCAAGGCGTGGCGCTCAGCTATAACGGGCAGACCACGGCGGCGCTGTCGGGGATCGACCTGTCGATCCATGCCGGCGAAGTGGTGGCGCTCGTGGGCAGCAGCGGGAGCGGAAAGAGCACGCTGGTGAGTCTCTTGCCCAGATTTTATCAGCCGACGAGCGGACTGATTCTGCTCGATGGCACGCCGCTGGAATCCTATTCGTTGCCATCTCTGCGTGCCCAGATCGGGATTGTGTCGCAGGACATTGTGTTGTTTGACGATACGGTGGCGAATAACATTGCGTTTGGCCGTCCCGGCGCGAGCAGGCAAGACGTCGAACGAGCGGCCGAGCAGGCCTATGCCCATGACTTTATCGCGCAGTTGCCGGAACGCTATGCCACGGTGATCGGTGAGCGGGGGGTGAAATTGTCTGGCGGCCAACGTCAGCGGCTGGCGATTGCGCGGGCGATTTTGCGCGATCCGCCGTTGCTGATTCTCGATGAAGCTACCTCTGCGCTCGACACGGAGTCCGAACGCATCGTGCAGATGGCGTTAAGCAATTTAATGCGGAATCGGACGACGGTGGTGATTGCTCATCGTCTCTCGACCGTGCAGAATGCGGATCGGATTGTGGTTTTGGATCGGGGCACGATTGCCGAGATCGGATCGCACGAGGAGTTGTTGCGGAAGAACGGCCTCTATCGGCGCTTGCATGCGATGCAGTTTCAGGATGTCGCCAGCGCGTGAGCGCTCTGGCATGGATGGTCGGTGAGGAGTGATGAGTGTCCAATGGGAGTACCAGTGAAGAAGCGCATCGGGAATTGGCTTAAGTTTACGGTGCTGCCGCCGCTCGGGGCGCTGGTGATCCGCGGGATCAAGGGGACGATGCGGCTGGAGCAGCGGGGCCATGAACCGGTGGATGCGTTGTATCGCGAGGGGCGGTCGATCATTCTCGCCTTCTGGCATGCTCAGCAGTTGATGATTCCCTTTGGCTATCGCGGTCCTGGATCACATGTTCTGATCAGCCAGCACGGAGATGGAGAGATTATCGCCAGAATTATCGCTCGATTCGGCCATGACGCGGTCCGCGGATCGAGTACCAGAGGCGGAGCCGGAGCGTTGCGTGCGTTGATCAAGCTTGGACGATCGGGAAAAGACGTGGTGGTGACGCCGGACGGTCCGAAAGGGCCTCGACATGTGGCCAAGCTGGGNNGTAATTCAGCTGGCAAAGGCCACGGGGTTGCCGATTGTCCCCTTAGGGTTTGGCTGCTCAAAAAAAAACTCTTCTCGAGCTGGGATCGTTTCATGGTGCCGTATCCCTTCTCGCGGGGACTCTTCCTCTGGGGCGCGCCGATCTGGGTCTCGCGCGAGGCGGATGAGGCCGCTCTTGAAGCCGCTCGCATCGAATTGGAATCAGCGCTGAATCGGCTGACAGCTGAGGCGGAATCGGAGGTCGCATCCTAGCCAACCCATGTGGCGCCTGCTTTACAATACGCTGCTCATTCTGGCTACTCCGATCATTCTCTGTATTCTGCTCGCCAAAAAACGGTGCCGCCGGGGATTGCGTGACCGACTCGGGTTACGCATTAAACCGGTCCTGGAGCCATCCGGTGAGCGGCGCCCTTTGATCTGGATTCATGCCGTGTCGCTTGGGGAAGTCGTGGCGGT
>DJMJ01000011.1 GCA_002435325.1 Nitrospira sp. UBA6493 | reverse complement strand
CACGCAGTCATACACGTTGGCGCGAATGACCGCCGGAAGCTTGAGATCATCGTTGGCTCTGGTCAACCGCTCTTCTTCGTGGAGCAGATAGATCAGACCGTCCTTGTCCACCATGGCCGGCTCCTTGCCCTGCTTCTTGGCAAGAGTGATTGGCATGCGGACAAAGTGAATGTTGTAGAACTTCCGGTTGGCGTTCACCGGACAGAGACTCCAACGTCCCTGTTCACCGGGTTGGGCCGGTTCGGAAGTCCGCTCACCGTTGGCATCCTGGTGGATCGGCTCCAACCAGGGCGCGCCACTGTGGTTCGCGGAGAAGGGCACGCGCTTGCCGAAGTGCGGCTTGAACAGCGGCCAGGCCATCTTGCCCGTGGTCGGGTCAAAGAGAATCGCCGGTCTGGTGCTGTCATCCCACTTATCGGCCGCCAGATACTTCGGGTTCTTCGCAGTGCTTTCCCGTTCACCGAGCGCCACGTTGCCATTCCACTTCCAGTCCCACACCGTCGAGTCATATGACAGGATCTGTCCCTTTTCATCGTTGGTGTGGCCTGGCTGGCCCTGCGCCGGCACGAACATTTCCACCCAATCCTTGATGTTCACGATCACCGGATCGGATTTCCAGTTCGTCTTCTGGCTCTTATCGACGATCTTAAAGGTCTTGCCGAACCAATCGACCGTTGTGCCGATCAGCTTGTCCGACGAGACACCTTGCTTCATGCGCCCCTGACGATCCGGCAACTCCCGCATATCCGGCATCGTGTCGGTATGCGCCGCGCCGACTTGGAGCGTGTTGTAGAACCGGCCATACCCCCACATGCCCGCGACATAGTGATGCGCCACATGGCAGTGATAGAGGAATTCGCCGGCCAAGTGCTGACAGCCACCGCCGCCGCACTCCGGCTCGAGGTCCAACGACTCGGACGGACCGATGACTTCGACGTCAACACGATCCGACTTGGTCCGAACGACCGGGTACTTCACCGGACCGTCCTGCCCCTTATACCAATGCTCTTCCTGATCGGCACGCGGGCTGCGCTGCCAACGGATGGTGCCGCTATGGGGATGGTGAGAGTGGAACACTTCTGATCCACCGTGCACCAACCGCCACTTGACCGGGTCACCCAGGTAACCACGAGCCACCGTGGTGGGAGGATCGCCGAACGTATAGGCGCTATACGCCATCGACTCATCCTCGAACCCGAAGTACTCGTGCTGCAAATGCATCTCATCGATGCCGAACGGCTCGCTGCGATAGTTGATCGCGCGGCCACCCGGACGATAGGCATCCGTCAACGGATCGCGCTGCGGCAAGAAGTCACCCTTCTTGTTCAGCGGGCGGAACGCTTCGTCGCCGATTTCGTGATAGAAAAGCACGAATTCGCGGAAGTCCGGCCCGGACCCGTTGTCGATCATGACCTGCCACCCGCTCTTCGTGTCGGGCGCAGGACCCGTGCCGAGCGGATCGAGATACTTGGAACCCTTCGGCTCGACAATGAAGGCACCGAAGAGGCCCAACACCGTCAACTCGCGGTCATTACTCCACGAATGGAACTGCCGCACACCTTCTTGCATGTTCGGATGGATATACCATTCGAACTCCTGCGTCTTGCCTGGCGAGACGACCGTGTCTGGATTCGTCGTCGTCGCAGGCTTCCCAGTGGCGCTCACAATCATGCTCGACGCCTGGATGACCAAGCTGCCGTCTTCAGCTTCCATTCGATTGCGCAGCGTCAACTTGACGCAATCACCCTGGTTGGCACGGAGCACCAGCGGCTGAATCACATCGCCCTGGTTTCCGGTCGTCACCGCGCCCGGATCGAATCCGTCTTTTTCACGAGCGGCCTTATTCGCGGCCTCCTCGGCACGGGCTTTGTCGATGTCGCCCGTGTGGACGTACATGTACCCGGGATAGAAATCGAGCCACCGGTTCAGACTGATTTCGATGTTGATCATCGAGACATCGTAAGTCTTGACCGGCGCATTGGCCGGGCATTTCCCGCCGGACGTCATGACGGGTTCGCCCTTGCCCGAGTCAGTCATGAGGAGGAAGCTGCTGCCGTCCTGCCCCATGTACTGGTGCATCATCGACATGTTGTTGAAAGCACCGGAGGTGGGGGTCGCCTGCGCATCCTTCTGCGCCTGCTGCTCCAGTTTCTCCATCAACCGATGATGCTGCATCTCCATCTTCTCGGCGTTGCCGGCGCGACCCTCGATGGCGTTTTCCACCACCGTCTGCCCCTTCAGTTGCTGGGTCCACCCCGGCATTGCGACGGGAGTCGCGTGTCCCTGATGGGACCCTTCTCCCGTTTCCGCCGCAAACAGCCACGGTGTCGCCACCAGACTGCTCGCGAGCAGCACGCTTTGAAGCATCAGCGCCGCTCTCGTGCGCCTCCGCTTGCGTGTAGGTTGGAAAAGAAAAGCCCTCATATTACGGCCTCCCAGGTTAAGCCCGCCATCATTGGCGGCTGGTTAAAAAACCCCTCTCTATTACCGACTTCCGCTCCGTGTTCGGCTGAACGATGAAGGGAACCGGCCTCCGCGTCTTCCGGCCTTGTCTCAGGAGGGAAAGAGCTGGTGAAGGTTTCCTTCTTGCGAAGGAGAGGGTCATTCGGAGACCGGTCCAAAATTACCCACACCTTCACCAGCGCCCCACTTTACAGCAAGCCTCATGACAGCAAGCCTCATGCCTAAGATGCTGCAATATCATCACTAATTCGATTCTCCAATACTGGAGCGACATCGGCGATACTTGACCGAAATCATTCCCTCCCGTCGAAAGAAACCTAATTCCACAGACATAGACAGCACCAACAAGAACAAACCATCACATTAGGCATTTTCAACATGTTGCACTGTCTATATAGATGGACACTCCAATGACTCCAATTGGCGATATTCGGGACTATTTCATCGTTCCTGCAGTCCATAATCACGCAGTTTGTTATAGAGGCTCGCTCGACTAATTTTGAGTAGTTTTGCGGCCCGCAGCCGATTGCCGCCGGTCTTCTTAAGGGCGTCAACAATCCTGGCTCGCTCGGTCTGACTCACGGCATCGCGAACCACCGTTCTCAATCCATCATCGTGCATTGCCGTCGACCCGAGGGCCACCACATCTTTGCAGCTCAACTCGGAGCCGGTGGTTGTCACGACGGCNNCGGCGCTCGCGAAGCGGAGGAAGATACAGCGGCAGTACCGCCAGACGATAGTACAAATCCTGGCGAAACGATTTGACCTTGACGAGCTCAACCAGATCCTTGTTCGTCGCCGAAACGACCCGAACGTCGACTTTAATCGGCTGATTGCCGCCCACCCGCTTGACTTCGCCCTCCTGCAAGACCCGGAGCAGCTTGGCCTGAAACGCCGGCGTCGTATCGGCAATTTCATCCAGGAAAATCGTCCCTCCGTCCGCCTCTTCGAACAATCCGCGCTTAGTCGCCGTTGCACCGGTAAACGCCCCCTTCATATGGCCGAAGAGTTCGCTCTCTAGCAATGTCTCAGGAAGCGACCCGCAATCGATGACCACAAACGGCTTGTGCCGCCGATAGCTCAACCGATGCAGCGTCTTCGCCACCAATTCCTTGCCGGTTCCGCTATCGCCCTGGATCAAGACCGTGGCCGGACTGTCGGCAACCAACGCAATCGTGTCGAACAGTTGCTGCATGACAGCACTCCGTCCGAGCAACTCCCCGAGCGATTCCCGCATTCCAGACGGCGAGTGATTCGGATGAACGGCACCGGACGAACTGTCTCGGCTGATCGCGTGATGTTTGAATAACACCAGCATCGACCCCACCGTACCTTGACTGGATAACAGCGGGAAGGCCTGACGCATCCCACAGGCAGCACCTTCCACACTGCTGCTACAGGCGACGGACTGCACATCTGGTGTGTCAAACACCTTGCTCGCCGGGCAGACCTCACAGGAATCCGTCCGATGAGCAAAGGCTTCATAGCACTTTGTCGAGGAATTGGAGGAGGCCTCCCCCGACACTCCAGGCCACCCGGCTTCGTTGGCGTACACGATATTGAAGTCTCGATCCATCACCGACACCCGATCGGTCATCCCGCCGGACAACTGCCGAATTGCCTCCAGTCGTGCAGCCAGAATAGGATCGTCGAATGGACCCTCTGCATTCCGTTCAGATTGAGATCCGGCCATCTCCGCTCCTTCTTTCTATAAGAATATGCAAGACCCAAAACCAGACTTCAGAGGATCGAAAAAGACACGCCCGCTCAGCGGATTGCCCGCCTAGCCTCTCGCTCCTTGCTTTTCGCCCCTCACCTGATGATCCAACAATCGCTTAATCGTCGCCTTCAATTCCGACACATGCACGGGCTTATCGAAATACGCCGAGGCACCGGATTTCAGTACCTCGGTCCGCAATTTCGCATCACCAAACGCCGTCATCAGCACAAGAGGGCAGTTCGGCACAGTGTGTTTTAAGCGGCTCACGTACTCAACTCCGCCTCCTGGCATCTTCAGATCTGACAAAATCAAATCCGGAGGCGACTCACGCGCAACCCGCACCGCTTCTTCTCCATCGCGCGCTTCCTTCAATTGATATCCTTCGCCCCAGAGTTCGTCCCGCAAGAGACTTCGCATCTCGGAATCATCTTCAACGATAAGCACCATAGGTATCACTCCTCGCTGGATCACAGCTTCCCCCTCATCAGTCAACCCGGCATATGCTAGACAGCTTCGCAAGCGATGTGCCATTGCCACACGAAAGATCCAACGGAAAATAACCTGAATTGATCTGGGGTTCCGAATCGGGATCGAAAAGAAAGCAGTGAGTGATTTCTATGATGGCGAGAAAAGCGTCAAATGGTGCAAGTCAACCTGAGGCATTGCGCCACAACTACAATACGGGGGATTGGGGATCGGAAGAAGTGGCCCCATTCGTTTGAACAGCAGCCTGAGGTTTTTAAGTGGATTCTCTCCTGATTCTCACGCTGCCAGTTTACCCGTCGGCAGCATCACGGCATAGGCCTCATCCGGTGTTTGCTGGTCCAGGCTCGAATGCGGTCTGGATTGGTTGTACCAATCCAAGTATTGCATGATCGACTGTCTGGCTTCAGTGACCGAATCGTAAGCATGGAGATACACCCGCTCGTATTTCACAGATTTCCACAGACGCTCGACAAACACATTGTCCCTCCAGGCTCCGCGTCCGTCCATGCTGAGGTGGCACCCTCGGCCTTTGACGGCGTGCACGAACTCCTGCGCGGTGAACTGGCTGCCTTGACCGGTATTCACAATCTCTGGTTGGCCATGGCGCGTGAACGCCTCTTGCAGCACATCGACCGCATGGCAGGCCTCCAACGTGATTGCGACCGTGGCGGCTAAGACCTTGCGACTGGCCCAATCCACCACGGCGGTCAGGTACACAAACCCTTTGGCCATGGGAATGTATGTCGTGTCGAGCGCCCACACCTGGTTGCCCCGGTTGATGGTGAGGCGACGCAGCAGGTAGGGATACACGTCGTGGCCGGGGTGTTTCTTGCTTGTGCCCGGTTTTCGATACAGCGCCTCAATGCCCATGCGCTTCATCAACGTTCCCACGTGTTTCCGCCCAACCGTGAACCCCTCCCGATTCAGCTGGTCGCGCAACATGCGCGCACCCATGAACGGGTGCTCCAGGTGCAGCGCGTCCAGGCGACGCATCAGGACCAGATCGGCCGCGCCGACAGGTTTGGACACATAGTAGACGCTGCCTCGGCTGATCCCCGCCAACTGGGCCTGGCGGCTGATCGATAGGGCGTGGGTGGCGTCAATCATCGCTTTGCGCTCAGCAACCCCACCTTGATGAGCGCCCCTTCTAAAAAATCATTCTCCAGCGTGAGCTGCCCAATCTTGGCATGCAAGGCCTTCAGATCGACCGGCGGCTCCGCCGGTGCGGCGCCACCCCCAAAAAGGTCAGCCGCTCGCTCACTGAGTTGCCGTTTCCACTCGGTAATCTGATTGGGATGCACTTCGAATCGCTGGGCCAGTTCGGCCAAGGTCTTGTCGCCGCCCATCGCGGCCAATGCCACTTTAGCTTTGAACACCGCTGAATGTGTCCGTCTCGTGCGTTTTGCCATCGTCTGCTCCATTTCATCGCCCTGTCAGGGCATCAACGGTAGCAGATTCTCCACCTAACGGCTTGTTCAAATTTCCGGGGCCACTTCTGGATTCATCGGCGATCGGTAGCGAGAGCGTAACTGTTGTCCCTTTGCCGACTTCACTGGCAACGTGAACCCCACCCCCATGCTCTTCCATAATACCCTTCACCACCGTCAACCCCAACCCTGTCCCTTTACCAAATTCTTTGGTGGTGAAAAAGGGCTCGAAAATCTTGTTCAACATATCGGGAGGAATTCCATGCCCGGTATCACTCACAACCAGTATCATGCACGCAGGTTGTGTTTCGACGGACACCCGCACGACGCCCCCATCCGGCATGGCATGAATGGCATTCATAATGAGATTGATCAACACTTGGCTCATCTGGTCGCGATCGGCATGCGCGGGAGGACAAACATCGGGCAATGACAATTCTACCGTGATCCCACTCTGGACTAGCCGCTCCTCGAACATCTCAAGACTTCCCTGCACTGTCTGGCGAAGATCGAGCGGGACTCGCTCGATCGGACTGCGCCGAGCAAAGGCAAGCAACTGGTTCATCACGCGCGTAATCCGTTCCACCTGGCTGACGATTGTCTGCAGCCCCTTCTTGGTCCCTTCCTCCTTGGTGCGCTCCAGCAGATATTCGGCGCGGCCCAAAATCACATTCATCGGCGTGCCGATTTCGTGCGCCATGCCCGACGCGAGAGTCCCCAACTCGGCCAGCCGCTCCGCGCGGCGCAACTGCGTCTCCAGCCGCTTACGCTCCGTGATATCCACCACCGAGGCAAGAACACAGCGGCCATGAGCGGTGTCAATCGGGGTCAGGCCGACCTCGACGGGAAACTCCGAACCATCCTTGCGAAGTCCGTACAGTTCCTTCCCACCCCCCATCGATCGGGCCTTCATGTGGGCAAAAAACTCGCTTCGCTGAACCGGATGCTCGACACGGCGCTGCACGGGCAGCAAGATATCCACCGACTCCCCCAACAAGTCGGCCGGCTGGTATCCGAACAGATTCAACAAACAGGTATTGGCCATGAGGATCACCCCGGCCTTGTTCACCAGCAGCATCCCGTTCGGCGCCGACTCAACAATCAGACGAAACTGGCTTTCGTCTTTCGGAATCTCTCCGCTCATTTTTCGCTCGCCCCCTCCATATCCGCCAGTTTCCGGTAGAGCGTCTTCCGGTCGATCCCCAAGGCATGGGCAGCCTGATACTTATTCCCCCCAGTCTTTTCGAGAATCTTTTTAATGTATTCCTTCTCGATCTCATGGAGCGACAGCGTTTTCTCGGCGGCTTCATCCAGCACACGACGGTCCCCTCGCGCACCCTGCACCGCCGTCGGCAGATCGTCCGGTGAAATGATTTCCGCACGGCTCAACGTGACCGCCCGCTCGATCACATTTTCAAGCTCGCGCACATTGCCAGGCCAATCATAGTCCATCAACATCGCCAACGCCGACTCACTCACGCCCTTCACATTCTTGCCTCTAGCTTCGGCGCACTTTTTCAGAAACGCTTCCACCAAAATGGGAATATCCTCCCGCCGATCCCGCAACGCGGGCAACTTCAACTCGATCACATTGAGCCGATAATAGAGATCGTCGCGGAACCGCTTGGCCTTCACCTCCTCAGCCAGATGGAGATTCGTGGCCGCGATGATGCGCACATCGACCGCCACGGGCTTATTCGCGCCAACCCGACGGATTTCTTTCTCCTGAATGGCCCGCAGTAATTTGGCCTGCAACATCAACGGCAGCTCACTGATCTCATCAAGAAAGAGCGTCCCCTTCTGCGCCTCTTCGAATAGGCCCCGCTTGTCGGACTTGGCATCGGTAAACGCCCCCCGCATATGGCCAAAAAGCTCGCTTTCCAGCAATTGCTCGGGAATCGCCGCGCAATTCACCGGCACAAACGGCGCATCTTTCCGATCACTATTGTAATGGATCGCTTTGGCCACCAACTCCTTGCCCGTACCGCTCTCGCCGGTGATGAGCAAATTGGTCGGGCCATCGGCCACACGGCGGATCAAATCGAACACCTCTTGAATCGCCTTGCTCTTCCCAAGAATGTGATGGAAGCTGTATTCCTTGTGTACTTCTTTGCGCAACCGGCTGACTTCCCGACGGAGCGCCGATTCCCGCACCGCGCGCTCGACCACACGGACGATTTCTTCCGACTTCACCGGCTTGGTCAGATAGTCGCTGGCGCCGTGCTTCATGGCTTCGACCGCCGTTTCCACCGACCCGAACGCCGTCATCAGAATCACACCGATATCGGGGTGGAGACGCTTGATCTCGTTCAGAAGTTCAGTCCCGAGCATCCCCTTCATGCGCAGATCGGTCAGGACCACCGCAAAGTCTTGTTCGGCCAACAGCTTGAGCGCTTCCTGTCCACTGCCAGCCGTGGTGATTTGATGCCCGCGCCCGCTTAACACGTCGGACACCAATTCACGCATCTCTGCGTCATCGTCCACCACCAGCACTGCACCCCATTCTTCAGTCATTGGCACTCCCTTCTCAAGGCTCTAGCAGATGAAGCCTCACTACCCGACGAAACACAATCATACTCCTCGACTGTGGCATAACTCCACAACGACAAGGACCCACTGAAGACAATCGCAGCAGTTTTCGATATTTTATCGATTTCACATGGCCTTTTGGTGATTTGTGCAAACCTGAAGCCAGTAATCACCGCACCTACCACCCATGACATATATCTCTACTTTGAAATAAGGCCGCTCCCTCCCTTTAGTACTGCCACGTAGTAACCGATAAAGTTGCTGATGAGCCGCATGGAATGGAGTACGAACCACGATACTAGGGAGGTCAGTTACTATGGCATCAGCACAAGAACTCGTGAAATCGTGCTCCACCGTATTTACCTTGCCGGAAATATATTTCCGCGTGAGAGCCGTCGTGTAAAACCAGGACTCGACCATGGAAGACCTGGCCAAAGTGCTCAAGATCGACCCGGCTATTTCCGCGCGCCTTCTGAGAATCGTCAATAGCCCATTCTATGGATTCCCCAAGCAAATCGACACCATTTCCCGCGCGGTCAACCTCATCGGGATGCAAGCCGTCAGCGACCTCGTCACTGCCACTACGATTGGACGCACCTTCTCCGGTATGACAACGGACCTCATGGACCTGTCCGCCTATTGGCGTAAAAGTGTCCTCTGCGCCCTCATGGCCGGAAAGATTGCCAAATCCTGCGGGATCGAAGATAGCGAACGGTTCTTCATTGAGGGGCTGCTCCGAGACATCGGTCACTTGATTCTCTATCAATCCATCCCCAAACAAGCCCAAGCCGCGCTCGTGGAAGCGACAAACCTGGGCAGTCCGCTGGCTGAAGTCGAGCAGGCGAGCATCGGTGCTGACTTCACCGAAGTCGGCGCCGAACTCATTCACTCTTGGGAAATGCCGCTCCAGATGGAATCGGCCATCCGCTATCAGTTGAACCCTAGCGATGCCGGAGAATTCAAGCTCCACGCCTCTATCGTGCACCTGGCAGGAGCGTTGGCCGACCATGCCGATCTGGAACCGGCGAAGCTCAAACTAGCGCTCCCATTTCATGCCTATGCCCTCAGCACCACGAGGTTCAAGCCGGAACAATCCCCTGCTCTGGTCGAAGCCTCTCACAGCCAACTCCATGAGACGCTCGAACTGATCTACCCCTTGGCCTTGGCGGCATAGCCGACTACCAGCCGCCGTAAGACTCCCCAGGCTACCCAGCTACCCCCAGGCAGGCTCAGTCCTAATTGACAATTTTAATCTGAGACAGATCCCATAGCGGACATTCTCACAGAAAAGGTCATGCCTGCCCCTTGACCTAGGATGCTAGGGAAAATCAGATGTACGAAGGCAGATGGATACCCGCTGAAGGATTGCGCTGCAGAGAACAGAGAGAGGCACCCAAGGCGGAGCAAGTCAGGAATAAGCCCCCAAGGCATTTTCGCCGTTCGACCGAGAAAACGATTATGTCTCAGCCGAAATCAACGACCTTTTGATGCAACGCCCCCATGCTCACAGGCAAGGAGAACGGCGTATGCGGCACGATTCGCTTTTTCGCTTTGTTGTACAAAAATCGACTAGCGACTCGCCTGCTCAGGCGAGTCGATCGAGAAGGGCTCAAGCAAAAGCGGCTATGTCAGATGCCACGCGGCTCGGAGACATTGGGGATTTGATTAAAACACGCCAGCCTGATGTTGGAGCCAGCGCACGTACTTGATGATCTGATCGACATCCTCTGGTGTGACGCCGTCGATCTTGGGCATGTTGCCGAATTCCCAATGATGCGCCTTCACCCCATTGGCCGCAGCCCGTTGAAAGGCGGCGTCGCCATGATGATTGGGCTCGTAGATCTTATGGACGAGCGGCGGGCCCTGCTTGGTTCCCAGTCCTCCCGCTCCATGGCAGGCTGAACAATTGGCGGTAAACTTGGCTTCCCCCGGCTGGAGATCAGCCGGCACGGCGGCACTCGATTGGCTGCTCACCGGCGTTGCAGGTGGCTCGCCCTGGCTACAGGCAGGAGACACTCCGACGGAGAACAACAAAAACCCCATTCCAACGAATTGCAACATCTTCATCTGCGGTCTACCCTTTAGATGAGGACTGATCCGGCGGTGTCGTCGACTGGCCAAACTGTTCCTTGAGCATGCTCTGCGTCTTCGCCAGGGTCACACGCCGATAGAGCCGCGCGCCCACCGGCACCAGCACGATCAATCCGATGGTCAGATACATGAAAAATTCTTCAGGAGACATGGCGCACTCCGTTTCTGCCAAAGCTTACCCTACCGCATATGGGATAGGGTCCTCAACTCCCGCTTGTGCAAATCCCTGTTTGCGGATGACGCAGCTATCACAGCGCCCGCACGCCAGGGTTCCGATCGGATCATAGCAGCTATGCGTGAGAGCAAATGGCACCTGAAGCTGCATCCCGGCTTGGATAATCTCCGCCTTCGAGAGCATGAGCAGCGGCGCCCGCACCTCAAGGGTCCGACCCTCAACCCCTGCTTTGGTCCCCAGCGCGACCACCTGCTCGAATGCTCGAATGAATTCCGGACGGCAATCCGGATAGCCGGAATAGTCCAGCACATTGGCACCGAAATAGATCACGCTCGCCCCCACTACTTCCGCATGCGCGGCGGCAATGGATAAAAAAATGAGATTACGCCCCGGCACATAGGTAATGGGAATGCCGGCTGCACGCTCCTTATCGGGGCGATTCTTAGGCACGGCCAGGTCGTCGGTTAAGGCCGACCCGCCCAAGGCCCGGAGATCGACATCGATGACAAGATGGCCCTGCGCGCCCAGCGCCGTTGCGACTTGCCGAGCCCGCTCAATCTCAATGGCGTGCCGCTGCCGGTAGGCGATGGTGAGCAGGTACAGCTCGAACCCGGCCTGATGGGCCATCGCCGCAGTCACCGTGGAATCCAACCCGCCACTGGCGAGGACTACGGCACGCGGACGTGTGGCAGGACTCCTCTCTTCATTCACAGGTGCAACGCTCCAGCCGCCGTCGGCACAGGACGCACGGCATGATCACAATGAATGGTGAAGTGGGCGCGGAAACAAGAACAAGGCGGCTTACCGCAGAAGGGCAGGCGTTAGTCGCGGTCTTCTTCTTTCTCGATCTTTTCCAAGAGCTCGGCCTTCGACTGGCACTCGACGCAGAGCTTGGCAAAGAGCACGGCCTGCAACCGCTTTTCGCTAATCTCGACACCGCATTCCGCACAGACGCCGTATGAGCCATCGCGCAACCGGTTGAGCGCTTCGTCGATCGCTTGACGCCGGCGATTGCGCATTTCCATCAACGAGATGCCGAGCTCACGATCCAAATCCATGAGGGCCTGGTCCCCGACATCGCGCGCGGACTCCAGACGGCGCTGCTGGTCTTCCGTCAAGGATTGGCCAAGGTTTCCCTCGATTTCCTTGATGATCTCCTGCCGCTTGGTCATCAGCATCTGATACAGCGCGTCCCGACGGCGCTCGCGCTCTTCGCGCTCCTTGGAGGTCTCTTTGGGCCGAACCGGCTCCACTTCAATCTGGACCGAAGCCGGCTTTTCAACCCGTACAGCAGGGGCACTCGTTTTCTTCATAGTGGTGCTTGATGATCCTGTTTTTGGTTTGGTGGTTGGTTTCTTCTTCGCGGAGGCTTTGGTTGCCATATCGTTGTACTCCTTCGGATGAGCCTGGGCAGCCAAAAAAGTCCGGCATCTATATCACGGCATGGGAAGTTTGACAAGGGCTTGTGGGGATAAACCCTGATGGCCCTATGGATAGAGGATGGTCGAATGGACGTCGTACCCGGCTAACTTTTCCCGTCCATTGAGGGCTTTGAGCTCAATTAGAAAATCAAGCCCGACGATCTCGCCGCCCAACTGACGGACAAGACTCACCGTGGCTTCAGCGGTGCCCCCCGTTGCCAGCAGGTCATCGACGATCAAGACCCGTTCGCCGATTGCAATGGCATCGCGGTGAATCGCCAGCGAGTTCGATCCATATTCCAGGCTGTATTTGACCTCGAACCGATCAGCCGGAAGCTTCCCCGGCTTCCGCACCGGAATAAATCCGGCCCCTAGCCGGCTTGCCAGCACCCCGCCGAAAATAAATCCGCGCGATTCGATCCCGACCACCTTGGCAATGCCACGGCCCTGATAGTGAGCGGTCAGATCCTCCGTCAGGCTTCGGAAGGCCTCCGGATTCTTCAGGAGCGTTGTGATGTCGTAGAAGAGGATGCCGGGCTTCGGAAAGTCCGGCACTTCACGGATAAGGGCTTTATAATTGATGGTCGTCACGAGGTTAGAGTAAGTCCGCTTGCGTCATGGTCTTCCTGGCAATGGTCCCGCGAAGCCGAACCAACGCCGTGGTTTCGATTTGGCGAACCCGCTCGCGGGTCAGCCCCATCTCACGGCCGATTTCTTCCAAGGTCTTGGCTTCATCGCCATCGAGCCCGAACCGCGACACAATAACAGTTTGCTCCTTCTCGGGCAACTCCGTAACCCAGCTCATCAGCTCGGCCCGACGCCGAACCCCATCCGCCGTCTCGTCGGGAGACTGGCACAGCGGATCCTCGATCACATCACGCAAAAACATTTCCGTGCCGTCATTGATCGGACTGTCCAGCGAACAGGTCGTACGAACCAGCTGTTTCAGATCGATCACTTCGGCTTCGCTGGTCTTCATCTTCCGCGCCACTTCCTGCGCCGATGGCTCGCGGCCAAGCTCCTGCACCAACTGCTCCACTCTCCCCAAATACCGATTCAGCCGTTCCACCACATGCACAGGCAACCGCACCAACCGCCCCTGATTGATGATGGCACGTTCGATGTACTGGCGAATCCACCAGGAGGCGTAGGTGCTGAACCGGAACCCGCGCTTGTAATTGAACTTCTCGACCGCCTTGATCAATCCAAGATTGCCCTCTTCCACGATATCGGAAAAGGGGAACCCCCGATTGATGTAGCGCTTCCCAATACTGATCACCAACCGTAAGTTCGACTCGATCATTTGCTGTCGCGCCTGCTCATCGCCGGCAAGCACCCGCTTCCCCAGCTCCTGTTCCTGCTTAAACGAAAGCAACGTCGAACGCCGGACCTCCCGGAGATAGCTTTTGAGCGTATCGAGCCCTTCGGACCGATTTGAAGACTTCTCTTCCGGCTCAGGCTCACTGCCAGTATCCGATAGGTCGCCATCGTTGGCCTCATGCCGGCGCGCTTCACTCAGATCCTGCAGCTCATCTTCCTCTCGGCTCATATCCAGTATCGTCCTTGACGTGCTCAGCTAGTACCAAATGTGAAAATCCGTGAACCGCTCAGAGGGCGGATGCCACTCCACGATCACCGCCGTCACTCGCGCGGCAAGCGGCCCCACCTGTAACTTGGCCATCAACTCCTCGATGAGATCTTTCGCGCCCTCGACCTCCAACTCAACCCGCCCATCGTCGAGATTCCGCACCCCGCCAACGAGTGTCCGTTGCACCGCTTCCCGAGCGGCAAACGCCCGGTATCCGACGCCCTGCACTCGCCCGCTCACCAGGAGGTGCGCTCGCACTCTGGATGTCACCCTCGGCTCCGTCCTATTACGCTCGGGAACGCCTCACACCACGATGGCATACTCTCATACCTCCCTAAACCCGTCACGCGTTTTACAAATCTGCGCATGCAGACCACGCACGAAAATAATTGAAGGATTAAAATGGATTGCCGCCTTCCTGATGGCGACGCAAGAGACGTACGCCGGAGAGACATAGGAGAGAACAGTCGAGAAAAGATTTGCCCCGTCGCCTCAGCGAACGAACAGACAACGGAGAGATGCTGCGAGGTTTGGTCGGGGCGAGAGGATTTGAACCTCCGACCCCTGCGTCCCGAACGCAGTGCGCTACCGGGCTGCGCTACGCCCCGACATGGCGTGAGTATCAAAACGGGAACCCGATTGTGTTACAAGATGGGGGTAAAACGCAAGTCATGTGCGTCGGCCACTCCCTGACACGTCACCTGCCCATTTTTCAGGTTGACACCGCGCGCCAAACCTGGATCAGATTTCACCGCCCGATCGACGCCGTCCGAAGCCAGCCGCATGAGATAGGGGAACGTCGCGTTCGTCAATGCGAACGTCGAGGTTCGCGGCACGATGCCCGGCATGTTCGCGACGCAATAATGCAATATGCCATCGACGACATACACCGGATCGGAATGCGTGGTCGCCCTGGTCGTCTCGAAACAGCCGCCTTGATCGACGGACACATCCACGACCACTGCCCCAGGCTTCATGCGGGACAGCAGTGCGCGCGAGACCAGCCTCGGCGCCTTGGCACCCGGCACCAGCACCGCACCGATAACCAGATCCGCCTCGCACACGGCCTGTTCAATCACCGCCTCGCTGACCGCTCGCGTCACGACTCGCCCCTGGTAGAGATCGTCGAGATACCGCAGCCGTTCGACATCTAAATTGATGACGGTCACCTGCGCACCCAATCCAACCGCAATCCGTGTGGCGGCCGCGCCGACGATACCGGCACCCAACACCACCACCTTGCCTGGCTCAACCCCCGGCACACCCGCCAATAACACACCACGCCCGCCCTGGAGTTTTTCAAGATAATGCGCGCCCACCTGCACCGACATCCGGCCCGCAATCTCACTCATGGGCTTGAGCATCGGCAGGCTGCCGTCTTTCGCCACCGTCGTTTCGTAAGCGATCGCCGTGATCTTTGCGTCCAGCAGAACCCTGGTCAGTTCCGGGAGCGACGCAAGATGCAGATAGGTGAACAGCACCTGGCCCGGACGGAAGAGCCCGCACTCGGAAAACAGCGGCTCCTTCACTTTGACGATCAGCTCCGCCTTTTGGAAGACCTCCTCCTTCGACGAGGCCATTGATGCGCCCGCCTGCCGGTATTCGTCGTCCGTGAACCCACTCCCCTGCCCGGCTGAAGGCTCCACCCAAACAGTATGTCCGGCCTTGCGGAGCGCCGCCGCGCCATCCGGGGTCAGACTTACGCGATATTCGTGGTCTTTAATCTCCTTGGGAACGCCGATGATCATGTGTGTTCCTATAAAGCTGGTCGCAACGGACGCCCGGTCATGATTTCATACGCCTCTGACAGAGTTCCGACTTCTGTAACTTTGATCAATCGTGCCATTCCTTTATCAGTAATAGCAAAGGTGTTTTGTCCGGCCGGGAGCAACATCTCATGGATGTTCTGCATCAAGTGGCACCCTTCGATTTTGTGCTCTAACCCGCCCACCGGCCCCACAACCAGATTCATATCGATGGTGCCTGAAATACAGACATCCGTTCGCACGGGATCTCCGAGTAATGCAGCCGCAACAGCGACCGCCCAGGCGGCGCCGGCGCTAGGTCCATCGATTTGTTCCCCTGCATGCAAAATCGACCCCACCGGCATCGTCAACTGCGCCTGCACGAATCTCGGGTTATAGTTGACCGCTTTAGCAGCGGCAAGCACGGCCACCGCAAAGGTCTGCCTCGGCACATTTTTAAAATGGTGGTCGGTTCCCAAATAGGGCCCATTCCCCGCCGCCCAATGAGCAAGATCCACCTGAACCAGTGCGATGTCGCCTTGATTGGGCCGGCTCCATCCTTTCGCGGCAAGAGAAGAGGACATTCGCGTGACATAGAGATTGGGAACCGTCCGTGAAGAGGGTTCAAACGGCCGCGACGACAACTGCTGCGCAACTTTTAACACCGGAGCTGGAACGGCCTCCTCTTGTTTCTTTACAGGCTCAACAGGGCCACGTGCGGCCGAGGTTGGCGCGGATTGCAATTCGGGCAGAGGGCCAACTTCCCGGCACCCGACCCCACCCCTGTCGCTGAAGAGCACATTTCCATCAGCCTGCTTGCATTTCCATAAATCGGCATAACCGTCTCCAGGAATCCCCATGCATACTGCGAGCATCCCCACCGTTAGGGCCAAGACCTGGCTCCTCATGCTCGAATCCCTCCGTGTTCCTTATATAAATATAGCAGAGGGATTGACGCGGCTGGACAGCCCAAAAACCCCTGGTGTAAGATGCGCCCGCCCCTGGAATATTTCCATTCACTCTTCCGTCGAAGGAGACTCGCATGGACCTCGCGGCTGGATCGTGTCATGCCTGTCAGGAATCGGCAGGCCCCGTCATTAAGTACTCATTGGGGAAGGACTTTTTCGGTCGCCCTTATGACCGGCTCTCCCCCTCTGCAGACCAAAGTCCGAAGTGGTATTGCGAAACCTGCTCGATGCACAAAACCTTGCAGCGAGACTTCCGCGATATTCGCGCTGAATACGATAAGCTGACCGCGACTCAGAGCTCTGAGCTCTCAAAGGGAGAAGAATTCCGCCGGGCCTTCCTTCGCCTGCGGGAGATCCTCACGATCCTGAACGCCCAACCCGGCCGGTCTCCGTTTCTCTCAAGCCCTGATGTGCTACTCCTCATGGAGCGGCTCAACACCGCCACCATGCCGGCCTAACCTGGAACATACCCATGCCTGGCTTCACACGACATATTTTCGTCTGTACCAATCAACGCTCGGCGGATGATCCGCGCGGCAGCTGCTCCAAGCTCGGCTCACAGGCCCTACATGAAGTCTTCAAGCAGGAAACGAAGCGACTGAATTTGAAAGGGACCATCCGGGCCAACAAGGCCGGCTGCCTCGACCGTTGCGCCGAAGGGCCCAGCGTCGTCATTTACCCCGAAGGCGTGTGGTACTCCGTGAAGACCGAAGCCGACGTGAAAGAAATCATGGAGCGTCACGTGGTGCAGGGTGAGGTGGTGACCAGGCTGGTCATGCCCGACCATCCTGCTCCCGCGAAGCTCCCTCCGCTCAAATCGTAGGACAGCACGCACCATATGGCAGTTGAAGAAAAATGGAAGGCCAACCAGGAAAAAGTGGCCTTCACCAAGCAGTTTCCCGGACTGACGCTCGATTGGCAGACCTGCGAAGGGAAAACCGTCCAGGCGGTCGTTCCCTTGAGGGGGAAGCAAGGCGCGACGGTCGTTGTCTTCACCGACGGGTCATTTAGCATCATGCCCCCGCTCGCACCAGAGGCTTGGGAATTCGGACAGGCCCTGATCGACGCCCGGGCGCACCTTGAACCCAAGCACAAAGAAGCCTACGTGGAGTATGATCGTCTCGTAAAGAAGGACCGGGACGCGCTGAAATCCGCCAGGGTGGAAAAGATCGTCGGCGCGATTCAGAATAATCTGGAACAGATTCCCGAGCTCAAAGATCGGTTGAAAGAACTCGTGAAGGAGTGGAAGTGAGCAGTCTGCCCAACAAAAACATGTTCGAGATCTTCTCCCAAGGTCTCTTCGAAGGAGTCAAGCCTATGATGGTCATTCGCGATCACCTCGTTCGCCATCCCGACCGCTGCATGCACAACGGTATCTGCATACCCATTTGCCCGACCAGCGCCTGGCTCTCGACGCCGCCCTACAAATTCGACCCCTCCCGCTGCCTGGAAAGCTGCCGCCTCTGCCTGGACGCCTGTCCCTCTCAAGCGATCTTCGGAGTGTTCAAGAAGGGTGAGAAGCTGCTGGAGCCGCAGAAGAAGTAAGCGAAACGCGCAGGCAGCAGACGATCGTCTGCTGCCTGCAGACGTTGACTATGGGGCCAGCGTGAAGTCCTGGTCCAGCCTATCGCCTCCAGAAATATTCACGGATGTCGGTGCCGGACTCTGGTTCGCATACACCCTTATTGGAGTCTGTGTGTCGTCATAAACGGTCCCAGAGCCATACACAGTATAGAAACCACCAACCTCCCCACCAGAACTCGGAAGAATCATCGAGAGATCACTATTGTATGGGGCACGCAAAGGCGCCCCAGTGGGAAGGATGACTTCATACTCATAGTCGCCAATTGTAGGCGTACCGTCCAAAAGCGTCGCGACCCGTGTTCTCACCGTTACAGTCGGCCCGCCAGAAAGTGCCTGTTTTGCCGCAACAATGACCGTCGCGTCATCCCGATCATCAACCGCGGGCGGAGCCGGCGGATTAATCAACGTCACACTGTCCCCAATCGTGTGAAATCCAGAAGATTGCAGAGAGAACCTATTGCTGCTCGTGCTTATAGGAGTGATGCTTGTACTGGTCGGAACCGGCACACCAGTGATAACAGTCGTTGCGCAACATGTAGTCGCTGGGCTATTTGCCGTAATCACTACATCGTAGTTTACCCCTGGGGTTAAACGAGCCAGAAAGAACTTGCCCCGTAAATCGGGGTCTGTGCTTGTGGCGTTCGGAACCGTCGCTCGAATGATTTCTCCGCCAACCTGCGCAGACACGACCACATTTTTGTCGAGAAAAGCTGTATTAATGAACCCCTCAATGCCATTCAGCACGTAGGGAATCACTTTAATCACGGATTTTAGTTTGTACCTGCCATTCCCCGTTTTCACAATAGACTTACAAGCGTCGAAATCTAGCAAAAGATCGACATGCTGGTCTGGAGCCACATCGAATTCGTTGACCAGTTTGATTCCTGACTGGACTGCACTTGGCGTATCAAGGGGGATTTCGGTGGTAGGATTCGTAGATAGGACTACCGAATTGGCGTTTCGAACCAATACAAGACGTACCTGCGTGTAATGCCCGGCTGGCAGAGTTGTCTCCTGACCAAGTTGTTCAAGTGCGCCGTTGGGATGGGTTGGATCATTCAAATCGAGCAGATTGATCTTTTGCGGAGGATCTAAGGTGATGTCGTTCCAGCCGGCGTCTCCGGGTTCAGCCGAGCTACTTCTATGCACCCGTACTCTGCTGACGGTAACATTCACCTCATTGTAGCCACAGGCCGGTGCATCAGTCAGCGAAGCGGTTAAAAAACCTGGCTGCGCATTCGCTGTGCCTCCGCCGCTCCCTCCGTCACCGCCGCCGCATCCAGCGACTATACCCGTCAGCACCAGGCCCATCGCCCATAGGGCTAGTTTGGAAGAGTTCTCATACTTTCCCATATTTTGCACCTCTCCACTTTTAATAACCCCAGAAACCATCACAGGATCCGGCCACTCTGTTCACAATCCCGACCGACCTGACCATGTGCCAAGTACCTACATTGGTATCCTCAACGATAGAAGATCTAGTCTTTAAGCAAATCACATGCTCAACATTTAGATAACTTACCTCGCTTTACAGCCCAACATGTGAGCTATATTGCTCAAAGGTTTGCATTCTTATGGGCTATTTCTCAATTCCGCTTTAGTAGGCCACGCTGTGCAGGCATTCCCTTACACGCCATACAACGACCGTTTAAGATTTTCCCATCGTGAGGAAGATAACGTGCCTGTCACGTGAAACGGGATAAGGATAGGCATCCCACTGCAGGAAGGCTCGCCAACGACACTTAAGGAGTGATAACAGAGAAACCAGAAAAATCGCCACTAGATCAATTGCTTCCGCAACCGCCCCCAGGAGGCCGTCCCCACATATCCGCAGGCCCCGGTAAAGGTCGTCAGGGCCATGATCTGATAGACCTTGCTGCGGGGGATTTTCACTTTCACGGCGGGATTCAGCAGATCCGGCGAATGCAGCACCAGCTTGAGGGATTCGCCCCCAGAGAGAATCGGCCACATGCAGGACAGCCGCAATCGCATTTCGCGACGCGGGATCGACATGGTGTAGAGCCAGCCCTGGTCAAGATGTTCGGTAGCCATTCGCACGAGCTTGGTCAACACCGGCCTGAACCGTGGAAGATTCTGCTGCCCCAACAAATCCCGAGGCTGAAGCCCTGCCTCGGCAAGCATCGTCTCCGGAATATAGCAGCGCCCCTTCTGCGCATCGTGCGCGATATCTTTGACAATATTGGTAAGCTGCAAGCCCTTCCCGAATCGCACGCCGACCTCGGACATTTGCCGCACGTTCCATGAGGCGAGTGCCTTGCGATGCGCACACATAAGATCCGTCCAGAACTCGCCGACACACCCGGCCACGTAGTAGATGTAGCGATCCAGATCATCGAGCGTCTTCAGCGCCACCAGCTCGGCGGGGGATGTTCCGGGGAAGACGCTCAGGTCCATCTCCATTCCCTGGGTCAGCGTCCGCATAAGCCGCTGCACTCGATCACGGTCCTCCCGGGAGAATGATTCAAAAATACGGAAGCAATCTTCCAGCCGTTCCAGCAACACACGCTCGGCCGAGTCCTGCTGGAGCGGCCCGACCGCGCGCTGAATGTTCTGCACCTGCGCCCAGGCGATGTAATCGTCCACAAATTGCCCCCGGAGCTGGCTGAGAAACTCCATGCGCCGGGATCGCTCGATTAACTCGGTGTCTGCAATTGTATCGGCGGCTCTGGCAAACAGATACGCCACTCCCAGCTGATCCCGCACATTGACAGGCACGACGGCCAGCGTGGTGTAAAACAGGCGGGAGACGCTCTTCAGGAGATCGCCCAGCAGCTCGTGTTTGGAAGACATCGTACGTATGACTGGCTTAGGGTTTCACTTCCAGCTTGCCTTCCATCCCTTTGTCGCGATGGCTGGGCAGAGGCCAGAGACGTTTATCGCAGTAGATGAGAAAGACTCCAGGCTGACTCGGCGTAAACCTGATGATCACCGTTTTCCCAGCACCCACATCTTGCTCAACCGACAACTCTTTGATCACAAAATTGTGCGGCGTGATGGTCGTCAGACTGACCAGCGTGAGTTCCACGGGCCTTCCGGCTTGGACCACCACGTAATTCGGCGAATAGGCATAACTATCAAGAGTAATGGTGGCGCGTTGCACTCCGTCGGCCTCCATGGGGACAAGAAACGGCGCACCAAACTGAGGCGCATCCGCAGCCGGTCCGCTCAACACCTGCATCGCCCAAAACAATCCAACAAGAGAGATGAGACGGAAATAGCTCATGTCGTCCCCACGATGAGATCCTTCTAACAGGAAGATCGAGAAGGGGTCAACTTTGCCTCAGAGTTTCAAAGACTTCTGCCATCTTGACCTTTGCAAACGAGGGCTTATTTCTTCTCCACGGCGAAGGACACGCGTACGGCTGCAATTCACGCAGGCGGTTTGTGTATAATCATATGCATCCAGTCACTCGCCACCTGAACCAAGCGAGTGCATGTCTCCAAGGAGGATCTCGATGAAGTGGATGAAGGGTATGTTCCTGTTGCTTGCCGCCAACATTTTGATCATGGTGACGCTCTCGCTCACCGTGCCGCTGCTGATAAATTTCATTTTGCCCATGTTCGGAATCGACTTGCGAGGATCGGTCGATCTCAGCTCGCTGGTCTGGGCGCTTGTCCTCGGATTTGGCGGCGCTTTCATCAGTTTGGCTTTCTCCAAACAGATGGCACGGGCCATGCTCGACTGCCAGCAAATCACCCAACCACGCTCCCAGGCAGAACATGTCATCTATGGATCGGTTCAGGAGATCGCCCAGCGGCTGGGGATTACCATGCCGGAAGTGTGGATCTACGACTCTCCGGATCCCAACGCCTTTGCTACAGGCCCCAGCAAGAACAACTCCATGGTGGCTATATCAACAGGCCTGCTGCAGAATTTGAAGGAAGACGAGGTCAAGGCGGTCCTGGCTCATGAAATGGGCCATGTGTACAACGGGGACATGTTTGCCACGACCGTGTTGGCCGGATTGATGAACACGTTTGTGTACTATATCGCTATGTGGGTGCGCCGCTTCTTTGCCGAGCGCGATCAAGCCGCATTGGGATTCGGGCTGTCCATCGTGCTGCAGATCGTCGTCAGCATCCTGGCCTCTATCGTCATCAGTTGGTTCTCGCGCCACCGAGAATATGGCGCCGATGCCTTTTCCGCCAAAGTCTACGGCAAAGACTCGATGATCTCAGCCCTGCGCGCGATCGATCGATGGGTGTCACGCGCACAGGTCGAATACTCGACGCAGGATGCCCTGGCCACGATGAAGATCTCCGGCAAGTCATCAGGATTCATGCATCTCTTCGCCACCCATCCGCCGATCGAGGAACGGATTGCCGCCCTCCAACGGCTGTAACCGGGATGAGGACCATCATGAAGACTTTGCTCACCGCGACATTAATCGTTGCGCTCACGGGCGGCCTCATGATGGCCGCCCCTGACGCACCGGCCGGACAGAAAGGACAACTGATGGCAGCGAAGACGGCGGGCGTCTATGACTTCACGCTGAACGATATCGACGGCAAACCGGTGAATCTCGGGCAGTACAAAGGCAAGGTGCTGCTTGTCGTGAACACGGCCAGCTTCTGCGGAAATACGCCGCAATATACGGATCTGGAATCCCTCTACGAGCAGTACCGCGACAAAGGCTTTGAAGTCCTGGCCTTTCCCGCGAACAACTTCGGCCAGCAGGAACCGGGCACAAACGCGGAGATCAAGGGCTTCTGTCTCACCAAATACAGCGTGAGCTTTCCCCTCTTCAGCAAGATCAGCGTGAAGGGCGACGACAAGCACCCGCTCTACCGCTACCTCACGGAGCAAAGCCCCTTCCCTGGAGAGGTGGAATGGAACTTTCAGAAATATCTCGTTGACCGGTCAGGCCACGTGGTGGCTCGCTTCCCTCACAGGATGAAACCTTCGTCACCTGAAATCGTCAAAGAAGTGGAACAGGCCTTGACCGCCAAGTAGACAGCGTCAGGCTTTGCGGTAAAAGGCAATGTGCTGGCGGTACTCCTGAATCGCCGCCCCTAATGCGGCGCTCCCGCGTGGAATATTGACGTCGAGCGTCTCTTCAATGGCCGGATCGTCAATCTCAACCTCGTAGCGATCCTGGATATTGGTCCGTACAGGCCCGCCCTGAGTGATATCCCTCGGCATGAAGATTTCTTTCCATACCTCCTTCTCCACGAGACACACGTCCCGGAATCGTTCAAATAACAGGGTCAACTTTTCCGGATCGGTGATCTTAATGCGCTCTCCCATGGTCGTACGCTCTCCTTATTGATCTTTTTGTTTTTCTGAGCAATGCGGTGAGACTACGGGTGAGGCGAACCAGGCGGCCGGTCTGTGATGGAAAACCGCAAGGTGCCCACTTGGTTGACGGCATGAAACGACTGCTGCCCAAGCGGAGCAATAAAGAGCTTCACCAAGTACGTCCCAAGCGGCCACTGTTCGCCAGGCCGCTTTAATTCGAGAAACCCGTATCGTTCATAACCGGGCAGCTCCAGCACGTCTTTCCCCAGCGGATTCGGCGACAGCGCTCCGGCCTCGCCCTCAAGATACCACTGGGCGCTGAATTGAGTAGGATCTTCAAGCGGAGCCGATTCAAACACGATGTAGACAACTGGCGTCTCCGGCGGAAACTCGGATGTCGGATCGACAGCCTTCAATCGAGGGTCCTGCGTATACCATCCTTTCCGTCCGAATGTGTCCCACTCGACCTCATATCCCTTCGCCATCTTGATCCAGGTGAAGAGCGACTGGGGAATACCCTTTTTCTGATCGTCGAATGAGGGGCTCTGCGTCGAACCGATCTCCGTCGTTTCCTGTTCCTTCTGCGGCATCAAATCCTTCGCGCTAGCCCCAGCCACAACAAGAAGCGCCACGAGCAGACCACAGCCCAAGAGATACGGAAGCTTCCCTCTCTGACCGATCATTGCGTCACCCGCTTTCCCATAATGGCTATGGTATCGAGAGTTCCCGATAGGGGTCAACCGATTCGCACTTTCGGCTGGTTCGGCATAGCACATCCAACAACCTATGATACAGTGCAACGACAGTTCCTTCGATCATGACCGCTCACAATTCATGAGTTTGCAAGAACCTCCACCGCCACAAGCTGCACCGGCCCACGAATCGGAAAAGCGCTTCGGATTGCACGATGGCGTGTTTCAAGCCGTCACCCAAGGATCCGGCGAGCAGTATCTGTCTGCCTTCGCACTCCTGATGCATGCGACCCCAATTCACTTGAGCCTGCTCTCCGCCCTGCCTCAATTACTCGGAACAGGGGCGCAGCTCCTATCCGTCCAGATGGCACATTGGTTTTCCCAACGGACCGCCCAGGTGCGTTGGGGGATCCTTGGGCAATCACTTGCCTGGATTCCAATTCTTGCCCTTCCACTGCTGTTCCCCGAATGGGCTCCCTGGTTAGTCATCGCCGGAGCGGCCCTCTATTTCGGCTCGGGACATTTCGCTACTCCGTCGTGGAACAGCCTCATCACCGACCTGCTTGAAGCCAACGAGCGCGGTGCCTACTTTGCCCGGCGTTCGCAACTCATGGCCATCGCCAGCTTCGCCGCACTAGGCCAGGGCAGCATCCTTCTGACTTTCTTCGAACAACTGCAGCTCCCGCTAACTGGATTCGCCTTGCTCTTCGTGACAGCCGGAATTATCCGCAGTCTCTCCCTTCGCTCCCTGGCCCAGATCAACGATCTCCCCACCCCCCACGATGAGCCGGCAAATCGCAACTTTGCCGATTTTCTCCGGAACGGCACCTCTAAAGACTTTCGCCGGTTTCTCGTTTTTTCAGGATTCATACATGTCGCCGTGCTGATATCCGGTCCATTCTTTGTGATGTACCTGCTCCAGGACCTGCACCTCGCCTATTGGGAATATGGCACCTGGATGGCAGCGGCCATCGTCGGACAATTCGTCACGCTCCCCGGCTGGGGCCGGTTCAGCGACCGATTCGGCAACAAGGCGATGCTGACATTTGCCGGGTTTCTGGTTTCCTTTTTGCCGATGCTCTACCTTGTCAGCTCAACCTGGCTATTTCTTGTGACGTTGAACTTTTGGGGAGGGGTCGTGTGGGCAGGCCTGTCGCTCGGATTGAGCAACTACGTCTTCGACGCCGTCCGTCCTGCAGATCGAGCCAAAGGCGTCGCAATCGCCAGTACGGTCAATGCGATCGGATGGGCTATTGGAACACTGACCGGCAGTTGGCTGATCAGCACCGTCCCTGGAAGCATTGAATTCGGAGCGCTACGCCTGCACCCCGCCTCCAATCTCCCCTTTATCTTTTTTATATCCGGGATGCTCCGGCTCTCAATTGCGAGCGCCCTTTTGCGCACATTCCGGGAACCCCGCCACGTCGAACACCATCCGCCCTC
Source organism: Nitrospira sp. UBA6493 (assembly GCA_002435325.1). Taxonomy (GTDB): domain Bacteria; phylum Nitrospirota; class Nitrospiria; order Nitrospirales; family Nitrospiraceae; genus Nitrospira_D. The sequence continues at coordinate 7,494 of DJMJ01000011.1, read as the reverse complement.
ACGACTCTTCTGGGAACTTCCGCTGATAGAGCCCCTCGGCCGATGGGCACTCCAACGATTACCCGGGTCCAGCCGCTAGCGAGGCATTGCCGAATCGGCTGGCCGCCCCTGCTCTTCCTGTTTCAATTTCTCGAATGTTTTATCCGCATGTCCACGCACCTGATCCGGCCTAACCGCGACCGCAGGCTTGGGCGGCTCACTGGCACAGCCGCTCATCCCTATCAGGCACAACGTCCACACACTCGCCGCCACAGCCGCCGTACTTCCTGATGAACGCTGCATTCGACGCGTCATTGGCGCCTCCTCCTCAAAAGACATGGGCGATATGCCCTAGCCAGTCCTCCCCCCCCTCAGGAATTCTGAACCGCATGCTGCATGATACGCCCCCTGATTGATGAATACCATGACCGCCATTTCATTGACTCAACTGTGATGGCGGGGTATCCTTCGCTCACACGCAGACGCTCTTTCATTGAGGTGACCATGTCGTTACGCGATCGGCTGACTGAAGACCTAAAGGTAGCCATGAAGGCCAGAGACCAGCTCCGGATGGACGTCATCCGTATGATCAAGGCCGCGATCTTGAATAAGGAAGTCGAACTCAGAAAGGATCTAGATGATGCGGACATGAGCAGGATCATGACAACGCTCATCAAGCAGCGGCGGGAATCTATCGAACAGTTTGAGAAAGCCCAGCGCACGGAGCTGGCCGCCAAAGAGCGCCAGGAAATCACCATAATCGAGGCCTATCTGCCGCAAGCTCTCTCCCCTCAACAACTGGCAGACATCGTCGAGAGCGTCATCGCGGAATCGGGCGCTCGCTCGTTGAAAGAGATGGGCGCCGTGATGAAAGCTGTCATGGCCCGCTTAGCTGGACAGCCGGCCGATGGAAAGCAAATCAGCGATCTCGTGCGAGCCAAACTGCAATAACCCACAGGTTTGCTATACTCAACCGATACCCGACGTGCAGACTGTCCACAATTTTATTTTCTCCGGAATGGATCCGTTAAGAGAGTGCTATGGCTATCCTCATCGTCGATGACTCCCCGGACCAACATCTCCTGCTTCGGTCATTGCTGACCAAAGCCGGACATACCGATGTACTTGCTGCCGACTCCGCGCAGGCGGCGTTCACGGCGCTCAACCTCACGGGATCGGAGCCGCCGACACACATCGACCTCATTCTCATGGATGTCCTGATGCCGGACCTTGATGGAGTGTCAGCCTGCCGCCAACTGAAACAAGCGGAACATCTCCGCGACATTCCCATCATCATGGTCACCGCCAACAACGATCTCGGCAACCTCAAAGAGGCCTTTGCCGCCGGCGCGATGGATTACATCAACAAACCCGTCAAAAGCGTAGAACTGCTCGCCCGGGTCTCTTCCGCCTTGGCGCTCAAGCAGGAAATGGACTGCCGCAAAGAGCGGGAGCGGGAGCTTCGCAGAAGCAATGACGAGCTCCAGCGCGCCTTGAAAGAAGTCAAAGTCCTTCGCGGACTCATTCCCATCTGCGCATCGTGCAAGAAAATCCGCAACGACGGCGGGTTTTGGCAGCAGCTCGAAGAATATTTAAGCGACCATTCCGAGGCCGAATTCAGCCATGGCCTCTGTCAGCCTTGCATTAAGAAGCTTTATCCTGGTGTTTACCAAGACTAGCTGATACGATTTCCTCGGCTATTCACCCAGGGCATATCCCATTCATGGGCATTCTGATTATCGACGACTCAGCTGACGAACGAGCCTTGCTCCAGTCGATTCTCTCGACCGCGGGATACGAACAGATCTTCGTCGCCGACTCTGCGGCCCACGCCTTCGAATTGATCGGCCTCAACGACGGCAAACAAACGGTCGCGCGCGTGGACCTGATGCTGCTGGATATTTCGATGCCGTCCATGAACGGCATCGAAGCCTGTCGGCAGATCAAAGCGAACGACCGGTTCCGCGACACCCCCATCATCATGGTGACCGTCAAGACCGACCCCGTCGAACTCCAGCTGGCCTTTGCCGCCGGCGCCATGGACTACGTCGCGAAACCGATCAACAAAATCGAATTGCTCACCCGAGTCCGATCCGTCCTCCGCCTCGTCCACGAGATCGCCCGCCGGCGCGCACGGGAACAGGAACTGCTGGAAGTCATGCGCCAGTTGCAGGAAGCCAATCAAATGCTGTTGCGGCTCTCCTGCCTCGACGGGCTCACCGGCATTACCAACCGCCGTCAGTTCGACGATTTTCTCGATCAAGAATGGCGACGCGCCACACGCGAATCGACCCCGATCTCGCTCATCATGTTCGATATCGACCGGTTTAAGACCTACAACGACACCAAAGGGCATACCGCCGGAGACGAATGCATCAAGCAGATCGCCACCGCCATCTCCGGCACCGTCAATCGTCCAGGCGACCTGGTTGCCCGTTATGGCGGTGACGAATTTGTCATCGTCCTGCCGGGAACCGGTCTTGAGGGGGCCTCGCAAATCGCTGAAAGCCTTCGCCAGCGCGTTGAATCATTGAACATCACCCACACCGACGGAACGCAAGTGACCATCAGTGTCGGCTATGCCACCATGATTCCGACTCGTCAGGCCTCGCCGACGGATTTGATCAAGGCGGCCGATCAAGCCCTCTATCAAGCGAAGCAGGAAGGACGCAACCGGGCCAAATCAGCGGGACGGTTGCCCCTCGTACACGAGAGCCGCGATTAGTCGAGTGCGCGCGCCACATTCCGGATGGGAGCTGGGCACACTAACATGCCACGACCGCACCGCCTCACACGGCAAGATTCGTCCAGAAAATTCGCAGCCGCACAGATAGCGCAACCACACTCCGACTCCGCCAATGATTCTTCGCCTTCGCTCCTCAACAATCCCTGGACAGTGCTCAATCAATACCAGGATGCCTTGAGACGATTGGCTCAAAGCGACGCCCTCACCAGCGGCGATCTGCCCCTCGCCTGCCAAGCCATCACTGAGTCCTGCGGAGCGCTGCTCAACGTCGCGCGCACCGGAATCTGGCTCTTCGACCATGACCGCCAGGCCCTGACACTGATCGATCGCTACGACATGCCTTCTCGCAGCCATCACGTAAATATGAAACTACGTGCCACCGAGCACCCAATCTATTTCAACGCCTTAGCTACCGATGAGCCGGCCCTTTCAGCCTGCGATGCCCAGCAAGATCCCCGCACCAAAGAATTAGCCACGGGCTATCTGGCTCCACACAACATCGGGGCAACCCTGACGGCCCCAATTAAACAAAAAGGACAGACTGTTGGAATCGTGTGTGCCGAACACGTGGGAGGGCCACGCCGCTGGGCGCAGCACGAAGAGCATTTAGTGAGTTCCATTGCCACCATGGCAACATTGGCTATGGAAACCGCCGAGCGGTACAAGGTTGAGCAGGCCCTCCGCGTGGCGAAAGACGCAGCCGAAGTGGCCAGCCAGGCCAAGAGCGAATTTCTTGCCAGCATGAGCCATGAAATTCGCACCCCGATGAATGCGATAATCGGCATGGCCGATCTGCTATGGGAAACCCACCTAACGCCGGAACAGCGCAAGTATCTGCGTATCTTTCGCCGAGCCGGCGGGAATCTCCTGAATCTCATCAACGATATTCTGGACCTATCCAAAGTTGAATCCGGCCACCTGACGCTGGAATCCATCGACTTCGATCTCAATGAAGTCCTCGACCGGGCCATTGAAATCCTCGCCATGCGGGCCAGTGAAAAGAGCGTCGAACTCGCCTGCCATCTCGCCCCGGACGTCCCCTGTGCCCTTATTGGCGACCCCCATCGACTCACACAGATTCTTATTAATCTGATCGGAAATGCCTTGAAATTCACCGATACAGGCGCTGTCATCGTCAGCATCACCAATGACCCGGAATCATCGGTACCGGGCACCATTCAATTCGCCGTCCGTGACACCGGCATCGGCATCCCCGCCGACAAGTTGCAAGCCATCTTCGACAGCTTCACCCAAGCCCACAGTTCGACCGCCAGACACTACGGCGGAACCGGCCTGGGGCTGGCCATCTCCCGGCATCTGGCTGAACGAATGAAGGGCCGCATCTGGGGAGAAAGCACTCTGGGCGTCGGCAGCACATTTTATTGCACCCTGGCATTCCAGATTCAGTCACACCCCACAACGGACAATCCCGTACCCGCGATCAACCTCTCCGGCGTGCGCACCTTAATCGTGGACGATCACCCCACCAACCGCCTGATCCTACGCGAATCACTCACGGCCTGGGGTGCCCACGTCGCTGAGGCCGAAAATGGATCATCAGGCTTGGCAGAGCTGCACCGCGCCACGGAAGCCGGCACTCCCTATGAACTGTTACTGTTGGATTGCTGGATGCCGGGCATGAATGGATTCGCCGTGGCGGAAGCCATCAATGATTCGCCCATGCGAACCGGACTCACCGTCATCATGCTGACATCGGACCATTGGGCGGACGACATTGCCCGCACCTACGATTTAGGACTGGGAGGCTACTTAGTCAAACCGCTGCGACGATCGGACCTTTTTCAAACCATCGGAATGGCGCTGGGGCGCACAAAAGGCACCCCTCCGCCTCCAACTGAGATCGCCGACGCTCCGCCGGCCCCCTCAGCCGGTAAACTCCGCATCCTGCTCGTGGAAGATTCGCCCGATAACCAGCTATTGATTCGTTCGTATCTCAAACAGACGCCCCACCAGTTGGAAATCGCCGATAACGGGGCAATCGGCGTCGAAAAATTCAAACAGGGACACTACGACGTACTCTTCATGGACATGCAGATGCCGATCATGGACGGCTTGACCGCGACCAAAGCCATTCGCCGATGGGAACGAGAGCAGGACCTCCCCCCGACCCCCGTCATTGCGCTGACCGCTCTGGCCCTCAAAGAAGAAGCCGCGAAGATCTTCGAAGCCGGATGTAACACGCACATCACGAAACCGGTTAAGAAACAAACCCTCATCGAGGTCCTCCACGCATGCAAGGGACAACGAACATGATCGGACAAACACCAGGGCCGGGATCGCCTGAACCTATCACGGTCCACATCGGTGCCGACCTTCAAGACATCGTCCCTACGTTTCTCGCGAATCGCCGGAACGACCTGCACACAATCCGCACCGCCCTCGCGGAAAAAGACTTTGATGCCATCGGTATCCTTGGACATCGTATGAAGGGAGACGGCGGCGGCTATGGATTTCAAGCCATCAGCGAGATCGGCGGCGCGATGGAAATGGCCGCCGGACGGCGGGATCAGCCAGCCATTGAGCGATACACCGCTCAGCTGGAAGACTTCTTAATCCGCGTCACCGTGATGTACCGGTAGGGCTGTACCTGACACGCAGGCACACGACAGATTCATAATTAAATCAGGATATTCAGGGAAGATTTCGAAGGAAAAGAATTTGGTGGAGGGCACGGGAGTTGAACCCGCGACCCCTACGTTGCGAACGTAGTGCTCTCCCAACTGAGCTAGCCCCCCACCCTGGGAACCGGATATGCAAGCCGAAAACTCCGCAGGGTTCGCCGCGCACCAGCGCGCAGACTCTCAACTGCGGAAAGAGAACGGGGAGGATGTGTGGCTCGCATCCCCGGACGGCTGCATTATACACAAGCGCTTCGTGAGTCTCTAGCAGAACTTCGCTCTATACAAACGTTACGACGGACTAATAACCGCCTCACCGACCGGCACCGCCTGGTCGATGAAAACCCGCCGTCCGTCAACCCGCAGACGCCCCTCGGCAAATAGTTGCACGGCGCGCGGATAGATCTTGTGCTCCTGCTCAAGAATCCGTGCCGCCAGGGAATCCGGTGTATCATGATCCAGAATCGGCACCGCGGCCTGCACGATGATCGGACCTTCGTCCACGCCCTCCGTCACAAAATGCACCGTGCAACCTGCCAGCTTGCAGCCCCATTCGATCGCCTTCTTCTGGACATCCAAACCGGGAAACGACGGCAGCAGCGACGGATGGATATTCATCATCCGATTCGCATAGGCGTTGACCAATACGCCCGTCACGATCTTCATATATCCGGCCAGCAGCACCAACTCGGCATCGAGTTCCTGCAGCAGGGCCAACAACGCCCGATCATAGGCTTCCCGGCTGTCGGGCTGTCCGGCAAACGGCTTAGGATCAACGAAGATATCTTTAATGGCGTATTTTCGCGCCCGTTCAAGCGCCACGGCATTTTTTTTATTGCTGATGACAGCCACGATCGTGGCCTGCACCTGCTTGGCTTCGATTGCATCGATGACAGCTTGGAGATTGGATCCGCGCCCAGAAGCCAGCACGGCCACCCGGAGCGGAGAGATGCGGCTAGCCGACATACTCCACCTGCGGCTCATTGTCCTTGGCCGCCACGATCTCGCCGATGAGATACCCTTGATCACCAAGCGCCTGCGCCCTGGCCATCACCGTATCGGCTGACGCAGCAGGCACCACGAGGATTAACCCGATCCCCATGTTGAACACGCGATACATTTCCTCACGGTCCACCGAACCGAGCCGGCGGATCAGCGAGCAAATCGGCGGCACAGGCCAGCGGTCACGGTGAATGCGCGCCCGCACCCCGGCGGGAAACACGCGCGGGAGATTCTCCGTAATGCCTCCGCCGGTGATATGCGCAATGCCCTTGATGGGCTGCTCCTGAATGAGCGTGAGAATCTGCTTGGCATAAATTCGAGTCGGCACCAGCAGCGCTTCGCCGACGGTGGCCGTCAATTCCGGGACCCGGCTGGAACCAGTTAGTTTCGCCTGATCGAACAACACCCGCCTGGCCAGTGAGTAGCCGTTGCTATGCAAACCGGATGAGGCCAGACCGATGATAACATCGCCTGGGACAATCGTGCGGCCATCGATGATCTTCGGCCGATCCACCACGCCCACGGCAAACCCTGCCAGATCGTACTCCCCAGCGGCATACATGGAGGGCATTTCGGCGGTCTCGCCTCCAATGAGCGCACAACCCGCCTGACGGCATCCTTCGGCAATCCCCTTCACCACATCCTGCGCCTGCGCAATGGAGAGTTTGCCTGTTGCAAAGTAATCGAGGAAAAACAACGGCTCGGCGCCACTGACGGCAATATCGTTCACGCACATCGCCACCAGGTCGATCCCAACAGTGTCGTGGCGGTCCATCATGAAGGCCACTTTGAGCTTGGTGCCGACGCCGTCGGTCCCGGAGACCAACACCGGATCCTCGTATTTCTTCGCCTGGAGGCGGAACAGCCCACCAAACCCGCCCAAATCCGTGAGGACTTCCGGGCGAAAGGTCGAGCGGACAAGCGGTTTGATGCGATCGACGAACTCGTCTCCCGCATCAATATCGACACCGGCATCGCGATAGGTCGTCATAAGAGGGCGCATCTTAGCGGACACAGTCTCTGAGGGTCAATGCACCAATTCACTCCCCATTGCCCCTAGGCCCCCCTTCCGCACATCGGCCTCCTCCTCATTGGCCAATCGTGCACCTGTCGAGCCATCTGGAAATC
>DJMJ01000012.1 GCA_002435325.1 Nitrospira sp. UBA6493 | reverse complement strand
TAGCCGCCGAACTCCTGCCCCAGCCGCACCGGGACGGCGTCTTGCAGGTGGGTGCGCCCCGATTTAACCACCCCGTCGAACTCCGCCGCCTTCAGGCGCAGCGCTGCACTCAGCTCGTCCAGCGCCCGCAGCAGCTCATCCAGCCGCCACAGCGCCCCCAGGCGGATGGCGGTGGGGATGGTGTCGTTGGTGGACTGCCCCATGTTCACGTGGTCGTTGGGATGGACCAGCTTGCTCCCCCGCAAGCCGCCCAACAGTTCGGTGGCCCGGTTGGAAATGACTTCGTTGGTATTCATGTTCGTGGAGGTGCCGGAACCGGTCTGGAAAATATCGACCGGAAATTCGGCGTCAAGCTTGCCTTCCACTACTTCGGTCGCCGCCTGCTTGATGGCGTCGGCCGGCTTCTTGTCGAGAAGTCCGAGTGAATGGTTGACGGAAGCGGCCGCCCGCTTAATGAGGCCCATCGCCCTGATGACGGAACGCGGCATGCGCAGCGAACTGATCGGAAAGTTTTCAATGGCCCGGGCGGTCTGCACCCCATAATAGGCATCGGAAGGGACGGCCAATTCGCCCATGGTGTCGCGTTCGATGCGGGTACCGGTGGCAGCCAAAGGCTTCGATCCTGACGACTTCTTCATAACCTGGTCTCCTCACTCAATAGACTCGTGGACAAACGGAGCGCGCATCTTAAACGGTTGCCGCCCGGAAGCTCAAGAGTATTGGGAAGAAGATTGGGGGATCTGAGCCGCAGAAAAAGAAAGGCCCGCTTAGGCGGGCCTTTCCTCAGAACACTGGTACCGGAATGCCTTACCCGACTTTCACCTCGATCGCCCGCGGCTTGGCCTTCTCGGATTTCGGGATATGCAAGTTCAACATCCCGTCTTTGAATTCAGCCTTCACCCCGCTCTCATTGACTTGGTCCGGTAGTGAAAAACTTCGAACGAACGTCCCGTACGACCGTTCGATTCGATGATATTTCGTCGTCTTCTCTTCTTTCTCCTGCCGACGCTGCCCCTGGATGGTCAGGACGCCATCTTCCAGCGTCACTTTCACATCGTCCTTTTTCACCTCTGGTAATTCCGCCTTGATGACGTATTCACCGTCAGTTTCACTGATATCGACAGTGGGCACCCAGTCTGCAACCGTCAGCGTTTCTTTCGCGTTCGTCCGGACCGCAGGACGGGCGATCATCCGGTTCAACCGCTCTGACATATCTTCCAATTCACGAAATGGATCCCAGCGCATAAGAGCACTCATGGCAAACCTCCTGATTATGAGGATGTTGTGATGGTTCGCGTCGGCGCCGCGCCTGTTGTCCTGTCTATGCGAAAGATAATTTCGACACCAGAAGAGTCAAGGGGGGTGTCGGAGGATCTGTCTCTATCTAGCGTTGAGCCAGGGGCACGTAGGGACGGTTGTGTTCTCCCGCATAAATTTGATCGGGACGGAACAGCTTGTTCTCGTGGAGCTGCTCCAGCCAATGCGCGAGCCAGCCGGACACGCGGGCCATCGCAAAGAGCGGGGTGAAGAGATCCACGTCGATCCCCATCTGCTCGTAAATGACACCTGAGTAGAAATCGACGTTTGGATATATCCCTTTCCCGTTGAGTGCTTCTCCTGCCGTCCGCTCCACTTCAAGCGCCGTCGCATAGAGGGGCGAAGGACCGCACTCTTGAAACAGCCGCTCGCAGAGTCGTTGTAACACGGTGGCTCGGGGATCTTTCACTTTATAGACACGGTGGCCGAACCCCATGAGTTTGCGCTTGCCACCCAGTTGCTGCTCCACAAACTGGCGCACATGGTCAGGACTGCCAATCTCTCTGAGCATTTGGACGACTTCTTCGTTGGCACCGCCATGCAGCGGGCCCTTCAAGGCGCCGATCGATGAGGCAACGACGGTATAAGGATCGGCGAGCGTGGACGCCGTGACGAGGCCGGTGAAGGTCGAGGCGTTCATCGTATGCTCGGTATGCTCGGCATGCAGGATCAGGCAGTCGTCGAAAATTTCCTTCCAAAGCGGATGGGGCCTGTGCTCCGTGAGCATATAGAGAAAGTTTTCGGAGAACTCCAGATCGTCCTGCGGCGGGATCGGATCATCGCCATGACGGAGTCTCGCCCAGGCTGCAACAATGGTGGGCAGCTTGGCGATCAATCGCACGGCAGACCAATAATTATTTTGCCCGTCCTTGACCTGCCGGCCGGGATAAAACATGCCGAGCGCGGCAACGGCAGCTTGCAGCGCGTCCATCGGATGACCGTGCTCAGGCAGACATTTCAACAGATCAACGATGCGAAACTTGATGCGGCGATGATGGGAGATGTCACTCGTCCATTGCGTCAGTTGCGAGGCGCTCGGCAGCTGACCGAACAGGAGGAGATAGGACGTTTCCAGAAAGGAGGATTGAGCGCAGAGCGTCTCAACACGGATGCCGCGATATTCCAGTACACCCTGCTGGCCGTCCACATCGCTGATCGAAGAGGTGGCGGCCGGCACTCCCGCCAAGCCCGGCATGAAATCGTGTGGCATGCGAGACCCTCCCTGAGGTGATCGACCAGAATCGATTTATTGCGAGTGTATCATGAACACTTGGCCGAGGAGCAGCCGTCCTTGAATTGCCTCCGATCGATTGGCATACTGTCTGTGTCACATCACACGGATGGAGTTCTGATGTTTCGGGTGTTATTCATTTTGGGAGTCTTGGTCCTTGTACCGGCCGCCATTGTCTTCTGGCGAACACGAGATCGCGCATTTCTCGCACCCAAACCGGCGGGACCGCCGTTACATATGGTGGGGACCAGCACGATTGGGCACAGCGACGCGGCTTCGCCGATAAGATCGACCGCTCCCGCTACAAATGACGGTACACGCTCGGAGGTTCCGGGGAGGAATCCATAACTATGCGTCCATCAATGACTATGCTGAGATGTCTGCTGATCGGATTGGCATGCATGGGAACGGACGTGGTTTTTGCCGATGACGATCAACTGGCCTTTGCTGTGGTAAGCGAGATCCCCAAAGATAAAGCCAAAGTGCCGGCTAAAGTGGCGATCGACGGAGCGATCTCGGACATGAAACTACTGGCGTCGGAGACTATCCTCAACAACCTGATCTGGAAAAAACTGGAAGTCTGCCACGCCATGAAGCTGGAAGGGCAACGGACAGGTGATGGATTCCGCGTCAACTCGGTGCGGGCAATAGACGCATCCCTCTTGCCGATGGCCCTGCAGGGATTTGCCGGAGATTGCCTGCTGAAAAAAGCCTTGGAAGTGGCGCCGCTGGTCGATTAGCTTATCCGCGACATTCAGGGCACTGCGTTGGCTCAACCTCGGCGTCACGCTCGTCGGCGGTCAGAGGGAACAGGATTTCACATTGTGCGCAGGGCCGAATTTCAAAATAGGCTACGCCTTTGTCGTCGATTTCCGTCGGAAGCAAGAGTTCCATCGGATCGTATCCAACAACGGCTCCGTCTGAAAACTTTACGAGAGCGATGCGGTCGTTAAAGACTTCAAAGGTAGCCTCCTGGCCTTTCCGTTGCAGGAGATGGCCCATCACAAATACCGGTTGCCCTTTCCGTTTCGTGCGGAGTTCGCGCAACGTATGTTGTGCGGATGTTGCACAGGAGAATTGACCCGACGAACTGGTTCCAAAAAGAGGCATAGTTTTCACACAAAAACCCGGTGAATGAAATCGTCACTGAGGTCTAGCACAGCCGGAAAAATGGCGTCAAGGCTAGCCCCGCCCGCACAACAGAGGAGTACCCATGTCCAAAATTACCATCTATCAGAAACCGACCTGTACCACCTGCCGCCAAACGGTGCAATTGGTCCGTGACAGCGGCGCAGACTTCACGGCCGTCAATTACTATGAGCAGCCATTTACGAAAACATCGCTCAAGGGGCTGCTAAAAAAAGCAGGTCTCTCGCCAAAAGAGGTTCTCCGCACCAAGGAAGACATCTATAAGGAACTGGGATTGGCGAAGAAAAACCTGAGCGACGATGAGTTGCTCGATTTGATGGTGCAACACCCCGATCTCATTCAACGCCCCATCGTGGTGAAGGGGGAAACGGCCATCCTTGCCCGACCGGCGGAGTCGGTCAAGTCGCTGCTGTAATCGCCGCCTACTAGCGCCCCAATGGATTTGCTTGCCTGGCTAGGACCAGGCGAGCTTTCCCGAGGCGAGATCGATCTTGACCGCGACCTCCCCGTTCAACACCTGTAGCAACAGCTCTCCGAGCAACAGTCGCCGCCAGCCCCGCAACACCGAAAGATCCGGCACGGTTCCTTGCGCTCGGCCATCGACCAGGGCCTGGAGATCGGACGTTGTGGCAAGAAGCGCAGGGGCGATTTCATGATTGGCCGCTTGCGCTTTCATGACCGCTTGAAGAAGCTCTACCATCCCCGTTGATTCTTCCGGCTCGACTTTCCGCTCCTTCGGCACATCCGGCCATGCAGAAGCCGGCAGAGCCATGGCCGCCTGCATGGTGCTGAGAAGGGTTTCGCCCTGCCGTTCGACTTCCGATCCATGCAACCCGCGTACGGCGCGCAGCTCATCGATCGAGCACGGCGGATGCCGGGCCAGTTGGAGCAACACTTCATCGCGCATCACGCGCCCGCGCGGCACATTCCGGCGCCGGGCTTCACTTTCCCGCCAGGCAGCCAGTTCACGCAGCACGGCCGCAGACTTGGGCTTGAGGCTGCCCCACCCACGGATTCGCTGATACCGTTCTTGCGGTTCACGCCGAGTGTCACCGACGACCGTTTCCAGCCGGGAAAACTCTTCATCGGCCCATTCCAATCGTCCAAGCTTGTGCAGGCGCGACCGCAAATGGTCATGAATCGCGAGCAGGAATTCCACATCCTCCAAGGCATAGGCCAGCTGATCCGCCGTGAGCGGCCTGGCGCTCCAATTCGTAAAGGTGTGAGCCTTCGCGAGCTTTTTCCCATGGACCCTCAAGACGAGATTGGCATAGGCCACCTGGGCTCCATACCCGACCATCGCGGCGGCGATCTGCGTATCGAAAAACGGTTTGGGAATTGCCCCCGCATGGGTTGCAAAAAGATCCAAATCCTGCCGCCCGGCGTGGACAACCTTTTCGACCTGCGGATTGCGGACGATATCCCAAAAAGACGCTAACGCCTTGGATTCTTGCACTGCGGGAAAATCGATGATGGCCGAGTGGTGCTCCGTTGCCACCTGGATGAGTTCAAGCCGGGGAATAAAGCTTTCTTCACCAACAAACTCTGTATCCAAGGCGATCCTGGAGGCTGGAGTCAGTTGGTCGCATAACCGTTCAAGATCGTCCGTTGTCTTGATATATTTCGTTGAATGCACAGGACTCCTGTCGCTTACTCAGTCGGATTATAGGATGCGTCCGCCGGCCGTGGCGGTTCCACGTTGCTGAGGCTAAGATATTCTTTCAGGAATTGATAGGCCTCCAGCATCCGCCGCAACGCCGGTTCAGAACTACGATCCCCGTTATTCGCATCCGGATGCAGTTGCTTGGCCTTCTGCCGGAAGGCCGCTGTCACATCGGCCAGTGAACTGCCGAACTCCACGCCCATCACGGCATACGCATCCATCGCATTATTGATTCCGCTGGGGCCTTGCGACAGGTCACCGCTGCCGCTGGCGGCTTTCAGCATATCGGCAAGACTGATTTTTTTTCGCCGCCGCCGCGGCCGTTCGCGTATCTCGCTATCGAACTCGTCCCATCGATCTTCGACAAATTCCAGCCGCGACTCTAATCGCATCGCCCCGGAAAGATCCCGGACGCCGCCGAGTTCTTCCTCGATCTCCAGCAATGACTTGATGATTTCTTCCAACCCTTCTTCGACGCGGAAAAAGCTATCCACCCGCTCTTCCATCATCGTATCGATAGCGATTTCCAAGCTGTCTTCCGTCTTAGTGCGCAGCGAATCGATCCGCTTGCGCATGCCGGCCTGGAATTTGATGAATTTGCTTTGTGAAAAAGGCATGGTATGCCGAGCTGCCGGCCAAGGCATCTTAGCACAGCGCGATAGGATGGGATAAGTAGGTGACAGCCCTGGAGCATCATAAGCGTTTAGAAAGTCCACAAAAGCTGAAAAAGACTCCCTTTCTTTGAACAATGATTTGATGATTGACAATCGAAATAATTTTGTATAGCGTGTAGGGCTAATTTGCCCGGTATGACGGGCGCACAATCTAAACCTTTTAGGGGGATCTTATGAAGAGCATGTTGATGGCAATCATGGCAGTGGCAGTCGCAATCAGCTTCACCGCACCGACCTTCGCCGAAGAGAAGAAGAAGGAAGAGAAGAAGGGCGGCCACGTGGTGGTGTTCGGCGACGAGAAGAAAAAGGAAGAGAAGAAGGGCGGCCACGTCGTGTTCGGCGACGAGAAGAAGAAGGAAGAGAAGAAGGGTCACTAATTCTGACTACACCCTCGAGGTGTGTTCAGAGTGTGCCTCTCGTTTTCGAAAAGGCCTGCGGTCTTCGGATCGTGGGCCTTTTATTTTCCGCCTTTCTTACGACTCTGCTCTTGCCTAGCAAGTGCGTTGACCCCTTCTCCTCGTCGATGTTACGGTCCTGACCATGATCACACGAACATCCGCTCAGCAGCCAAACCGCCTCGCGCAAGAAACCAGTCCCTACTTATTGCAACACGCCTATAACCCGGTGAATTGGTATCCCTGGGGACAGGAGGCGCTACTGGCCGCCAAATCAGCCAATAAGCCCATTCTGCTGTCGATCGGCTATTCCTCTTGTCATTGGTGCCATGTGATGGAGCGGGAGTCATTTGAAAACCAGGCGATTGCCGCGCTGATGAATGCCAACTTCATCTGCATCAAGGTCGACCGTGAAGAACGGCCGGATCTGGACGAAATTTATATGGCCGCCACGGTGGCGATGAATCACGGCCAGGGCGGCTGGCCCATGACCGTATTTCTCACCCCCGATCAAGAGCCCTTCTTTGCAGGAACCTACTTTCCGCCGGAGGACCGCTGGGGCCGCCCCGGATTCCCCACATTGCTCAAGAAGATTGCCGACTATTGGAAACAAGACGCCACCAGTGTCCGCACGCAGGCCAAGGAGATGACGGAACGGCTGAAAGGCGAAGGCCGTATTCCCTCCCCCATTTCGGTCAGTGAATCCGTGCTGGACGACGCGGTCACGTCATTCAAAGAGGACTTCGACAAGACCTATGGTGGATTCGGCGGAGCGCCCAAGTTTCCACCGTCGGCCGGCCTGTCATTACTCCTTCGCTGTTATCGACGAACCAGCGAGACCCAGACATTGGCGATGGTGACAAAGACCCTCGATATGATGGCCGCGGGCGGCATCTACGATCACATCGGCGGGGGCTTTGCGCGCTATTCGACCGATGCCCGGTGGCTGGTTCCGCACTTTGAGAAGATGCTCTACGACAATGCGCTTCTGGCCCGCGTGTATGTCGAGGCCTATCAGGTGACAAAAATCGATGCCTATCGCGCGGTCGCCTGCGAAGTTCTCGACTATGTGCTGAGAGAGATGACCGGTCCCTCAGGCGGTTTTTATTCGGCGACCGACGCGGACTCCGAAGGGGTCGAAGGAAAATTCTTCGTCTGGACACCGGCCGAAGTGCTGGCCGCTGTTGAGAACGAGGAGGACGCCAGGCGGTTTTGCGTGTTATATGACATCACCGAGGCAGGCAATTGGGAACACACCAATATTCCCAATCGATTGCGCCCGCTCTCCGATGTGGCCGAAGAAACCAACCTCACGGAAAACGAGTTACTGGAAATCGCAGCCCGTGTAAAGCCATTGCTCTATCGTGCGCGGCTGCAACGTATCGCTCCCGGTCTCGATGACAAAGTCATTACCGCCTGGAACGGAATGATGTTGTCGGCCATGGCCGAGGCCGCCCGCGTCTTTAATGAGCCACGCTATCGCGAGGCTGCCCATCGCACCGCCGACTTTCTGCTCTCGACCCATATGCGGGAGGACGGGCGGCTCCTGCGAACCTCACGCGGCGGACATGCCCATCTCGACGCCTATCTTGAAGACTACGCCTATTTGGCGGAAGGACTCATCGATCTCTACGAGGCTGGCGCCTCCGAACGATACCTCCATGCCGCCGAAAATTTAGCTGCGCACATCGTGGCGGACTTTCTGGATGCCGACCAAGGCGGATTTTTCACCACGGCAACAGGGCACGAAGCTCTCATTCTTCGCAGCCGCGAAGGTGCCGATGGGGCCACACCCAGCGGAAATGCCGTGGCCGCCTCTGCCCTCGCGCGATTGGCCAGTCATTTCGACCGGCAAGATTGGCGAGATGCTGCCGTCGAAGCTGTGCGGGCCTATGGGCGCCAGATCGCACGCTATCCTCGTGCCTTCGCGAAGAGCCTCGCCGTCGTCGATTTTCTCACGGAAGGTCCGGTAGAGCTGGCGCTTGTCGGAGATGACCAGGAGCCCGCGTTCCAGGCCTTGAAGAATGCGGTAGCGGACACCTATCTGCCGAATCGAATTGTGGCATCGATTAGACCGAATACCACCTCAACCCTCCCCTTATTGCAAGGCAAGACGATAGTTTCAGGTCAGCCGGCTTTATTTGTGTGCCGGAATTTCAGTTGCCAGCGCCCCATAACCGATGCTCAGGCTGTGGCCGATGCATTACGTAAGCATCGCACCCCAGCGAAATTCTCATCAACTCCTCCACCTAATCTACTGCGCGGGACACAGCTGGCGGGACACGCCACAATACAAGGCACTGCAGCCTATGCCGCCCGCATGGTTGGACTATCGCCATCCGGTTCATTGGCGCATGGATTCACCGCCTTCGGATCGACCGAGCTGACAACCTCGCGCCTGGGGTTCGGCACATATCGCGTGGATGCCAGAACCCCCGAACATCGGGAAGCGTTGAAGAAGGCGCTCGCCGCAGGCTGCAACATCATCGATACCTCGACTAATTACATGGATGGCGAGAGCGAGCGACTCGTAGGCTCCGTGCTGGCCGAGTCGGTAAAAACCGGACAGCTCTCGCGCGAGGAAGTCGTTATCATCTCGAAAATCGGTTACGTGCAGGGGGAGAATTTACAGCTGGCCGAAACCCGGGAAAAGTCCGGCCACCCCTACCCGGAGATGGTCAAATACGGCGATGGCATCTGGCACTGCCTGCATCCCGACTTTCTCGCCGACCAACTGGCGTTATCGCTCGATCGATTGGGCTTGACGACTTTGGATGTGTGCCTCCTTCACAATCCCGAATATTTTTTATCCGAGGCGTCACATCATGGCGAGCAGAATCTCGTTCAGCTCCGGGATACATTCTATGATCGATTGCAGCGAGCCTTTGGGTATTTTGAGGGACAAATTCAGGCCGGAAGACTCCAGTACTATGGGGTATCGTCCAATACCGTTACGTCCGCTCCGAATGAACCGCAAGCCACCTCACTTGGCCGCATACTCCAGGCGGCGCAGGCGGCGGCACAAGCAGCCGGGCACCCCACCCATCACTTCAGAGTCTTGCAGTGTCCGATGAATCTCTTCGAGTCCGGCGCCGCACTTGTGGCAAATACCGGGGCACAGGATCTCCAGACCGTTTTGGAATTTGCGCAACAGGAGCGGCTGGCCGTGCTTGTGAATCGCCCGTTGAATGCCATGCCGACTGGCCGAGGTGGGCTCCTGCGCCTCGCCGATTTGCCACTTGAAGATCAGCCAGTGGATTTCCCCGCACAGCGTCAACGCGTCGCGGAATTGGAAGATGAGTATCGGCGTGTGATCGCCCCATCTGTCCAACAAAGCGGTCAAGGCATGGTGCCGTCGGAGTTCTTCAATTGGGCGCATGAACTTGAACGAATCCATCCGCAGATTCAAGGCTTGGAACATTGGGAACAGATCGAGCATCAGATGATTGCGCCGCATGTGAACCAGGTCCTTCAGGCCCTCTCAAGTCATCTGTCCGGAACGATGGCTGAGCAATGGGAAGCCTGGCGCGATCGATACGTGCCTGAGTTGCTTACGCTGCTCCGCGGGCTAGGCCGAGAAGCGACGGAGCGCAGCCGACGACGGACGGCAGTGGTGGCCGAGACGCTCAATCCCCTCCTCCCGGCCGAACGCAGGACGGAGTCACTTTCACGTAAAGCCCTCTGGGTGTTGACCAGCACTCCTGGTGTCACAGCAGTGTTGAATGGCATGCGAACAGCAGCCTATGTCGATGATTCGCTGGCGATATTACAATGGCCCGCACTTCACCCTACTCTGCCTATTTACAAAAAGCTTAAAGCTGTCGCCTTTCCATGAATATTGCAGTAAGCTAAAAAC
Organism: Nitrospira sp. UBA6493; assembly: GCA_002435325.1. Classification (GTDB taxonomy): domain Bacteria; phylum Nitrospirota; class Nitrospiria; order Nitrospirales; family Nitrospiraceae; genus Nitrospira_D. Next base: position 37,223 of record DJMJ01000012.1, on the reverse strand, counting down.
ATACTGCTGGAGGCCTTATGCGGACACCATCACATCTGATCCTCTTTGGACTGCTCTCCGTCTTCATTGCGATCGGAACTTACGGATGCGCCACGCAATCCGGCACCTCCGGCATGGAAGCCAATGTTCCGGACGAAGAACGGATCGTCGATCCCGGGATTCGTGATTTGGCCCAAAACGATTTAGCAACGCCAACCGCACGCACGAGCTCCATCATGCGCGCAGAACTCACGGCTCGCAATGCAACTGGGGCGTCCAGGGCTTCCATTACGGATGTGCTGTTCGATTTTGACCGAGCCACATTGCGACAGGATGCGTTACCGGTATTGGAAGCCAACGCCAACCGGCTAAAAGATGAGGGAGCCAAGCGAATTCTCCTTGAAGGACGCGGGGATGAAATGGGCACGGCCGCCTACAATCTTGTGTTGGGGGAACGGCGCGCAAAGAACGTTCAGGGCTATCTCCAGCAACTCGGAGTACAGGTTGAATTACGCACGGCCAGCTATGGCAAGGACCGCCCTCTCTGTTTCGATCACAACCAGGCCTGCTGGCAAAAAAACCGAAGCGTCCACTTCGTCGTGAAAGAGTAATTGCGGTGGCAATTCGAGATGCCGCCTTCACCGATCCCCGTTTCTCATTCGCATTCCAGTAACCAGCCCATCGGCCGCCTTGACAGGGTGAGGCCTCTTCGTTAAGTTCCGCGAAGCCCTTCCTCGACACGTCCGGAGCTTCTATCCTATGGCCAAGCTTGCTGTCATCGACATTGGAACCAACTCCATTCATATGGTGCTGGCCGAAATCCTCCCGGATGCCAGCTATAAAATCATCGACCGGTTCAAGGACATGACCCGGCTGGGAAACGGCGCCTTTACGGCCGGCCGCCTCTCCGATGAATCCGTCGGCCGTGGATTGGGTGTGCTCAAAACCCTGGTCACGCTGGCTCGGAATAAAGGATTTGAACGGATCGTGGCCATAGCCACCAGCGCGGTGCGCGAAGCAAAAAACGGAGGCGATTTTGTCGATCTGGTAGAAGAACAGACCGGGATCAAGATCCGGATTATCAGCGGAACTGAAGAAGCCAGGCTGATTTTTCTCGGCGTCAAACACAGCATGGCTCTTTCTGATGGCCCTGCGTTGGTCGTCGATGTCGGCGGCGGGTCCGTGGAGCTCATCGTCGGCAATCGCGATGGATTGCAGCAGGTAAAAAGCCTGAAACTTGGCGCCATCAGACTATCTGAACTGTACCTAAAAAAAACTCCCCCGACCGCATCGATGGTGCGGAACCTGGAAGACTGCGTCACCGCATCCTTGAAACCAGTTTTCGCCGGCTTCAAGGTGAACCACTTCGCCGCCGTTGTCGCCACTTCCGGAATGGCCGGCAATCTGGCCGAAATCATTCATCTGCGCCGCACAGGCCGTCCCCTTCCCCAATTGAATCTGGCGACGATGAGTCTAAAAGATGTGCGTGCCATAGAGCTCGAACTCAGCCGGTCATCGATTACGGATCGCCTGGCCATTCCCGGATTAGACCCGAAACGCGTCGATACGCTCCTACCCGCAGTGGTAGTGCTACGGTGTGCGCTGAAGCTATCCGGAGTCCAAGAGATTACGCTCTGCGATAAGGCTATTCGGGAAGGAATCATCTACGATTATATCGACCGGCACCGCGATGGGCTGAAGGCAGAACAAGACATACCCGACGTGCGCCGCAGCAATGTGATGGGACTGGTCAGGCGCTGTCGCGCGCCCGAGGGGCATTCGTTACACGTGGCCAATCTCGCCCTACGGTTATTCGATCAGACGACCCGCCTGCATGGCCTGGGAGACTTAGAACGCCAGTGGCTGGAGTACGCCGCTGTGCTCCACGACATCGGGTATCTCATTAATCCCCGGCAACATCACAAACATACCTACTATTTGATCAAATATAGCGATATCGGCGGCCTGGCCGCTGAAGAGATCGATGTCGTGGCCAATGTGGCCCGGTATCACCGTCGCGCACTGCCCGCAACCAAACATGAGGGATTCGGCAACCTCTCTCCCAAACTGAAACGAACTGTGCGGGTGCTAGCCGCGCTCCTTCGCGTGGCTGATGCACTGGATCGAACCCACTTCTCCGTCGTTCAAGCCGTGAAGGTGCAGCTTAAACAGGCATTGATGATTTCGGTCACCGTGAATGGAGATGCAGAAATGGAATTACGGGCCGCGCGCCAGCGAGCCGATCTCTTGGAGCAGGTATTTCGCCGCCCGGTACAGTTTGCCGAAATCACACAGGATGCGGGGAAAGCATGACGAATCGCGATTATGCCTGCATACGAAAGAGATCCTGCCAGGCCTTGACAAGATCTCCGGTCCACGCTCCAGACGATGCGTTCGGCAAGGTGCGCGGCTTGGCGTTCACACGTCTGGAACTGAGACGTTCGATCCGATCGGCCACATCTCGGTAACCAGGATTTACGCCTCTAATCCAGCGATATGTTTCAAGGGCCTCCTCCGCACGCCCGAGCGATTCAAGCGTTTTTCCGAGCAGGTAGAGAATAGGGACTTGTTTCTTTTGAGCCCCTGAAGCGGCCTGTACCGCTCGCTGAAATGGAATGACGGCCTCCGCCATATTGCCGGAAAGTTTAAAACAGAGTCCCATCTGGGCCAAGCCTTTTACGGTATAGACGGGGTCTTGCGCGGCGTGCTCAAAATACACTGCGGCTCGTTTGAAGAGTCCCGCTTTTTTGAGTACGGTTCCCCGCTCAAACGCGTCACGAGCCTGCGAAGACGTGATTGTTCCCGCACCATCGTCTGACGGCAGAGGCTGCTCGGGCGCCACAAATGAAGACGTGATGCCCGTTCCTATCGAAACTCCTGTGGAGGAAACAGGATCATCTTGCATCGAGAGAATTCCATCTGGGTGACTCACATCACCTAATCCTTTTTTTAGCGCTTAGAGTCCGTGAACAAGCGCAAGTATTGGGCCGAAAAGTGACCCCTTAAAGTCTTATACATTTCAACAGATTACAGACTGCCATTCATAAGTCACATGAGAAAACCGCACATCTTTGTCGAATCCGGTCACATTCATCCCATAACTTCATCTCCAAAACACCTGAACCTGCAGTAACTAGTTTTTCATATGTCAGCAAGAATATTGCCTGATGCTCTATAACGGGTTAGTATAATTCCGAACCACAGGATCCACGACTCTAGGTCATCACTATGGGATTTGAAGCGGGGTATTCTTTTCGCCGTGTTGTGTTTGCGATGTATTTGTCGGTGGGATTGTTTCTTGTCGCCCATTCGATCAATGCCTTCGTCGCAGACTCGCTCTATCTCCCCGTTTCAACATTGTCTGGTTCTGCTTCTGGACAGGTCTCGGTATCTCTTCCGGTCCCTTCATATCAGCAAGCGCTCGATCAAATTCGATCGAGCGGCTTGTTTGTCCTGCCCCCGTCCGTGATGGGCATTGAACCGGGAAATGCGAGTGCGCCAGCGAGAGCGTCGTTGGGTGTCATGAACAAGCTGCGATTAATCGGAGTCGTTGTCGGAGATCAAGAGGGCACCTTTGCCATTGTCGAAGAACTGGCGACTAAACGGCATGTGCTGTATCGATTGCACGCCCAGATTCCAGATGTCGGCGAAGTGAGCGAGATTCGCCGCGATGGCATCGTGGTCCGTAGCGGGGAACTGCAAGAGTTGCTGGAGCTGGCCACCACTGATAAACCGACCTCTACCGCGGCAGTGGCCGGCGCGTCACCGGCTCCCGCGTCGGGGGCTCCATTGCGAAAAGTAGTCGATCGACGGGAAGTCGAGCAGGCTATGGCCGATCTGCCCAAGCTTCTCACCCAAGCCCGAGCGGTTCCCTACATGGTCAACGGGATACCCAGCGGATATCGGATGGACTATATTGCGCCGGCCAGCTTTTATGAAAAGATCGGCATCCAATATGGCGATGTGCTGCAGCGCGTCAACGGGGTTGATGTACGCGACCCCTCCACTATGCTTAGTCTTTTCCAACAGTTGAAGAATGAACGGACCGTCAAGGTGGATATGGTGCGGAATAACCAGCTGGTAACGGTTACCTACGATCTACGGTAAGTTTTCCTCTTCAGGCCAACCCAAGTTGGCCGCACGATCGTTACAATACGCATCTTTGGAAGAACGGATAATCCGTCCGTTCCTACCCAGCAGAGTCGGTCATCCACAGGGGGCGGTGATCTCTGCTCATTTTCTTGCTACGTAGAGGGTATGCAGAGTATGTTTGAGCTAGTTACGCTTATTTTCCTTGAGGTTAAGCGAGAGAGGTCACGTAGGCTGCCCTACAAACAATGACGCACATGACGGCGAAAACATTGCCTCGCTGTCAAGATCACTAAGGCCATGCAAGAAACTCTGAACGACGAAGAAAAACCGACACGATTTGGACGACCGCTTCTCGGCAGGATCCTTGGCCAGAAGTTCAATCTGCTTGATTCCAAACTGAATGAGGCTCTGGCCTATCAACGCGAAAAAGGCGGCAGGCTCGGGGAAGCGTTGCTCCATTTGCGCATGTTGCGGGAAGAGGAATTGCTGGAAGCGCTGGCAGAACAGTATCAACTGCCCTGGGTCCCGCGGCTGGAAACCACCCAGATCGATCATGACTTGATCAAACGCGTGCCGATCGGATTCGCTCGGCGCTATCGTGTCCTGCCGCTGCGGCAGGAACATGGCACCATCATCGTCGCGACCACCGACCCGCTGGAAACGGTCGCCGTGGATGATCTTCGCCTCCTGCTGGGAATGCCGGTTCGTCCGATCCTGACAACCGGCGTCGCCCTCCTTGCCTGTCTGAATCGGGTCTACGATGCCGCCGCCAGTCCTGCCGGAGCGGAGCAAGTCATGGAAGACATTGCGGCCACAGAAAACCTCGACCAGCTGGCCCACGAGCTCGATGAACCGCAGGATTTGCTCGATGCTACGGATGAAGCGCCGATCATCCGGCTCGTCAATTCCGTGCTCTTCCAAGCGGTGCGTCAGCGGGCGAGTGACATTCATTTCGAATCCTTCGAACGCGGGCTGGTGGTGCGATACCGGATCGATGGCGTGCTCTATCCGGTGCTCACGCCGCCCAAACGGCTCCAAGCGAGCATCGTTGCCAGAATCAAGATCATGGCCGGGCTGAATATTGCGGAAAAGCGCTTGCCTCAAGATGGACGTTTCGCTATCCGCACAGCCGGGAAAGATGTGGATCTCCGTGTGTCGGTCCTTCCCACCTCGCACGGCGAACGCGTCGTCCTCCGGCTGCTGGAAAAAGAAAATCGCCTGCTCAATTTGACGGAGATGGGATTTTCCGCAGACCGGCTCGCGGCCATCCAGCAAATGATTCAGCTTGCCCACGGGATTATTCTGGTCACAGGTCCCACCGGCAGCGGAAAGACCACGACGCTCTACGCCGCCTTAAGCCAGATCAACTCGCCGGACAAGAATATCATTACGGTCGAAGATCCCGTCGAATACCAGCTCCTTGGCATCGGGCAGATGCAGGTCAATCCTAAGATCAATCTCTCCTTTGCCGCAGGCCTGCGATCGATTTTGCGCCAAGACCCCGATGTGATCATGATCGGAGAAATCCGCGATCGTGAAACGGCGGAAATCGCCATCCATGCGTCGTTGACCGGCCACCTGGTATTTTCCACCTTGCATACCAATGATGCGGCCAGCGCCGCAACCCGGTTGATCGACATGGGGATTGAACCGTTCCTCGTTGCCTCATCCGTCGTGGCCGTGCTCGCGCAACGCTTGCTGCGGCATATCTGCCCAGACTGTAAACGTCCCTATAAAGCCACCCCCGATGAACTGACTCGGCTCGGCCTGGACGCCAAAACGTCGATGACTTTCTATCGTGGCGCGGGCTGCCCGTCCTGTTCGCAAACCGGCTATCGAGGGCGAACCGGCATCTACGAACTCCTGGTACTCGACGACGAGATTCGCCGGCTGATCGGGACGAAAGCCGATGCCGCCGTGATCAAACAGGCCGCGGTGTCCAAAGGCATGATCACGCTGAAGCAAGAAGGCGCCGCGAAAGTGGCCCAAGGCATCACCACGATGGAAGAGGTGATGCGGATTACACAGCAGGAGATCGAACTCTAGCCATGCCGGTCTATCAATACCGAGGGTATCGGAACGATGGCGGTGCGGCTGCCGGCATTATCGATGCCGAGAGCGTGAAGGTCGCCCGCCTCAAGCTGCGCAAAGACGGCGTCTTCCCGACCGATGTAGTCGAACAAAATCAAACCGGCGGCCGCCACCTCACGCGGGATCTCGTATCCACCGGTGGATCACGGGGCCATTCCGCCGTTCTCTCCGCCACAGATTTGGCCATGCTGACCAGACAGTTTGCCACCCTGCTCGTCGCCGGCCTTCCCCTCGTCGATGCCTTGGGCGTCCTGATCGATCAGATGGAAAATAAACCAGCCAAAGCGCTGCTGGCCGATGTGCGCGAACAGGTGCGCGGCGGCAAAGCGCTCAGTCATGCGCTGGGATTCTACGAAAAAGATTTTTCACCGATCTATGTCCATATGGTGAAGGCCGGCGAGGCTAGCGGCGCGCTGGATCAAATCCTCTTTCGCCTTGCTGAGTTTTTGGAGAAACAACAGGCCCTCCGAAACAAGGTCACGAACGCGATTCTCTATCCGGCCCTCATGCTGGTTGTCGGTGTCGGCGTGTTGTTTTTCCTTATGACCTTCGTCGTTCCGAAAATCACCGCCGTCTTTACCAGCATGAAACAGGCGCTTCCCTTCCCCACCGTCGTCCTCATGTCAATCAGCCAATTCTGTTCCACCTATTGGCCGGTCATGGTGCTGGCGGTTATCGGCGGCGGGATGATGATTCGCCGATATACACAAACCGAAGCAGGCCGCATCCTGGCGGACCGCTTGGTGCTGCGCATCCCGTTGATCGGCGATGTGGCTCGCATGGTGTCGATTTCACGGCTCACAGGCACTCTGGCAACAATGCTCTCCAGCGGGGTCCAATTGCTTGACGCGCTGGATGTCTCCAAGCGGGTCATGAACAACCGAATCCTGGAAGAAGCGGTTGAAGGAGCCAGACAGAACATCCGGGAAGGCGAAACCATCGCCGATCCGTTGAAACGGAGCGGCCAATTTCCCTCCTTAGTCACACACATGATCGCCGTCGGCGAGCGAAGCGGCGAAATGGAAGAAATGCTGCGTCGGATTGCCCAGATTTACGACGGAGAAGTCGAGCGGGTCATCACCCGGTTTACCGCCTTATTGGAGCCCATCATGATTCTCGTGATGGGTGTGATCGTGTTTTTCATCGTCGTCGCCATTCTCTTGCCCATTTTTGAAATGGGCCAAATGGTGCGCTAGGCGGCCTTGAGTGATGATGCTGGGGGATGAGTTTGAAAGGGAGGGTTAAGCATGAGTGATCGTCATGAGTGGAGAGTAGAACCAATGACACGGTGGGGAAGAGCACGATGGCAGATACTTGCCTCGCGCCTCATACCTCGCGCCAGCGGCGGATCCGCCGGCTTCACCTTTATCGAAATCATGGTCGTGGTGGCCATTCTTGCCATTCTTGCGGCGCTGGTCGTCCCCCGAATTATGGGGCGCACCGATGACGCGAAACGGACGGCGGCGAAAGTGCAAATCCGGAATATCGAAGGCGCGCTCCAGCTGTACAAGTTGGATAATGGCGTCTATCCCTCCAGCGAACAGGGCCTCAAAGCATTGATCGAGAAACCGTCGGTCGGTGTCATCCCCAAGAAATGGAAACTCGGCGGCTATCTGCCGAAGCTCCCGGAAGATCCCTGGGGAAACTCCTACAAGTATGTCAGCCCCAGCCCGAAAGGCGATTATGAAATCACCTCTCTCGGCACGGACGGCGAAGTGGGCGGCGAAGGCGTGAATGCCGACATCACGAACTGGAATCTCGACAAGGATTAAGTATGCGGTCAGCGATAGGAGACACGGGAGAGAGCGACGGTTGGGGACGTCCCGTCATGTCACACCTGACGCCTCACGTGTTACATTCCCCGCTTGGATTTACCATGCTGGAAATGATCCTCGTCATGTTTCTGCTCGTGGCCGTGTTGGGAATTGTCATTCCACAGGTGAATCTCGGCGACAATTTGACCACCACCGGACGGAAGCTGATCGGGGCCTTGCATGCGCTTCAGGGAATTGCGATGAGCAGCCAAAAGCCGGTGAAGCTCTGCATGGACATCGACCGCAATACCTATTGGGCCATGACGATTGAGGGGAAAGAGGAAAAGCTCTTGCGGGATGCCGCATGGGCGGCGCCCCGCTCGCTGCCGGATACGATACGCTTTGCCGACATTACGGCCGGCTCAGTCAAGCGGCAATCTGGACGTATCGATCTCATGCTCTACCCCAATGGGCGTATCGATCCAGCTCTTCTCCATCTGACCGATACCGGTAATCACATCCTTGGCATCGCAGTCGAGTCGACAACCGGAGCGATCCACACCAGCGATGAACGAATCGAGCCCCAACGCCCGCAGAACATTCCCGATCGCGTGAAAACCCTTCTGACGGCAACCGCCACGGTGTCCGCTGGAGGACGAGCGGGGACGGTGAGACCCTAACCTGAGACGGAATGGAATTGAGGATAGATTCACGAGACCCGAGAAACGACCGTGGTTTCAGCCTCCTGGAAGTGTTGCTGGCCATTGCTATTCTGGCCATAGCCTTGCCGGTCCTGCTGGGGCTTAGGAATTTCGATCTCGACTTGCAGTTCCGGTCGGCCGAGCTTAGGGCGGCAACCATCTTGGCCCAGGAAAAGCTGCTGGAAACCGAACTCTCCGGCGCCTTCCCCATCGGGGAAACTTCCGGGGATTTTCAGGCTCCCCCCCCCGGAGTAATCCCGACCGCGGAACTGGCGAATCGGGCAATCGGGTATCGATGGAAACGGAGCATCATGCCGACCCCCCTGGAGTTGATCCGGGAAGTGCGCATCCAGATTGTGTGGCCACGCGGTCAAAACGAAGAAACCCTTGAAGTGAGCACCTATGTCTTCGCCGGCGTTACGTTTTAACAATGACGCCGGTTTTACGCTGGTCGAAGCGTTGCTGGCCGTCGCTCTGTTAGCAACGATGGGAGCGATTGTCTTTAGTTCTCTCGTCACCACGACACAAGTTGTCGATGCCGGACGCACCGCTGCAATCAGGGAGCAAACGGTCCGGCGAGTGCTCCGTCTCATGGCGGATGAACTCTCCATCGGAGTGAAAGAAACCACCTATCCGTGGTCGGGCATAAATGGGACACAAAATGGCCAGCCGGCCGATACCGTGGCCTTCGTGACGCTCAGCGATGGCTTCGGAGTCCGGGCTGGACAAGAAACAGACCGGCTCCGCGTGATCTATACTAGAGAAGGAGACAGGCTCATCCGGTTTGTCCGGCGCAATCTTTACGGTCTCACCGACGAGTCGCTCGAACAGCTTGACCTGGCAACCAACGTCAAAGGATTCAATGTGCGGTATTACAACGGACTAAGCCGCACATGGGTCGATGAATGGTTGGCAAGCGGTCCGTTGCCGATGGCCATACTCGTTGAAGTCACCTTTCTAGACGCCCAAAAGGATGCCGAACCCTATACAATCCGTGAATGGATCACAGTAGGTATCTCATGATGGCCTGGCTGGGCAAAAATCTCGCGGCATGGAAAGAACCCTTGCTCTGGATCGGCGGCGGGGTGGTGATGTTTGTGCTCTGTCTCGTCCTGACATTTCCATACAGCGCGTTGCAATCAAGACTCATCGGAGAATTGCAGCGGGCAACCGGCGTCGAGGTGCAGGCCGCACAGTGGTCGGTCGGATTTCCCCTGGCTCTGGAATGGAGCCAAATCACGGTCTCGAAACCCGAATGGCCGCCTATTCGGCTGGGAGAATTGCGTGCACAAATTGGTCTTCTGAAAGCCATGACCGGCGATGTGATGATCGATCTCGCCGCGCAGATTGATCCGCGCTCGCCCTCGCAAGGGAATATGATAGCAACGGTCACCGCATCTTCCTGGTCCCTCACCGGCCCCCTGGAACTGAGCGGAAAATTGAAGCAGGTGGATTTGTCTAAGCTGGTGCAGCCTTACATCAGCCGCGGAACGCTCTCCGGTGATTTCAGGCATCGGCTGGATCAGCTGCCGACACCGGCCGCGCCCTCGATTGGGGAAGGCACTGTGAACATGACGGCCACCGATCTCTCATTGGACCAAATTCCGGTAGGAAACGGCCGCACGCTCTCGCTAGCCCTCAATACACTATCGCTTGGGCTCCTCTGTCGGGAACAGCTCTGCACCGTAACTGAATTAAAAGGCGACGGCCCCGACGGATCCCTGTCAGGAGACGGCACAATTACCATCCAGATGCCGATCCAGCAAAGCCAGCTGGCCTTGGCGCTTACCGTCGTTCCAGGGCCTGGTTTTGCCGCAAAAGCGGCTCCCCTTGGCATTCATCCTCTCCCACTTGGAACACCGTTCACGTTTAAAGTTCAGGGAATATTGGCACAAGCCAGGCTGGCATTGTAGAGTAGGCAAAGATACGCACGTAGGATCGGAGCAGTAATGGGCATAGCGACAGAATGTGTGGGGTTGGATATCGGCCAGACCGGGCTGAAGGCGGTGAGGTTCCGCCGCCGGCTGAGCGGCCGAGAAACCATCGACTATTTCCATCACCCCATGCCGTTTGCCAAACCGGAGGATCTTGAGCCCGCCCGCCGGGTCCAGTCATTACGCGGGTTTCTCTGGCAAAACGGGCTCTATGCGACCGATCGATTAGTCACCGCAATTCCCTGCCAGGATTTGTTCGTCCGCACACTGTCCTTTCCCTTTAAAGACGCCGATAAGTTGTCCCAAATCGTGCCTTTTGAAGTGGAAAATCTCGTGCCCATGCCTCTCGAAGACCTGACCATCGGCAGCCTCCTGTTACCCCCAGGTATGGATGCGGCGGGCGATCTTCGCCTGACAAAAGGATCTGACGTGCTGGTGACCGCGGCGCCGAAATCCAAAGTCTCGGAGCACTTGCGCTTTCTTGCCGAGGCAGATCTTGAGCCCGATGCCATCAACGTGGATGCCATGGCCCTGTTTTCAGTCACTCAATATATGCGTCAGCAGGGGGGCTTGGTGCCGCAGGATCTGGCCATCATCGATGTCGGAGCTTCCAAGACGACGCTCTGCCTGGTCCACGAAGGCCGTCCGGTCGTGTTGCGGACCATTCTCTGGGGCGGCAATCATCTCACCCATGCATTAGCAGTCCGGCATGCCTGTAGTTTTGCCGAAGCAGAACGGCGCAAGCGAACCTTGGCCGTGCCGCAAGTCGAAGCCTGGCTGGAACCACTATTAAAAGAGTTACGCGTGACCCTGCAAGCCTATGAAGGCACTGAACGAGGACGGCTGACCCATTGTTGGGTATCTGGCGGCGGTGCGAAATTGAAGGAAATCGGTGGCTATATCGCGCAGCACCTGGGCCTCTATCCCGTCGGGCCGCGACAAGGGTTTGGCGCCGCCTGTCCGCGCGCGTTCTCTATCGCGTTCGGGCTTGCAATTCACCCCAAGATCGTCCGGCCACGATGGCGCTTCAAGCCGACTCCCGCCGGACTGGCGCTCGACCTGAAAGCCGTGTCCGATTCCGCGGCGCCTCAAACCGTCACGTCAGCCCGAGATCGGCGTCTGGCACTGTTTGGAATTGTGCTTCTGGGAGTGCTGGCATTAGCCGATGGCATTGCACACCTTACGCTCAAGGAACATCGTGTCGCCCAATTGAAACAGGCCCTGCAGAAACAGTATGAACAAACCTTTGGCCCCGGGGCTGCCCCTGGCGAAGAATTGGATCAGGCGCGATTCCGCATTGCCGCAGTCGAGAAATCACTCGCCGCGATCGATGAATCGCACGGGAAGCTCTTGCCGACAATCGCTGCGTTCACGAAACAGCTGCCTGCAGGCATTTCAGTCAAAGTCCGTGAATTAGCCGTGGATGGTGGGGTCGTGCTCCTGGAAGGAGAAACCTCATCCTTTGAGGCGGTGGAAAAAATCAAGCAGACCTTTTCATCCGGAAACCGGTTCAAGGAAGTGGCGGTCAGCGAGTCTCGCGTCGGGGCTTCGCCAAATCAAATCGTCTTCCGCATGACAGCCACTATGGTGCAGCCATGACGCCGCAACTTCGCGAACGCTGGAAGCAACTGGCCCCTCGGGAGCGAACCCTGCTCATGATCGGAGGCGCCATCACTGTCATAAGTCTGCTCTTCGTTTTAGCCGTCGATCCTCTCCTCTCAACACTGGATCGATTAAATCGCCAAGCCGCCAAAAAGCACAAAGAGAGCGGTGAACTAGCGATGCTGGCACAAGAATACGCCTTGAAACAGGCCCGCCTTGCCAACAGTGAGAGCCGGATGCCGGCGGCCGATAGCGGATTCTCTCTACTGGCCTTCTTGGAAGACGCAGCAACGACGGCGCATATCCGGGACCGCATTGCCGGCATGCAGCCGCAGGAGCAAACGCTACCTCAAGGCTATCAGGAAACAGCTGTAGACTTGCGTCTTGAAGGCGTCCAACTACCGGAACTCTTAACCTTGCTCAGGGAGATTGAGCAGGCTCCATACGATCTGCACGTGCGCCATTTCCAGGTGCGCCCGAAATTTGATAATCCCATCAATCTGGATGCTACGATTCGCGTCCTCAGCTACGTAAAAGGATGAGGCAGGTCCGATTCGGTGCCCCCTGCGATCCCTCGGTTCATTTTCTGGTGAATGTTGATGCAATCCGGCCTGCGCTCAGCGAAACAGTATGGTAATGAACGGGGCGTTGCCCTCCTCCTCGCACTCCTTATCCTCACGCTCCTCACCGCACTCATTCTCGAATTCGATGCAGAGGCTCGGCGAGAATACCGCGATGCCGCCGCCTTCCGTGATAACTTTAAAGCCAGGACACTCACGCGCGCGGCTGTGCAGGCTGCCCGCGCCGTTTTGCAGCAAGACTTTCTCAAAGACAAGCTGGCGGGTGAAGCCTACGATGCCCTCACCGACCTCTGGGCCATGCCGATTAAGAACTATGCCATCGGGGATGGATTATTGAGCGCCCAAATCGAAGACGAACGCGGCAAGCTCAACCTCAACGACTTGGCGGCAAATGCCGGCGACGAGCTCCAGCGGAAGGCTCGGATTCAGCGATTCAAACGGTTGTTCGAGTTGCTGCAACTCAATCAGGATCTGGTCGATGCACTGGTCGATTGGGTCGATCAAGATGAGACGGCTGAACCAGCCGGGGCGGAAAGCCTCTATTACCAGTCGCAACGCCCTCCCTACCGCGCTGCCAATACGCCACTTGCCAGCCTCAACGATCTTCGCCTTGTCAAAGGTTTTACCCAAGACATCATCGACCGGCTTTCTCGCTATGCCACCGTGTTTCCACAGGAAGGCGGCGCGTTGGTCAACCTCAATACGGCCGACCAGCTAGTCATCCAATCGCTGGATCCGGGAATCTCGCAATCCATGGCAACAGAAATCGTTCAAGGCCGTCCCTATAAGAAAAAAGAAGATCTCGACCGCATCGGCAGCTTTCAAGAAATCGGTGCAAAGTTACGCGCCTCGCCAAACGGATATGACATCAAAAGTGAGTTCTTCTCCGGCCGTCTCTCGATAACGGTCAACGATGTGACCAAAACGGCCTGGGTGGCCCTACGACGCGATTCAAGCAAGGGCGATAGTACCGTGTTGTATCTGCGCATATTGTAGCCCCGTTCTTTCTCCACCCCTCTTCGCCCCAATCCATGCTCCTGTTGCCATGCGATGACCGCTATTTGACAAGACCTGCAACCTTCCAGAGGTGTCCTGAACATGACCGGTAGCAACTTTCCCATCAGCGCCAAGTAGCCTGAATTTATCCATCATACTGAATTAGCAGAGAAGCCGATCGGCCTATCTTGGCAACCGCCCCTTGCTGTTACGCGGCACCCATACAAAATTTACAATCCCGTAACATCGATGTTACGGCTTCTTCATACACATCATCGATAGTGCCATCTGTGAGACGAGCTCACAATGGCCTACAATAGCCACAACAAACAAAGGAGGGCGAAGCGTGCAGATCTGGCGATCACCGCAACAACCGAAGGACGGAACTGATGGGCGCGTAGGCACGATGGTACATCTTGTGTCGATCGCGCCTCTGGCTCTTCTCTTGGTCATGAGCAGTACACCGAACGCACGAGCGGCAGATCCTGAAACTGCCGGTCCGCAGGCTGGCGCCACGGCCACTCCAGTTGCCGATACGGGCGGGCGTGTGGGCTCCGGTCAACGCGTTTCCATCGAAAGCACCAGCCTAGAAAGTTTGCTGCTTGAAAAGGGTGTCATCACACAGGACGACTGGATTCGATTGAAGGCTGAAGAAGAGCGGCGCGTCTTTGAGCAAACGGCGGAGATGCAGATGGCGGGGAATCCTCGTTGGTATGAACGCATCCGGATCAACGGCTACACCCAATTCCGGTATTCCGCGGGTCCCAGCGACAGCAAATTCAGCATTCCTCTGGGAGACAGCACCGCCACCCACCACCCGCGTGAGTTCTATGCCCGGCGCATTCGTCTCGTGTTCCAGGGGCAGATTTCCGAACGGCTCGCCTTCTTCCTTCAAGGAGCATTTGAAGGCGACACATCAAACCAGAATATGTACAACAAGGAAATTATCGACGCCTATGCCGACTACTACCTGACAACGGACAAGATGCACCGCCTCCGGTTCGGCCTGCATCGAGCGCCAAACTCCTTCGACACCTACCGCTCCAGCACCAATCGGCAGGAGCTTGACCGCCACGAGTCGGTCCAAAGCGGCGCGCCAGGAGAACGAGACCTTGGCATCGCCTATTACTGGACCCCCAAAGTCGCGCAGGAACGGTTTGCTCAATTGGCCGCCTATCATAATGGCCCGGGCGACTATGGGGTCTTCGGCGTCATGGTCTACAACGGACAAGGCCGCAATAAGGCTGAAGCGGGTGGCAATAAACATGTCGGTGTACGATTGGCCTATCCCTTTGAATTACCAAACGGCCGGCTCCTGGAGACCGGTGTGATGGCCTTTCGTGGAGTCTATTCAGTCAGCGGTGTCGGATCCCCCACGAGTACGTCTTCTGCGGCGAAATGCCCCTATGAGCTGAACAAAGACAACGGGTGCGACATCAATGATGAACGACTCACCGCCTATATCTGGACGCCGCCGCAACCCTGGGGTCTGCTTGCCGAGGGTACGATCGGCCGCAATGCGAAGCGAAATGCGCTGACCAATACGATTGGCGAATCGGCTCTGATCGGCGGCTACGTGCAAGGCTACTATACCTGGGCCTACTCTGATGTAGGCATGTTGACGCCTTACATCCGCTATGGTGAATATTACGGCGGAATCAAATCGATCAACGGCGCGCCGGACGGACAATCGCGCACCTGGAACTTCGGACTGGTCTGGGAGCCGGATACCCACTGGCGATATGTGGCCGAACTCATGTTGAAAGATGGCCTCAACGAGACACTGGTGCGCAATCAGGCACAGAATGACTTTGATGGCAGTTTATTCCGCGTCCAAGCCCAGTGGTTCTTTAATTGATAGACTGACGACATACACAGGAGAGAGAGCATGACGATAACTTACAAGAGACAACCGCCGCTGCCGGCCTCCCGTACCAGACCATGCCTTGCCCTGATGCTGGCTATCGCCTCATGGTGCCTGTGGGAAGGAGCCGCCGCAGCCGAACAGGCGAATGCCTTGGCACAATCGACCGAAGAATCTCCATCAGAACAGTACCAGGCAGATCACGTTGTAAGCGGCCGGGTGACGATTTCCGGATCGGATACGATGCAGCCCCTCGTCACAAAGCTCGCAGCGGCCTTTACCACCTTTCATCCGAAGACCCGGTTCGGGGTGGAAGGGCTGGGCTCCAGTCAATCTATCCGTGAATTCATGCTCGGACTCTCCTATCAACGCCGGGGAGACAAGGCGAGGGGAAAGGTGACCGAGGGTGCCAGCAGCACAGACCTGTTAGCTTCTTCTCGGCCGCTCACCGATCAAGAAAAGAAAGGGTTTGCCAGCCACCATGGCTATGAGCCAATCGGCATTCCCATTGCCATGGATGCCGTCGCAATCTACGTGCACAAGGATAACCCCATTACCCAGCTCACGCTCGAACAGGTTGATGCCATGTTCAGTTCCACATTCAAGCGAAGCCGCACCGGATCTGTAACGACATGGGGGCAGGTCGGGCTGAAGGCTGGATGGGAATCACAACCCATCCATCTGTATGGCCGAAACAAGCAGTCGGGAACTCGCGAGTTCTTCAAACAGGTCGCCTTGCTCGATGGAGAACTGAGCGACGACATCCAAGAGCAACCGGGATCGGCTTCGGAAATCCTCGCCATCGCGCAGGATTCCCTCGCGGTCGGCTATGCCGGCGTGGGATTCCACAGCTCGTTGGTCCGCATCGTCCCGCTCATAGCGGAATCGGGCGGGCAAGCCATCGTTCCCAGCGTTGAAACGGTTTCGACCGGTCAATACCCGTTAGCGAGACCGCTATATCTCTATGTGAACAAGAATCCGGACGGAAAGCTCGATCCGGCAGTGAAGGAATTTCTGAAATTTGTGAACAGTCGTCAAGGACAGGAAACCGTGGCTCGGGCCAATTTCTATCCACTGAATGCCGCACAGATTGCCAAGAATCGTGAACTTCTTGAACACAGTCTGTTGACCGCACAACTTAACGCACGCTGACACCGCCTTCCCGATCTGCTACCGTATTCCCGCTGCACGGAGTGCAGCGGGCATCGTTTCACGCCACAGAAGGAGAGAACATGCAAGCCTGGATCACATGCGCGGCTAGCCTCGCCGTTTCGGTCATGGTCGGGTGTGCCACGGCTCCACCGCCCCGGGCGATCTATCATGACCACGCAACAGCCATCACCATCCATCAGGACAGCAAGGCTGGCCCAGGTCATAGTCATCCAGCACGGATCAGCCAGGAATTGATTCAACAAGTTCTTGAGGGAGTGCGCATTCAGTCGCGCAAGTCGTTCCTCCCGGCCATCCTAGCAGGAGAGGCCTCACTGACAGCCGCATTCTCCAAGGAGGAACAACATACCCTGGCTCCCCATATGAGCCGCGCATTGGCCGAAGCCAAGCCGGACGAGATGGTGATGTTTTATCGCCGAGTCTCCACGCCATCCGTGGGGCTGGCGATCACCTCCGGCGGTCTCTTTGTCCACGGCAACCACCTGTACCTGATTCTGGCTAATGCCCGCACGTTGCCGTCAGAGGGGATGCGCGAGGGACTCATGTCTGAAATCGATCCGATGGACAACCCGCTTCTCCCCATCAGTCGAACGGGTTTCCGGGCTACGTATGTTCCGGCGACTTCCATCGTGCCGGAAGACGAGCGGTGGCCATGGCCCTACATTGATCAAGGTCGTGTCATTGTGATCGACCTGATCCAATTGGGACGGGATAGCAGATCGCAGAAGCCGCAGGCGTCACCCTAATACGAACGGTCCATTTCCTGCCAAGTTAACACGTTAGTTACACCGCTATGACGAATTCTTAATACGCCTAGGCTAGACTGATCAACCATGGAGGCAGCACAGATTCCCACACTCAAGGGAGCCATCGTCCTGCTAGAAGACAGTCATCGGCAATTTGTTTGCATGAAGGAGAACGATCGGCATGATGATTGATCGTTTCGTGACCATCCTCATGGTCAGCGGGTGTTGTGTAGCAGTGACCGCCGCAGGAACTTCTTTTGCGCAGGCGAGCCAACCGGCTCTCGTAAAAATGGACGGATCGAGCACCGTATTTCCGATCACAGAGGCGGTTGCCGAGGAATTTCAAAAAGAGACGCGCGGTGCGGTCCGAGTGACAGTGGGGATCTCAGGCACAGGCGGGGGATTCAAGAAGTTCTGCCGCGGGGAAACAGACGTGCAGGATGCCTCCCGTCCTATTTCGGTGAGCGAGATGGACGCCTGCCGCGCCAATGACATTCAATACTACGAATTACCGATCGCCTTCGACGCGTTAACCGTCGCGGTGAGTCCGCAGGCCACGTGGATCGACACCGTCACTATTGCCGAACTCAAGCAGATGTGGGAGCCCTCGGCCCAGGGTCGTGTCATCAAGTGGAACCAGATCCGCTCCACCTGGCCGGATGCGCCGTTGAAACTCTTCGGAGCCGGTTCAGATTCCGGCACCTTCGACTATTTCACTGAAGCCGTGGTTGGAAATGCGAAGGCGAGCCGGGGTGACTATACTGCGAGCGAAGATGACAACACCCTCGTACAGGGCATCTCCAACGACAAGCACGCCCTGGGATATCTCCCTTACGCCTACTTTGAGCCCAACAAGAAACGATTAAAATCCGTTGCCGTCGATGCGGGACATGGCTCCATTCTCCCATCGAGAGAGACCGTCGAGAACGGTTCCTATCAGCCGCTCTCCCGCCCGTTATTCATTTATGTCAATTCGAAAGCGGCCGGCAAACCGGAGGTCAAGCGGTTTGTCGAGTTTTATGTGGCGCAGGCTCTGGCCTTGGTCCCTCAAGTCAAGTATGTGCCCCTTCCCAAGGAGGTCTATAGCCTGGCTCTCTCGCATTTCCAGAAAGGGAAGCTGGGAACCGCCTTTCAGGGTGTCACGACCATCGGCATAAAAATCGAAAACCTCCTGAAGCGGGAAGCGATTCAGTAACCGGATTCTCCATGGATGCTGAATTGTCCAAATCCGTCGTGTTTAATAAGGCACAAGAGGTGCGCCTCCCTTTGGTTCGCTTTCGAGGCATCAAGGAGAAGGGCATAGAGTTGTTGTTACTCCTTGCCGCATTGACCTCCGTCGTCATTAGGATAGGAATTGTGGGGGTGCTCGCATATGAGTCCATTGCCTTCTTCCGTCAAGTCTCGTTCCTTGAGTTCCTGACGGATCGGCAATGGACCCCTCTCTTTGCCGAACCGCATTACGGAATTCTCTCACTGGTGTCCGGCACGTTGGTGACGACGATAGTCGCCCTGCTTATCGCAATTCCCGCCGGCAGCATGGTGGCCATTTACCTGAGTGAATATGCGCCCCACCGGGTTCGCGAGACCGTCAAACCAGCCTTGGAACTCTTGAGCGCCGTTCCCACCGTGGTCTATGGGTATTTTGCGTTATTAGTGGTGACGCCGACTTTGCAAACCCTCTGGCCAGAACTCCCGGGCTTCAATATGCTCAGCGCCGGTTTGGTCATCGGCATCATGATTGTCCCCTACGTCAGTTCTGTCAGCGAAGACGCGATGCGCGCGGTGCCGATCTATCTTCGGGAAGGGGCCTATGCCCTGGGGGCGACCAAGATGCAAACGGCTCTGCGAGTGGTCTTCCCCTCTGCGCTCTCTGGAATTGCCGCCGCCTATGTGCTGGGCGTCTCCCGCGCCATCGGAGAAACGATGGTCGTAGCCATTGCGGCAGGTATGCAACCGACGCTGCCTGTGACCAGCCGGGAGTTTTTGTACCACCTACCATGTTAGCCATTAGCTCGCAAGCTGGATGGTTTCGGGCGCGGGTGGTTGGCCCCCGAGACTACTGTGTGGACGAACCGTGTTGTAGTGGATCCGCCAACGTTCGATGATCATTTGGGCTTCTTTGAGCGTGTAGAACAGCTCGCCGTTGAGCAGCTGATCACGCATCTTCCCGTTAAACGATTCGCAGTAGCCGTTCTCCCACGGTGATCCAGGCTCAATATAGAGCGGCGCCACCTGCAGCGCCGTCAGCCACTGTCTGAGCTTGCGCGCGATGAACTCAGACCCGTTGTCTGACCGAATATGTGTCGGAATCCCGCGACTCACGAACAGCTCGGCCAGGATCAAGAGCACATCCTGCGAACGGATCCGGCGGGCCACCACCGAGGCCAGGCACTCGCGGGTGTACTCATCTGGGATATTCAAGATCCGAAACGGTCGGCCATCATGCGTCCGGTCCGCCACGAAATCATACGACCAGACATGGTTGGGCCGCTCAGGTCGTTTGCGCACGCAGGAGCCGGTAGCCAGCCAGAGGCGGGCCCGCTTGGGTTGCTTCTGAGGCACTTGCAGGCCTTCCTGCCGCCAGATCGTATACACGCAATCTTTTCCCACGTCCCAGCCCTCACGTCTCAACAGATCCGTCACCGTACGGTAGCCGTACCGCCCGTATTCCTTGGCGAGCGCGATGATGCGCGTGCGCAATCGCTTCTGACTCAGGTCTGGCCGTGGCCGGTAGCGATAGCCGGACCGAACCTGGTCGATCGCCCGACACGCTCGGCGTTCGGAGACGTGGAGCACGGTCATCGCGTGCCCCACGGCCTCCCGCCGACGGGCCGGGCTTAGAAGTTTCCCGCCGCCACCTCTTTGAAGATCGACAGATTGACGGCTTGATCGGCGACAATCCGTTTGAGCCTGGCGTTTTCTTGTTCCAAACTCTTGAGCCGTTTGGCCTGATCGATCCACAGCCCGCCATATTCTTTCTTCCACCGATAATACGTCTGCTCGGTGATGCCGAGCTTGCGACAGGCGTCGAGCACCGCTGGGCCTTTGCCGGTTTCCAACTCAACCGTTCGCAGATATTGAATGATCTCTTCCGGCATGTACCGCTTCTTGGCCATGTGAACGACCTCCCTGGTTGCCGGTCCAGTCTAACATTCTGTCTGGACCAAATTTGCCCGGGCAGGTCAGCACGCTGCAACGCATGGGAGAGTTCCTCAACCCCGATCGGTTTGCGCAAGTAATCGACGGCTCCTGCCCGAAGCGCATGAATCACCGCTTGTTCGGATTGCTGTTCGGACATCACGATGACTGGGCAGGGTGACAGGCGGTTTCGAAGCGTCTTCGTAAGCGTTAAACCGCCGCCCTCTGGCAGAAATGAATCGGTCAGAACAATATCCGGCGTCGTCAACTCAATGGTCGCCAGCGCGGCAGCAGGATCGGACACGGTAATGACCGAGAAGCCGCGCTCCTGCATATGGCTGAGAATCTCTGTTTGAGTGTCCTGACATGGATCGACCACAAGGACGGTACAGTCTGGCGTGCTCCGATTCATACGCACTCTCCCTTGGCGAAAACGGCCCGCAGCACATCGAGCAACTGCTGTAAGCCGGTTTCTACCTGCGCGAAAACCGGGGCTGAACACTCCAGCCTTCCGGCTCTTCCCAATGCCTCCAGTTCTTTGAGCGAGGCATACAATGCCGGGGAAGAGAATTGTAACACCGCACCTTTCAAATGATGCGCCGTGCGGGCCACGGCGTCAGGATCACCGGCCGCGAGAGCAGTCCGTATGGCCCTGAGATCGCCCGGCGCTTGTTCCAGCAGCATCGCCATCAGCGTGCGCAAAAACTCCATGTCGTCATCGACACGCGCCAGCGCTTCGTTCAGGTTAAAAACTGCCGTAATCTCCATCAGTCCCGCTCCTCCCGTCTCCGCGAATCAGTCGAGGCACTCCAACCCCATTAATGCAGCGTCGTCTGGAAAGCTTGCCACTCCGTGCCAACGTTCGGCTTCAGCCAGCAAGATAGGCAACACCTCCACAAGGGGGCGTGAAACGGTGTCACGAAGAACGCTCGCCAGCCGTTGTAATCCCCACACTTCACCCGTTGGAGAGGGCGCCTCATAGAGGCCATCGCTCATCAATAGAAGACGGTCACCCGGAACCAGTTGTGTCTGCATCAAAGAATAGATCGTGTCCGGATGAAGGCCGAGCGGAAGCCCCGGTTGGGTCAACCACTTGATCGTTCCATCCCGGTGTTGCACCAGCGCGCCGCCATGCCCCGCCGTCGCATACTGAAGCGTCCGGTCTTGCAGGGAGAGGACTCCCATCCAAATCGTAAAATATTCCCCTTCCGGAGTGAGGGGATAATGCCGATTGGCTTCCGTGAGCATGCACGAAGGATTATTACTCTCGACACAATTTCTGAGATTCTCCGGACGTAGAAACGTCGAAAACGATGCCGCGCGCAGCGCCGGCGAGCCACCGTGGCCGGAGGCATCCAGTATATAAAAAAAGAGCGACTCATCATCCCAACGAGCGAGATTGAAGAGATCGCCCCCGAGCGCAAGCGAGGGACGATACGCCCACGATAGATGAAGCCCCGGAGCGGCCTCGCCGGATGGGGGAAGCAGCGATTGCACATACGCCGCCGCGGATCGCAGCTCTGTCTCCAGCTCCTCCTGCTTGCTCCGCTACGCATCGCGGGTATCTTCCATATTGCGAATCAGTGCCGCGGCACGAAGCCCGGACTGCACACGGGCCATCATTTCCTGTTTGCTCGCCGCTTTGCTCAGAAAATCGTCGGCGCCGCGCGCCAGGCCTTCGGCAATCTGATCCGGCTCGTCATGCGACGTCATCAGGATAATCTGGGATGTCTGGAGGTGCGGATCGTTTCTGACCGCCTCGCACACAGTCGGCCCATCCAATTCCGGCATCATCCAATCCATGATCGTCAGATCGGGATGCTCGCGCCGGAGCAGATCCAGGCCCTCCTGCCCACTGGAGGCCTCGATGACACGGACACCCATGCGGGCAAGCCGCGCCGCCATGCTGAGCCTCGTCACCCGCTCATCGTCTACGATCAACACGGTGGGGACACGACCCTGTGACAACGAAGCCGTATGGAGAGTCGTCCAGGCATTGGAGAGATTGTGCGGCATGACAGGATCCGGCTAGGCCGCCTCTGCGCGCCCCGTGACAGCCTCTTGTTCGTTATCGAAAACCGGAATGAGTTTGGGAATATTCGCCAGTCCCAAGATCTCTCGCACATAGCTCTGAGGGCGCAACATGCTGATCCTCCCCTGAGCCAATTTGAAATTCTGCGATACAAGCGCCAAGAGGCCAAGCCCCGAACTATCCACAAACCGGACATCCGCCATGTTCAGAATCACGTGCCGGCAGCCTTTCTGACGTAAGGCCTCGACTCTGGCCTTATCGGACAAGCCAGAACCATTCTTGACCGACGCGGCATCGGGAACAAAACCGATCCGTCAGGCGGGGAACCATTGAAACAGCATGAGATACACCACGTAGGCTGTCGCCATCGTGCCAGAAAAGGTCCAGACCAGCACCTTGCCCAGGCGGCGATGGCGCGACATCCCAGCTGCCATAGCCCCGACACTGCCATATCGAAGCTGATGGAGCCCCATATAGAGGGTTATAGGCGCCCAACCCGATCGTCGTAATCGCCAAGGCCATGTGGGTGGAGAATAGTGGCGCATACAGCGTCCAATATTGCCGCTCCGTCCCACCGAAATGCTCGCGGCCAAATAACAGTTGTTTCAGCACATAGGCGATCAGCCAAATTCCCACGATCGTGCAGGCGATAATCATGCGTCTGGAGTGATGCGTCACATCATGCTGATGAGCCGCTTTAACACCGAACAGAGCCACCAGATAGGCCAGGGTGATGCTGGAAAGTACGCCATACCAGAGGAGTGTTTTGAGGTCCATGACTACCCTCTCTTTGCCGGAATAATATCAGACCACTACCCTCACCAATTCTATTTCGGTAATTCCAGGCGCAATCTTAACGAGCACGAAGAGAGACGAACCGGGATCAAAGAGGGAGATAAGCCTTATTGAGAAAGGAATGTCTCAGAATTCAATAGGTAAAGAAGGAAATGTCAGGTTATACTATTCAATGAATTTCAATAACTTGAGCGATATTCATCGCGCTTAAGATTAACTGCTCAGTAGCCGTAATCGCCAAGAACACCTGGCCGATCAGGAGAAGACGGGAACCGCTGATAGCGTATCCGCTTAATCATCCGCTAGTCAGTGCGTCGATTGCAGAAGAGGGAGACCAATTGTGATCGCCTGGTCACTTGCAACTTCTGAAACATGTTGTAGAGATAGCTTTTGACCGTCTTGTCGCTCAAGCCAAGCTCCAGACCGATTTCTTTGTTCGTCTTGCCTTCGGCAATCAGGGGAAGAAGCCGGCGTTCTTGGGAAGAAAGCACTGAGCAAGGTTCGTCGTGAACTTGAGTAGCGTGAGAACGTGTATGGGTAAGCGCGGAACTAGTAAGAGCCGAGTCGAATACGGACTGCCCCTCCGTGACAGACTGAATGGCCTGCACAAGCGCCCGTCCGCCGATTGTCTTCAAGAGATACCCCTTTGCTCCGGCCAGATTGGTAGCCACCAATGCCGCCTCATCGGCAAACGACGTCAAAAAAATCACTCGGGTGTCGGGACAGGCTGCGAGGATATCCCGGCAGACTTCCGTGCCGCTGCCGTCCGGCAGGCGAAGATCCAGTAGTACGACATCGGGCCGAAGACGAGCTGCTTCATTGACCGCCGAGGCGGCAGAACCGGCTTCACCTACCACCTCAATGCGGCCGCTCCGCTGAAATAACGCACCTAGCCCCATGCGGACCACTTCATGATCGTCCACGAGCAGCAGGCGAATCGGCTTAACGACTTCTTGCAGCATGGTGTCCCTCCAATGGCAATTCAACAATAACTCGCGTGCCTTCCCCGGGCATTGACACAATCTGAATGTCGGCGCCGAGCTTGCGTCCCCGGGCCCTTATATTCTCCAACCCCTGTCCGCGGCACGCAACGATCGAAGGGTCAAATCCAATACCCTCGTCTCTAACCTCAAGCCGGAGGTGATGGTTTTGCATCCGCAAAGAGACAAGACCGATATGGCTCTTCGAATGACGTAGACTGTTGCTCATCGCCTCGTGCACAATACGCAGCAACTGCGAGGCTGCAGTAGAAGCCAGAAACTGAATGGCCTCCGGTTCTATATCCAGAGTAAATCGTAGGCCTTCGACGCTCTCCATCATCACCACCAATTCAGCCAACTTGACAGGTAGCTGCCGTGGAGTAACCTCTTCCGGCTTTTCCCACACAATGTAATTGCGAACATCCGTAATGACGCGGTTGAGGCCGGCAATGGACTGCTCCAGCTTCTTGTCGGCCTCCGATAAGTTTTGACGCAAAAGATAGCGGCATTCCTCCAGGCCCATGCCGATGGCGTATACGGTTTGGATAATATTGTCGTGAAGATTCTGGGAGAGCTGCTCCCGCTCCTCGAGCGCGTGGCGCAAGCGCTGCTCGCTTTCATTCAACGCCTCCTCCACCCGTTTTCGATCCGTAATATCCCGTGCAATGGCCTCCACCCCCATCATCTGCCCATCCACAACCAGCAGCCGCACATGCTGCCCAAACCACCGTTCACCGCCCAGCCTGGTAAGCGCCGGAAATTCGCAGTAGGTGGTCGGCGTCTGCTCAACCACCTGCCGCTTATAAACGGCTTGGACAGACTCGCGGTAATCCGGGCGGACAAGATCGAGATAATGCCGCCCCAGCAAGTCTTGCTCCAGGTATTGCATGATCGAACAGACCGCCGCATTCACAAACGTAAACCGTCCCTCCATGTTCGCGGTATAAATGATATCCGTTGCGTGCGACACCAGCGAATGGCACCGCTCCTCGCTCGCCCTCAGCGCCGCCTCCGAACGTTTCCGTTCCGTGACATCCACCATGAGGCCTCGCAAGACAGAATCTCCCTGCCCATCGGCCTCGACCGTTACAATATTTTCAAGCCATACCGTCCGTCCGTCGGCGGCAATCATCCGGAACTCAAATGAAAACTTCTGCGTCTCGCGCGCGGCCATTCGACAATAATACATGACCCAGGAATGATCATCCGGATGGATATGCTCGGCGTAAAATTCCGGCTCGTCAAGCCAGCGCTGAGCCGGATAACCCAACAATGACTCCGCTTGATGGCTGACAAAGGTGAAGCGCCAATTCAGCGCGTCGCACTCCCAGACAATCCCCTGGATCGCCTCGATCAGCGCGCGCTCCCTGGAATCCGCGATGCGAAGCACGTCATTCACTTCTACCAGCTCCTGAATCCGTTGCGCCACGCGCTGTTCCAGCGCCTCATTGGCCTGACGAAGAGCTGCCTCCATCTGCTTACGTTCAGTGATGTCACGCGCGGCCGCATAGAGTAAACCGGTATCTCGATCCGGCCCCGGAGTAATCCAGCAGAGCCATCGATACGAGCCGTCCTTGCACCGGTAGCGATTTTCAAAATTCGCGACAGGGTGGCCGGCGGCCAGCCGGCCCATGACTTTCTGCGTAATGGCTCGATCGTCGGGATGAATAAACTCGATGAAGGGCTTCGCGCACAACTCCTCCCGGCTGAATCCCAGCGTGCGTTCCCAGGCCGGATTGACCCGTTTGAAATAGCCATCGCTCCCGGCAATACAGAGAAGATCCATGGAGAGGTCGAAAAAGCGGTCCGGCTCGAAGTGGACATCGTGGAATTTCCCCTGTTGCGGGGGAGGCTGGAGGCTGGGACTGATTCATAGGCATGAGCGATGTGGCGCGGTATCGCTATAGAACAAGAGACAAGCCATTTCCGAAGAGAGAAAATTCTGCGGTGAGTAATCCTAATACGACATTCGCATGTTGGCCAGAACAACTACCACATGCAACTCATTAATATCACGAAACGATTCATTACGGAATGAAATAGCAGCAGAAGAGGAAGTACTTGAATACAACCAAATTGTCAAGTGCCAGATGGCGGGGTAAAGAATACGAACCCGCTACGGACAAGAAGGGGTCGTACAGAACGTGATCAGTGCAGTTGAGAGAGAAGCATGATCGAACACACAAGAGGCAAGAGGTGCGGGGCCAGAAAGATCGACTTTCCACCCCCCACCCCCTTCCTCCGATTCTAGAATTCCTCGAACTCATCCTTCTTGACGCTGTGGCCGGTGCTTGCCGCCACCCCGGCCGGTTTCGGGGACTCGGATTTCGCAGCCGAAACTTTGGCGATCAGCTTCGGACTCCCCCCTGCTCCAGTTGTATTCACCTTGAAGACTTCGACCTGACGCATCAGCTCCTACACATGCGCCTTCATCGATTGGCTCGCGCTCGTGGTTTCTTCCACCAACGCAGCGATTTGTTGCGTCGTCTCGTCTATCTGCATGATGGCCTTGTTCACCTGATCGATCCCGCTCGCCTGCTCCTGCGAGGCCGCCGTGATCTATGAGATGATTTCGGTGACGCGTTTGCCGACGTCAGGATTTCTTCCAGCGTCTTGCCGGATTGATCCACCAGCTCGCTGCCGTCGTTCACCCACTGGATCGACTCGTTGATCAGCCCCTTGATCTCCTTCGCCACTGATGCGTACCGCTCCTCGATAAGGCACACCTCTGCCACAGAGACCAATCCTTGACCGCAACCGGACGGACCGAACTCACTAGGCCGCGAGAGACCGGCTATGCACCCACTCATGGATGTCGCGTCGCAGAAAGCGCCAATGCTTCCCGATCTTCGATCCCGGCAAATCGCCGATCCGCGCGAGCTTATAGACCGTTGACTTGGGTACCCGCAGAAATTGTGCGACTTCCATCACCGTCATGATCTCGCCATCCGTTGTATGTGCAAAGTCTGTGGTTGATGATGATATGGAGTTATTCATAGTGAATGGATATCGGTATCGCCGATGAAAAACTTGAGCGTCTGCTGATATCCAATAGAGTCCGTTCTGCCTATCTGTGATCTATGGCCGGTAATTCACTCCATAGTTTCTGCCAGTTACGCTTAGGTTTTTGTAAAAAACCACCGACAGAGGGATTGGCATACCATTCCACCAAACAGGACACTGATCACATGGCACAAATTATTTCTATCGCGTCCGTGAAAGGGGGAGTTGACAAGAGTGTGGTCGCTGCGAACCTGGCGATTTGATTAACTAAGCGCATCATCCTGGCCGATCTAGATCTCGGAGGGGGCGACAGCCATATCCTCTTCGGCCTCGGGAATCCCCCGCTGACGCTAACAGATTTTCTGAACCATCGCGTTCATACTTTGCTCGATGGGGCGCAGCAACTCCCCCCAACGTCCGAACCTGCGAATCATTCCCGGCACTGGCGAGACTCTGGCGACGGCCAATTTGGCTTACTCAAAAAAGAAACGTCTGATTCGCCATTTTCAGGAACTGGACGCCGATGTCATCGTGGTCGACATCGGGGCGGGAACCAGTTATTATGCGTGTAATTTCTTCTTGATGGCCGATCATCATCTCGCCGTAGCCACACCGGCCCCTACCTCAATACTGGACCTGTAACGGTTTATCAAACTGGCTGCTATTCGCCTGGTCCTATCTTCGTTCCTTGCCCGCGACGTCGCAGCAGAAACCTTGTCGGATCGCGATTACTACAGCGTGAAAGAAATGTTCGATTCAGCCGAAAAATCGACGAGGGAGGCCTCGAAATTGCCAAATCCGCTCTCCAGTTATTCCAGCCGCCGTTAATCCTCAACCGCATTGTCGATTAATCGAGAGTCAATGTACCGCAGTTCCGCAAGGTGCTCAAAGAATATGTCGGCGACGATCTAACGTTAATGGGATAAATTCCCGACGATCCGGCAATAGACCAAGCAGTACCCAGCTACAAAGTGGTCACTGAAAGCAACCTGGCTGCCCCATCGGCAGTGGCGTTGGCTCACAAAACGTACAACGATGACGACTCCACCTTGTGATCAGCACATCATACATTGTCAACGCCCCAGAGCCTTTCTTTCGGAAGTCCTGCGATTTGCCGTTGCCTTATTGTTCCTACATATGCTGACGGCAGTCAATCGGGTAATGGCGATGCTGTTTGGCAGGGTGTGCAACATCGCCTTCAACAACACTTCCATCAGCTAATCGATTTTCATCATCCAGGGCAGCAACGTGGACTCGGCCAGCAACACCCCTGACCGCGCCAGCAGATCATCTGTCGGTTTATTGATCGCGGCAGAGACGGTCTCCTCTGTGACCAGCGAGAGGCCTGGTGACGGCACATCAAGAGGGTCGCCCACAAGATGATACTCCAACAACAGGTGGTCGTCCATGAGAATCCGCTCGCGGCGCTCGTCGGTCTCGACGACGCTGGATTCCCTTAGCTCAGCGCATCCTAGGCCATCCATCCCTGCTCCTTCCGATCCATTCCACCGGGCCCTTAGGCCGCTGCACAAATCGCCGCCGCCTGCACAGGCGCCAGATGCGCCGGGCTATGTACCACGACTCGATTGCGCCCTTGCGCTTTGGCCTCGTACAACGCGCTGTCCGCAGCTTCGATCCAGTCGGCGCTAGAGGCAATAGCAGGATGCGGCGCAGCCGCCAGCCCGATGCTAACGGTTGTGCGGACCATGCCGTCTTCAAGACTGAAGGCCTGCCGTTCAATACGGCAGCGCAGGCGTTCGGCCAGGGCATGCGCCTGTTCCAGCGATGTGTGTGGCAACACCACGGCAAACTCTTCGCCTCCATATCGGCTGACAATATCGATGTCTCGGACCGTGTCGGTCATGAGCTTTGCCAAATCCTTCAACACGTGGTCACCGGCAGTATGCCCGAGCCGGTCGTTTACCGTTTTAAAATAGTCCAGATCCAGCAGCATGACACACGCCGAGGTGCCGTAACGCAGACCCGCCTTGAACTCGCGCGCGAGTGGGGCGTCAAGGGCACGGCGATTGAGAACGCCGGTAAGCGCATCGCGCAAAGCGAGCTCTTGAATATGCTTATATGTGTCGGCATTGCGCAGACTGAGCGCTAACGATGTGCCGATGGTTGCCAGGAGCTGCTGCTCCTGTTCAGAAAACGGTGCGGCGCCGGTGCGCTCGACATGAAGCACGCCGCTGCCGTGCGGGCCGAACACGAGCGGAATATCGCAGGCTCTGCCATCCGACAATCGGCTCTCCTCGACCGCGCCTGTAACCGACGCCGCAATCGGCAGCGGCCGTGAATGCACCATCCGCAAGGTCGTCGCGCCGGCCGTGCTCCGGCTGTGTGTGCGCTCTACACGGCTGTTCAGCCCATTGCGCAGGGCCTTTTCCTCTTTCTCGGCCGGCTCTCTCAACCAGGTCCAAATTTGCGTGGGATTGCTCCCGGCGACACCGATACGATCCGCCCCGATTAAGGCCGGCAAGCCAGCAAATAATGCCTGCACCACCGCCTCAGCCTTCAACGATCCAGCAAGAGTTTGCGTGAGTTGGTTTAACCCGGCCAGGCGCTGATTGTACTGCCGCAGCATGTCCCGGTCATGAGCCAACTCGGAATTAGCCTTGGCCAGGTCTCCGGACAGATTCCGAACTTTGAGGAAGGTGCGGCGATTCTCTAATCCACTGGTGATCGAGTCAGCCAACCGCTCGGTCGTACATGGCCACTCGATATAATCGAAGGCTCCTCGCCGGAGGCAAAGGCCCACGGAATCTGCCTTGAGATGTTTCCCTATGAGAATAATGCAGAGATCATTTTGCCGTGTACAGACTTCATCCAGGACCGCCAGGGTGGCGGAAGTATCGGCCCTTATCTGGTACACAACGGCATGAACATCGGGCGTAACAGATCGTTCTAAACTGAATCCGGTACAGTGAACCAACCTGAGGGGGAATCCCTGGCTGGCCAGTTGCTGCCAGCGGGGATTCTGGAGCAAGGCCGGAGTGCCGATCACCAGCACCGTGGATGATGTCAGAGATCTGGTCGTGATCACGGTCTCCTCGATTTCTCTACATAGGTCTGGACCTGCTCACCCGTCTTGAGAGTGTGCCGCTCTCTGGCTTCAGCGGACACGGTGACGCGGTCCTCATCGCGCGACGCCGCCTTCGAATATTTGGACGCCGCTTTCCCCTCGTGCAATGTCTGATAATAGGTTCGCACCAAGTTCTGGATTTGATTTGTTTCAATAGCCACGACAGCCTCCCGGACGCGATTGGTTACAGATGCCGCTTAATCGGCTCTGAGTCTGAAGACTCTCCGCAAATCCATTGGCACAGTCCTTCTTGACCGTCGCACTGACTACCGTCGTCTCGCTTCTGCATCCGTACTGAAGCGCATGGCCCGTCTACACCTGTAGATCGGTTGCCTTCCTTATCGGCTGAATACGCAAGGACTTGAGGCGCGACAACAAGTAGTACTGCATCACCTGAGTACGCAGAACTGAACACAAACGGATACGTTCTCTGATGAACTTTGGGCACATCCCGTTAGACATCGAACCGTGGGGCAAGATCATATTCCAGTACATCCGCAAGACGCACCAGGTCACGATTGGCCCGCGCTTGTAGCAACTCCAGAACCCAGACAGGCAACTCGCGGCTTGACACCTAGGCATTCTGCGAGGATTCGATGAATTCAATTGGCTAGCTGAGGACTAACACAGAAAATGGTACAACAACTCCCGGCTGGTCACTAGAGGGAGTACTGGCTTGAGACCCCTGAACATATTTTTAGCATTTTCAAATACTTTGGTGTGACTTTTATCATCCCGACCCCGGTCAAGAACCCTCGCGAATTAACCGATAGGATAAGCGGGAACTTATTACCTGGCGCAAGGCCCAACCGTTTCGTACAGGACAGTGGAACGATTTTTTCATGAATACGACAAAACACATTTCTATCGATGACGTGCTTACCGGCATGTACATCATCGACATGAATCTGCCGTGGTACTGCAGTCCGTTTCTGTTTCATCAACGTCTCATTCCTGATTTCGAGACGATCCAGACGATGAAACAGCACGGAGTCACTATCGTGACTATCGATACGAGCAAGGGCCGAGATATTGCAAAACCGCCCGTCCTGCACTCGGAGCACACGGACTCTTCTGCCGAGAACCCCACATCCGATGCGGCCGCTGCTCATAGCGCGACCTCCCAAGCCCCCCTGCCTGTACATACACCGGCGGCCTCGCTGTATGCCGAGGCGCACGAGGCCGTTGAGCGCATCTTTGCCGATCTCGAACGCGGAGTTCCACCGACCCCTGCTGCGACCAAAGCGGTCGTCACGCGCGTTCTGGCACAAGTACTCGACCAGCCAGCCCCCCAGTCAGGCGGAAAGGACGGATGCGGCCAATTACCTGATCAGAGGCCGCGCGTGACTGACTTAATGCTCAACCTGCAAATGAGCTTTGAGACGCA
This sequence comes from Nitrospira sp. UBA6493, assembly GCA_002435325.1. GTDB lineage: Bacteria > Nitrospirota > Nitrospiria > Nitrospirales > Nitrospiraceae > Nitrospira_D. The sequence continues at coordinate 5,293 of DJMJ01000012.1, read as the reverse complement.
CAATGGCTTTCGTATGGATTTGGCAAACTCTTGACTCGGTCACCTTCAGTAGCTCACCGATTTCCTTCATCGTGAGCTCTTCGTTATAGTAGAGCATCAGTACGAACCGTTCTTTTTCCGAAAGGTCTTGTAACGCCTCCGCAATCGATTCCCGTTCGCGCTCATTCACCAAACTTGAGAGCGGATCAGGATGATGCGTATCTGCCAGCATTTTAACAATCTTGTGCCCGTCTGGTTCTTGTAAACCCAAGTCGTCAATGCTGATCATAACAGCCCCCCTTGCCTGGGAGAGAAAGTCGTCGAGTTCCTCCATCGGCATCTTGAGTTCGCCTGCCACTTCTTCATCGGACGGCGGACGACCCAACCGGTTTAATAGCGTGACATGCGCTTTTTGCAACACCCCGATGCGCTCATGCACCGACCGCGGGACCCAATCCATTGAGCGGATTTCATCCAGCATAGCCCCACGAATGCGAAACTCTGCGTACGTCTCGAATTTTGCCTCACGGGAAGGATCGTACTTATCCATCGCATCCAGCAAGCCAATCGTCCCGACCGAAATCAAATCTTCCGCGTCCAAATAGGCCGGAAGCCTGAAGGCCAGACGGTTCGCCATGGCGCGAATCACATGAGCGGATTCTCTGATCAGCTTTTCACGCTGGGCGAGTCCGCTAGGGATGGCCTGGTGCGCTCGATCGACTGCTGTTTTACTCATAATATATTCGCCTATCGCTCCATTTAGACCGCTGACTTGGCGTGGATTAATCGTTGCACAGAAGCTGCTCCGAATTTTTGGGGAACGCTGTCGCATGCCACTGCATGAATCGCCGAGCAAGCTGGCTGATTGCTTTCGCAGCCGGCGAGTCCGAATATATATCCCAAAATACTTTCTGCTGCCTGACCGCAGGCGGAACATAGATCGTCCATCGGGATATAGCCAACATACTCAATAACGCCATGCAGGAATCGATCCGCCACCATATCCAACTTGCGGAACACCTCCATGGCTTCCCATGAACTCTTGGTCATGTTAACCAGCACTTTAAAGCGGTGTTCCCGGTATTGGCTGACCAAGAAATTGATCAGCGCAAAGGCATTGGGCAATGACATCATTTTCAGAGATACCACGATGATGGAATCTTGTGCCGAGAAAGCGTAAAAGGTCACGTTGGTGGAAATTCCTGCACCTATATCGATGAGTAACACATCGACGGACTCTGAGACCTGCCCCAGCGTAAATTCTGGCACCAACCCAAACAATACATCCATATTGCAAAAACCCAGATCGGCGTCCAGCACCTAAACACGCTTGCCGGCTTGACTCAACGCCATGGAGAGATTGGGCAATATGTTGTTTTTCCAAACTCCGCCCTTTCCGCACACCACTGTGATCACATAAGTGAGTGCGGGGACGCTCCATCACCGCTGATGCTGCCGTTGAGACAAATCGACTCTGCGTGCGATATCCTCCTTACCTTTTCACGAGCCTGGGTATATCGGAATCCGTGGCCGCGGACGAGAACAGCATCACACCGTCTCGATCACCGGTGACAGCACCGCCAGGCTCTACCAGCGGCGGATGAGAAACTCAGCCAGCTGTTGCAGCGAAGCCATTTCGAGATCTTCCGGCACACGCTGTCCCGCGCTCCAGTACGACAAGGGAATGTCCGAGTGGTAGACCAGATCGTGAAGCGCACCAAACGCCTCCGCCTCATCAAGCTTGGCAAATAGCAACCGGAGCATTGGACTGAGACGGGCCGTCCTGTAATTGGAGGCGTGCCCGTTCCAGCACGCCTCTCGCGGCAGCCAGATCTTGCTGGTCAAGATAAACCTTGCCGAGACTGACCAGTGCTTCCTCCGTCAGAGCTGGCAGTTTATTGGCCTTCACAACCACCTGATAGAGCCGCCCCGCTTCGCTGACAAAGCCCAGCCTGGAATGAGCGTCGGCGACCGCGAGCAACAACAGAGAGCCGAGATAGTGGCGTTCTCCACCAGGCCCATGCCGTTGAAAAAGGCTAACCAATGTGAAATCGTCCTGCGCCCGTACCGCCGCTTCCATCCAGGGCTGCAACAGCGTGGCAAGCCTGAGCGATGCTTTTGGCGGCCAGGGAGCGTCTGGATCAGCCGCTCCACGCATCGTGATCTCTTTGTACACTGTGAGCGCCTGCGTAACCGCATCACGCCGTTCATGATACCGGGCCAGATGATACAGCGCCTCGCTTCCAATCGCGTGACGCTCGTACTGCGTAGCTACCTCTCTCATGCGGGTTTCGAACTCGGCCGTTCCGAATCTGGCTTCCGATCCATGATGGATCGATTCAGAAACGATAAATCTGATCCCCTGATCTCCGGCTTGAGTGAAATGTTCGGACACCGATGCAGCGAGCCGAACCTCTGCCAGGCTCCCGGCTTCCGAGCCGCGATAGTGCGCCGCCACAAAATCCAGAAAGAGCTCGGCCGATGGACGATGATCCGAGGTCAGCAAGCTGTCGGCGACACGCAGGAGCGCCCTCGGTGCATCGCGATGCTGCGGGGCGATGTTATAAAACTGCAATAGGAGCTCTCTCCCCAATCCGCTATGCTGCAAGTCCATTTCAATGGCTTCATAGCGCTGCAAAACCATTGGATCAATTCTGGCGGCATCAGGCCATCGCCGATAACTCTGGCCATACAATACCCTGGCCTCACGGAATCGCCGCTGACGAAAGAGACTGTGCGCGAGACCAATCGTTGCCGGCATTAACAGCTGTTCATAGCGGCGTTTTTCCGCAGATTTTCAAAGGCCTGCGCCGCATCGGTCCATTTCTTCAACGCCAGAAACGTATAGCCGAGTCCCAGTAACGCACGATGTCCGTCTTGCCCTTTGGGGCTATGAGCCAGGGCACGCTCATACATGGATTGGGCTTCCTGATACCAGGCTTGTTGCAAATAGAGATCAGCGATACGCCACTCGGCACGGGCCCCGTTGTCCGATTGTGGGTATTCCAGCACTAAGGCCTTATGCTGGTTAATCGCGCCCAGACGGTGAGTGTTGGAGGCGCCTTCCGAGAGAAACGACTCTGCCAGATAGGCAAGAGCCGACGGAGCTAAAGAACTGGCCGGCTGCTGCGCCAGAACTTTCTCAAAATGGCGGCGAGCTTGCGTCCATTCCCCTTTTTTATATGCGCTGATGCCTTCCTGCAGAGCCAGACTGTCCATTCCCTGTGAATGGCCTTCAAGTCGGGGGCCATCATCGGGCAATGGCTGGCAGGGCAATTCAATCTGTTCCGCCTGTCCTTGAGCCGTCGGCTGTATGGGGGGCACGGCTGCCGGATACGCGCTGGTCATTGCACCGTCTACAATGGACAGCCCGACATACCAGAGGGGCAACGCACAACTCAATTGTGTCGAAATCCATCGTGATAACTTCACAAATTGGCTCGTTCAGCAAAGAGCGTGCCATCTCCATTCCCCTTAAAATTACTGGGCAAAAACGACCCTGTCGCCGATTGAAGTCATGAGACCGACGCCGGAGTTGTCAAAACTCCCGACGGGAGGACAGATAAGACAGTCAATGAATTGACGAGGGGAAAGTGCTAATTCGAGAGGGCATCGACTTGGGACTTGGCGTCAAAACCTTTGCGTTTGAGCTTTTCGACGAGAGTCGTCCGATTGACGTGAAGCAACTGGGCGGCTCTCGCCGTAACACCGTTGGCCTTCCGCAAGGCTTCGACAATCAACTGATTCTCATACTGTTCCACTTCGTTGGACAAATGAATGCCATCTTCGGTGAAACGAATGAACTGTTCTTTCAATTCCGATGAGGTCACCGGCTTGTGGCGAATTTTTTCCGGCAAATCGATTACGGTCAAGAGGCCCTCTTTTTTCAGGACCACCAGCCGCTCCACCATATTCTCAAGTTCACGAATGTTGCCCGGCCAATCATACGACGCAAGAAAGCCCATCGCCTCAGGCGCAAAACCAGTCACATGCGTGCGTTTAGTCTGATTGAAGCGCGCGAGAAAATGCTCGACCAGCAGAGGGATATCGCTCCGTCGATCGCGCAAAGGCGGCGTGACAATCGGAATCACGTTGAGGCGATAGTAGAGATCCTGCCGAAAACGTTTCTCCTCGACCATTTTCTCAAGATCTTGATTCGTCGCCGCCACGATGCGCACATCGACTTGAATCGTCCGATTCCCGCCGACTCGCTCAAATGCGCGCTCCTGCAACACACGCAACAGTTTGACCTGAAGGGGAAGGCTCATTTCGCCAACTTCATCGAGAAAAATCGTTCCGCCGTTGGCCAGCTCAAATCGGCCCATTCTCGTATGGGCTGCGCCTGTAAATGCGCCTTTCTCATGACCGAAGAGTTCGGACTCCAACAAATTCTCGGGAATAGCGCCGCAATTTACAGGAACCAACGGCCGATCTTTTCGAGAGCTGTTGAAATGGAGCATCCGCGCCACCAACTCCTTGCCGGTTCCGCTCTCCCCTTGAACCAGCACGGTGCTGTCACTATCGGCCACCTTTTCCACAAAATCGAGCACCTGGCGAATGGGCTCGCTGACGCCAATTAACTGCTCAAGCTTATATTGCTCCCGCACCGCTTTCCGAAGCAGATGATTTTCCTGGCGAAGGCGTTGAAACTCTACGGCTTTTTTGACCACAACAATAGCCGTTTCTGGATCAAACGGTTTGGTAATAAAATCAAATGCACCCGCTTTCATTGCCCGAACGGCGCATTCCACCGTTCCAAATCCTGTCATGACAATAGGAATTATCTTGGCATCGATTCGGCTGATCCGATCGATGACTTCAAGTCCGTCAAAATCGGGTAATTGAAAGTCCGTCACAACAATTTGAACAGGGTGATCCTTCACCATTTGGACACCGGTCGTGGCATCCTCCGCCACAGAGACCGCATAGCCCTCATTGGTGAGGGTCTCTTCCAACACCTCACGAACGGCCTGATCATCGTCGATGATAAGAATCTGTGTTTGAGCCATGTTTTTTACTTCCGATGCGGACTTGACTGAACTGCGAACAGAATAATGCGCCGATGCCCTGTAATGCAAGGGAGCGAATTGAGTCATCTAAAATCTTACCGAGCGACGGGTCGTTGCGTCATTTGTCAATCTTACCCGCCAGACCTGCATGGGGCAGGCTCCAAGGAGGGGGAGGATGGAGACAGACAGCATGGCGCGACGCTCGAAGGCCGAGTATCTGCGGGTGATGTGGCAGCGGTATCAATTAGCCTATCGGCGGACCCGGTCGGCCCTGGTGGACGAAGTGACCCAGGTGTGTGGCTATC
>DJMJ01000017.1 GCA_002435325.1 Nitrospira sp. UBA6493 | reverse complement strand
AGATTTTAGATGACTCAATTCGGTGCATTGTATTTGCGCATATCATTCAATATCCTATACTGGAATGAGAAAATCCCCTCGCTCCGAGAGGGCTGTGATTGCGAGCATCTCAATGGCCATTCTTATCGTTGACGACTCTCCCGACGCGCGACTGCTTTTACACCAACTATTAAAAAGCGGGGGGTATCGCGACCTTCACTCTGCCGCATCGGCTAGCGATGTTTTCACCTATCTGGATCTCGATCATGACGGCGCCGGCGCCGCAACAGTGGACTTGATTTTAATGGACATCAAAATGCCGAAGATCGACGGGGTCGAAGCCTGCCGGCGGATCAAATCCGTCGAAGCCTTCGAAACCATTCCGGTCATTATGGTGACCGCCCGCGACCAGAAAGACTATCTGCAAGCGGCGTTCGACGCAGGCGCGAGCGACTTCATCCGAAAGCCCGTGGAACAACTCGAACTGCTTGCACGGCTGACATCTGCCTTGCGGCTGAAGCAGGAAACCCAAACCCGAAAGAATTGGGAGCAGGAATTAACCAAGACCATTGCCGAACTCGACCAGACCGTCCACGCGATGAAAACCCTGCAGCAGCTTCTCCCTGTCTGTCCGTCCTGCAAATGCGTGTCGCCAGATGAAATCTCGAACCAGGCGCTGAAAGCCTACATCGATTCCCACCCACAGGCCACGTTCCGCGACCGCCTCTGCATGCACTGCACGAAGCAGTAGCCAGTTTCCATCAGCTAATTTTCAGGGCGCATTTCCACTTCCAGCAATTTGATCTTCCGATGGAGATGGCTCCGCTCAATCTGTAGATCTTCGGCTGTTCGTGAAATATTCCAATGGTGTTCGCGAAGCTTGCGCCCGATATAATCCTTTTCAAAGGCATTCCGCGCATCCCGCAAGGAGTCGTACGACTTGGTCAACAAGGGACTCGTCGCCAGAGCGCCCGCCGTCGCACTCTGGCTTCCGGCGCGCCCCTGCAGGGACATCGCGGCCTGAGGCGCATCGATTACCGGTCCTGGCACCATAATCATCAGTCGTTCGATGAGATTCCGCAGTTCGCGGATATTCCCCGGCCACTCATATTGCTGAAACACCACCATGGCCTCTGGAGTAACCTCCTTGATGCGCAATCCCTGCTCCTCGGCATGAATCTTCATGAAGTGTCGCACCAACGCGGGAATATCCTCGCGTCGTTCGCGCAACGGCGGCACAATGATCGGCACCACGTTGAGCCGATAGAACAGATCTTCACGAAACTGCCCCTTGGCAATTTCCTTTTCAAGGTCCTTGTTCGACGCCGCCAAAACGCGAACGTCCACCTTCATCAGCTTGGCGCCTCCCACCCGAGTAAACTGCTGTTCCTGCAACGCACGCAGCACCTTCGCCTGCGTGCTCAAGCTCATGTCTCCGATTTCATCGAGGAAAAGCGTGCCGCCGTCGGCCTGCTCGAATTGGCCCCTTTTCATTGATGTCGCGCCGGTAAAAGACCCCTTTTCGTGCCCGAACAGCTCGCTTTCGATCAGCGTTTCCGGAATTGCCGCGCAATTAACCGCAATGAAGGGATGCTCCGCCCGCGCGCTATGCGCGTGTATTGCCCGCGCCACGAGCTCTTTCCCGGTGCCGTTTTCGCCCCCGATCAACACACGGCTATTGGTGGGACCGGCGGTTTCAATCAATTGCCGCAATTGCTGCATAACCCGCGACTGGCCGACGAGCTCAAACTTCCGTTGCACTTTCGTCTTGAGCCTGCGATTTTCTTCCTCCAGCCGGTACTGATCCAGCGCGTGCTTCACCCGCAGCGTGACATTCTCCAACGACAACGGCTTTTCGATATAGTCATAGGCTCCGAGTTTAATGGCCTTGACCGCCGTCTCGATCGACCCATGGCCGGACATCATCATGACCTGGGCGGTCGGCACAAATTCCTTGACCCGCTTGAGCGTTTCCAGGCCATCCAAATCCGGCATCCAGATATCCAGGATCATGAGATCCGGAGGATCCGTCGCGTAAATTTTGAGCGCCTCTATTCCGCTGGCTGCCACCGCCACCTCGTATCCTTCGTCTTCAAGGATGCTGCGCAGAGAGGTCCGAATCGCCTCCTCGTCATCTACAATCAAAATCGATGCTGACATACTCTCCCCCGTGAAACGTAAGACATAAAACGATACCTAAGGCTATCACATACTCGATCGACTGCTGCCTTACACCGGCAAGTCGAACATGAAGACAGCGCCCTTCGGCTGATTGTTTCCCGCCTGAATCTGGCCGTCATGGTCTGTAATGATCCGCCGCACAATGGCCAATCCCAATCCTGTCCCGGTCTTTTTGCGCGTGAAATAGGGCACAAACAACTTTTCCTGGTCTTCCGGCGCGATGCCGACACCCTCGTCCGCAATCGTCACAACCGCCCGCTTCCGCTTCATATCATATTTGGTCGTGACCCAGAGGCGTCCGGCTTGATTCATAGCTTGGATGCCATTTTCGATCAGATTCACCAACACGCGCCTCAATTGTTCGCGGTCGAAATTCAACACCGGCAACTCTTCATCCAGCGCGACGATGATTTCGATATCCTTCTGCGCAGACCGGTAGAGCGGCAGCACCTCCTGCACCACCTCGTTCAGCGACTGCCTCGCCATCTGCGGGGCCGGAAGGCGCGCAAACTTCGAGAACTCATCGACCATGTGCTTGAGGCTGCCCACCTCGGTCACAATCACATTCGTGGCCTCATCGAAGATCCGTTCAAAATCCGGCGATTTCTCGAAGAACTTCTTGCGGAGCCGCTGGGCGGAGAGCTGAATCGGCGTCAGCGGATTTTTGATCTCGTGCGCCACCCGCCGCGCGACCTCCTGCCAGGCCGCGACTTTTTGCGCCTTAATCAATTCGGTCAGGTCGTCGAAAATGAGCACGAACCCGAGATCCTTATTGGCCTCATCCCGCATCCGCGACCCGCTGAGCCGGATCGTCACGAGCTTGCCCTGCACATCCATCTGCCCTTCCAGCGACCAATCGTCCCGGCCATCCGCCTGCATCCGGTCCACCACCGCTTGAAACACATCCAGTCCGAATTCCTTAAAGACCTCATGCGCCGAGCGGTGGCGCACCCGGTCGGCATCCAAGCCGAGAATCCGTTCGCCTGACGGGTTAAACGTTGTAATCACACCGGTCCGGTCGATCGACAAGAGCCCAGCCGCAATCGTATCCACGACGGTTTCAATATACGCGCGCCGACGGTCCAGCTCGACATTCGTCGTCCGGAGCGACAGGTTGGCATCTTCCAGTTTTGACTTGCCGCTGTGCAGGTCCTCCGTCATGCGATTGAACGACTCGATCAACGTGCCGATTTCATCCGTGGCCTTGGCGTCGATTTTCACCGACAGATCGCCATGCGCCACCGCTTCCGTCGCTTCCGCCAGCCGCTGGATCGGCACGGTAATACTCCGCGCCACATAAAACCCGAACCACGTCGCGCTGAATAAAATCATAACCGTCACGACCGCGACAAAGAGATAGGCGCCGGCCTTTATCGGATTCTTCATCGCCTTCAGCTGCTTGTATTCTTCGTATTGGCGGCCGATCCCCTCCATCTTCGTCAGCAAAGATTCCGGCACATAGGCTTCCACCACCACCACACCGGCCAGCTCGCCTCGATTGTTCCCCGCAGCCACCGGCACCCCAGCCCGCACCAACCGGCCGGTTTGCGCCTCCTGCACCGAGGTAAACTCCTGCTTCCCATTGATCACTTGCAGCACCAGCTGGCTGATCGGAAGATCGAGAACGCCCGCGGGCACCTCCGTATCCAGCGCCTTCGTCAGCGTCTCCATCTTGGCCGAAAACACTTCGATGCCGGCCACGCCATACTCCATGCGTTTCCGCGCCATGGCCACCGCCAGCAAATCCCGCTGCTCGGGTGTCAGCATATCTTCACGGAACAGCTCCTGCCCGATCGCGCGCGCGCTATTCACCGCGAGCGCGATGTGCCCCGCATGCTGCATGCGGGCGACCTCGTACGAATCTTTCATGACCCGCTCGATCTGTTCGCTGAACCAGACATCAACCGCTTTATTCACCAGCCCGCTCGCCACAATCGCCAGCAGAATGGTCGGGATCAGCGAAAATCCAATAAATGCGGCGATCAGCTTGGTCCGGAATCCTGCGCCCACCAGCCGATGCCGCCGCTCGAAGTAGGCCTTGATCAAATTGCGCGACAGCAACAACGAGAGCACGACAAACCCGATCAAATCGAGATTCAGCAGCAAGAGCACAAGCGCATAGCTCGTCGTCGGCAGATAGGAATCGGCTTCTTGACCGCCCGGCACGACGATCTGGGAGTAGTAGAACGTGAGGGCTAAGCAGGGAATCAATAGAATTAGGACGATCCAGACCGGGCGCAGATGCCGCATCTTGCGCTCCGGCTCAGACGCGCTCAACGGCAGTCCTGCCGGACGCGACACAGCACCCGCCTTCGGCGAAACGGGTGCTAGGGAACGTTGAGGATGATCCGAATCCAGCATGGTGCTCGCCCCGCCCCATCGCGACATTGCCACGGCGCTGAGCCCACTATAGCGGAAACACCAGGGAGTCTCAAAACACCGGCATGGGGAAAGACCGGCGCTCACAACACGACGGAGGAAGCACGGCGCGCCGACGGTTAGGTTCCAGAGGAGAGGGCAACATACTTCATGCGCAAGGCATAGAGCATGTCCCGCAACACCATCTGTTCATCCGCCGTCAGGTTTCCCTTCGTTTTCTCGTCGAGAACCGAGAGCAGATCGATGATTTCCTTGGCCTGGGGGAGGTTCACCGGCATGGGTTGTTGCTGGGGATCGAGCTGCTCGCCCATCAACATCAACGACGAGGAGCCCAGCGAAATGACAAACGAGGAGAATGTCACCGGGAACGCCGGCGCTTGACGGGAGGGACCGGCAGCCGCTGGTTGAGTCGAAGGATGAGGAGAACTCGGCGCGGCCGCGCTTGGTGCGGACTCACTCCCTCCACCCCGCCGGTCTCGAACGACAAAGCCTTCTTCCTGTGTCGTCATGGCGTCCTCACATACGAAATTCAATGGGCCCTGCTCGGTACCCTACCATAGGGTCCCTTCGCTCGCAAGCAAGCACCGGACGTTGAAGCCACGCGCCAACTCGTTATAGAGTGCATCATTTGGAGCGCCACTATGTCAGACCGATTTGCGAAACTGATCGACCTCATGGCAACCCTGCGCGCCCCCAACGGGTGTCCCTGGGATCGCAAGCAAACCCATGCCTCGCTGAAGCCCTATCTCCTCGAAGAGACCTACGAAGTCCTGGAAACCATCGACCATCAGGACTTCACCAAATTGCGCGAAGAGTTGGGCGACGTCCTGCTGCAAGTCGTCTTTCACAGTCAGATTGCCGCCGAAACCGGCACCTTTACCATCGACGAGGTCGTCGAACAACTGTCCACTAAACTGATTCGCCGCCATCCCCATGTCTTCGGCGACACGAATGCGGCGGACAAACCGGCCAATGGCGAACAGGTTCTCAGCCAATGGGAAGACATCAAGAAAGCAGAACGCCAGGCCGCCGGAGGCCCTCAATCCGCCCTGGACGGCGTTCCCAAAGCGCTTCCCGCCTTGCTGCGCGCTTATCAAGTGCAGTCGCGAGCCTCGCGCGTCGGGTTCGATTGGTCGCACGACGCTACGGGGCTGGAAGAGGTGTTCAAGAAAATTGAGGAAGAGATTGCTGAGCTGCGCGCAGCTCTTGCGCAGGAGCCCCCCGCATCCGATGACGTCGCCGGTGAATTAGGCGATCTGCTCTTCTCACTCGTCAATCTGGCCCGCTTTATCAAGGTCAATCCGGAAGACGCGCTCCGCCAATCGACCAACCGGTTTATCGACCGCTTTGCGCTAGTGGAATCGCAAGCCGCCGAGCAACAGCGCGCGCTCACCGATATGACCCTGGCAGAAATGGATACACTTTGGGAGCAGGCCAAGCAACGGCTGAGGGACCAAGCCGCCCCTCACACGTCCCCTTCGACCCAGGAGAACGGCTGATCATGAGTGACGAACAACACCCCTACGAAGAAGGCAAACGAGCAGGCGCGCACCCGCTTGTCGTGGTCCTCGGCATCCTGTTCGGGCTCTGGCTCTTTGTGGCCTTGATCGTGCCCAGCTCGCGCAACAAACAAGCGGCCGGCACGGAGGGACCGGCGGTCTCGGGCACCGAAGATCCGGAATCCGCCCCGGTGATTTTTAAAGTCCAGACAACCGTCCGTGAGATGAATGCGATCGCGCTCGTCGTCCCGGCGCAGGCCACGGATAGCCAGGTTGCCGGTCTGCTCAAACGGCTGAGAAGCGAACGGCTGGCCGGCACGTTAGGCGATCATATGCCCGCAACGACCCCCGGCCATACACTGGGCGATCATGCCGTGGCAGACATCTATGTCTTTTCCGATGCGAAATTCGCCGAGCCCGGAGCCGTTAAAACCCTCGCCCGGGGCGCCCATGCGCCAGGCACACTCCTGCCCTCCGCCATTCCCTTCGAAGTGGCGATGGAAGAAGTGCGGGGGCATTATCGCATCGATTTAAACGACACCGGCGCGCCCGATAAGGGATCGCTCGGACTGGCGGACGAGTCAGGAGTGCACTCCAAGCACTTTCGGCGGATATTTTGAACAAACCCTGACAGAATCCGTGTCCGTGAGAGAAAGTGCAGATTCGCACGCTGCCAGGAAAACACGACCGCACTACAGCCCAACCCTCTTTTTGATCTCTTCCCGCACGGCCGCCTTGTCCTGCTCAAATAAGGCTTCCAGCTTTTGAAACAAATGGACGAAGGGGCCTACAAACGGAGAAATCATTACATCCCGCCGCTCCAGCAGCATCCCCTCTGCCTCGGCAATCTTCACTTTCCAATCCGCGATCGTCCGCGAAAGAACTTTGCCGATCACCATCTGTTGCCCGGGAGAACCAGCCACAGGCCCCAACAACCGCTCGCGCAATACATCCAGCTCATCGGGAATCGAGACTTTGACACGTATCCCGACCGGCGTCGCCCAGGCCTGCCGTTGAACGGAATAGTCGTAGGAAAAAATCGGCTCACGCGGCTCGCGGAACGGCCCGCTCACATCGAAAATCGTCAGCTTGTTATCCATCGAAGCCACCATCCATTCCAGCACAATAGAAGTGATACATGATGAGTACTATAGGAGTTTGGTTCTGAAGATGACAAGGGGCCGCTTAGGCAGAACGACCTGGTCCGGACAAATGACGCACCACCTTCTCAGCCGCCACGGCTCCATCGCGGATGCAGTCGGGAATGCCGACCCCGCGATACCCCGCTCCGGTCAGCACCAGCCCGCCGTAGCGGCTGAGGGCCGCATCAAGCTGGGTGAGCCGGTCGAGATGCCCGATCGTGTATTGCGGCATGGCCTTCCACCAGCGGTTCACCTCCGTATAGGTCGGCTCCGCCGTCAATCCGCATAACGACGCCAGCTCGGCGCGCACCGTGTTGAGGATTGCCGCATCGTCTCGATTCAACATGCCGTCCCGCCCGACTCCGCCGATATAGCAGCGAATGAGCACCTGGTCCGCCGGCGCCCGATGAGGCCACTTGAGGGACGTCCAGGTTGCCGCGATCAGCTCCCTGGCCTCCGCGCGGGGCACGATAAATCCAAACCCTTGCACGGCCCCGGAGACGGCACTGGCCGGGAACGCCATCGAGACGGTGCCGGTCGAGGCATAGGGAATCATCTCCAGCAGCCCTCCCGCAATCGGCGTGAGCGGCCGCAGCAGATCGGCTGCCACATAGGCCGGTGTCGCCAGCACCAGACTTTCTGCAGAGATGACCGAGCCGTCGCGCAAATTGAGATCGTACATCCAGCGGCCCAGCTGATGGGACCGTACGCGCACCGCATCCACCGCACAGCCCAGCCGCAAATCCACGCCTTGCTGAGCGAGCCTCGCAGTGAGTGCCGAGACCAGATCGCCGAGCCCGTTCTTCAGGCTGACAAACATCGTCCGCTTCGGCCCCGTGCCGGATGGAGGCGGCGCTTTCTTTCTGGCCGCGGCCATGCCGCGAATGATGCTGCCGTACTGCTGCTCTAATTCAAGAAACCGCGGGAAGGTTGCCTTCAGGCTCATCTGCTCGGCTTCGCCCGCATAAATCCCCGCCATGAGCGGCTCCAGCACGCGCTCGAAGGCTTGCGCCCCAAACCGGCGGCGGAAGAACGAGGCGAGCGACTCGTCGCCCTCGGCGGATCCGCGCGGGATCATGACGTCCAGCCCCATGCGGGCGAGGCCCGTCCAGCTCAACAAACCGCTGCGGAGGAAGGGTCCCAACTGGCTCGGCACAAAGGTAATGAGCCCCTCGGGCAATTCATGCAGCCGGCCGCGTGACAAGACAAAGGCCTTCTTGCCGGTTTCGTTGGTGTTGATGAGTTGCTCGGATAAGCCCAGCTTGCGGCACAATTCCAAGCCGGCTGGTTTCTGCGAGAGAAAGGAGTCCGGGCCGGCATCGGCAATCAGCCCATCCGTGCGATGGGTCTGAATCTTCCCGCCCCACGTGGACCCGGATTCCAGCACCGTGCAGCGGAGCGCCAGGCCCGCCGCAGCCGCTTGCTCCTGAAGAGCAAATGCGGTCGCGAGACCGGAAATGCCTCCGCCGATAACCACTACTGTGCGAGGAGTAGTCACGAGCTAGGACACCCGTGCCGATTCATGATCCGCGATGACCGACACCAGCGTTTCAATCAGCGGAGACGAGGCATTGAGCATGGGGATTCGCTCCAGTTGCATCCCCTTGGTTTTGGCGAGCTGTTTAAGTTCGATATCAATATCGAACAGCGTCTCGACATGGTCGCAGAGAAATCCGATGGGCGCCACCAGCACCTGCCGCTGTCCTTCTCGATGAAGGTCTTCAATCGCCGATTCGACCGTGGGACCAAGCCAGGCTTCGCCGGAACGCCCCTGGCTTTGATAGGCAAACCTGGTGGGTTGATTGCCCAACAACGCCGTCACCGCCTCGACCGTACCGCGCACCTCCTGAGGATAGGGGTCCCCCATGTGAACGATCCGCTCCGGCAGACTATGCGCCGTGAACAGGACTGGTACGTTCCCACGCAGGTCGGCGGGAAATTTTTCGAGTCCCTGGCGAATATTCTCCACAATGGCGGCGACCAGCAGCGGATGCCGGTTCCAGCTCCCGACATAGCTCACAGGACAGGCGCTCTGTAAGCTCGATTGCGCCTCTTCCACTTTTTTCCGATAGGCGCCGGTACTCAGCGACGACTGCTGCGGCGCCATGCAGAAGCCGATGACGCGCTCCGGCTGCTCCTGAAGCAACTCCGCGTACGTTTCCTTGATAAAGGGATGCCAGTGTCGCAGGCCCATGTAGACACGATAGCGGTCTTGGCCGGATTGATTCAGCCGCTGCTCCAGCTTCTTCGCCACCTCCTGGGTGATGCCGACCGCCGGCGACTTGCCGCCCGTCGCGCGATAGCGCGCGCGAATTTCTTCCACTAATTCGGGGGGAGTCGGACGCCCGCCGCGCACGTCCAGCAAAAACGGCTCGACATTGTCGAGGCAATCAGGCCCGCCCATGGCCATGAGGAGCACTGCAATAGGACGGTTCGAGCTCGACATCGCGCAGGCTCGCAGGGTTATCGCTGGCTGAGTTTGTGAACCATGTCGATGGTGGCCGCGACATGATCGAGGGGGGTGCCCGGCAGAATGCCGTGACCGAGATTGAAGATATGTCCCGGCCGATTGCCCGCTCGCCGTAAAATATCCTCAACGCGCCGCTCGATTTCAGACAACGGAGCGAACAGCACGAGCGGATCCAGATTACCTTGCACAGCGCGGTCATGGCCGACCATCGCCCATCCTTCATCCA
Source organism: Nitrospira sp. UBA6493 (assembly GCA_002435325.1). Classification (GTDB taxonomy): domain Bacteria; phylum Nitrospirota; class Nitrospiria; order Nitrospirales; family Nitrospiraceae; genus Nitrospira_D. The sequence goes on along the minus strand of DJMJ01000017.1, from coordinate 58,893 downwards.
GATGAACCCGCCAATCAAGGCCGATGACATCCCCGCCGGCCTCGCGCATCTGCCGGAGAATGGCGGTCGTCCCGGTGCCGAAATGAATCAACGGCACGCCTTCGTGCTTGAGTCCATCAAATATGAGCTGAACATGGGGCTTCACATATTCGGCATAATCGCCCGCCGACAGACAGCCGACCCAGCTATCGAACAATTGAATCGCCTGGGCGCCAGCCTTGATCTGCCACCGTAAATAGCCCGTAATGACGCGGGCAAACTTGTCCATCAGCTTGTGCCACGCCGCCGGATCCCCATACATCATCTGCTTCGCGTGCTGATAGTTCCGCGAACTCCCGCCTTCGATGGCATAGCTCGCCAGCGTAAACGGCGCACCGGCAAATCCAATGAGGGGCACGCGGCCGTTCAACGCGCGGCGCGTCTGCCGGATGGCTTCACACACATAATCCAGTTCATCACCCTCGACGACCTTGAGACGCTCCACGGCGGCGCGATCACGAACCGGGTTATGGATAACCGGACCTTCTCCCTCGGCAAACTCCAGGGTCAATCCCATAGGCTCCAAGGGCAGAAGAATATCGGCGAAAATAATCGCCGCATCGAGGGGGAACCGGTCGATCGGCTGCATCGTGACCTGCGCGGCTAATTCCGGCGTCTTGCACAGCTCAAGAATCGAGTGCTTCGCTCGCAGTGCGCGATATTCGGACATATACCGACCCGCCTGGCGCATGAACCAGACCGGCGTGCAATCGACCGGCTCGCGCCGGCAGGCTTTGAGAAATCGATCGTTCATAGTGCTCGCATTCTAAGGATGCAACCGCAGAGGTGTCAAATAGACGAATCATCGAGTGCGCGACGCCCGCCAGAAGGGAGAAAGTTCCGTAAAAGATGGACAGGTCTGTCGATTCCCGTAGAATAAAGGGGCACCTCAAAAAAAGCACGCGGTCGCTGTTTCACTTTTCCCATGAGGCATGTATAATGATGCCTCACTATCAAGCTGGATGCTCCATGAGCACAAGTCGGTATCCAGCAGCTGCGGCCTACCTGAATCCGATTTTCCCTAGTGCCGCGATCGTGCGCAACTCAATCGGGAAACCGGCCTACTCTTTCACCGGAGTCACGCCGCATCAATCCCTGACCTGGAGGTAACGGAATGTCCGACGTGCGCCCTCTGCCACTTACTCGCATGCAGGAAGTCCGGATCACGATTCTGCGCTGGTTCGACTCCTGGGCCGGTCTCGATCAGATGAAGGTCGAGGGTCCGCCGAAGATGGACTGGATCCGCGCCATTCCTCTCATCGCTGTACACTTGATGTGCCTTGGCACCATCTGGGTCGGATGGAGCTGGACCGCCGTCGGCGTCGCGGTCGCCTTTTACTATGCGCGCATGTTCGCCATCACCGGATGGTATCATCGCTATTTCTCACACCGCACCTTCAAGACCTCTCGCGCAGTCCAATTTGCCTTTGCCGTGCTGGGAAGCTCCTGTGCCCAACGCGGTCCGATCTGGTGGGCCGGTCATCACCGCCACCATCACATTGCCTCCGATACACCGGACGATGTGCATTCGCCAAGACAAGGCGGGTTTCTCTGGTCGCATATCGGCTGGTTTACCTCCCAGACCCACTTTGCGCCGCGGCTCAAAAGCATTCAAGACTTCGCGAAATATCGGGAGCTGCGATTCCTCGACCGGTTCGATACTCTCGTTCCCACGATCGCCGGATTCGGCATGTTCGGCCTCGGGAAACTGCTGGAGGCCTACGCTCCTGAACTGGGCACCAATGGCCCGCAGATGCTGATCTGGGGATTCTTCATTTCCACCGTCGCCTTGCTTCACGGCACTTGCACCATCAATTCCCTATCGCATGTCTACGGCTCACAGCGCTACGTCACCGGCGACGACAGCCGCAACAATTTCATCCTTGCGCTCATCACCATGGGCGAAGGCTGGCACAACAACCACCACTATTACCCCGCCTCAACCAGGCAGGGATTCTACTGGTGGGAAGTGGACATGTCGTATTACTGCTTGAAGCTGATGGAAAAAGTTGGACTCGTCTGGGACATCCGTGACGTGCCCGATTACGTGCGAGACGGCAAGACCAAAGCGGAAGCCATCGCCGTCTAAGGCGAGGGGCTTCCGCCTCTTTCATTCAGACCCACTCAGAGTCTTCCCGAACGGATTTCGCCGTCACTTGCCCCGCTAATGAGGCTCGGATCCGCTGACTCTGGCGGTCTAGCTCAGCCAGCCGTTCATCCGTGACAATCCACGCATCCGCCGGATCGAGTTCAATGCGATAGTGATTCTTTCTGATGGAGAACCACTCGATATAGGGGTGCGGCGCCAGATTGGGATGGGGGTCGAACGACATGAGATTCACATCCCCCAGCTGAGGATTCTCCATATCGCCGATCACCTGCCCCGCCAAATCCTCGTCCTCGAAGCGGCTGTTGCGAAACTCAATAAGCGTGCCGGCAATCTCCCCCTTGAAGTTTCCGCGCAGGTACACATTGACAGGTCCAATGGCGGCAAACGTAATCGTCCCCACTACCGTTCCCTCGACCCGATTGTCCAAAAATCCGTCCTGCACCCAACGCCCATTGCCAAACTTTTGTGCCATCTGACTTGCCCCCCATTATGAAGCCGGTGAAGCCCGCAAAACCCGCTCCCGTTCGCTCAGGCTCGGTTCCAAGGATCCGACGATGACGCCGGTTAAAATCAGCCCGCTTCCGACCCATCCCTGCCAGTCGAGCGATTCGCCGAGAAAGTACCACGATAGCCACGCGGCATACGCCGGCTCCAGAGCAAAGAGCAAGGCGACTTGTTGCGCGGGAATCAACTGCTGCGCCCACATCTGAATCGCAAAGGCCAGAGTCGCCAAGCCGCCCGTGACTGCAAGCCCGATCCCCAGCACCATTGTCGGGGCAAAGGCGCTGACCGGAGGCTGCTCCCAGCCCATGGCCAGCAACATGAGTCCGGACATCGCCACCAACTGCCAGACAAATAGCGACGTGGCATCGACCTCTCGCGTGAACCGTTCCAGACAGGCAATATGCGCGGCAAAGGCCAATGCGCATCCGAGCGTCAGCATATCGCCAAGATTCAACACCGTTGTCGGTCGCACCAGACACCAGAGTCCCACTGTTGCAATTCCGGTCGCCAGCCAGGAACGCATCCCGAACCGGCACAGAATCAACGGCACAAACACCACATACAACGTGGTGATAAAAGCGGAATTCGACGCGCTCGTGTACCGCAAGCCCACCGTCTGGAGGACGTAGCCGAGAAACAACCAGCCGGTCGCAATCGCGCTGGCCCGCAGCACTGCCCGATCGCACGACAGACGCCGGGACATCAGCAGCAGACATAGGCCCACCAGCACTGCGCCTAAGAGAAAGCGTAAAAACAAGAACGAGAGCGGAGGAATTTGCTCAAGGACCGCCTTCGTGGCGGGAAACGTCGCGCCCCAAATGAGGGTGGTGAGAAGTAGCGCGAGTCGTGGCATGGAATTCAAAAATTGCGGAGAGGCAAGCGAGGCGTACCGAGCCTACATATACGGGAATGACTCAGCACCGACCGGCTACGGCTTGCACAGCGCGCAACGGCGCTGGAAGGTCGTCCCGGCCTGTTCCATCGCCCGAAGCGCCCGCTCCTTATCGGGGTAGTCGAACCATCCTCCTTCCCAGAAATCACTGGAGGACACGTTCGAGGGCACTTCCGAACAACGATCTTTATGCAACGTCACCCGGTCGATGGAACGGGCGATATGAACCCAATAGGTCATGGATGCCAATCAAATTGTAAGAGGTGTGAGGAGGTGGCGCTGCCGTGACCGCGTCACGCCACAGCGCCCCCTCCCGTGATTGATCGCGCACCGGCTAAGGAATGAGCTGCCATTCATCCTTTTCGATGAACACTTTCACGCCAGTCTCCAACTTCTTCACATCGTCCTTGTCGAAGAGCCGCATGTATCGCTCAATCCGATCCTCTTCATCGATCCGTTCTTCCTGCATCACCCCGTTATTCCCTTTGTACTTCCGAATCAACACTGACATCGACAGCCTCCTCATGATTCGCACTGGCAGTTCAACTACATGGTTATGCTACAATAAGGCAAAGTTTGTCGGCCGGTCAAGGGCGCACATCGTGCAGAGAATCAGCATCTGCGCCGAATAGGCTGGTTGTTTGAAAGAGGAAGAGAAAGGGGCTTCGCCTATGCCTGTCTACGAATACCGGTGCCAAAAATGCGAGAAATCCTTCGAAGCCACTCAATCTGTCCATGCCCGGGCGGAAGATACCGAATGTCCGTTCTGTCACGCCCAAGAAGCCACACGGCTTCTCTCCTCCTTCGCTTCAACCATCAAGGGCGACCATAAGCCGGGCTTCGCCGAACTGAAGGCCAAGGCCATGGTCAACGAGCGCATGGATAAGTTCGCCAAACTCCCTCCGCTCAACGCCAAACGCAACGTGCCACCGCCCAACACCTCTTCCGACTCGAACCCCATCACAGGCGCTGGATCGTAACCGATGCGTCCAGGCTCACGCTCACCGCTCCTCTGGAGCCATTTCGCAAGAAGGGACAGGGCATGATCGCCAGACTGCTGCTCACCTGTGGAATGGTCCTCATGGGCGCGGTTTCGCTTCCCACCTCGCTCTACGCGGAAGTCTCGGGGAGCCTCGTCATCGCCGGGAATGGGCCGGAACTCCACACGATAGAATCCCTGGCCCGCGCCTTTGAAAAGGCCAACCCCCGTACCTATATCGATCTCCTGTGGGAAGATGACGCCAAGACTCTTGATCTCGTGAAGTCTGGGCAAGCCCAGATCGCGATCACCGGAACGGAAGATCCCGACTTGGCCGCCAGACAGATCGGCTGGGACGGCATCGGCATATTGGTACACCTGTCCAACTTCACAAAAGAACTCACCAAACAGCAAGTGGCGGATATTTACTCCGGAGCCGTGAAGGAATGGTCGGAGCTCGGCGGGCCGGATACGAAGATCCTCCTCATCAATCGCCCCAGAAATCAGAACATACGGGATGCCTTCGAGGCACAGCTCGGCATTGTTGGGAAAATTCCCGACTCCGCCAAGCTCATTGGTGGAGATGAAAAGGTCGTCAAGACCGTGGTGGGGACGCTCCCCCCCTTATCCGCCGTCGCCTACATCTCTATGAGCACCGGCCTTTCCGTGGTTTCAACCGGAGTCGCCGTCCGCCTGCTGCCGGTAGATAACGTCGAACCCCAACCCCCAACTGTACGCGACGGCCGATATCCCCTCCGGCGGCCAATTTTGGTATTGTCGAAAAAAGAGCCGAATCCGCTCATCGACGCCTTTGTCCAGTTTGCCTTGTCGCCCCCCGGACAGGCCATCGTCGCTGAAACCTATATTCCCATGCCCGGTCAGTAGCCCCTTATCGAAGGAGGTCATCATGCGTGCCATCTGGTCATTTGTTCTTATCGGCTCACTTCTCACACTCCCCGCCCTGCCCTCGCTGAGCCAGGCGGAGGAAGCTGGCGGCGCCTTCGTCGAAGGGGCCGGCTTTACGCTCTACGACACCGAGTCCATCAAGGGATCAGGCTCCTCTAAGGTCGAACAGGACCCAGTCTGCGACCGGAGCAAACGGCCTAAAATCTTCAAAGTCGAACCGGATGAAGCCAAGCCCGGTCAGAAAGTGACGATCAAAGGGGAGAATTTCGGCACCAAAGAATGCTTCCACGGGGTGGCCTTCAGCGCAGCAGGGCCGGCCAAAATCGAGTACACCTTCGTCAACGAGACAACGATTGAAGCCACCGTCCCCGATGTCCGGCCCGGCATGACGTTTATCGACGTCGTTGCCGGCGGCGGCAACGCCCGATCAAAGGGGTTCCTCGTCCAAGCCAAGTAGCTGAAATCTGACGCGCTCCTCCCGAGGAGAGGCCTCGCGCCTCTCCCCGGGACGTCCTTCACCCACCCTATTTTCAAGCCTCCGCTCCCTCGACAGGACTTTTGAGTCTATGCTAGGTTACGCGCTCCCTTGCGCCGGATTGACCCTGTGCGAGATTGGCTGTGGCCAAGGCCAACACACTCATGTTTAAGAAAATTCTCATTGCCAATCGCGGCGAAATCGCCATGCGAATTATCCGCGCCTGCCGCGAGCTCGATATCGCAACGGCCGCGATCTATTCCGAGGCCGACTCAACCGGCATTTACGTCAAAAAGGCCGACGAGGCCTATCAAGTCGGTCCTGGCCCGGTCAAAGGTTTCCTCGACAAGCAACAGATCGTTGATTTGGCGCTCAGGATCGGCGCCGATGCCATTCACCCAGGTTACGGATTTCTTTCTGAAAACGCTGAGTTCGCCCAACTCTGCCAGGCATCAGGCATCACCTTTATCGGCCCGTCACCCGACGCCATCAATGCCATGGGCAGCAAGATCAAGGCGCGGGACCTGGCCAAATCCATTAATGTCCCGGTTGTGCCTGGCACCGAAGGTGGCGTGACCGACGTCAAAGAAGCCCTCGCCTTTGCGAAGAGCGCCGGGTATCCGGTCATGATCAAAGCCAGCGCCGGCGGCGGCGGACGCGGCCTGCGAATCGTACGCACCGATGCCGAGCTACGCGAGAATATGGAAGTGGCCTCCCGCGAAGCCCTCGCGGCCTTCGGTGACGGCGCCGTGTTCTTGGAGAAATGCGTCGAACGGCCCCATCATATTGAGTTCCAAATCCTCGCCGACAAGTATGGCAACATCATCCACCTGGGCGAACGGGACTGTTCGATCCAACGGCGCCATCAAAAACTGATCGAAATCGCCCCCTCGCTGATTCTCACCCCGCGCTTGCGGGCTGAAATGGGCGAAGCCGCCATCAAAATCGCCAGAGCAGTCTCCTACGACAATGCCGGCACCATCGAATTCTTGCTCGATCAAGACGGCCGCTATTACTTCATGGAGATGAACCCGCGCATTCAGGTCGAACACACCATCACCGAACAGATTACGGCGATCGACCTCGTGCGCAACCAGATCACGATCGCAGCAGGTAAACCCCTAGAAATCACACAAGATGACGTCAAGTTTCAGGGGCACGCGATCCAGTGCCGGATCAATGCCGAAGATCCGAAGAATAACTTCGCCCCCTGTACGGGAACGGTAACCGCCTATCTCTCTCCAGGAGGGATCGGCGTGCGTATCGACGGCGCCGTCTATCGCGATTACGTGATCCCGCCCTATTATGATGCCTTGCTTGCCAAACTGACGGTACGAGGGAGAACCTGGGAAGAGGCCGTCAGCCGCATGCGCCGGTCCCTTGAGGAATATGTGCTGCGTGGAGTAAAAACCACGATCCCGTTCATGAAAACCATCATGAGAGAGCCGGATTTCCGGGCAGGACGTTTCGATACCTCCTACCTCGACACGCACCCTGACCTTTACAATTACGACGAATTTGAGCAACCTGAAGATTTAGTCATGGCCATTTCCGCGGCGATTGCCGCCTACGAAGGTCTCTAAACAGACAGCACGCATCCCCATCACTCCAACCCAAGAGCACGCAACAACGATGGCGGCACGACGAACAGCACGATCCAAAATAAAGGCACCGGCCCAAAAACCTTCGCGGGAAAAAAAACCTTCGCGGGGACCAGTCGTGCGCACCTCGCGCACGAAAACGGTCAAACCGGCGGAGCTGCAGCTGCAGCTTTCCCCTGGGCACAAGGTTCTGATTACCGATGTCGCCCTGCGCGATGGACACCAATCGCTCCTCGCCACGCGCATGCGCACCGAGGATATGCTCCCGATCGCCCAAAAGCTGGATGCCGTCGGCTACTGGTCGTTGGAAGTCTGGGGCGGCGCAACCTTCGATACTTGTCTTCGGTTTCTCAAGGAAGATCCGTGGGAACGGCTCCGCGCGCTCCGAGCGGCGATGCCCAATACCCGCTTACAGATGCTGCTTCGGGGGCAGAATCTCGTGGGATACCGGCACTATGCCGACGATGTCCTGGAGCGCTTCATCGAACGGTCTGCGTCGAATGGCATCGATGTGTTCCGCATTTTCGACGCGCTCAACGATGTGCGCAACATGGAACGCTCCATCCGCGAAGTGCAGGCTTGCGGCAAGCATGTGGAAGCAGCGATCAGTTATACCGTCAGCCCCGTCCATACCGTGGACCGCTACGTCGATATGGCCAAACGGCTCGAAGATTTGGGCACGGATACCCTCTGCATCAAAGATATGGCCGGCCTGCTGGAGCCAATGGAGGCGTATCACCTCGTCAAACGCCTCAAGAGTGCGGTCAAAGTCCCGATTCACCTGCATTCCCACTATACCTCCGGCATGTCGTCCATGTCGGCGCTGATGGCGATCCTTGGCGGGCTCGATATGCTCGACACCGCCATGTCTCCGTTGGCCGGCGGCACCTCGCATCCCGCGACGGAAACGCTCGTCGCCTCGTTGAAGAATACGCCCTACGACACCGGCCTGGACCTGGCCACCTTCCTGCCGATTACCGAGCATTTCAGAACCGTGCGCCGGAAGTACCGCCAGTTCGAAAGCGATTTCACCGGCGTCGATGCCGAAATCCTAACCTCGCAGATTCCCGGGGGCATGCTGTCGAATCTTGCGGCCCAATTGACGGAGCAGAACGCGCTCGACCGGATGCGGGAAGTGCTCGACGAAGTGCCCCGCGTCAGAAAAGACATGGGCTATCCACCGCTGGTCACCCCAACCAGCCAGATCGTCGGCACGCAGGCGACGCTGAACGTCCTTACCGGAGAGCGCTATAAAGTCATCACCAATGAAACGAAGAACTACTTCCTCGGTCTGTACGGCCGGGCACCGGGACAGGTCGATCGTGACGTCATGGCGCGGGCCATCGGCGACGACGAGCCGATCAAGACCAGACCTGCCGACAGCCTCGAACCGGAACTAGACGCCATCAAGAAAGATCTTCCTGAGGGCGCCGAGACGATCGAAGACCAGCTCTCCTTCGCGCTCTTCCCGGCCATCGCCCGCGACTTCTTCGAGGCCAGAGAAAAAGGCGATCTGGTGCCTGAACCGTTGGAGGCGTCTTCGCCCAAAGGTCCAGCCGTCGCCCACGAACTGCATCTCGCGCCGGTCGAATTCCACATCACGGTCCACGGCGAAACCTATCACGTGAAGGTTTCCGGATCAGGCCGCAAGGTCGATGGCCGGAAGCCGTACTACATTCGCGTGAACGATAAGCTGCAGGAAGTATCCCTCGAGCCGATTCAGGAAGTGCTGGCCGGCGTCCCGGAGGTTCAGGAGCCCGGATCCGGCTCGAAGCCAAAACGGCCACGGCCATCGAAATCCGGAGACGTCGCGCCGCCGATGCCTGGCCGTGTGGTGAAGGTCCTCGTGGCCAAAGACGATCTCGTCAAAACCGGCGATCCCCTGTTGATCATTGAGGCCATGAAAATGGAAAGCCGGGTGCCGGCTCCCATTGACGGCAAGATCACGGCCATCCTCGTGGCGGAAGGCGACAACGTCAAAACCGACGAAACCGTCATCCAACTGGAATAGGCCGTTCACCCGCGAGGGCATTGTCCTCCGTGCCACGACTCCTACGAACTATCATCGGCGGGCTTCTCTGCATGATGCTCGGGTCCTGCGCCACACAGGCCCCTCTGCCACCCTGGTTCGACGCCATCGAACGCCTCCCCCTCCGATCCATTACGGTCAACGGACAGCGCATTGCCTATCTCGATCAAGGCCAAGGCCCGCCGGTCATTCTCATTCACGGCTTCGGTGGATCGATGTGGCAATGGGAATACCAGCAAGCCGCTTTGTCCAGGCAATTCCGGGTCCTCACGCCGGATCTGCTCGGCGCGGGACTGTCCGACAAACCGGACATCGAATACCGGCCTGACCAACTGCTGGAATTTCTCGTGGGGTTCATGGACGCACTGCAGATTTCGCAGGCCGCCATGGTCGGCAACTCGATGGGCGCGGGACTCGCCATCGGCCTGGCTCTCGACCATCCTACGCGAGTCTCCACCCTCATTCTTATCGATGGGCTCCCCGCTCAGGTTCTCCAACACCTCAGCAGCCCATCGCTTCGCCGCGCCTTAACCTCCCCGGCTCCGTCTTGGCTCATCTCCGTCGGCAATTGGCTCTTCGGCGAACGCATGCTCGAATCGACCTTGCGTGAATTCGTCCACGATCCAGGCCTCTTAACCCCCGCCGTGCTAGACCGGTCCAACCGCAACCGCCAACGGCCAGGCCTCTTCCGAGCCCTGCTGACTGTTGGCAACAACCTTCCTTTGTGGGAACGGGATTTCGCCCCGCGACTCGGAGCCATCAGCCACCGTACCTTGATCATCTGGGGTGAGGAAGACCGCGTATTTCCTCTTGCTGCCGGCGAAACGATTCATCACACCATTGCCGCATCCTCATTCGTCAGTATCCCCAACGCCGCCCACATCCCGCAATGGGAACAGCCGGATCCGGTCAACCGAGCCATCATGAACTTTCTCGCCCCTTGAGCAGGCGGAACCGGACTGTGTATACTCCTTACTTACACCCTCGCCCCCACGACTGCTGGAGGAATCATGCTTCGAATGATACAAACCCTGCGTCCACTCATCGCACTCGTCTCAACCCTCTGGCTCGCCTCCTGCGCAGGCATGGGCAGCTCAACCGAATCCGGATTCCTCTACAAGAACCTTCCCGTCGCCGACGGCAGCGCAGTCGCGGGCGACGGCCATACCGTCTTGTTCAAGGGAACCCCCTTGAGCTTGTCCGGACCCGGCATCAAGGTGGGCGATACGCTCCGCGATGTGAAGCTCGCGCGACAGGACCTCTCGCTCACGAACATCGTCCACACCAAAGGCGCAGGCAAGGTGCGGATTATCAGCGTCGTCCCCTCCCTCGACACGAAAGTCTGTGAGCAACAGACTCACCAGCTCAGTGAAAAAAATCACGGCTTGGATAAAATGGTCGAGCTTATCACCGTGAGCATCGATACCCCTTTCGCCCAACAGCGTTTCGCGGAAGAGGCCAAGATCCACAACGTTACCTTTCTCTCAGACTATCGCGACGCCAACTTCGGCCTATCCCATGGCCTCCTCTTGAAAGACCCGCACCTCCTGGCGCGGGCGATCCTGGTCGTGGACGCGCACAACGTTGTCCGCTATCTCCAGATCACGCCGGAACTCGCGCAGCTCCCGAATCTTGATGATGCATTCAAGTTCGCACGCTCTCTCGTAACGGCAAGTTGAGATGGCCTATTACGACCTTCTCGTGATCGGCACCGGGCCGGCCGGACAAAAAGCCGCCGTCCAGGCGGCCAAGCTCGGCAAGAAAGTCGGAATCATCGAGCGGAAAGAGGTCGTCGGAGGCGTCTGCACCAACACCGGCACCATCCCCAGCAAATCGTTGCGCGAAGCCGTGCTCTACCTCTCCGGCTTCCGTCAGCGCAGTCTCTACGGGGCGGGGTACCGCCTGAAACAGACCATCACCATCGAAGATCTCGCCGTCCGCGCCCAACACGTGATCAAGAACGAAATCCGGATCGTCCAGGATCAGATGCGGCGCAACCGCATCGACATGATCTACGGCACGGCGAGCTTCGTCGATCCGCACCGGCTGCGCGTGCAACAGGCCTCCGGCTGTCTGGAACACATCGCTCACTTCATCGTCATCGCCGTCGGGACCGAACCGGCCAGGCCCGCGCACATCCCCTTCGACGATTCCTGCATTATCGACACCGACGGGCTGCTCACGATCGATCATATTCCCGCGTCAATGGTCATCGTGGGAGGGGGCGTGATCGGCACCGAATACGCATCCATCCTCGCCACCCTGGGCGTCACAGTTACCCTCATCGACAAACGTCCACGGCTGCTCGAATTCGCGGATGCGGAAATTATCGACGCGCTCCAGCGGCAAATGAAGGACATCGGCGTGACCCTCTACCACAACGAGGAAGTCGTCAATATTCAGAAAGCCGCGAACGGCGAGATTACCGTAACACTGCAACAGGCCCGCCCCATCACCACGACCACGGTGATGTATGCCATCGGCCGGATCGGCGCGAGCCGAGGGCTGAACCTTGAGCAAGCGGGCCTTTCCGCAGATAGCCGCGGCCGGCTGTCCGTGAACGAACATTTTCAAACATCGGTGCCACACATCTATGCGGCAGGAGATATCATCGGCTTTCCCGCCCTGGCCTCCACCTCCATGCAGCAAGGGCGCCATGCCTCCTGTCACGCTTTCGGCCAGCCGGACCATACCGACACCAGCCTGCTGCCCTATGGCATCTATTCGATCCCGGAGATTTCGATGGTCGGCCGAAACGAGGAGGAACTCACAAAGGACCAGGTTCCCTTCGGCACTGGAATCGCCCGGTATAACGAAATCGCCCGCGGCCAGCTCATTGGCGACGACACAGGCATGCTGAAACTCCTCTTCCACCGGCAGACCAGGGAATTATTGGGCATCCACGCCATCGGCGAAGGTGCGACAGAATTGATCCATATCGGGCAGGCCGTAATGACCTACCATGGAACGATCGATTATTTTATCGACACCGTGTTCAACTACCCCACACTCGCGGAATGTTATAAAGTCGCCGCGCTGGACGGCATTAATCGCCTGCCCAGACCCTGGACTTCGTCGGCGTGACGACATGACACGTACGCGACTCAAGAGCCTCATCTTCATCTTGCGCGTTACGTCTCCCCTGTTATCTTTCACGCGTAACGTCTAACGAAGGAATAGCCATGTCATTTTCCAACCACCTCCGCAAGCTGGCGCAACCGATCTGGAAGGCGCAGCTGACCCATCCCTTTGTCATCGCCCTCGGCAACGGCACGCTGCCGGAGCGGAAGTTCAAATATTACATTTTGCAGGACGCCCGGTTTCTCGGCGACCTGTCACGCGTCTTCGCCGCCGGGGCGGTCAAAGCGCCGGATTCCGAAAGTGCGCTCCGGTTTGCCAAACTTGCCGAAGAAACCATTGTCGTCGAGCGCAGTCTCCACGAAGGGTACGGCACTAAGTGGACGCTGACCGCCAAGCAGATGACTGCCATACCCATGGCCCCCACGAACTACGCCTATACCCGCCACATGCTCAGCGTGGCACAGAGCGGATCGGCCGCAGAAATCACCGTCGTCGCCCTACCCTGCGCCTGGATCTACTGTGTCATCGGCCAGCATTTCCTCAAGCATGGCCCGCCAAAGAAAAACCATCCCTATCGCGACTGGCTCATGCTCTACGCCTCGCCGGAATTCGCCGAAGTGCAGCAATGGATGCGTGGAAAAGTCGATCTATGGGCCAAAACGGCGGGGGAAGAAGAAAAACGGCGAATGGAAGAAGCGTTCATCATCAGCTCTCGCTACGAATGGATGTTTTGGGAAATGGCCTGGAAGGAAGAAGAGTGGCCGGTGTAGCTGAAGCATTCCCGTAGCCAGGAGCAAGAGCTCTGGACACTCAGCCCAACCTGAGTATAATGGCACCACGTCTATGAATAAGCTTCCCCTCGCCATATCGGGCCTGCTGTGGTGCTCGCTGATGCCGGGCTATGCGTTGGCTGCCGCCAATTATGAGGAGAGCCTTAAACAATTCGCAGAAGAGGTCATGGCCGAATCCGTCAGAGCGAAGAAGGAACGCTTGGCCATCGTAGACTTTACCGATTCCAAGGGGACCGTCACGCCGGTCGGGCAGTTTCTGGCTGAAGAACTTGGGACTCAAATCCTCGTCGTCGGGGACGTAGCAGTCGTCGAACGCCGGCTCGTAAACTCGACGCTGAAGAAACTCCACATCAAAGAAATCGAATCGACACCCTCCAAAGCCGTGAAAGGAGCCGCCAAGGCCATTCGCGCCGACGTATTTGTCGTGGGATCCTACCTGGATCTCCCAGAAGGAGTGCTGGTCACAACCAAGCTCATCAGCCCGTTGAATAAACAGGCGGTCGGCGCGGCGCGAAAGACGATCCCCAAGACCGGTCCATTAGGCGAGTTGCTCAAAGCCGTCAATGCCCCGCCGCCGGTGAAGACCGTCCTGCCGCAGGATCTGCCCGCGCCGGACGGACAGGGGTTTCATCGCAACGATCTGTATGAATTCGTCGTCCGATCGCTGAGCAAACAGGATCAGCACATTCGTCTCGACGTCACGGTGGAGAACCACTCGCCGCGCGACTTGAAAATCCTGTGTCTCCTGCACAATACCGTGCTGCGAGACGAGCACGGAACGCAGTGGGTTCAAAACGTGGAAGACAATCGAGACGGACTCTGCACGCGAGGAATGGAATTGTCTCCCCGGGAAAAAGACCGCGCGGTCCTTACCTTCACCGCGCCGGCTGATGCGGCGCCGAGCTCACAATTCACGTTGTCGTATCATGAAAAATCTCCCCGGCGGGATGCGGGCTTCTTCATTGAAGGCTTGAAACCCGACGCGCCCGCCGTCCCCGTCACCCCTTAACCATCACGGAACATCCATGACTGTACACACCATGAAACAAGTGTTGACCATTGCCGGGTCAGATTCCGGCGGCGGCGCCGGCATTCAAGGCGATCTCAAGGCCATGTCGGCCCACGGCGTGTTTGCCCTCTCCGTAATCACCGCCATCACGGCGCAGAATACGGAAGAAGTGACGGATGTCTTTGAGTTGCCCGCTTCGATCATTGCCGCACAGATCGATGCGGTCTTCGACGACTTCGACATCGCCGCCGTGAAAACCGGCATGCTCTCGTCCACGGCCATCGTCGAACTCGTGGCTAAAATGCTGGCCCCGCAGAAGGTGGCCAATCTGGTCGTCGATCCGGTCATGGTCTCAAAAACCGGGCACGCACTGCTGAAACCGGACGCGATCGAAGCGATGAAAAAACTCCTATTCCCGCAAGCCCTCGTCGTAACCCCCAACATTCACGAGGCGCAACAGCTTTCCGGCATCGCCATCAACAACCTGTCAGACGCCCGTCGCGCGGCCAAGATCATCCATGGCTTCGGCAGCAAATTCGTCCTGATCAAAGGCGGCCACCTGCCCACCGACCGCGCCACCGATCTGCTGTACGACGGCCGCTTCTTCAACATCTACAAAAGCGAGTTCATCGACACCCCGCATACGCACGGCACCGGCTGCACCTATGCGTCGGCGCTAGCCGCGCAACTCGCCAGGGGGAAGACCGTTCCCGACGCCGTGCAGGCAGCCAAAACCTATCTGACCGAAGCCATTCGGCACAGTCTGGCGATCGGGCATGGCACCGGCCCCACCAATCACTTTTACTTTCTCGAATCGTAGAGGCACCCCATGCTGCGACTCCCTGGCCGTCCGGTTACCTTTCTTTTGACAGGCTTCGCCTGGCTCCTGCTGTCCTCCCTGGTCGGCATGGCTATTCTGGTCGGCCTCGTGCGCGGAACAGCGCTGCCTTCCTGGCTACGGCTAGCCCACACGCATGCCGCGTTGGTCGGTGGCGTGGCGCAACTGATTCTGGGTGGATTTCTGATCTTTATCCCCCCGCTGCTCATGACGGGACAGAGCCGGCGGGAATCACATCCGGTGCTGTTCCTCGCCATCAACGGCGGCGCGCTCGGCATGGTGGCGGGGTTCGGCTTGCGCAACTACCAGATCGTGGGGGGCAGCGGACTGTTCGTGGTCGCCTCGTTCCTCTGGATCGCGCGGGACGCTTGGGCGCAGGCCCGCAAGAGTCTGAACTCACCACCCTTGAATCTCTGGTTTTACGCCATCGCCCTTCTCGCGCTCTTTGGCGGCCTCGCCTGCGGGGAAACGATGGCGTTCCGGTTGACCCAGGAGTCCTACGGATACGCCAGACTAGCCCATATCCATCTCAACATTCTGGGCTTCATCACGCTGGCCATCGTCGGCACGATGCACAACTTGCTCCCGACCGTACTGAGTGCGCCGCTCTCGAGCCCCAAACTGGCGCGGGCGGTATTAATCCTCCTACCACTCGGGCTCGCGCTGCTGATCGGCGGCTTCCTGAACTCGTCGGTGATCGTCGAAATCGCGGCAGGAGGCGTGCTGGTGGTCACTGCCACCCTCTATGCGGTCAATCTGTTTCGCACCTGGCTGGCATCCGGCCACAAGGGCGGCGCCGCCTCGGACCATTTGCTCATCGGCACTTTTTTCCTATTGGTTACACTGGTGCTCGGCACTCTGGTCGCCGCCAATAACCTGCATGAACAGCCTGTCATGCCGTTTGGCTCGCTCCATCTGGTGGCCTACACGCATATGGCGCTGATCGGCTTTATCCTGCAAACCATCATGGGCGCGCTCTCGCACCTCCTTCCGATCACCCTGGCAGTGCGCCGTGTCCAGAGCAACAAAAAGCGGGGCGCCTACCTCGACCGGCTAACTGCCATCATAAACCGCTGGCGAACGATTCAAATAGGAGGACTCAGTCTGGGCACGATGGGACTGGCGCTCCTGGCCTCCCTCACGTGGAATGTGCCGCTCTCGTCGCCGTCCATTCAAATCGCCACCTGGTCCTGCGTCGGCCTTTTGCTCGGCAGCCTGACGCTCTTCTCCGTCAAGCTGGTCGCCGTACTGGGATCCTCCCCGGAAGAGGCCCCCTCTGCGTCAACATAAGGAGCCAGACACCCACAATCGCCACACTCAGCGAGAGCTTCACCATGACGGAACAGACGCTTTCTTTTATCGATCCACAAGGACATCGCGTCGCCTCGGTGCTCGCCATCCCCGATGGAGGCACCAAACGCATCGCAGTACTCTGCCATGGATTTTTTTCCGGCAAACACAGCACCACGAATAAAACACTGACCCGGCTGCTAGAGGCACAAGGCATCGCCACGCTCGCCTTCGACTTTTTCGGGCAAGGCGAGAGCGAAGGCCCCTTTGAAGTCCTCACCACTACGCAGGCAATCAGCCAGGCCATGGCCGCGCTCGATCTCGTCCGGAAAAAAGGCTTTACTCGAATCGGCTTGATGGGGTCCAGCTTTGGCGGTCTCGTGGCGACACTCGCCGCCGCGCAACGCAACGATCTGGCCTGCCTGGCCCTCAAATGTCCGGTGGTCGACTTCGCCGAAGAACTCCGGCTGACACTCGGCGACCACGAACTGACCCAGTGGAAAGCGACTGATACAATTCCCAATATCATGGGTGGAACCGAGCGCATCCGGCTCCGATACAGCTTTTATGACGACTGCCTGCGGCAGATCGCCTATGGACCGGCTCAGTCCATCACCGCCCCGACGCTGATCGTGCAAGGCGATCAGGACGAATGCGTTCCCTTGCACCAGAGCCGCCAACTCTATGACGCACTCCGTGTCACAAAACGGTTGGAGCTGCTGCCCGGCGCCGATCACCAATTCACCAAGACAGAGGACTTTCGCCGGATGACCACTTTTCTGGCAGACTGGCTCTCATCCCATTTGACATGATCACGACTGACGAACGGCACAGCACCCTGCTGACGGTCTATCCCCTCTTCAAAGAAGAAGTCTACCGACGCCGTCATGAGATGATGCGCTGGACGGCTTTCGGGTCAGCCGGTTTATTAGCCATACTCTTGGCACTGGCATTGCCCCCGCCCACCAGCAGACTGACGTTCCTTGAGACTCTGCTCATCGGTCTCGCAAGCCTGATCTGGTGTGGACTATTCTGCGCGCTGATTCGGCAACAACAACACCGCCATCGGCAAGCCAAGCAAACCCTGATTCAACTCGAACAGGCGCTAAACTTGTACGCAGAAGGAATCTTCGTGGAGGATCACTCGCTCTACCCGCAGACCTGGGCCAGCGATTGGACACGAGACAAGACGGGGCTCCTCTACTATGGCACGCTCGGCACACTGACCGCCCTCGTCCTACTGGCGCTCTCTTTCTCCTGACCCAACTGAAAGAGCGTTTTTCGGACTGCTCAAAACGGTCATCCAACGAGGCCGCAGCCGACGACAACACCGCAGGCGTACACTCTGGGGTAGGTTGAGGATGTTGTCGAGGCGAGAACGACGTTGGGGATCGTTTTGAGCAGTCCGCTAGGATTTGGCGCAACGAAACCCGGTATAGCTGTTCCTCGTTTCAGGCAGCAGCTTGAAGCGTCCGTACGTCAGCAGGTATTTGGGCAAGTCCGACCAGGACCCGCCGCGCAGCACTTTGAATTGGCCCAGCTCCGGCCCTTGAGGACTGCGCTCCGGCGCGCTCTCGTAATAACTCGTCGCATACCAATCCTGCACCCACTCCCACACATTGCCCGCCATGTTGTAAACACCGAAGGGGCTCCGCCCTGCCTCATACGCCTGCACCGGCATCAACACCTGGCTATAGCTGAACCGTGCTCCCAGCGCAAAATTCGCACGTTCCTTGTTGGGAAGCTGATTCCCCCAGGGATATAGACGACCATCCGTTCCCCTGGCCGCCTTTTCCCACTCCGCTTCGGTCGGCAAACGCTTGCCCTTCCAGCGGCAGTAGGCGTCGGCATCGTGCCAATCCACCCCGATCACCGGACGGTCGCGATGCTTCGAGACGTTCACCGTCTCCCACAGCCAGGGAGCCGGACGGCCAGTCGCATCCAGAAAAGCCGCGTACTGCGCCGTCGTGACTTCGTGGAGATCTAGGAAGAAGACCGGCAGCCAGACCTGGTGCCTGGGCCGCTCATCTTCAAGCGCCTGCGTCCCGTCCGATCCCATCGCAAAGAGGCCATCAGGAATCTCCGCCATGGGAGTTTCGGACACCACGGCCAGCGCTTGCGACTTGCCCTTGCGAAGCGACTCCAGTTGGGCGGACAAAGGAGAGGCGACCGCAACCGAAAGAAACACGAGCATAAGCAGGCAGCGGCCAGGCTGTTTCAATGAACCAACCCTTCCACCACCCAATGGCGATCATCGATCACGTCGATAAGAAGTCTTGTCAAATTCATGTGCGCAAGCTGGGCGGCAATTTCATCTTCCGTAAATGCGGCGAGCAAGGAATTGTAGAAATCCCGTCGGAGAATGTCCGGCGCGCCTGCCGCGTACTGATCCACAATCGCCTGCGCCGCCTCCGGTGATTCTGGTCTCAAGAGGTCCATGACCAAGACCGGCGAGCCGGGCTTCACGACCATTCTCAGCTTGTGCCAGAACTGGAGCGGATTCGGAAGGTGATGCAGCAAACTGTTAGATACCGCCCCATCGGCCTGATGCACACCGGCAAAATCTTGAAACCGTTCACACCGAAGAGTCACGCGATCAGAAAGCCCAGCCTGACGAATCGCCGATTCGGCCAAATCGATCATCGGACGCGAGGCGTCCACCCCGGTGATGCGGCAATCGGGAAGCGCACGGGCCAGCCGCACGGGAATATCGCCGGGCCCGCAGCCCAAATCGACGATAAGGCCTTGCGTACATTCAGGGAAATACTCGCGAAACCGATCGACGAATCCCTGGTTCTCCGCCGAAAAATCTGCCTCCGCATAGACCTGCGCCTGCAGCGGATCGTCCATGAGTTCCGGCTCAAGCAATCGATTCATTGCATCTCCGTTTTCTGCCATCCGCTCTCAGGGAGCCGCACCCCACCAGACTCGAAGACTGATAGCAGCCGGTCGGCCGCTCATGTCATAGGAACCGCATCGCCCGCCCTGGCCACGCATGAGATACACGAGCCAATCGTCGATTTCATTGCTTGACCAAACCTACCCAGCTTGCTATACAAGCGCCGGCAGGGTTTTCCCGAAACTTTCTCACCCATACCGAAAGGGGAATCTCGTGAACAAATCTGAGCTCATTGATGCCATTGCCAAACATGCCGACCTGTCTAAGGCCTCAGCCAGTCGTGCGCTGGAAGGAGCCCTGTCGGCGATTCGTGCCACCCTCAAGAAAAAGCAGAGCGTCTCCCTCGTCGGATTCGGCACGTTCAAAGTCAGCCACCGGGCCGCCCGCACCGGACGCAACCCACAAACCGGCAAAGCCATTAAGATCAAGGCCGCCAAGGTTCCGAAATTTAAACCCGGCAAAGCACTGAGGGATTCCATCAACTAACACAACTCAGCATCGTCAAGGCTCATGGCTAGGCGCCTTTGCACTTAGCCTTGGCCTTGCCTATACCTCGTTCGATCCTGACCTCGTCTCCCGGCTTCACCACCCCTTCACACAACACTTTGGCATAGACACGGCTCCAGCCTGGATTGTGCTTTTGCAAAATGCGATTGTAGTCTCCCTCTCGAAACCACCGGGCATTGTGGTCGCACAGCACGGTATAGCTCATAATCTTCAGCCGTACATCCGGTCCGATTGACACCCGCACCCCCGGTAGCATCTGCTCCCAATCCATCCCCGCCAGTGTCAGATTTTCTCCCGACGATCCCGCATCGATCGGATGCCCCTCATCCTGCAGCCGTTCGATCAAATCGATCGAGAATAGACAGACCGCCCGATCGGCGCCACCATGAAATTTCCTATTCCGCTGCCGGTCCCCTTCGACACCCTGTGCGGTCACCCGCGCTTCCAGCACCGGCTTCTTCGGCACCCCGCCGTCGGACACGCTGATCTGATGCACATGAGGATAGGATGGCCGCCCGCTGTTCATCTTCTATCCACTCCCTTCGCACGACTCGACCCCTTGCAACTCAAGCGCCACCCAGCCATCCTGCTCGCGCCGCTCAGCCAGATAAAGCCCCAGCTCCGCATAGCGCCCCACCACTTCCGCCTCTTGATCAACCAGCACACCCGAAAACAACAGTCGCGCCCCCGCCGCTCCATAGGCAGCCAGCTCCTCAGCCAACAGCAGCAACGTCTGCCGATCGAGATTGGCCAGCACCAGATCAGGCCTGGGACGCTCGCCGAAATCTTGCAGCGTTCTACAGACCAATTCCAATTCAGGGCCGAATCGATTCTCCCGCGCATACTCGCGCGCGCACTCGGCGGCCACAGGATCGTTCTCAACCTCGACCGCCGACCGCGCCCCCAGCCGCAAGGCCGCCATAGCAAGAATCCCGCTGCCCGCCCCAACATCGAGGACCGTTTCCCCTCCGAGAATCAGGGACTCCAGCCATTCCAGCAACATGCGCGTCGTCGCATGATGGCCGGTGCCGAAGGCCTGTTTGGGATCCAGAATGATTTCGAATTGATCGGGTTGAAGCACGACCGGCTCCCAACTGGGACGAATGACGATTCGCCGCCCTACATACAGAGGCCTCACAGACTGTGCCCACTGACGATTCCAATCCTGATGCGGCAGGTCCCCAACCCGCACAGCCCCGCTGCTCCGCCCGGACGGATCCAGTTGATCGAGGGCCGCACGAACCTGACCCAATTGCTCCCCGCTCCAATGGTCACGAGACCAATAGAGATGGGTCACCCCTTGGTCCTCCCAGGCTCCCTGCACATACGGATCGCCCAGTAGGCCGAGCAATTCTCCGGGATCGATCGCACTCTGAAAACTGACGTCGACCCACTCTTGCGTCATGATTCCTCACTCACATTCAATTGACGAGCACGAGCCCTTCCCAGTATGGTCGAGCTCATCGTGACGACCAGTAAGGCCACCACCTCACGTGAACGCACACTCACCCGCCAGCTCCGGCGCGGCGAGCGCCTGCACCAACGTGGCACTGCAGCGAGCACCAGACTGTCTCGCTGGCGTGGCGTGTTGTTTCTCATCGGCCTGCTCATCACCGTGAGTCTCTACCGGCTTGGACAATACGAGTCCGGCAACTGGTCGCTCGCGCTCTTCCTCATCGGATTTCTCACGATCGCCGCGTATCATAACAGGCTCGAACACCGGATTCATCGGCTCAGCTTATGGACCGGCGTGAAGCGCGTCCATCTGGCCCGTCTGCGTCTCGACTGGCAAACCATCCCCCCTTGTCGTCCCGTTGCGGCTAAGGACCATCTCTACGCCCGGGACCTCGACCTCCTCGGTCCACATTCGCTCATGCATCTCCTCGATACTGCGACCTCCGCACAAGGCCGCGAACGCCTCGCCTCCTGGTTGCTAGACCAGCCCCCGGCGGAACAGGCCTGGATCAACCGCCAGCGCCTCGTCCGGGAACTCGCCAGGATCCCCATCTTCCGGGATCGTCTTACCGTCGAAGCCCAACGAATGGGCGAAGCGGAGATCAACGGGCACCGGATCTCCGCCGTCCTGCAGCACCACGTGCATCTTCCTTATCTGCATATCCTACTCCCCCTACAAGCCATTCTGGCCGTCACCACGCTGGGCCTCGGATTGGCCGCCCTGCTCAATCTCCTGCCGGCCTATTGGATGATCTCGTTCGGCTTGTATGCCCTGCTCTTCTTGCAGACCGATCAGGGAGAGGAATTGCTCGAACATGCCGTCGGGCTCCATCACGAAGTGGAGAAGCTGGGGACGGTCCTGCTCTTCCTGGAACAGCGCGCCAGAAAGCCGGGATTGGCACTCGCCGAGACTTGTCGCGCCCTCACAGCCTCAGACGCCTCTCCATCAGCTTTGATTCGCCATCTCGCGAGAGTCCTCCACGGCGTCAGCGTGAAGGCTCATCCGCTCGTCCATTTGATTTTGAACGCCCTCTGCCCATGGGATCTCTTCTTCACCTTCCGGCTGCAACAGTTCCAGCAACGCCTCCAGACGCTGCTCCCACAGTGGTTGGATTGCCTCGCTGAAGTGGAGGCGGCCTCTGCACTGGCGACCTTTGCCTATTTGCATCCGTCCTACAGCTGGCCGACCCCGGTAAAGACCGTGGGGGTGATATGCACACAATTGGGCCATCCCTTGATCCAACCCGGCCATCGTGTAACCAACGACTTCGCGCTCACGGGCCTCGGCACCATCCATCTAGTCACCGGCTCGAACATGTCCGGCAAAAGCACCTTCCTTCGGACAATCGGCATCAACCTCTGCCTCGCGCAGGCAGGCGCCCCGGTCTGTGCGACAACCTTTACATGGAGCTGGAGCCGCCTCGCCTGCTGCATTCGCGTGAACGATTCGCTGGATGAAGGGCTCTCGTTCTTCTATGCCGAAGTGAAGCGGCTGAAGACCATTTTGGAGGCAACCAGCGAGACCACGGCCCCGCCAGCGTTATTTTTGATCGACGAGATTTTCAAAGGAACGAACAACCGCGAGCGCCTCATCGGCAGCCGCGCGTACATCGAAGGATTAGCAAAAGGGAATGGGTACGGGCTGGTGACCACGCACGACCTGGAACTGACCGACCTGGATCAATCCATTCCCGGGCTCTCGAACAGCCACTTTCAGGAGACTGTTGCTGCCGGCACACTCACCTTCGACTACCGGATCCGCCCAGGCCCCTGCCCAACGACGAATGCGCTCAGGATTATGGAATTGGAAGGGCTGCCTGTGCCGAAACCACTCCCCTGAGAAATCGGCAGGCACACAGGGATTAGGCCAGCAGAAACCCACAGGCGGAAGGAACGCTCGTCCCTTCCGCCTGACTGATACTGGAACCAACAGACCTGAGCCCCCTACTTGGGCATGTACTTCACAATATATTCCGACAGTTCTTCGGCAATGTCTTTCAACGACGGTTTGAAGACCATATAGGTCTTGATATTGTCGTGGCGGCCTTTCCACACGATCGCGCCATTGGTCGCGTCGATCAGGCGCACGCCCATCCCAACCTTTCCGAAGCTGTCGCCTTCAGCTCGGCCAAACTCCCAATTATTGATTTTGGGAACCAGCAACGCCTCAGCCTGCACCAGTTGCCCCAGCTTCGTCGCCATCCCTGGGTCAGATTGCCCCGTCGTGTCCAGCTTGGAGTAGTAGGCCGCCAGCAAATCGCTCGCGTCTTTGGCCGAGAAGGCGCCGTTTACTTGATCAGAACTCACCACCGATTCATACCGCCCAGACTTGCCCAACGCACTGACCAGCACCGCCTGCGAAAACTCCCTCGCGCCCTCGTAGGCCCCCACCATCGATGGCAACACTGCAATGGTTTTCGGCTTGAATGTGGCCGCTTCCGGCCCTTCCCACACTTCCTGTAAGCCGCCGCAACCAATCAGAACGAGAAACCCGACCCCGACCACCCCTGCCAGCATCTTCCTCATGTTCAACGCTCCTTCATGAAATTACAGATGGTCTGGCCTAGAACGTCATCGCAACCGTTCCCGATGCCAACGCTCCTCGTTCACGGAAGTCATAGCCGCCGCCCACATCCACGCGCAGCGCCCACAAACGAAGGCCGAAGCCGGCCGTCGGCGTGATATACGAATTCGCATCGGCCGTATTCTTGAACGCGCCCGCCCGCAATGAGAACATTTCCGAGAAGATCGTCTGCTCCGCGCCGACACTCAGCACCTGGCTCTTAATCCCCGGCGTGAGGGTTCGATTCGAAATGATGTCCATATCGGCAGTGAGCGTGAGCGTCTCCCAAGGATTCACAGCAATGCCGCCGCGTACTTGCGGTTCCAGCTTGAATTGCTGCCCAGCCGTTTTCGTATCAAAGGACGGTGCATTGATATCTTTTGCCACAATACCCATACGCAACCAGGACGACGGCCGATATATGGCACCCACATCAATTCCAAAGGCCGTCGAAAGCTTCGCCTTACCCAGGCTGTCCGTGATATCCACGTCCCCATTCGTCACCGTTGCAGTCCCATTGTATGCGGCGCCTTGAATCAGTTTTCCAGTCACCCCAATTGAAAACGTACGATCCAGAAATGCATAGGCATAGGAAAACGTTGCCTGACGCGCTTCCAAGCCTTGCAACGCCAGTTGTCCGTTGACACTGAGTGCCGTCCCCGAGTTCGCTACGGTCAATCGAGTTGGCGCAAACATCCCCGCCGTAGCAACATCGGCTACACTAACGCCAAATGCATGGTCCCCAAAGTACCCCTTGATATAGAGACCACCCGCACCGATAGCGGAAACCGAAGCCCCCGGACGATTAACCTTATCGATCAAGCTTTGCAACCGCGCTTGATTCCCGACCGACGCATCGTTGAGGTCGATCTTGTCAATTTCATCCAACGTGTCCTTGACTCCCAGCCGATCGATTCCCTGAGCGGCAACACCAATCCGGACATCCACCGTCTTCGTCATCGCCAGCCCGGCCGGGTTCCAGTACGTCGCATAGGCATCGGACGTGACCGCCACCCCCGCTCCGCCCATGCCAGCCGCCCGCGCACCGACTGTGGCAAACTCCACGGCCTGACTGGCCCCAACCCAGCTCAGCCCACTCGCAACCGCGAGACAGCTCACCGCCACAAGCTTTTTCATGTGCACTCCTCCCTGTTGATGTCCCCTGCCCCCACCAGGATGCGACAGATGCTTAGAACACAACCCCTCACGCCCTCGCGAGAACACCCTCATTCTGCTCATAAGATCAGTTGGCCGAAGAATATTCTCACAAAGGATTCTTTCATGTCTATCAACCCATAGATCAACACAAGCCCTTATGGAACCAATACCCTCAACGCCTTAGACCTAGAACGCTTTTCTATTGGACCAACATCATATTGTTGCAGCTCATATGGCAGGAGGGCTCGATCGTGACGGCATTTCGCACACCGAATAAACTAGAGAATGATTTGCCAGATAGCACCGACACTGGCACACTGCCTCCTGGGCACTACGGCTACGTACCAATCGAAATCCAAGCATATGACGCCGACGACACGTTCCCTCCATCCTCTCCGAGGCTTGCTCATCGCGCAGTTTTTCGGCGCCTTCAACGACAACGCCTGGAAGCTGATGGTGGCGCTGCTAGGCATCCATCAGGTGACGGCCGGCATGACGCCGGGCCCCGAGCTGGAGGCCGCCTCACAGGCCCAGACCACGCTGACGTTCGTCATCTTCACCCTGCCGCTTATGCTGATGTCGCTCGTGGCCGGCCTGCTCGCCGACCGTGTGAGCAAGCGCACAGTCATTGTCGCCATGAAGGCGGTGGAAGTCGGCCTGATGGCCGCAGGCACGGTAGCACTTTTGATCAATCCAGACGGCGGCTGGCTCCCGCTCATAGTCCTCGGCTGCCTGGGCGTGCACAGTGCGCTCTTCGGTCCGGCGAAATACGGCATCCTCCCGGAGCTGCTTCCTCACGATCGGCTTTCCCAGGGCAACGGCATTCTCGAACTCAGCACGTTTTTCGCGATTCTCGGCGGGACCGCCATGGGAGGTCTGCTCCTCGATGGTGTGGGAACGGCCACCTAGCTGGCGCCGCTTGCCCTGACCATCCTCTCGCTCATCGGCTTCGGCGCGGCACTCACAGTCCCGTCTGTACCGGTTGCCCGAACGGAAGGCGGATTGGCGTCAACCGTCGGGGCCGCCATTCAGACGGTACGAACGAACCGCACATTGTTTCTGGCCGTGCTCGGCTCAGCATTTTTCTGGACTGTCGCCAGTTTAGTCTCGCAAGATATTCTGGTGTTCACGAAGACCGTGCTGCGCCTCTCGAACGGGCTCTCCGGCCTGCCCTTGGCGCTCCTGTCGATCGGCATCGGCGCAGGCGCCGTGATCGCGGGCAAACTCTCAGGCGACCGGGTCGAATACGGGTTGATTCCACTGGGCACCTTCGGCATCTGCGCGTTTCTCCTGCTCCTGGGCCTGCTGAGCCCTGGGCTCGCCGGCTCCCTGGTGCTGATGGCGGGCTTAGGCCTGTCTTGCGGACTCTTCGTCGTCCCCGTGAATGCCTTGATCGAATGGCACGATCCGGCCGACCGGCGCGGCAGCATCATTGCGCTCGCAAACACCTGCACGTATAGTGGCGTGCTCATGGGATCATTGAGCGGCGGACTCTTCGCCTCTATCGGATTATCGACTACCGGCATCTTGCTCACGGCAGCCCTCGCCACCTTTTTCGGCACCCTCTGGGCTCTGTGGCTGATGCCCAGCGCGTTCGTCCGTCTTGTCCTGATTCTGCTGACCAAGACGCTCTATCGCCTCAAGATCGTCGGGCGAGTCAACGTGCCGCAGACCGGCGGCGCGCTGCTGGTCCCCAATCATATGTCGTTCGTCGACGGCTTCCTGCTGGTCGCCAGCCTCGACCGGCCCATTCGTTTTCTCGTGGATGCCCAATATGCGAGCCATCCCCTGTTCAAATGGCTCATGAACATCATGCGCGTCATCCCCATTTCCTCATCCGGGGGGCCCCGCGTGATCCTACGGGCCTTGCGCGCCGCGGGCCAGGCACTCGACGACGGCGAAATCGTCTGTATCTTCCCGGAGGGGCAGATCACCAGAACCGGGACACTCCTCCCGTTCCGGCGCGGCTTTGAACGCATCGTCAAAGGCCGGACCGTGCCGATCATTCCGGTGCATCTGGACCGGATCTGGGGGAGCATCTTCAGTTTTGTAAACGGCCGGTTCGTCACGAAACGCCCCGAACGGATTCCCTATCCCGTCACCGTTTCCTTCGGCGCCCCGCAACCGGCGGAGACGCCGGCCCATGACATCCGGCGGCTCGTGCGTGAACTGGGCGAGGCCGCCTGGACCCTGCGCAAATCCGATCAGCAGCCCCTCCACCAGCCGGTGATCACCGCCTGGCGCCACCATCCCTTCATGTTCGCGATGGCCGACGCGGCGCGCCCGCATATCACAGGGCTGAAGGCCTTGATCGGGACCATCTCTCTGGCACGCGCCATGACTCCGCATTGGCAAGGTCAGCGTCATGTGGGGCTGCTGTTGCCGCCCAGCGTCCCTGGCGCGCTGCTCAATGTCGCCGCCGCCCTCGCCGGGAAAACCAGTGTGAATTTGAATTACACAGTAGGGCGTGTGGGGCTCGAATCGGCCGTGGTTCAAGCCGGGCTTAAGACCGTGGTCACCAGCCGGCAATTCGTCGAGAAAGCCAAACTCGACATTCCCGGCGGCGTCACCATGCTCTATCTGGAAGACATCGCCAAGACGATCGGCAGCGGCGCAAAGTTCACAGCGCTGCTGCTCGGCCTATTGGTGCCGATCAACCTGCTGGAGCGCGCCTGTGGCCGCGCACAGCCGACCAGCCTGGACGACCTCGCCACGATCATCTTCAGCAGCGGCAGCACCGGCGAACCCAAGGGCGTGATGCTTTCGCACTTCGCCATCAACTCGAACGTCGAAGGCGCGGCGCAAGTCCTCCACGTCAGCCCCGCCGACCGCACCTTGGGCATCCTCCCATTCTTTCACTCCTTCGGCTACATGCTGCTGTGGTATTACACCCGTCACAATGTGGGAATTGTTTTCCATCCCTCGCCTCTGGACGTCGCCGCCATCGGCGAGCTCTGCAGCAAGTACCGTGTGTCGCTGTTAGTGGTGACGCCCACGTTCCTCCAGTTGTACCTGCGCCGCTGCACCCCGGAACAGTTCAGCACCTTGCGCCTGGTCTTGACGGGCGCGGAGAAACTTCCACTTCGCCTGGTGCAGGCCTTCCAAGACAAATTCGGCATCACCCCGGTCGAAGGCTACGGCGTCACGGAATGCGCGCCAGTGATTGCCTCCAATTGCCCGGATTTCCGCGCCTCCGGCTTCTACCAAGTGGCTTCGCGGCGCGGCACCGTCGGGCAACCATTCCCAGGCGTGTCGGTCCGCATTGTCGATCCCGACACCTGGGCCATCCTCCCCCCAGGCCAGCCCGGAATGCTGCTCGTGAAGGGCCCAAATGTGATGAGCGGCTATCTCGGGCGCGAAGACCTGACCGCCAAAGCCATGAAGGATGGGTGGTACATCACCGGCGACATCGCCACACTCGACGAAGATGGGTTTCTGACCATTACCGACCGGCTCTCGCGGTTTTCCAAAATTGGTGGAGAGATGGTCCCGCACGGCAAGGTCGAGGAAGCCCTGCAAGAGGCGGCTGGCGCGGAGACGCAAGTCTTCGCGGTCACCGGCCTACCGGACGAGAAAAAAGGTGAACGGCTGGCCGTGCTCTACACCATCGATGAATCCGGCCTCCCCGCAGTACTCGACAAACTGGCCGCCAGCGGACTGCCCAATCTCTTCATCCCAGCAAAGAGCCAATTTGTCAAAGTCGACGCGTTGCCGGTCCTCGGCACCGGCAAGCTGGATCTACGCGGGGTGAAACGCATCGCGACGGAACGGCTGCAAGCTCGTGAGGCGTAAACCGTCAAGATGTGAGAGCGATGACAAGCGCGTACCGAAAGCCTGAGGCCGGAGTTATCTGGACGCTGGAGGCTGACGGCTCATCACCCGACTGATATATGACATCTGATAAAACTCTCATCGATTGCCACGTCCACCTGGCCGCTCTGCCGGACGGCGACAATGGCTGCTACATCTCGCCCAAGATGCTCAAGAGCCCGCTCTTTCGCTTCCTATTTTGGAAGCACGGCCTCTCGATCGACCACCCGCACGAAGCCAACGCAAAATATCTCGACGACCTGCTCGTTGAATTGCGCGCCTCCCAATATGTGCAACAAGCGGTCTTGCTTGGAATGGATGGACATTACGATTCCAACGGCGTCCTCAGCCTGACCGACACCGATCTCCTTGTGAGCAACGACTACGTGCTCAAGGCCGCACAAGCCCATCCGAACGAATTGCTCGCAGGCGTCTCCATCAACCCGCAGCGGCGGGATGCGGTCGAAGAAGTGCACCGCTGCGCGGACGCCGGGGCCACCCTGGTCAAAGTGCTGCCCAATGCCCAACAGTTCGACCCGGCCAATCCCAAGTACAAACCGTTTTACCGGGCGCTCGCCGAACGGAAGCTCCCGTTCCTCAGCCATGTCGGCTACGAGTTCAGCTTGATCGGGAAAGACCAGTCGGTCGGCGACCCCGAGCGGCTGCGCGTCGCGCTGGACGAAGGCGCCACCGTCATCGCCGCCCATGCCTGCAGCTACGGCCTCATCCTCTATGAAAAGTTTCTTCCGACGCTGCGGGACTTCGTGAAGAACTATCCCAACTTCTATGCGGACATCTCCGCCCTCACGCTGCCGAATCGGTTCCGGATGCTCCTGCACCTGCGTCATGATCCCGACGTACAGAAACGGCTACTCTTCGGCACCGACTACCCGCTCTCCGTCTTCCACCTTCCCGCCTGGGGCCGCGTGGGATTCGGCGAGCTGCGCAAGATGATGCAGACAAAGAACCGTTTCGACCGGCAAGTCGAGGTGTGTAACGGCCTGCAGCTGGGCTTCCGGTCGTTGAGCGAACTGCTTCCCCAACCTACATTGGCTTCACGATGATGGATCGTCACGACATCATCGGCGCCCTGCGCGAAAGGATTCTGGCCTTCGCGACATCACGGGTATCGAGGGAGCATGCCGAGGACCTGACGCAAGAGGTGCTGGTCGTCCTTCATGAGAAATATGCCCACATCACGGATCTGACCGACCTCGTCCCCTTGGCCTTTCAAGTCTTACGGTTCAAGATGCTGGATGCCCATCGCAAAGCCTTACGGCAAGGCGAGTATAATCAGAAATCGATTGATGAACTCCCGTTGGCCAATCCAGACAGTGATCCGGCCACACAGTTGGATCAGCAGCAGCGCGTGGAGCGGCTGCTCACGGCCATCACCCGGCTCGGCGAACGCTGCCGCGAGCTCTTCAAGTGGAAGCTGGAGGGAAAGAGCTTTCCCGAGATTCAGCAGCTGATGAGGCAACAGTCGATCAATACGATCTATACCTGGGACCTTCGCTGCAGAAAGCAGCTATTGTCGTCGATGGGCGGCTCATGGGACTAGCATCTCCACGGTTTACCGTTCACGTTTTACGTCTCACACTAGAGGACCATGGCAGAACACGATCTTGAACATCTTCTGGGCGGCTTCGCAGCGGATACGCTGACAGCGGAGGAGAAGCAACAGCTGTACAACGTTGCGCTCCAAGACCAACAGCTCTTCAATGCCCTGGCCGACGAGCAGGCGCTGAAAGAACTGCTGACCGATCCTGCCGTGCGCCGCACACTCTTGCAGGCTTTGAAGCAGACACGCACTTCCGGCGCAGGCGATTCAGGTTCCTGGCTGGATTGGTTCATGCGCCCGTCCAATCTTGCGCTTGCCGGAGGGCTCGCCACAGCTGTCTTCGCCGTCGTGCTCGGCATCAAGGTCTACCAAGACAGCCTCAAGCAAGCGGCTCAACCTGCCGCCACCGAAGAGGCGCAGCCTGCCACACCACCAAGCTCAGCTCCTCTTGCGTCACGACCAGCGCCGCCTCTCGATGAAAAACCAGCCCTGAACGCAGAGGAGCGCGCCGCCGTTCACGCTCCTTCTGAAAAAGAAGTGGCGCCGGCCACCACACGGGCGAAGCGGGAACGTATGACGCCACCGCTCCCTCAAGAGCCGAAAGCCATTGAGCCAGGCCGTCAACGGCTGTCCGGACCTCATGAGTTGGACACACTCTCCGACCACGCCAACGCCCCTACGGCTACGTCCGGCACGGCAGCAAAGAAGCTGGCACCGGCAGCTTCGCCACCTGTTGCCATGCAAGCCCCAGCCAAGGCGGCAATCCCAGGAGCTGTCGTCCCACCAGTCAGCGCACGGACTCTGTTTTATGGGGGGCAATCGGAACAGGCCGCGACATCACAAGACCGGGCCGCGAAGCCTCTAGGCTTGCGGTATAGCTTCGTGGCCCGCGGGAGCGACGGCCAAGACCGGGAAATGGACGCGGCGACTGCAGCAATGAGCACGGAGCCAGTGCGCTTGACACTCGACACCAACCAACCGGCCTACTTGCAAGTCTGGGCGATGGGTGGTTCATCTCCGACGAAGCTGCTATTCCCTGAAAAAGGCAGCGGGCAGATTTCGACCAGGATCGCCCCCGGACAACGGCAACCCATTCCAGTGCCGACGGAACATCGTACCGGCACACTTGTCATTCGGCTGTCGCTGGTTCCCTTCGGACCGATCAGCAGACAGGAAGCCGCGTTGCTCGATCGGCCAGCCACCGGCCAGCTTCTCGAATCTGTGACCGGCCCTGCGACAAACGGACAAGCGGAACAGGCCACCTATGTCATCGGCGACCGCGCATCCTCCATCATCCAGATCGCGATCACCCTTCCCCCAAGCCAGTAATCGCACACAACACGCCTCTGCCCGGCCAAGCCCGGCAGAGAGAGAATATTCCTCCCCGCCATTGCCTAAGGAGGGAGGGTGTGCGATATAATCAATAATGTTAGTGAAGGGCGCGGCTGGCCGGTGCGTCCGATTCAGAGTTCGACCGATCGGCAATGTTGTTTTTTATCATGAGAGGCACGCCATGCACTTAATAATTCTCGCACTTATCGCCGTTTTTTCAGCAGCCGGTTCCTCCGCATGGGCCTATGAAGCCATCACGGTTACGGATGGAAGCACTCTTACGGGTACCGTCAAGCTTGAGGGAGCGGTCCCCAAACCGAAGGGCTACAACCTCGTCACGCTGCCAGACCCCTACTATTGCGGGCGCATTTCGGACGGGCAAGGCTGGCGCATCTTGCAGCCGTTCCAAGTTGGACCGGCCGGCGAGTTTCGCGAAGTGGTGGTCTATCTAGAGGGAATCGACAAGGGTAAACCCTTCGATGAAGGGGGAGTGCCGCAAATCGAAGCGAAAGACTGCCTCTTCCTCCCGTTCACGACCGTCGTACGGGATGATCAATCGGTGTCCGTCGTCAACATGGACCCGGTCATGCACGACATTCAGGCCTATGAGACCTCGAATTTGGGTGCGCGCGTGCTCTTCAACGTCCCGCTCCCGATGAATTCGCAACACCCGCGCAACTTCAAGGACCGCACCGAAGCCGGGATGTACCATAAACACATGGCCGGCCCGCCGATGAAAGAACTGGTGAAGCTCACCAAGGGCCGCCGGATCTTCGTCATGCAATGCGGTTTCCATGCGTACATGGAGAGCTGGGGCGTGGCCGTCAACAATCCGTACTACGCCAAGACGGACGATCAAGGCCGCTTCACCATGACCAATGTGCCGCCGGGCACCTACAAACTCGTGGTCTGGCACCCCTATATCCGTACCGTGAATGAACAAACCGTGACCATTGGCCCCAAGGGAACCGTGGAAGCCAACATCGCCATTCCCGCGCCGACGGGGCGGCTCTACGCCAACGAAGTGCTGGATCACGCCTACGTTCGTTACAACGTGACCGAAGAAGAAAAGAAAGAAATCGATCCGCTGGTTGAGAAGCAGGACCACTCGGCCGGACATCACTAGAGCCCGATACGCTCACTGGCAGGTGAGTGACCCTGAACGAACGTGCCCCTGATACTGAGGCCGCCGGTCAAACCGGCGGCCTCAGCTTTTTTCGCCGCACACGATCTTGTCTAGGATTGAGTCCGGCCCGCGTATCGCCCGAGCTTGCTCACGAATGGGAATCGCAGCATCATAAAGAGATTCAAGCAGACCGGGGGGCCGAGATGCTCAAGGCCGATCTGCATCCCCAGTTGCCCCAGCGCCGGCTCGGCGCAATAGGTTCCGAAGAGACGGTCCCACCAGGGCACATTGAACCCATAGTTGCTGTTGGTTTCACGCACATCCACCGAATGGTGGATGCGATGCATGTCCGGCGTCACGATGACATACCGGAGCACCCGGTCAAGGCTCAGCGGCATCCTGACATTGCTGTGGTTGAACAGGGCCGTGCTGTTCAACACGATCTCAAACGCGACCACCGCCAACGGTGCCACTCCCAGGATCATCACCGCTGCCCCCTTCACCAGTAGCGAGATCACCATCTCCACCGGATGAAACCGCACCCCGCTGGTCACATCCAAATCCAGGTCGGAGTGGTGCATCATGTGAAACCGCCAGAGGATCGGAACCAGATGGAACACCTGATGCTGCCAGTAGATAATGAAGTCCAGCAACACCACCGCCAACCCCATTTCGAGCCAGACCGGCCCATCGACCAAATTCAAGAATCCCCAACCCCGCTCCTGCGCCATGGCCGCTACAGCCACCACGCCACCGGAAAATAGCAATCGGGCAATCAGCGTATTCAAGACCACAATCGTGAGATTGCCGCCCCACCGGCAGAGTTTCGAGGCCGTCAGCGCACGCCGAGGGGCCAGCACTTCCCATGTCGCCATCACGCACAGCACGGACAGATACGAGCCCATACGAATCAAATCTTGAGACAGCATGACATTTACTCCATGAGAAGCTGGCTTGATCCTGACGAATCGATCACCATTCCAACGGATGTTCGCTACGGATAGAACTGCCCCACCGACAACCCCGCAATCGCCGCGACGCCGCCCGCACAGCAGAGGACGAACCCGACGGCACCTGCAACAAACCATGGTCTGACAGGTCTGAATTCCGATGGCGTGAGCCGATCATGCAACGAAACCGGGGATCGCCACCACCTTGCAGGAAGGATCATCCGTTTTTTCAACGCCCGGTAGAGCACGACGTGATACCAGATTCCCGACGGGATCCCGATGAGGAGACCTCCCGCCAGGATCCACAATCCGAACTCGAACATGATCTCCGGGGTGATGACCTTCGTGATAAAGCCGATCACCAGAATTCCGGCCATGCTGGCAATCACGAGTAGGAATTCATGCATGGAATCGATTGTACCGGAAGGATACAGGAGTGGAGAAGTTTCGCGTGAATTACAGCTTACCGCTTCTCCGGTGGAATCGTCTTGATCTCGGCCGAGAAGCGCGCATGAGTTTGGGAATTCACCGGACGATGCGTCACCGCAGTGCTCGCCGGATCGTTCCCCAGGAAGTTGTTCCCCTTCCAATTCGTCGCGGGGCGAATCGGCCGAGGAGCAAACCCGCCGCCGCAGTTGGGGCAGACATTACCCAGAACCAGTTCAACGCATGTCACACAGAACGTGCATTCATACGAACAGATCCTCGCTTCAAGCGAATCAGGCGGCAGCGCCTTGTTGCAATGTTCACAAGTCGGTCGGAGTTCAAGCATGGTGCCTTCCTGAGGTAGACATCATATTGAATTCTGTTCCAGTCGTTGTCGTGCTTGTTTTCATGAAATGCACATGTTTGCGCTAGATCCAACTGCAAAAGATAAATAATAATTTTCTGTTATGCAGCGCTAATTTAATGTGCATCATTCTTGCGTATACTCCAAGTCTTTTCAACGCGCTTGTGACCTTCCACAAGGGGGGCGGGCTGGTTAATCCTCGATTGCGGATATTTCTCCTCCATTTTCATCTCTCTTTGAGGGCGGGCTAGGTGGTCTCCCACTGCACGCGTCCAACGAGGGCCTTCTGAGGCCGCGCGTTGCGCGAGCACAGGAGACTACCTAGCCTGCCTCTCCCCCTCCCCCCCCCTGAAAGGATTCCCCTCCTGGCGCCATTACGTGGGTAGGACCGCATGTCCACCAACCCACGAGGTGCCTGATGAGACTCCATCGACTGAAGAGCCAGCTTGCCTCTCTCGATCCCCGGCTCTACCAAATCGTCAGCCTGAGCACCCTCCTCCTCTACGGCTTAATCTGGCTGCATTTTGATGTTTCTGCCATTCAAATCGCCGTCACGATTGGAGCCGCGCTGCTGACGCAATATGCCGGGACTCGCTATTACCACCTGCCCTCGTTCGACCCCCGCAGCCCGTTGATCTCCGCCCTGTCCCTCTCCCTGCTGCTCCGCACAAATGATCTTTCCGTTGCCGCTTTGGCCTCGTTCATTGCGATTGGCAGCAAGTTTGTCATTCGTTGGAAAGACAAACACGTCTTCAACCCAACCAATCTCGCGCTGGTCGTCATGCTCTCGGGCGGGATCGGCTGGATTTCGGCAGGACAATGGGGACAGGCGGCCTGGTTCGGATTTCTCGTCGCCTGCCTGGGTTCGCTCGTCATGACCCGCGCGGCGCGGGCTGATGTGACGCTGGCGTTCCTCGCCTTCTATGTCGGCCTGCTCTTCGCCCGCGCTCTCTGGCTCGGCGATCCGATCACCATCCCGTTGCACCAACTCGAAAGCGGCGCGCTGCTAATCTTCGCCTTCTTCATGATCTCGGACCCAAAGACCACGCCGGATTCGAGAACCGGCCGAGTAGTCTATGCCCTGCTCGTCGGACTGGCCGCCCTCTATGTCCAATTCGGGCTCTTCCGTCCCAACGGCCCGCTCTGGGGTCTCATCGCCTGCCCGCCATTCGTCCCGTTGTTTGACCGTCTGCTTCCCGATGTTCGCTATGAATGGTTCCGTCCGACGACTGGACCGCCATCAGTCCCTGTGCCCCTCACCTTATCGCTTCACCATCAAAGGAGGTTCTCATGAGACGCATGATCGTTTCCACATTCACGCTGTTCATCGGCCTAGTGGCCTGGAGCGGCCCTGCTTCGGCATTCTGCGGCTTCTATGTCGGTAAGGCCGACACGAAACTGTTCAACAAGGCGTCGGAAGTGGCCATCGCCCGCCACGACAATAAGACCGTCCTCACGATGGCGAACGATTTCAAAGGCGACGTGAAGGAATTCGCGATGGTCGTGCCGGTGCCCACGATCTTGAAGAAAGACCAGATCCATGTCGGCGAGCCGGCGGTCCTGAAACATCTCGCCGATTACTCCGCGCCGAGGCTCGTCGAATACTTCGATGAAAACCCCTGCCGGCGCTACCCGGAGGCGCTGAGCATGGAGGCCCTCAAGAGCATGCCGGCTCCTGCTGAAGCCAAACGGGAACGCAACCGCACATTAGGGGTGACAGTCGAAGCCCAATACCTCGTCGGCGAATATGACATCCTGATTCTGTCGGCCACAGAAAGCGCCGGACTGGAAACCTGGCTCACGGAGAATGGCTACCAAATCCCCGCCGGGGCCTCGTCCGTGCTGCACAGCTACGTGAAACAGGGCATGAAGTTCTTCGTGGCCAAGGTGAATCTGGAGGAACAGGCCAGGCTCGGCGTCACCCATCTACGCCCGCTGCAGATGGCCTTTGAATCTCCCAAGCTCATGTTGCCGATCAGGCTCGGCACGGTGAATGCGGACGGGGCACAGGAACTGTTCATCTACATCCTCACGAAACAAGGCCGCGTCGAAACCACGAACTATCGCACCGTGCGCCTGCCTGAGGCGAAGGAGATCCCGCTCTATGTAAAGGACAAATTCGGCGACTTCTATCGCGACCTCTTCACGCAACAGGTGAAGCGTGAGAGTGAGCGGGGCGTGTTTCTGGAATATGCCTGGGACATGAACTGGTGTGACCCCTGCGCGGCCAATCCGCTCACCGCCGAGGAACTGCGCAGCTTGGGCGTCTTCTGGCAAGATCAAAACGGACGAATGGGTAAAGGCCTCATGGGACAAGCACAGAACGTCTTTCTCACTCGCCTGCATGTCCGTTACGACGCCGCGCACTTTCCTGAAGATCTGATGTTCCAGGAAACACCGGATCGCGGCAACTTCCAGGCTCGCTATATCCTCCGCCACCCCTGGACAGGCCAGGATGACTGCCCCGCTGCGACGGCCTATCGTCAACAACTGCGCGAGCGCTACGAGCGCGAAGCCCAAACCTTGGCGACCTTGACCGGCTGGAACATCGGCGAGATTCGAACGGCCATGAACATCTCGGCGGTGCCGGTTAGCGAGGAGAAGCAGTGGTATCAGCGGTTGTGGGACAACTAACCAAGGATCAAACGGCCACGGCGAGGCCTGGGATCACCAAGCCTCGCCGTGCCTTGCTTAACGCCAGCCAGAGGCTGACGCGGTTGCCCTTATGTTCGCAGAGAATAGGAGAAGGTGATCTGACGTGACGACTGATAGGCCACGAGCACACTGCTGTTGATGATTGTTGGGCTCGGTGGCGGAGCCGCTTGGTCCTCCTGCTTATCGTGTGCGGCTTCCCGCTCGCCCCGTAATTCCTTTCCCAGATCCTCACGCAGTTTCTTGAAGAAATCGGGGAGATACTTCTTCGCCTTCTCCGCATCCAGCCGGCTCTGCTCCAGCGCGTCCAGGATTTGCCGGACCAATGACCCCGTTGATTGCGGATCCTGTGCAGGCGCGACGAGATGAGTCCCGTCAGGCGAGGCCGTCGAAGACGGGGTGGGCGCCGTGGTACCGGTGGACGACTGCGGGATCGCCGCCGCCGTCCCTGGCGCCCCTCCCGGGGTAGGAATCGAACCCTGTGAGGACCCGATCGCCGCTGATGCCACTTGCGCGGCAAGCACCGTGACCGATCGCTCCACATCCACGCTCAAATCTATACTGGAAAGGGACGAGGCATGGGCAAACTGTTCGGCGAGCGAAGCCGTCTTCGCCAACCCGGCTTCATCCTGCCCATTGAAAAACTTATGAAAGATACTCGACACTTTCCGGAAGAGGCTTTCCAAGTCATGCACTTCCTGCTCGTTCAGGTCGCCCTCGACCGTCACCCCGTACTGTTGCGACAAGGAGAAGGCCGCGCTTTTTTCGTTGACATCCACCGCCTTCCCGTTCGACTCGGCATGCCCCTGATAACTGGCGGTCTGATAGCGCGCTTCAAGATCAGCTGAAAACGTAATCTTGTCGCCTTCTGCCGTCACCACACTGAGCCGGCCGGTCAGATCGCTGGCCGTGGAGATAGCGGAGACTTTCGTATCCAGCCGCTGGACGCCCTGCGTCGAGGCCGCAGGGGCCTGAAAAAATGTGGTTGGAGCGAATTGGGTCAGCGCTGAAATCGGCATCGGATCCCCCTGGATACCCTACCACTCATATTCCTGCTTGTAGATTCTATCGGCACCTTACTAGGTAAACTTAAGGCAGGCTATGATATAGTTGATTTGTTATCGGCCATGAGAAATCCGAACTGAAGGAGACTCCATGCGCACACCATCAGCCTCTCTCCTCCTCGCATCGGCCTTCCTCGCCATCAACGTGATCGCGACCGGGTGCTCCGTCAAAGCCACATTCAAGCAAACCACTGATACGACATCGAATGTCACCGGTACGACTTCAGGCCATGCCTGGTGGAATGAGGATGGCCTGCTCCACCCGGAACACAAGGCCATCGCCTTTGTCACCGTGAACCAAACCAACTTGCACTACGATATGGCCAAAGGAGAGGGTGAATACTTGACCTCCCTTGGCACCCTGCTTGGCGTGCCTGCGCAGGATCGCGTCGCCTATGGTGCGGCCGTGCAAGCCCGCTACGCCAAGACACAAGAAACCACGCAGGACTCCCCCGCCGCCTGGCTGACCCTGCTGCAAGACACCGCACAACCCTTTCGGTACATGGCCGCCATCACGCCACAATAGTAATCATGACTACCCCCGCTGCCCCGGCCACGGGGCTCCCCTATCCCCGGATCATCCACCCCTCGGACTTCACCGAGGACAGCCACACCGGGTTGGTCCATGCCATCAAATTGACCCTTGCAGCGCAGGGAGAATTGTCGGTCATGCACGTGGACCCGGATGTGGCGCGCGCAGACTTCGAAGATTTTCCCAAAGTCAGACCGATTCTCGAGCGATGGGGCGTGCTCCCGAAGGGAAGCCGTCGTGAACAAGTCCGCGACTTGGGCATCACGATAAAAAAACCAGGACCGTCGGTAAAACTCCGGCTGAGGGCATTCTCCGCTACCTCGGCACTCATCCGGCCGATTTGCTGGTGATGTCGACCAATCAATACGAGGGACTTGCGCGCTGGCAGCACTCCCCCATCGCTGAACCGGTGGCCAGAGGAAGCCACACCGCTACGCTCTTTGTCCCGGGGCACGTTGAAGGTTTTGTGGTGAAGGAGTCGGGACACCCGAAACTGCGCCGCGTGCTCGTTCCCGTCAGCGCCGACTCTCAGCCGCAACTCGCAATCGACGCCACCGCGCAACTCGCCACCGCCTTGGGATGCGACAACCTGACCGTCGTCGTCGTCCATGTCGGAGAGGACGAAACGCTCCAGTCCATCCACTACCCTAGCCGGACGGATTGGCTCTGGCACACGATGACCTGTCGGGGAAATGTCGTAGACGTGATCCTCGGGATGGGCGCGGACTTTGACGTCGATCTGATTGTGATGACCACGGCCAAACAGCAGTCGTTGCTGGATATGCTGCGCGGCAGCGTCACCGAACGCGTCTTGCGTGGCGCCCGCTGCCCCCTGCTGGCCCTACCGGTCTAATACATCTACATCGCGAATCACGGAACCTTCGTCGATCCGGCTATCACCGCCTTGCTTTCCCATCACCGTTCGGACAATACGTCCCTCTTTGATGACCAGAAAATTCGTCTGTACCGCTGGAATTCTCGGCCCCGGCAGGAGGACGCCGGCGAGATTCAGCGGATCCACCGCCGACAACTTGATTTCCGGAGAGACTTCAAAC
Source organism: Nitrospira sp. UBA6493 (assembly GCA_002435325.1). Taxonomy (GTDB): domain Bacteria; phylum Nitrospirota; class Nitrospiria; order Nitrospirales; family Nitrospiraceae; genus Nitrospira_D. The sequence goes on along the minus strand of DJMJ01000017.1, from coordinate 18,895 downwards.
CCGCTCTTACGCAACGCGCGCAGCGACTTAAGGGCTTCCGGCAATGCAAACTGTTCCCCCACGAACCCGGCCACGAAACGCCCCCCGCGTACCTCGCCCGTCAGCTCCATTTTCCGGTACGCCACCAGCAAATCACGCCACGACTGCAGCAAGGTCTCGCGTGCCAGCAGATCCCGGAACACCACACCATAGCGGCACAACAGCTGACGAGCGGATTTTTCCACGAAGCTGGTAGCGGACGGCTGATGGTTGATCGCACTATGCAGCAACGACCACCGGCCTGCCGCATGACGTGGACGGCGCAGCCGCGCGCGCCCCTCCGCACGACGCCGATGCGGGTCCATGAGTGCCCGCAGATTATCGAACCCGTCGGCCGTCACGAGGCCAGCAGCCACCAGTTCCCACAAGCCCTCTTCCACTTCCGTCGGAAGGTGATTGGTCATCCGCGAGAGATCCGCAAAGAAGCTGGCGCCTCGCTCACGCAAAACACGAATCAGATCCTGCCCTACGGGGCTCACTTGCCCTGAAAGATCCGTCCCATTGGGCGCAGACTGATCGCGCATGGCCTCCATCAACCACTCCCCTTCCTCGCGCGGGAAGAGCGTGATCGGCGCCACGCTGATGGGAACAATCCGGCGTGCCCGATCAAAATCGCCTGCCGGTTTCAGTCGCGGATGAGGAGACAGCCGCCCCCAACTCACGGCCCCGCTCAAACAGAGACGATCCAACAGCTCTGGCTCAAACTTCTCCAGCCGGCTTCGCAGGAGCTGCGGCTCCCAAGCCGACGCGGCCGCCTCAAATCCCGCCAGCTGCGCGATGACCTCGGCAAGCCCTGCCTCCCCATGCATCCGCGCGCCCGGTGTCACATGCTGCCAGCGCAGCAGAAACGACATGAACTCAGCCGCCGTCACCGGCTCAATCTCCTTGCGAAGGCGGCCCAGCGTCAGCCGGTGAATGCGCGCGAGGAGGCGGCGGTGGCACCATTCGATCTCGTGAGACGTGAGAAGTGACACGTGAGACGAAAAACGGCCGCGGAGGACTTGGCCCTGCGCTTCGAGCCGAATCATGGCCTTGTTCACGGCATCGACTGAATACTGCAGGCGCGCGGCAAGGTCTGCGACTGTTGTTGGGCCAATACTTTCCATCCAGCCCAGGACGATGGCATCGAGCGTGGCGTCATCGCTGTCTGAAAATGCCTGTTCGACTCCTTCCCGGTTCTCCATCGCCACCCATCCCCTAGCCTCCTGAGATGTGAACGGTGAGAGGTGAGAGAACGAGACCGTGAGCGGAACCACTCGTCCGGACTTGATCAACACTGGGAGGAACATTGCCCATGGCTGCATCTGATCATCAGGCAGCCACACGAGCGTGAGCAAGGCATCGTGCAACTCATCGGCGTCTCGCACGACCGGCCACGACTCCCGCGCCACTTCTTCAATCGCCTCGGGATCGAGCGCGCCCACCTGGCCAAGCAATTCCGCTGGCAGCGTTCGCCGCATCTCGACCGCCCGCGCACGCCGTTCTTCCAGCGGCGCATCATCCAGAAATGCATAGGGATTGGCATTCAGGATTTCATGGGAAAATACGGAGGGCGTCGGCGTATCCACCGCCACACACCGAATCGACCCTGCCTCAATCGCCTTCAGCGTTGCCGTCAGGCCCTCCAGATCCATCGCCTCCGTTAGGCAGTCTCGCAGCGTCTCCTTGACCAGCGGATGATCGGGGATCTGCCGCGCCGCCCGCTGGCCTGTCAGATTTTCCTGGCAAGCAATGACGTCAGGGAAGACGGCCGCCAACAGATCCTCGGCTTTCATGCGCTGAATCTGAGGGGGAACCTTTTTGCCATTGGAAAATCGCAGCAACGCCAGCGCCCGCGAGACATTCCATCGCCAGCGGGTCGTGAACATCGGCGCGAGGAGGACGGCCTGAATCAGCACGTCCCGAACGGTATTCGAATGGAGATAGCCGAACACGGACTCCAGCGGGAAGCTGTGCTTCTCGCCCAGCGAGATCACCAGTCCGTTGTCCGTCGCCGCGGCTTGCAACTCGAAATCGAAGGTCACACAAAAACGTTTTCGCAGGGCGAGGCCCCAGGCCTTGTTGATCCGCCCGCCGAACGGCGCATGGATCACCAACTGCATCCCGCCACTCTCATCAAAAAAGCGCTCGGCGATAATCGTCTGTTGCGTCGGCACCGTTCCCAGCGCCGTGAGCCCCGCCACGACATAGGCCACCGCTTGCTCCGCGCCGCGCAGATCGAGCGCACATTCTTTTTTGAGCCAGCTGATCGCTGATGGCTGAGAGCTGATGGCCTGACTTGGTGAAACTACCCGACTCGCAATCTCTTGGCGTAGAGAAGCCACTTCCGCCGACAATTCAGCCGTACGGGATGGCGCTTCGCCCCGCCAGAAGGGAATATTCGGCGGGGCTCCCTGGGCATCTTCGACGCGAACTTTGCCCGCTTCGATCCGCTTAATCCTCCACGAGGTATTGCCGAGCAACATGATGTCCCCGGCCAAAATTTCCACCGCAAAATCCTCGTCCACCGATCCCACAACCGTGCCGTCAGGCTCAGCCACCACCGCATAGTTCGCCGTATCCGGAATAGCCCCGCCTGACGTGATGGCAGCCAAGCGCGCCCCTCGCCGCCCCTTGATCCGACGGTTGATCCGGTCATGATAGAGATAGGCATGCCCGCGGCCGCGCTGGGTCGCAATGCCGTCGGCCAACATCCGCACGACCTGATCGAATTCATCCCGTTCCAGATCCCTGTACGGATAAGCCCGCCGGCAGAGAGAGAACAAGTCGTCTTCCGTCCACGTCTGACTTGCTGCAGCCGCGACGATCTGTTGCGACAAAATATCGAGTGGCGCGATTGGCACCTCGATTCGATCCAACGTCCCCGCTCTGATGGCGCGAACAAGCGCGGCGCATTCCAGCAACTCGTCCCGGGTCATGGCAAAGAGCCGGCCTTTTGGCACAGCCTTGATCCAGTGACCGGCACGACCGATCCGCTGCAGCGCCGTGGCAATGGCCCTCGGGGAGCCGATCTGACAGACCAGATCAACCGTCCCGACGTCGATCCCTAGCTCCAGCGAGGCCGTGGCAATGACCACACGGGTCTTGCCGGTCTTAAGCCGCTCCTCTGCGTGAAGACGAATCTGCCGCGACAGGCTACCGTGGTACGCCGCCACGACATCGGGCCCCAAGTCTTGGAGGCGCTCTTCGAGATAGTGCGAGACACGCTCCGCCAGCCGTCGTGTATTGACGAAGACCAGAGTTGAGCGATGCTGCCGGACCAATTCGGCCACACGGTCGTACACATCGGACCAGACCGTATTCGTGGCAATCGCGCTCAATTCATCTTTGGGCACCTCCACCGCAAGATCAAGTTCGCGGCGGTGACCGACATCGATGACCCTCGGACGGGGACGAGACCCGACGAGAAATTCTGCCATGAGATCAATCGGCCGTTGCGTCGCCGAGAGACCAATGCGTTGCGGCTTGGCCAACGTGAGCGCTTCAAGCCGCTCCAGCGACAGGGCCACATGCGCCCCGCGCTTGTTCGGCGCCAGTGCATGAATTTCGTCCACGATCACGGTCCTGACGGTCTGCAGCATCCGGCGGCTTTTGTCGGCGGTGAGGAGAATGAAGAGCGACTCCGGCGTCGTGACCAGAATATGCGGCGGCCGCTTGAGCATCTGCTGTCTGTCCGCCATGGGTGTATCCCCCGTGCGGACCAGCACGCGCAGCTCCGGCATGAGCAGTCCGGCCTGCAACGCGGCCTGGCCGATCTCCGTCAACGGCTTCTGAAGATTTTTCTGGATATCGTTGCTCAGCGCCTTCAGCGGCGAGACGTAGAGCACTTGCGTGTGGTCGTCGAGTTCTCGAGCGAGGGCTTGCTTGAACAGGTTATCGATACAGGAAAGAAAGGCGGCGAGCGTTTTCCCTGACCCGGTCGGCGCGGCAATCAGCGCATCCGCACCGGATTGGATGGCAGGCCAGGCCTGAACCTGGACATCGGTCGGCTCACCGATTTGCGACTGAAACCAATCGACAATGAGGGGATGGAAATTGATAGCCTCCATAGGCCAGCATCTTACATGAGCCGGCTGAAGAGGACCAAACGATTGTCAGCCCAATCGTCTAACGCAGAGCGAATGCTCCAACGTTTCCTCCGGAAACTAACGTCCCATTGAGCGTGGTGCTCGTGCCAGCAGCGCTGAAGAAAACGCGATATAGCTCCACGCCCGTCGCCGAGCTCTGATTGGCACGATAGACCACCGATGCGCTGTCCGGAGCAACTGCGACTTCTTGGGCTTGCCGTGTCGCAATGAAAGTTGGATTGAGCTTCGTCGTCGAGCCGGGCGCGGAAAAGAGCACGCGATAGACCTCTCTGGTGCCGGCGGTATCCTGATCGGCAATGTACACCACGCCACTGCTGTCCGGAATGGCAACGACATCAAAGACTGCCTCACTTCCTGAAATTAACCCAGTGAGCAAACGCGTATTAGCCAATCCTGAAAAAACAGTTCGATAGAGTTCTAGCTGCCCGTCCACCGTTTGATCTGCAACATAGACGATACTGGCGCTATCCGGAGTCACCACATAATGCGTATCCACATCCCCATTGGCCACCAATGCTCCATTTAACTTTGAGCTGTTCGTAAGGGATGTCAAGGCGACGCGATAGAGCTCATTGACTCCGTCTGTATCCTGATCGGCACGATATACAACGCCGCTGCTGTCCGGACTCACGGCAAAATCCAAGACATTCCCGCCAGTTACTAACGAATGGCTCACGGTCGAACCCAGCGTGCCTCCAAAGAGGGATTCATAGAGATCCACAACCGTATTCGTTGTCTGGTTAGCGGTATACAAAACCCCGCTGCTATCCGGAAGCAGCTTGAACGCTGTCACAGACTCACCCGCCGAATAATTCGAGTGCAACTTGGCCGGCACGCCGATCGCGGACAGGGTATTTTGAAACAGTTCGACGACTGTATCGATAGCCTGATCAGCCGAATACACGACACGGGCGCTATTTGCAGTCACGTCGAATTCCGACACATTGCCCCCACTGACCAGAGTTCCATTGAGCTTGGTTGAATTAGTCGGACTTGAGAATAAGACTCGATAGAGCTCATTGACAGCATCGGTCGTCTCATCGGCTAAATAGACAACCCCGCTTCCGTCAGGAATTATTTTAAAACTTTGCACATCTCCGCCACTCACCAGAGAGCCATTCAGTTTTGTGCTCACACCGGGATTAGCCAGACTCACTCGATATAGCTCGAACACCCCCGTGGTTGTTTGATCCGCGATGTAAACAACCGCACTTTTATCAGGTGTAATTGCGAACGCCTGAACGGTCTTGGATGCCGACAATGCGGGATTCAACTTCGCCCCTGAACTTGCGAGGAACAATTCATCAACGGTATCGATGGTCTGGTCCGCCCGATACACAATCGTGGCTCCTCCACCCAAGTTGAAGTTTCCGCCGACGCCCCCGTCGCTGGGGCAACCAGCCAGGAACAGCAGCATCGGCAACACAAGCCACGACAGCATTCGTGTGTTCATAGGATCTTCCTTTGGTTCGCAATCCGCAACACCAATATTCGCTCAATTTATAACACCACAAAAGCCGCTTGCCAACGAAACCGGATGATTTCGATGGACTCTCCCGATCCATCGCTGGCACACTGCCTCCACGTTAGACTCGGAGGGCCATCTCACTGTGCAAAACACGCTGGTCATTCTCGGCTCAGGCTATACCGCGCGATTCCTCATGCCTCTTGCTGCTCGGCACTATGCCACGGTACTTGCCACCAGCCGCGATCCAGACAAGAATCTCAGTCACCTCTCACAAGACCAGCGCCTCCTCTTCGATCTCGCGCAGCCTGAGACCTGGACGGCTATCCCCGACAACGCCGATATCCTCTGGTGTTTTCCCGCTGCACCGTTGAACCTCGTCCAACAGTGTTCCGAGAGGCTTCGGACATCGCCTCACCGTCTGGTGGTGCTCGGCAGCACGTCGGCCTACAAAACCGGCGGCTCGCAGGACTATCCGCCTTCCTGGATCGACGAAACGGCGCCGATCGACCTCTCCAGGCCCCGCGTGCAAGGCGAAGAATACCTTCGCACCACCCTTGGCGCGATCGTCCTCCTCGTCGCCGGCATTTACGGCCCCGGGCGCAATCCCCTCAACTGGATCAAAACCGGCCGGGTCAGCCCCTCACCCAAATATGTGAACCTGATCCACGTCGAAGACCTCGCTTCGATCTGCCTACTGGCCCTCGAACGAGGCACCCCCGGAGAAACCTACAATGTCAGCGACGGCACTCCCCGTACCTGGAAGGAGATCTGCGCCGCCATGACGCAAGACCACCACTCAACGACACTCCACCCAGAGAATCACGAACAACCTGGGAAACGAATCTCCACCCACAAGCTCGTAACGACATTTGGCTCGGTCATCCGTCATCAAGATCTCTACACCGAGTTGGCACGACTCACGAGATCGTGAACAGGTTTGTCAAAACGGTCATCCAACGAGGCCGCAGGCGAGAACGGACCGGAGGCGTACCCTCCCGGGTACGTTGAGGTCCGCTTCGAGCCGAGAACAAAGTTGGGGGCCGTTTTCACAAGCCGGCTATCGCAGCAGGGTCATCACGCTGACACACACCAATAGATTATTCGTAGCGTGCGCGATCATGCCGGGCAGCAAACTGCCTGTCCGTTCATAGATCCAGGCCCACAGCAGCCCGCTCCAGAACACACTCAGAAATCCGATGAGTCCGTAGCCATGGGCCAGCGCAAAGATCCCCCCGCTGATCATTGCCGCAGGGAGCGGCGTCAATCGCCGGCGCAGAATCGCATAGAGCAAGCCGCGAAAGGCCAACTCTTCAAAGATCGGGGCGAAGATGACATATTCCAGCAGACTGATCGTCAACACCGAACCGGACGCCCACACGAGGTCTGGATCAAACCATTCTGTCCAATGATTCGTCAGATGCAACGAGTCGGCTAGACGACCCATCACCCATTCCCCCCAGAGTCCCGCCGCCACGACGGCGAGCACGATCCCCGCGAGCCGGCCGGCCTGCCCCCATTGAATCTGCAACCCAAATCCATTCCGGAAGTTCAATCCTGCCGGCTTCAACAAGTACATGTAGGCCATTGCCAGGAGCGGAAGATTGGCCACAGGAATGGCCAATGCGCGCAACGATGCATTTTCGATCGGCGCGAACGATAGAAAAGCCAGCGTCAGGACGGCTCCCAGCGCACCTCCTCTCAGCAGCACAGCACTGCCGATCCCGCCCGGCCAAGGCGGCGGCACACCCGGTTGATGCAATCGCAAGATATCCGTCCGTCGCCCTCTCAACCGCATGATCCCGAGCAACAGCACCGAACCGAGAATCAGGCAAGTCAACTCCACGCCGGTCAACACCTGCGCCCGTTGCTCAACCAGCGCCCCGCGCGCCTGAATCTGTCTCGCCACCGTGGCGCCCAACGCAACATCGCCGGCGCGCGCCGCCAAGGCGGCGGCCAGATGATTGTAGAACCACCCGGCAGGCACGGCTTCGGCCAGCTCGGCCTGCAGCGCAAGCTCCGTCGATTTCGAGAGCGGCCTGTCGCCATAGGCCGACTCAATGAATCGTGCATAGAGAGGAAACGGTTCGGCATCGGCCTTCCATGCCTGCGTGGCGGTGACAGCCTCCTCTCGATACCCGGATTCACCCTGTAGAATCGCCAGCTGAAGATGCGCCTGCGGCGCGCCCGTTGTCGCCACGAGTTCCCGATACCATTGAATAGCTTGGTCCCGTTCCGCTTGATCACTACCGGACGTCCATGCGGTCACCCATCGATGCCAACTCGGCGCCTGATCTAATCCATCCTGCGCTTCCATCGTGCGGCTGACCATCAGATCGAGCGCCCGAACAGGATCCTCAAAACGGTCGAGTTGGGGGGTATTCGAGGAAAACCAGAGGATCGCCCCGAGTGTGGCCAGGAGCATCAGCGCGGAAAGAACGCTTACAAAGCACGAAAATTGCGGGCGAGCATCCCCTTCAAACGACGAAGGAGACAACGGTTCAGTCCCGTCGCTAGAGGGCAACAGCTGGGGCTTCGGTTGTGACTCGCCTTCCATGCCCTCGACTATACCATTGAGCCCGATCACGACCTATCCCCCAAACTGGGTAGAAGCCCCACTGGCGCCCCGAATATCACATGGCCTATCCGCCCGAAGTTGGCTATACTGTCCGGCCATAACCCTCTGAGTTCTCTAGCCAATGACCGATTGAGACGCACCGATGGCACGACAGGACGACACTAGACAGGACGATAGAAGGCATCCCCTCGGAAGCAACCAGCCTCGCTCGACGGAGGCGACTACGTGATCCGATCACTCGATCCTCCCAAGCGTCTGCTCCTCGGCCCTGGCCCCAGCATGGTCCACCCGCGCGTGCTCCAGGCCCTCTCGACCCCTTTGATCGGCCATCTCGACCCGGCGTTCCTCGCTATCATGAACGATCTTCAATCACGGTTGAGGCATCTGTTTTCCACTGCAAATCGCATGACCATCGCACTCTCTGGAACCGGCTCAGCCGGGATGGAAGCGGCGATCGTGAATGTGGTTGAACCCGGCGATGCCGTGATCGTGGGCGTGAACGGTGTCTTCGGCACCCGCCTCGCGACGGTCGTCGAACGCTGCGGTGGTACCGCTATTCGCGTCGAGGCGCCCTGGGGCCAGATCATTCCGCCGGACATGATTGAAACCACCTTGCGGCGAACCGGACCCGTCAAAGCCGTTGCGCTGGTGCACGCCGAAACTTCCACCGGTGCCTGGCAGCCGATTGAACCGATCGGCCGGCTATGCCGGGACCATGACACCCTGTTGATCGTCGATGCTGTGACCTCCCTGGGCGGAGTACCGGTGGAGGTCGATCAGTGGAGCATCGATGTCTGTTACAGCGGCACGCAAAAATGTCTGAGTTGCCCGCCAGGCTTGGCTCCTCTCACCGTGAGCGCCCGAGCCATGGATGCCATCTCGCGCCGTCGAACCCCCTGCCGAAGCTGGTATCTCGACCTGTCCTTGATCGCTGATTACTGGGCCGAGGGCACGCGAGCCTACCACCACACCGCTCCCATCTCGATGCTCTATGCGTTGCATGAGGCGCTGTGCCTGATTGAGGAAGAAGGCCTGCCTGCTCGCTTTGCGCGCCACCGTCTGAATGGCGACGCGCTGGTCGCCGGATTGGCCGCACTCGACCTGCCCCCGCTGCCGCTGGACGAGCACCGGCTGCCGATGCTCACCTGCGTCACCGTGCCAGCACATATCGACGAAGCCGCGGTCCGGCAACAACTGCTCCAGACCTTCGGCATTGAAATCGGTGGTGGCCTCGGCCCTTTGAAGGGGAAAGTCTGGCGTATTGGGCTGATGGGGGAATCCAGCACGGAAGCGAACGTGTTGATGCTCTTGAATGCCGTCGAAGAACTTTTTATCCGATCCGGCTGGCTCTCCACGCCAGGACACGCGCTGCAAGCCGCCACGCGAATCTATAACCGGGGACTGTAGTGGAAGGAAGGCAGACCATGAATCGTCCGCTGTTAGTAGTATTGGGCGCTGTCACCTTTGCATTCATGAGCATGATCTTCTTTTGGGTCTTCAAGCTGACGATGGCCGACTCGACGAAGGCCGACATGGTCTCCCCCCAAAAGGTCGCCTCGTTCATTCATGCGCTGCTGGAGGCCAATCGCACCAATTATACGGACAACGTCGTGGTCAAACTGCAGAAGGAAGGTATCGAGGCTCACGAACATTGGAAGGACGAACGCGGCGTTCCTCTCCCTGCGCAATATCTCATGGAGTCCGGCCGGCTCGTGGCCCTTAAGGATTTGAAGTTTTCTTTTCGGCTCGCGAGCTTGACTCCCATTTATGTATGGAATGGGGCCAACAGCGATCTGGAACGGCTCGGACTCGCTGCGGTCGAGAAACAACCCGATGTCCCCTACTACGGATTTCTGACGAAAGACGGCACTCGGTATTTTCAGGCTATCTATCCCGACTTCGCCTCGTCCCAGGCCTGCGTCGATTGCCACAACAAACACCCGAACAGTCCCCGCCGCGATTTCAAATTAAACGATGTCATGGGCGGAATCGTCATCACCTTCCCTGTCGGAGAATAAATTCATGGCTCTCGCACTCCAGCACGTCCGCCTCATCGATGGCACCGGTCATGTCTACGAACAGGCCACCATCCTCATTCGCGGCGCCAAGATCGCCGCCGCCGGCCTCAGCCGCACCATCACGATCCCTAGTGGTGTCACCAAGATCAACGGTCGGGGGCTTACCGTGATTCCAGGGCTGATGGACTGCCATGTTCACCTCTGCCTGGGCGCGGAACCGGACGTCGTCGCGGCCGTCGAAACCGACTCCCCCTCGCTCACCCTGCTCAAGTCGGCCCGTCATGCCAGGCAAACGCTGGAAGCCGGCTTCACCACCGTCCGCGATGTCGGCTCGCGCGACCATTCCATTTTTGTCCTCACGCACGCGATCGAGACCGGTATCCTGCCAGGCCCCCGCATCGTCGGCGCCGGCCTCGCCATCTGCATGATCGGCGGCCATGCGCGGTTTATCGGCCAGGAAGTGGAAGGGCCTGCCCACGTCCGCCGCGCCGTCGAAGCGCAACTAACCGCCGGCGCCGGCCTGATAAAAGTCATTGCCTCAGGTGGTGTGCTGACTCCCGGCACTTCTCCGGACCAGGCCCAGATGACGGTGGAGGAACTCACCGCGGCGGTTGAAACCGCCCGGCGAGCTCAAAAAAAAGTCGCGGCCCATGCGCACGGATCCTCCGGCATGAAAAACGCCATTCGCGCCGGGGTGCACTCCATCGAACACGCCACGTTGCTCGACGACGAAGCCGGCGAATTGATGAAGCAGCACGGTGTGTACATGGTGCCGACGCTCTCCGCCCTTTCCACCACGGCGGCAGGCCGTCCGGGATGCGGTATTCCGACAAGCGCACTCGATAAAGCGAAAGCCCTGACCAAACGCCATCAAGCCAGCTTCAAGAAGGCCCACCAGCACGGACTGTTCATCGCCATGGGAACCGACGCCGGCACCCCTTTCAACTATCACGGAGATAACGCCCAGGAACTGGAGCGGATGGTCGCCTTCGGCATGAGCCCGATGGATGCAATCCTGGCTTCGACGGCCGCCGCCGCGCGGCTCATCGGCATTGATGAAACGGTGGGGACACTGATCAAGGGAAAGCAGGCCGACCTGGTGATTCTCAACGGCAATCCTCTAAAACGAATCGAGCTGCTTCGGGACCGCAGCAAGATCCTGGGCGTGATGCAGGCGGGAAAGTTTGTGGCGGGACCGCTGGCAAGCACATGAAACGTAGACGTGAATAGTGAAACGATCGCGAGGTCAGCCCTCTTACGTTTCACATTTCACGTTTAACGTCTCTCGTAGAACAACTCCAGTGCCGAGGCATAGCCGTGAATGCGGCCTTTTCGGTAACTCTCTTCGAGGGCTCCTCGCACTGACCGGAACCCGCCTTCGTCGTTCTTCTTGACGACGCCTTGCGACACCATCATCTCGGCGGCCACTTCGACCAATCGGCCTTTGCGCGCCTCCATCTCCTCGGTGAGAAAATCGTCCATCACCTCTGCGCCCCGCTCTGCCACCAAATCTTCCCTGAAGGTGTCATAGCCCTGCGCCGCCACGGCCCGTTCGCGCAGAAGGGCCAATTCCGCCTTCACCCGAGCGACATCCTTGACCAATACGGCAAAGAGCTCCTTCCGTCCCTCGTCGAAAAGCTTCTGCTCCATCTCGTGGAGAATGACGAAGGGGTCCACCACATCCGCGCGCGGCTCGTCGCCCCAATAGAGCCGGTCATAGCTGCGGCGTTTTTCCGCATCGCCCACGATCTCGTAAGCGGCGTTGATCTCGCGGATCTTCGCCTCCGCATCTTTGCTGTCGGGATTCCGGTCAGGATGATGCTGAAAGACCAGCTTCCGGTAGGCTTTTTTGATGTCGTCCTCGGAGGCCTCCCGCGAGACTCCGAGCACTCGATAATAGTCCATGCGCGCCATGCGCGGAACTATAGCACGAGGCTTCGCGCCGCTTCACCTTAGCTCCTCAACTCATCCGGCACACGTCTTTCCGCCCCAATAGCCCGCCAATTGCCGCTTGACCTCGCCGCTGACCTGGTTATCTGTATGTTATGACTCAACACACCCATCCCAAACCATTGACCCACGACGAAAAGAAGGCGGCTGATGCGGCCTTCGCCGGACGTCCGTTTAACCCTTCATGGTCAGATTCTGCCCGAGTGATTTACGAAGGCATTGTGACGGCCCTGCCGAAAACAGGATTGCCGGTTTCATCGACGGCAGACGACGAGGCAGAACCTATTGCAGACGTGCTTCCAGAAAAGGAAAACACCACGGAGACCTCCAGCGTGGGACCGGATGTTCCCACAATCAAAGACCGTCAGCAGGCTATACATTCGGGAATATTGATCGACGTCACGCCGACCGCCCAGCAACTCGGGCTCACGTTTCCCGTGACCATTACCAAACCCTTGTGGGAACTCGGCATCGTGACCACAGACTCGCTACCCGAGGAAGAACAGGCGAGACGCCTGCGCGATATCTTGATGGCCTTCCGGTTGAGGCTGGCCAGTCTTGCGACGATCTCTCCGCTGATCGATTTTCCGGCGATCCTCGCCATGCCGCCGAGCACCGTGCCGCAAGCCGTTCCGCTTTTTGCGATCATTCAGCCTGATGCGGCGAACCAGGCCAATGTGACGTTGCTGTTGCCGAACGAAGTCTCGCTCTCCATCACCCCGACGAATTAATCCGCCCCGCCGGCTCGCCGGCGAATGAGCGTCTGCACCAACGCCCGCTCCTCAGCTTCGGTTTTTACCAGCCCGTCGAGCTGCGCCTCGCGCAATTGGGTCAGCACTTTGCTATAGATCGGCCCTGGCTTCACGCCCATCGCGCGCAGATCCGCTCCCGTAAGGCGCGGCTTCGTATGTTGCCACGTCGTGAGATAGGCGGCCACCTGGCGTTTAACCGGCTCGGATTGGCTCTGCGCCATCATCGCCACGAGGGCTTCGTCCGGCAGAGTTTCCAATAATCGAACCGCCGCCGAGGGTGAAAGGGGCGGCCGTTTGGCCAGTTGCCGGAATACCCGATGGGCTCCGCCACGAAATACCTTCAGCGTCGTGGCCTCACGTTCGCTGAACGGAAACCGCTTGAGCCACTCCGTTACACCGCGATCCGGCAAGGCGGCGGCAAGCACCATGATATAGACCAGCCAACCCTCCATCTTGCGATCGAGATAGAGCAGCCGATACCAATCCAGCGCTTCTTCCGCCGCAAGCAGCATGCGCTCCAGACGGGCCGTCCAGACCAGCTTCGGATGAATGAACCGGAGCAGACCAAGTTCCGCCAGTCGCTTGAGGCCGGTCTTCGGCTCACGCTCTGAGCAGAGCGCTTTCAGCTCTTCCAGCAACCGATGCCCGGACAGCCGGTGGAACAGCTCCATCTTCACGGCGGCCTTAATCAACGCCAGCGTATCTTTGCCCAAATGGAACCCGAAGCGGGTCTCAAAGCGAATCGCACGGAACACCCGGGTCGGATCTTCGACAAAACTCAGACTATGCAGGACACGAATGGCCTTGTCCTTCAGATCGCGCTGTCCTCCGTAAAAATCGAGGACGTCCCCGAATCCCCGTCCGTTCAACCGTACCGCCAAGGCATTGATCGTGAAATCCCGGCGATACAGATCTTTTTTGATGGAACTCTGCTCGACCGTCGGCAACGCGGTCGGAAATTCATAGTACTCAGTGCGCGCCGTCGCCACATCCAGCTTGACGCCGTCCGGCAGCACGACGACTGCTGTCCCAAATCGCTCATGGGCCTTAACCCGCCCCCCATGCTCCGCGGCTAATTTGCGTGCGAAGGCAATGCCATCACCTTCCACGACCAAGTCAAGATCCAGATTGTCGAGACCGAGCAGGAGATCGCGCACAAATCCCCCGACTACATAAAGAGACACATCCAACCGGTCGGCAAGAAGGCCGGCCTCCTTCAGCAACGTGAAAACCGGCGGCGGCAGTTTCTCACGAATCTGTGAGCTGAGATTGCGCCGGTGCATGGGACGGGTCATTTCGGCTGGCTCGCTCAGCTTGGGACGGAGGTGCAGCGTCCGCGAGACATCGTCATGCCAAGCCCTGAGCAAATCCGTGCGCGTGATCACGCCGACCACGCGGGTGCCGTCGAGAATCGGCACAAAACGCTGATTCCGTTCGAGCATCGCCTGCTCAATCTCGTGGAACGAGGTCTCGGGGCTCGCCGTGTAATGATCGGTGTGCATGATGTCCTGAGCCGTCAGGGCGCCAAGCCTATGGAACAACGCCTTCTGGATCTGCTCCCGGCTCACCAGGCCAATATAGCGGTCCTTCCCGTCCAGAACCGGAAGCACGTTGACCCCATAGTGCGTCATCTGCTGCTCGGTGTCCTTGACCGTCGCGTCTGCCGTCACCTTTTTCACCGGCTTAGTCATGACATCTTTGGCCAGGAGCGTCGGCCGATAGCGCTGCGTGAGCAACTGCACCACACGCTCCTTCACCTGCGTCAGAGTCTGACCTTTGATCATCGCGGCCGCCGCGACCGGGTGCCCGCCGCCCCCGAATTCCCTCGCGATGCCCCCGACATCGATGTCGGGGGTGCGGCTGCGGCCGATCACTTCGACATGCTCCTCCGTCATGACCGCCACGATCACCGCGTCCACCCCCTCCAACTCCGCCAGCTTGTGAACCGCCTCGGCGGCTTCTGCCTGGCACCGATCGATCGTGCTGGTGGCCACCAGGACTTTCCGGCCTTCGAGATAATGCACCTCACTATGTTCAAGAAGATCGTTGAGCAAGGCCACCACGTCCGGATCGAGCGGACGCCGCAAAGTCTGCGACACGAGATTGAGATCGGCTCCTGCTTTGAGGAGAAATGCGGCGGCGTTAAGATCGCGCGGCGTGGTGGAGGCAAACGTGAAGGACCCGGTTTCTTCGTACAAGCCCAACGCCAAGACCGTCGCTTCCAAAACCGTCAGGGGCACGGCCGCCTCGCGCACCCGTTCGATCAGGAGGGTTGTCGTGGCCCCGACTGCCTCAATAACCGTGGTCACCGGCTTCCCGCCTGACGGCGTCTCGGTGGCATCATGGCTTTCCCCATGATGATCGAAGACCAGCACCTCAACCAGCGGGTCCTGCCAGCATTGTTTAAACGGACCAATCCGATCAGGCTCGTGCGTATCCACCAGAACCAGCCGCCGGACCTGTGCGAGATCGATATCCTTCAGTTTGGTAAGATTTAGATCGTGCGTGCTGAGAAAGGCGTGCACAGTTTCTTGCGCCCCGCCCGACAACACCAGCCGCACGTCAGGATACAGTTTTCGCACGGCCACCATCGAGGCCAGGCCGTCGAAATCCGCGTTCCGATGCGTCGTCACCACATCCATAATGGCATTCTAGCAGGATGCCCCATGTCCAGACCAATGATGGGGAGACCTCAAACCCACAGCATCAAGCTCCCCCCCTCACGCTCCTGACAAGAATTACAAATCTGGGAAAGGTTATTCTCCCTGCAGCTCCACCCTAGCCCTTAGCGCAATCCCTTCGCTCCCCATCTTTCGTAGGGGGAAATCACCGCACACATTTCATTCTATTGCTCGTGTCGAAGAACCCCTTCCAGTAACAAATGGTTGAGCAGCCTGCGAACCATCCACACCCATCGCAATTCACCACTAATGGCTATGAAATTTGACAGTATTTCGTATGGCACGTTTTCGACAAGCGGTAAGAAGAGCAGGCTCGAATTGCTTTGAGACAAATATCCGTGTCGCGAATAGCAACACCTCCGCTCATGCATTGACCTTAAATACCCCACCGTAATTCTTATTATTCTTCCATTCACCGTCAGGCACATTGAACTCAGAAGCTCTAACCATTTGGTGTTTATACGATCTCTCGTCAGGAGGTGTAATTCACGGTAGTGGCACACCTCCTGCTAGTCGAAATTATACATAGGTGTTTCCGACGGAGAGGCGACTCATGAAAACTATATTCCAGCTCGTCACTCAACGAGTGAATCAAGATACGGACGATGAGGAGCGCGCGAATCCTTTTCGTCTGGCGTGACTCGTATTGTTTTGTGAATTTGTATTGGAAACCCTTTACGTCGTGAGGTGTCAGATGTCGCCCTTACCCTGCTGCAGACAGACAAAAGCCGAAATACCTCTTTGCCAATCTCTCGGGAGGTATGCGCTGCATCTGGCAATAACGTCCACCTGCTTCATGTTGTTGGCAGCATGCGGGGGCAATGACGCTCCAACGCCACTACCACCGGTCGCAAGCGCCTGTTCCAGCGCTATCAGCAACGCGACCGGGAAATGGGTGACCGTGGTGAATAATGCCGTTTCGCCACCCGGGCCCGCAGGGGTAGGAAAGAATTACTTCAGCTATAACCAACCGTCGATCAACAGTAATGGCCTAGTCGTCTTCCGCGCCCGCGCCAAAGCACCAGGAGGCGCTCCAGCCGGAGAGCCCCATCGCGGAGTCTGGTCAGTCGATCTCTGTTCATCACCGGCATTGCAGACCATTCTCGATACTGAGACAGTTGTCCCAGCACCCAACAATCTCGGGTCCATCTTTAACGAGACTCCGTCCATCCCGCGGATTGATATTTCGTCCCCGTTGATCGCCTCACGGGGGAATTCACAACCGGTCTGGACTTACATTGATCCCATTACTCAATTAGAGACCAGGGCCGGCACCACGGGCATCTTCACCTGGATCAATGGCCCGCTCACTACCGGAGTCAATACGCTCGGCAACCTGCCGGACTTCTCCTACTTTTAGGTTCCCCTCCCTGCTCCAGCAGGCACGAAGTTCGACGTATTCCCTGATTCCCCGACGATGAACAACGGCAAATACATTGCCTTCAAGGGCAATTTTACGGTGACAGAGAACAACCTTCCTGTGGGGAAGACCGGTATGTTCTTCAGAGACATTTCTGGCCTCATGAATCCGGTCATCGCCATCGCCGACACAAGCACGATGATCCCCGGACAGGCCGCCACCGATGCCAGCAGCCTTATCTCCAGAGTGCGTTCAGCTCATTCACGGGATCAGCCGCATTGCAATATGGGTGATGATAGAAGTGTACCGCCAGGAATGAGGCAGGGTTGACGGTCTGCGACTCACACATGTTCTTAAACCGATTGACAATTACCAGTCAACTGAGGTGTCAGCCATAAGTTCTATCCTGCGCAATCGAGGGTTTGACGAAAACGGGGCAGGGGGGGGAATCCATTCCCGATAAGTGTTCTTGATGAGAGGCGGCTGATTCCTGGAGGCGTCGTCTTTCCTTACGGTCAGTAATTCCTAAGGCAACTGGGCAGGGCTTCTTCTCTGTCAATGAGAATGCGAGTGATGCGGCGCAACTCTTGCTGAACCTCTTGGTAGCTGCGCTTGGCCTCTTCATAACTTTTCTCATAGACAGGCGATGGGTGTTCCTTGAGCAAAAGTCCCCCGTACTTGTCCACTTCAATGCGCAAATCCTCGGCTAATCGTTGATCCACGCAAAATTGATCATGGAGTTGTTCCGTCGACATCCCTCGTATCTCAGGCTGGGCGAACGGCTTCCAGGACTCGGCGACCGCCGCTGACGTGGTGGCCATGCTCAGCCCTGCCAGTCCGATCCAGTACCATCCTCGCATGACCATTTGGGTAAACCCTTTCATGATTACCGTCTTATATTCGAGCCGTTTATGCATCGCACCGTATCACGGACCTGTGCGCCACCTAGACTAGTAGCCGCGCAAGAGGCGAATGCCTAGCCGATCCCATGGGGCAATTCTTTACCAGTGTTTCCGCTGTGCGTAGGACAGTAGTCTCGTTTTTGGGATCCCCTAGACGGTGTCCAGCAAGCGTCTAGTTCGCGGCGAGATCGCGGGTGACCTTACGAACGTGAGAACGGTGCGAGCATGATCACTGCTTACTCTTTTGGACGCGCACGGTTGCCTCGCAGGCAAACTGATATTTCAGGTCACACGCTTTCGTGTAGTATTTCAGGGCGATGTCTTTATCTTGCTGCATCCCCATTCCATTCTCATACAGATACTCAAGCTCAAAGCACGCAACGGGGTCACCACTCTCACAAGCCTTGTTGTAGGCTTTGACCTCTGAAGACTCTTCTGCTGCCATGGCCGTGCCGATCCACATCGCAGCGGACAGACCGACCATGACGAATACAGAGAAACGGGGACGATGCATCATCGGAAGCCTCAGGAAGTCTGTGTGTTGCTGAACAAGAACAGAAGCCGCATGCCTATTCTAGTGACGGCGCCTGCTCACTATTTGTCAGAAGCGTTGAGGCAATCATGCATAAGGCTGATCTCCAGCAAAGAGCAACGGTACGTCTTATACCAGGAGAATATCTTGCCTCATAGCATACATAACAAATAACACCTCTTCCTGCTCCCAGCGACCAACGCTGTTTTTATCTAGCGCAGCCAGCTCGCCATACACAAAAAAGTCGTACCATTCGAATGCCGTTCCCAGGGAAGCTGCAAACACCGCCTTTTTCCCTGTCATTGTGACCTGCGAAAAAGGCGGGTGTGATCTCACAACTGGCTGGCATATTGAATGTTTTTTGGGTTGACTAATTTCATACTATAGCCGATACGTGCTGATTTGCTTTAGGTGGGGCCATCTGGAAAGATTAAAGCAGTCTGCTCAGAAGGCTGTCAAGATCCACTTAGCAGTATACACTACTGATCGTACCAAAGTCTGGCCCTCGAATTGAGTCATCTAAAATCTTA
>DJMJ01000013.1 GCA_002435325.1 Nitrospira sp. UBA6493 | reverse complement strand
GGGCGCCGCCGGGCAGGAAGTCGTTCTGGATATCCGCGATTAGCAACGCATCGTCGGCTTTCAGAGACTCCAGCGGCACGGCTTGCTCCTGTCCGGACATGGATCGATGCGCTCACCGTCCCTGTTGCGAGAGGAGGCGAATGTAGGCGAGCACGTCTTGCATTTCGCCATCGGTGAGCTGGCCTCTCCAGGCATGCATCGGACTGAAGACGANNTCTCCCCATCCGCTGGGGCCGTGGCAGGTGGCGCAGTACCGCTGATAGACGGCTTTCCCCCGGTCCACATCGGCGGGAAAATCCTGCGCTGTTGCATGCCCGGAAATACTGAGCCACAGAGCGAACGCGATAAATCCGCATGTCCAGCGCATGATCAACTCTTCTTGGTGGTGTGGGGGGTAAATGAGGTCAACAATTGCTGCAGATTTTTGCTGCCGCACTTGGGACATTGCACTTCGCCTCGTTCATGCTCTTTCAGCGTCACGACAATCAGTGATTCCTCGCCGCAGTCCAGGCATTTATAGTCGTACATGGGTGTCATAGCAGAGTGACTCCTCAGTGAAAAACCAACAGCGGCCATGGGGCATGATGGAGGACGGCGTGCGAGACACTGCCCAGGACCATACGCGTGAGCCCGTGTCTGCCGCGAGAGCCCATCATCACCAGATCGGCCTTCAGCGATGCGGCTTCCCGGAGAATGGCTTCGACCGGGGCGCCCAGGACTGCCTTGCTTTGCACGTTGTACCCCATGGGGGTTAGTTGGGAGGCGACGCTGTGCGTGAAGGTTTCGGCGCTCTTCAGCGACTGGATTTCCAATTCCTTCGCGGCGACCGCATCGACCGGCCAGGGTGGCGTGGTCTGCGGGAGGACCGTGAGAATAGTGATCGCCACCGGCTCGCGAAATGGTTTCTGCCGTAAGAACAACACGGCTCGCTCGGCATCCTGCGAGCCTTGCAAGGGCAGCAGGACCTGCTTCAGGCTTTTCATGAAGCTCGGCAGAATGAGCGTGGAACAGGGGGAAAAGGTCAGAACTCTGTGGGACACGCTCCCCACAAACCGCTCCTTAATCGGGCCGAGCCCGCGCGCACCCACGAGGACCAACCCCGCCTGAGTTTTCGCGGCATACTCAACGATCCGATCGGCAGGGGAGCCAATCTCCAGATGCTTGGTCACGGGGCCGGTATCCATCGGCAGGAGCGACAAGATCCGATCCAACAACCTGTTGCCGTCCTCCCGCATATTGCGTTCGACGGTGGCGTACAATTCCTGCGCGACTTCCGGCACCATCATTGGGTACGCCGGAGTCGGGACATCCAAGACGTGCAGAATGTGCAGCTCATCCGCGCGGGACAGGTGTTTCAGTGCCCTTACAGCCTCGTATGATTGATCGGATCCATCGACTGCGAGCAGTATATTCATACAGAACCTCTCTTAGTGACAGTCCGTCGGGCAAAAGAACAGAAGATAGATTCCGATCGCTAATCCGAGTCCGACCGCTCCTATCAGCAGCCATTGCGTGCGTGTCATATCCTTCTCCCTTTATTGTTGGTGATGAGCAAGTCCAGTGCCGGTCCTGTACCTGGATATGTAAGGGATGAAGAGCACAACACAATTGGTCTTTTAGCGTATCTTTCGTTTCGCGTTTTACCGTTCAGGCCTCACGCGTTCTGTTGCCTTCTGCTACATTATGGGTTTTCTCACTGTAGCAGGGCTCCCCCACTTGGGCTGGAGAGCGGATGGCTTTGGGCTGACGGCAGGAAGAGAGAGAAGAAAAACTCAGGGTCTATGCGGGATCATCCCTCGTATGTCGATTCCTAGTGCTGTGGCACTCCCCTTGCGATGAGGGGAGTGAATGCTTACAGTGAGGTGGCCATGAAGGGTGCGCTCTTTTCCCACATTCTGGTGCCGGTGGATTTTTCTCCCTGCTCGGAAGAGGCGTTTCGGGTGGCCTGCGATCTCGCTCGCCTCTGTGAGGCGGAGGTCGTGGTGGTGTATGTGATCGATATGGGAGCCGTGGCGTCCCTAAACAAACTTGGATTATTGGCGGTGCCGTCCGATGCCGCGGCGCAAAAGCGTCGGCTCCGTCACTATGCCCGTCTCCAAGTCCGGCGCTTGCTCGATTCGGAGGCGGCCAAAGGGATTGCGATGAAGCGGGTGGTGTTGGAAGGAGTCCCGTTCGTCGAGATTGCCAAGATGGCGCGGGTGGAAAAAGTCGATCTGGTCGTGATGGGTAGTTATGGGGGGCGGTCGGGCAGCGTCGATAAGATTTTTTTCGGCAGCACGGCGGAAAAAGTCGTGCGAACAGCCGGTTGTCCGGTGCTGACGGTGCCGTTGCCAGTCAAGGCACGGTCTTGAATAGGGATCGAGAGAAGGCGAATAAGGAGGCCATGATGAAACAGGGACGGCGGTCGCTGGGATGGGTCATCGTGTTAGGCGTCACGTGGGCTATCTGGGGGGTGAGTGCTCTCCCGCTCTGGTCGCAGTCGGAGCAGGTGATTGAAGTGACCATCAAGGATTTCAAGTTTGTGACGAAGCAGGGCCCGCTCCGGCTGGGGGTTCCGACGGTAATCAAAGTCAAGAACGATGATGCCGAGCGTCACGATTTCGGTTCGACGATGTTTGAGGGGATTCCGACGCAAGTGGAACGGGACGGAGTCGTGGTGTATGGGCGAGGAGTGGGAGGTGTGTTCCTCGATTCGAAGCGGGATGCGGTGCTCCGTTTCAACATGTCCCGTCCTGGCCGCCATGAGTTTCGCTGTTCGATTCATCCTAATATGAAAGGTGAGTTATTGCTGCTGAGTGTCGAGGCGGTGTAACAGCGACAACCCCATATGTTCGGTAGGAGATCAATCACGATATGACATTGTCACAACCGCGCATTATGTTCGCGACCGATTTTTCGCCCTGGGCGGCGCAGGCAGAAGCCTATGCTCTGTGCCTCGCTTCCACGTGGCGGGCTTCGCTGACGGTAATCACGGTGCTGGAGTTTCAGCCGGGCATGAATCCGGAGTATGAGGTCAATCGTCTGTATTTGGCCGAGCTGATGAAGTCGGCGAAGAATGAGTTGGCCGATCTGACGGCGCGTGCCGCCGCCCGCGGGCTATCCGTACAGACGCGGATTGCCACAGGAATTCCCAGTGAAGAAATTCTGGGCGCCGCCCGTGCAGAGGATTCGGATCTGATCGTGGTCGGGACCAAGGGCAAGACGGGGCTGGCCCATGTGCTGCTGGGCAGTACGGCGGAGCGTGTGATTCGGTCGGCCTCCTGTCCGGTGCTGGCGGTGCGGGCGGAGCTCTCCGACGGGATCCTTGCCGACCCTCGTCCTTGCGCGGGTGTCAGTGTGCATCGGATTCTGGTCCCGGTCGATTTCTCGGATTGTTCGCTCGAAGCGCTGGAGTATGCGGCCCTGCTGGCGCAGCGATCGGACGCAGCGCTGTCGCTGCTCCATGTATTGGAGCCGGTTTCCTACGGGCTGGACTTTACGCTGTCGCTTGAGTCCAAGCGGGACGAGATACGCGCCCGGGTCACACAGCGGCTCGCCGGTTTTGTGGAGGCGCTGGCCGGGGCGAAGATTGTCGCTGACTCGCATGTACGGGGAGGGCTGCCCGCCGATTCTATTCTGGACAGTGCCAGGACGCTGCCGGCGGATGTGATTGTGATGGGGACCCATGGCCGTCGGGGATTGTCACATATGTTGAGCGGCAGTGTGACCGAGGCCGTGTTGCGGCAATCGCGCTGCCCCGTTTTGACCGTGCGCAGTCCGAAGTATGCCGCCGGTCATCGCCGCGTGATTCCGGTGTCATAGAGAAGAACTGAGATCTGCCACAAGGAGGTGTCTCATGGCGACGATGGGGAAAAGCCGGAGCGGTGCAGTTGTGGCCGGCACGAAACGGATGCCGAGCGTGGGGAAGCCGATAGAATTGCCCGATGGCATGTGGGATCGCATTGCCCAGAAGGCCTATGAATTGTGGGAAGAGCGCGGCCGGCGGGCCGGGCATGATCTGGAAGATTGGCTTGATGCCGAGACTATCGTGATGGAAGAAATTCATGAAGCTCGCGAATGAATCGGAGGCCGGTTTCTGGGCGCCGCTGCCTCCTGGGCTGGACGGGCTGATCGCCCGGCTCGAAATCCTTTCTCTTTCCCCGATGTTTCAGGCGCAGCGGGATCTGGCTTTGCGCCAGGCGTTGCGGCCCTATGTTGAAGCGGGGGGCGCTGCACCGCTTCCGCCGTACGCTCAGGAAGTGGAGCTGGCGGCCTGGTCGGTCTATGCCGATTATTATCCGCAAGACGGGCAGCTCACGCTGATCGAGCAACTCCGGGATGTGATTACCGAACATATTCCGGACGAAGAACGGGCTTGGATGGACTCCTTAAAACATTCCTATCTGGATCTGGTGGAGGTCTGTCCGAGTGACTCGCCGAACACGATCCTGTCCTGCCGCTCGCTGGGCGACCGCCGCGTCTATGAGGTGCGCGGGGGCGATTTCTCTCAAAGGCTGCAGCCGGGGCAGGTGCTGCTGACGCGCTTCGTGCAGATGCCGGGCGATCCCGAGACGAATAAGGTGGTGATCGGCGCCTGCGCGTTGTTGCTGACCGCAGCGGAAGGGCGGACGCTCTTGGAGGCGACGAACGGCTATCGCCGTGAGATGGAAATCAATGCCGGGTCATTCGAACTGGGGGACTGGCATGAGTTTGCCAAACGTTTCGGGCATATGCTGCTCTGGATCTATGCACAGATGCGTCTGGGGACGCTGCTCAAAGTTGTGGCTGATATCCGCTATCGCACTGCGGATGGCGCGCGGCATCTCTACGCGCTGGCACTCTACGAACATCGCGAGTTCACTTTTCTCCGCGACCAATTGGCCGGGTTTGAGGGAGTTGAGGCCGACAGCGGCCAGGGGGCCTGTGCCACGATGCGGTGGATTCAACGGGGAGCATCCTCGGCGGATCACGCGAGCGTGGTGGCCCGTTTCACACTGACGCCGACGCAACTCTGGGTGGAAACCGATTCCCATGAACGGCTCGATGCGCTCAAGCATCAGCTGGCGGCGACGTTCGGGTTCTCGCTCCATTTTCGCGGAGAGGCGGCCGACCCGCCGCCGCACCGTTTGAGCGCGGACGAACTCAATGCCGATCAGGCGGTGCAGGTCGTTGTAACGCCGGACCAGGATGCGGTCCTCTTGCGAACATTTCTGGAAACCGCCTATCTGGACTGGAGCGATCGGGAGGCGCCGGTATTGGATGGGAAGACGCCGCGTCATGCCGCGACGACACCGGCCGGCCGCGAGCAAGTCGGCCGCTTGATCGATGAGATGGAGCGCAACGATCTTGGGTGGCGGCGGATCGGCAAGCCGGCATTCGACTATAACCTGCTGCGCGGGCACGTTGGCCTCGATGCGGTACGCAAGGAACAGGCCTCCGCCTAAGGAATGCCATGACGGGCTGCCCCGGAGGTTGGTCGTAGTGTCTGTCCGCTGATCCTGAGAGATGTCGATGGCACACCAGCGCCGGTTCAGGTATTCTTTGCTCTCGCCATGATTTACACCGTCACCCTTAATCCGGCCCTGGATCATTTTCTTGATGTCGAAGAATTGCGTGTCGACGATGCGAATCGCGTGAAGCGCGAAGCCCTTTATGCGGGCGGAAAAGGCATTGATGTGTCCCGTGCCATCCGGCATTTGGGTGGCGACAGCATGGCATTGGGCTTTATCGGCGGGCATACCGGCCAGGCGATGATCGAGTTGCTGAAGGCCGAAGGGGTGACCTGTTATTTCACTCCGATTGCGCAGGAAACGCGGCGCAATATTATCGTGACGACGCAGCGCGCCCGGACTCAGACCATGCTGAATTCGCGAGGCCCGGTCGTCAGCAAGGACGAATGGGCGGCGTTTCTCACGCATCTGAAACTGCTCGATCTTCGGGATGCCTATGTGGTGGTGAGCGGGAGTCTTCCGGTCGGGTTGCCGGGCGATGCCTATCGTCAGATTATCGATGTGGTGCAGTCTCGTGGTGCACGCGCGGTGCTGGACGCGGATGGGCCCTGCTTTAAGTCGGGGCTGCGGGCCAAGCCGTTTGCGATCAAGCCGAACGTGAATGAATTGCGGCGGCTGACGGGACAGCCGCTGAGGTCGGAGTCGGCTATTCTTCGCGCCGCCGAGCGGGTGCAGCGCGGCGGGGTTGAGGTGGTACTGGTGTCTCGCGGCGCGAAGGGCGTGGTGCTCGTCGGCCGGCAGGAATGCTTTCGCGCGATTCCTCCGGGCGTCACGGTTCGCAGTACGGTTGGTGCGGGTGATTCCACCGTAGCAGGCTTTGTCATTGCCCATGCGGAAGGGAAGGGGCTGGAGACCTGTGTGCGGATGGCGACGGCGGCAGGGACAGCGGCGACCCTGGCTCCCGGCAATCAACTTTGCCGAGCGGCGGATGTCCGCCGGCTGGTCCCTAAAATCAAGGTTGTGTCGTGTTAACCTGACGAGTGATGGAGGCTCTATGAAAGTGCTCGTGGCCACGGATGGATCGAAGTACGGACGATGGGCGATAGAGTGGGTGGGGCAGTTGCCTCTGACTGTAAAGCCGGTGTTGCGGGTGCTGCATGTGGTGGATGTCGCCGCGCTCCGGGCGCCGTTTATGATTCAGCCGGTGGTGGCCGGAACGGAACGATATATTCAGCAGGAAATCAAGCGCATGGAAGATTGCGCGAAATCCGCGAAAAGGGAATCGACCGCGCTGCTGTCGTCGTTAGGATTGAAAGGAACGATCACCATCGAGCGCGGGGCTGTCGCTCCGACGATCGTGAAGCATGCGGCAAGGGGGGTGGGTATGGTGGCGGTCGGCTCGCGCGGGCTGGATGCGCTGGACCGGTTTATGCTCGGCAGTGTGTCGACGAATGCCATTCATCACGCGGCCTGCTCGGTGCTCGTGGTGAAAGAAGTGGCTCGTCCGCTCAAACAAATTGTGCTGGCGATCGACGGGTCTCCCGCGTCCGACAAGGCGGTGCGGTTTCTCGTCCGGCATGTGGCGCCTCAGATGAACGGGCCGGAAGTGGAGCCGGTGAACGTGGTGGTGGTCCATGTCATGCCCTTTCTCAAATACCCGGAAGTCCGTGAGGCGGGCAAAGCCATCGTGCGGCGTTATGCCGACAAACTGGCGAAGGCCGGGTTTCAGGTTCAGGAAGCGCCGAAGCTCGGCAAGCCAGCCGATGAAATTCTGAAGGTTGCCAAACAGCATAAGGCCGATGTGATTGTGACAGGGGCCAAGGGGCTTGGCGCGATCGGCCGGGTGTTGTTGGGGAGTGTGTCCACTCGCGTGGTGCAGCATAGCTCCTGTTCCGTGCTCGTCGTCCGGTAAGGAGCGCTCGGCGGGCCTGCATCGTGTCGCCGGAGATCGGTGGCTGTTCGCCATCACCGCTGTGGCGCTTTGCGCGCTGCGCGGGTCTCTTTTATCGCCAGATGGAAATAGTATACAGGAACAACGGGATCGCTTGACGAGAGGTCGGGATTCACTCAGACTATCCCCCCATGTACAATCAGCCGGAAGCCGAACTGCTTGCTCTGCTCGCCGAACGGGCGGGTATCGCCGCCGAGTATCACGATATAGCCGGTATTCGCCATGTCACAACCGATGAGACTCGGCGGGCCATTCTTTCAGCCATGGGGTTTCGCGTTGCCGATCGAGTTGCGCTGGTCGAAGAACTTGCCGCGTGGGATCATCGTCCGTGGGTGCAGGGCTGCGATCCGGTCCGCGTGCTTCAGGCCGGCCAATCGCCAGGCCTGTGGTCGCTCCATGTCCGTTGTGAATCCGGGGAGGATTCCCGTCTCCAAGTCCATTGGGTGGTGTATGCGGAAAATGGGGAGAAGCGGCATGAGCGGCAGGAGGGGCCCAATCTGCCGATCGAGGAGAGCCGGATAATCGCCAATGACCGGTATGTCCGGCTGACGTTTCCGCTGCCGGAGGATTTGTCGATCGGGTATTACGATGCGAAGGTCTGGGTGCAAGGCGGGGCGTCGGTCGCGGAAGCGCAATTTCGAGTCATTGTCGCGCCAGACCGGTGCTATGTGCCGGAGGCAGTGCAGTCGGGGGCGCGTCTCTGGGGCCTCGCGCTTCAGCTGTATTCACTCAGGAGTGAACGTAATTGGGGTGTCGGGGATTTCCGGGATTTATCCGTTGTGGTGGAGTGGGCAGGCAAGACCCTCGGATGTGGCCTGCTGGGGCTCAATCCTCTCCATGCGTTGAAGAATACGAAACCCTACCATATCAGCCCCTACTCTCCGAACAGCCGTTTGTATCTGAACGAACTCTATCTTGATATCGAGCAAATCGCAGAATGCCACACTTCTCCGGAGGTGCGGAAACGGCTTGATGATCCCGCGTTTCGCGCGCAGTTGGAGGCCGCCAGGAAGAGTGAGTTCGTCGAGTATGAGGCTGTGGCGGCTGCCAAACGAAGTGTGTTGGATCTCTGCTATCGGGCCTTTCTTCGGGACAATTTCGATGGCGTGGAGCCGAATCTGCAGCCGAAGACGGCGCGAGGGTGGTTTTTTCATTCGTTTGTCCTGCAGGAAGGCGAGTCGCTACTGCAGTATGCCTTGTTCCTGGCGCTGGAAGACGAGCGGCAGTTTGTGCAATCGCGCGCGGCTGTGTGGGCGGATTGGCCGGAGCAATACCGGACGCCGACCTCAAGCGCCGTGGCCGAGTTCAAACGCCGGCACATGAAAAAAGTGCGGTACTTTCAATACGTGCAGTGGCTCGTGGCGGAGCAGTTATCCGCCTTGCGCCGCCAGACCGGCGAAGCCGGCATGCCGATCGGGCTCTATCATGATCTTGCCTTGGGCAGCGACCGGTATGGTGCGGACGGCTGGCGGTTTCAGAGCGTGCTGGCTCTGAAGGCGGATTGCGGTGCGCCACCCGATGCGTTCGCGCCGGAAGGGCAGAATTGGGGGCTGGCTCCCGCTGATCCCGTGAAGCTTCGGGCGAGCGGGTATCAGTACCTCATCGAGTTGTTGCGCAACAATCTCCGTTATGGCGGCGCGGTTCGCATCGATCATGTCATGGCATTGTTCCGTCTCTTCTGGATTCCCCGGGGCATGCCCGCGTCCAAGGGGACCTATGTCCATTACCCGGCGGACGATGTGCTGGCCATTCTTGCGCTGGAAAGCGTCAGGGCTAAGGCGTTGGTGGTCGGCGAGGATTTGGGCACAGTGCCCGATTGGGTGCGCACGCGGTTGACGGCGGCCGGAGTGCTTTCCTACCGCGTGTTGTACTTTGAACGGACCGGCGATGGCCGCTTCAAGTCGCCTGAATCGTATCCGGATCAAGCGCTTGGTGTGGTGACGACGCATGACCTTCCCACTTTGAGCGGGTACTGGGAAGGATTCGATATCGAGACACGCGCCAAGCTGGGGCTCTTTCACGACGACGAGGCGAGGCGCGCGGTGCTGGCGGAGCGGCAAGTCGACAAGGTCCGGCTGCTGGCAGCCTTGAAGGCCGAAGGGTTGTTGCCGAGCGGACTGTCCGATGATCCCATCCACATCCCCGTTATGACGCCGGATCTGGCGGCTGCCATCCATGTCTATCTGGCGCGCACCCCGTCCTGTCTGGTGCTGGCCAATCTGGAAGATGTGATCGGCGCGCGCGAGCAAACGAATGTCCCGGGCACGCTCGACCAGCATCCCAATTGGTCCAGGAAGTTGGACCGTTCCGTCGAAGATCTCCTGCAGGATTCCCGCTTCACATCGCTTGCCACCCAGTTGCGTGGGGCCCGTCCACTTGTGTAAGAACTACCTAAGAATCTAGGACGGTGTCACCACGCCGTCCTCTGCTGCCTGTCCATCCTTGTGCCTCGAATCGGAGTGAGTGGCTTACGATGAATATCCGCAACCGGTTGGTGCTGAGCATCGCGGCCGCGTGCTTTTTCATCATTCTGATTTTTGAGCGACTGGCGCCGGCCAACGTGGTCGGCGCGTATGGCTATGTCTTGCCCATCCTCCTGGTGGCGATTCTCCGGAACCGCCGGTTGATGCTGGTCACGGTTTTTGCCTGTGTGATTGCGACCTATGCCGGACTGCTGCAGCCGACGAAACCGGGCCGGTTTCAGGCGGCGGTGATCAATCGGTCGGTGGTGGTGGGGGTTCTTTTAATCGTAGCGTATTTCGGAATGAGCTGGGAAGAGCGGAAAGCGCGGGAAGAGGCGGCGCGCGCGGCGCTGGCGCGGGAGACTGAAAACTTGCTGCGGGCGAATGCGCAATTGGTCGAAGTCAAAGATCAACTCAACCGGTCTGAGCGATTGGCGGCGGTGGGGCAAATGGTCGCCTCGGTCGCGCACGAAGTCGGTACGCCGTTGCACTCCATCGCCTGGCATGTGCAGGCGCTGGGCGAGGAGCCGAACGTGACGCCGGACATGAAAAAGCGCATCGAGGTGATCGACGGCCAGCTGGCTCGTGTCGTGCGGATCATTCAGGACTTGCTGTCCTCGACGCGTCAGCGGAAGCCGGATCCCATATGGTTGCCGGTCGATCAGGT
The DNA here is from genome assembly GCA_002435325.1 of Nitrospira sp. UBA6493. Lineage (GTDB taxonomy): Bacteria > Nitrospirota > Nitrospiria > Nitrospirales > Nitrospiraceae > Nitrospira_D. The sequence continues at coordinate 5,274 of DJMJ01000013.1, read as the reverse complement.
GGTGAGTCCGGTGGCCGCGCTCATGGAGCCGGCTTTTCAGGCGAAGGGCGTGTCTCTGCGCGTCGAACTGACGCAGGAGGTGCCGATGGTCTGGGCGGACGCCGAGAAGCTGCACCAGGTCCTCGTCAATGTGCTGGCCAATGCGCTGGCGGCAACGGGGGAGGGCGGTATGGTGACTGTGACCACTGCCGCCAGGCCGGCCTCGCCGGAAGAGGCTGACGTGGGCCAGCGCGCGGCGCAGAGACCGGTGCTGACGATGGTAGCGATTACGGTGCGCGATACCGGTTGCGGCATGCCGGAGGCCGATCTCGAAAAAGCCTTTACCCCCTTCTTCACGACCAAAGCCATCGGCACGGGAACGGGCCTCGGGTTGTTCCTCAGCCGGGAAACGGTCCAGGCGCATGGAGGCACCTTGACGCTGGAGAGTGCAGTGGGGAAAGGGACGACCGTTATGATATCGTTGCCGGGATCGAGTCCTGCGGCGGTATCGATGGCATAGGAGTTGATGATGGCGGCAGCAGCGAAAATTCTCGTGGTTGACGACGATGCGGTGGCGCGCGAGCTGTTAGCGGACGCGCTCAAAAAGGAAGGGTACGACGTCGAGGCGTTTGCCAACGGCGCTGATGTGATCAGCCGAGGACGGCAAGGAAAGGTCGATCTGGTGCTCACCGATATCCGCATGGGGACGGTCGATGGATTGACCGTGTTGCGCGAGTTCAAGCAGTTCAGTCCGGATACCTCGATCGTGCTACTTACCGCGTTCGGCTCGCTGGAGGGGGCGATTGAAGGCATCAAACAAGGCGCCTTCGATTATCTGGCCAAACCGTTCCGGAAAGAGGAGATCAAGCTCGTCGTGCAGCGCGCGCTCGATCACTGCCGCCTGGTGCGGGAGAATGCGCGCTTTCGCGAGGAGCTGAAGGGGAAAGACGAGTGGTCTCCGCTCGTCGGCAGCAGCCCGGCGATGCTGGATGTCTACAAGCTGGTCGCGCGGGTCTCAGAGAGCAAGAGCACGGTGTTGCTGCAAGGGGAAAGCGGCACGGGGAAGGAATTGATTGCCCGGGCGATTCACGCCAACAGCCCGCGCCGGGACAAGGCGTTTATTCCCGTCAATTGCGGCGCGTTGCCGGACACGCTGTTGGAGTCGGAAATGTTCGGGCATGAGAAGGGGGCCTTTACCGGCGCTGTCGGGATGAAAGCCGGGTTGTTTGAGGCGGCGAACGGCGGCACATTGTTCCTGGATGAAATCGGCGAGCTCGGGACAGCCTTGCAAGTCAAGCTGTTGCGAGTGATGCAGGATCAAGAGGTGCGCCGGGTCGGGAGCACGACATCGGTCAAAGTCGATGTGCGGATCATTGCCGCGACCAATCGGGATTTGGAGCAATTCGTCAAGGACGGGAAGTTTCGAGACGATCTGTACTACCGGCTGGCGGTCGTCAAAATCACGCTGCCGTCGTTGATCGACCGGAAAGAGGATATTCCCATGCTGGCCCATCACTTTCTCCAGAAGTGCGCGGCGGGGGCGCCGTTGGCGGTGCACGGATTTTTACCGGAGACGATCGCGCTGCTGAAGCAGTACCGGTGGCCCGGGAATGTGCGGGAACTGGAGAACGCGATCGAGCGCGCGGTTTCGCTCAGCCATGGCCCGCTGCTGACGCCGGATGATTTGCCGGAATCGATCCGGCAAGGAGTGGAACAGGCGGCGGAGAACAGGCCGGTGGCCGGCCATGAGGGGGGGGACGTCTGCCTGACTCTTGAAGAAGTGGAGAAACGCCACTTGGTCCGGGTGCTGAAAGAAACCAAGGGGAACAAGGTGAAGGCGGCGAAAATTCTTGGGATCGACCGGCGGACGTTGTATCGAATGGCGGAGCGGTTCGGACTCGATTTAGGCGATGAATCGGACAGCGCGGAGAAAGACGCGACCTAAGGATTAGAGCAGTTTTATGGCGTTCTTGATTCGCCGCAGTTGGTTATCCGCGCTTTGCGGGAGAGCGCTGGGGACATCTTCCCAGCTCGTAAAGATTCCGTCTTTTCCTTCGGAGAGAACTTCCAGGTTCAATTTCGTGCTGCGATCGGTCTCTTCGGCAATGGAGGCCTGCACCCGGCTCTTGATCGTTCCGAACCGCCAGCGATAGAGCCAGTTCCAGGGGCCGTGCATTTCTTCGCGGGCGCCGGTCGTCAGAGTGTGTTCGTCATTCCAGTCCACATCGTATCCGTCTTCAGTGAGAACCTGGGTGAGCGCCGCTTTGACCTGGTCGAGCGGAGCGGCCAACCGGGCTTCGATGCGATCGTCCGGCAGAGGGTGAAGCGCGGCGCTGCAGCTCAGTGCAAACAGGGAGGCGGCGAGTACCGGAACCATCCGCACGATCATGCGCGGGAGCTCCCTGTCGGACGGTAGATCAGGTGGGTATCGGTCTGTGTCACTCCGTCGATGGCATGGATCCGGCTCAAGACCAATTGAGTCAGTGCATCCTGGTCAGGAACATCCACGACGACGATAATATCGGGTTTTCCCCAACAGGGGTCGATGGTCTTGATTTCCTTGATTACCCCCAGGGCCTTCACGACGCTGGAGGTGAGCCCGGGCATCACATTGATCATGATATAGGCGCGGTCGGACATCAGTTTTTCTCCGGATGCAGGCGCATGAATGGTGAACGGCACCGCCGGCGGAGCGGCTCGCGGTGCAACGTAGCGAACTTGCGGCGGGCCTGTCAACACAGGGGATGTGGCGGGCGATGCGGCAGATTGGGATTTCGGTTTTCTTGGCATGGTCTCACTTTGGCGCGACGAGGACTTCTACCGTGAAGGCGTCGCTCACGCTGGTTAGGTCCGTTTCAAGCCGCTTCGGACTTCCGATGCGTCCCTCCGGATCGTAAATAAAACAGAACAAGGTGGTGCAGTGGGCTCGCGCGGCATACCGCTCCGTGTCGGCGGCGATTTGCTCCGCCAGCTCCTTGGCGGTCAGGCCGGACCGCGTTTTTTTGGCGATGACAGCTGTCCGGTCCTTGTCGATGAGAAAGGCAGTGCGAGGAGAGCCGGCGGTATAGGGCGGAGTCCATTCATCCGACCCGACCTCGTCAAATTCGAATCTGAGCAAGGCGCAGAGCAAGTCTTGTAAATCGTAGTCATCTTCGACCTCCAGCGTCGTCCGATACTCTTTTCGCAGCCGCAGTTGCCGGGCGACAAAATGAAAGCGGGCGCAGATCTTTCGGAGCGCGTCAAGCGGATCGATGTCCGACGGGGTGCTGTTCGTGGCAGATGGCATGGTGATAGGACCGGGAGCGATCTCTCGCAGACTCGGCGCCGCCGCCGGCTTCTCGACCGGAAAGGAGGGGCGAGTAATAGACGCCGTGTCGCTTGCCCAGGCCGTGTTGACTGGTGCCGCAGGAGGCGAAGGCGGCTGTACTGGTGACGCAAGGCTCACCGGTGCGGTATCTGTGACTATCTTGTTTGGAGCTACGGTTGGCCAGATAGGGGCGAAGGCCGCGACCGGCTCTGGTGGATGAGCGGCTGCTGGTTCGGAGGGCGGCGGCGGCGCGATAGCTTGAGTAGCGGAGATCGGCTCAAGCGGCCAGGAGACAGGCGAGTCAGCCGGCGCAGTTTCTTTTGATACCGCAGTTGGAGCGATTGGTTTGGCCGCAGGCTGTGGCTCTTTCGATAGGGGTGAGGGTTCTGTTTGCGCCGGAGGCGGGGGCGATACTGGATCCGAATGTGTCTGAGTCGGGGCGGTGACCGACGGTGTCGGCGGTACGGTCAGTGTGGCGTCGGGCTCGCTTTTCGGCGCCGGGGCCGATGTGGCGGGCGTGGGAGGTACCAACGTCATCTGCGGTTTGGGCTGAGAGGGGGGCGCATCTGGTTCAGAGGCTATTGGCGGGGCGACCCCTTGCAGCTCCAGTTTCTTTTGCGCCAGCGACTCAATGAGCGACTTGATTAGCTCGATGCTCTGCTTGGTTTCCGCGTGACTTGCGATATGGAGCTTGTGATTCCGGTGCGTCTGAAATTCCGGTGAGCGTTCTCCAAAGATTCGTCGAATCGTTTCCCGGAGTTGCAGCTCGGCTTTCGCGCGGGTTCCATCCCGATAGGGAAACCCGTCTTTGTTGCAGTCATCGATGGCGGTGAGAATTTCAGTAAACTTCGCAATGCCGCGGGTGATCTCATCGATCATCGCGGATTTCGATTTAGAACGGGGGCTTTCTGCGGCTCGTGGACGTGCCATAGGTGATTGGGAAAAGTCTAGCCCAGGGGGTTCAACCTGGCAAGGAAACGAGGGATTTTGACGGAGCCGCGCGGTGAAGGCGAGGTGTCTAGAGAGAAGATGCTACCGGCGTATCCTGTGCGGTCCAGGCAGGCATCAGAGAAAGGGACAATCGCCGGAGGCGAGCAAGCTTGGTTTGGTGCCCCCGATACGAATTGAACGTACGACCTACGGTTTACGAATCCGTCATTCCATCAATAATATCAACTGCTTATTTACGTGTTTATAGGTGTAGTTTATACTTTATGGTGTGAGTTCTGAGTCCGCCACGCATCTCCTTATTGATCCCAACCACATAGCCAGCCCCACTGTCTGCCAGCCTTCAAGACAACGTCTGATCGGTCAGGAAAAAAGAAATCTGCGGAGTGAGCAGGGAGGGAGTTTGGTGCCCCCGACACGAATTGAACGTGCGACCCGCGGTTTAGGAAACCGCTGCTCTATCCAACTGAGCTACGGGGGCGTGAGTCGAATTATACACTTTCTAATAGGGGAGGGAACAGTATGAAACGCGCCGTTTTATATGCAAGGGTCTCAACAACAAACCACGGGCAAACGACCGAAAATCAACTACTGGTTCTAAGAGAAGTTTGCAGACACCACGGTTGGAAGATTGTGCAGGAATTTTCCGATGAAGTCTCAGGAAGCAAAGGGCGTGAGGATCGCGCTGGGTTCGATGCCCTTCTCAAAGGCGTCACGCGAGGTACTTATGATGTGGTCTTAGCATCGAGCATTGATCGTCTGGGACGCTCGATCACGCACCTCGTCGAATTTATGAATCTGCTTAATGCCTCACACGTTGACTTGTATATTCACCAACAAGCCGTGAACACCGCAACGCCAGCAGGGCGCATGGTGTTTTCTATCTTCGGCGCTATCGGGGAGTTTGAGCGAGAAATGTGTCGAGAGAGGATTCTGGCAGGCTTGCATCGCGCTCGCTTGCAAGGCAAGCGGCTGGGGCGTCCAACAAATGTCAATGATGCGGTCAGAGCTTCAGTCTGGCCTGCTGCCGGTTTAGTTGA
>DJMJ01000010.1 GCA_002435325.1 Nitrospira sp. UBA6493 | reverse complement strand
GGGCGATTACCGCGGGGTTTGCCGAGATCAAACGATTGGAGCAGCTGCTGAGTACCTGGATTTCCAGCAGCGAATTGTCGGTGGTAAACCAGGCGGCTGGCAAGAATGCTGTAGTTGTCAGTCGTGAAACATGGGAGCTTGTTCAGCGCTCGCTCGACATGGCGCGGTTGACCGATGGTGGATTCAATATCGCGGTAGGACCGGCGGTGGAAGCCTGGAGCGTGACGGAGCGGCAACGGATTCCTTCTCAAGCGGAGCTGCAAGGGCTGAAAACACTGGTGGATTGGACGAGCATCCGCATTGATCCCATGGCCCGCACGATTTTTCTTCCTCGTCCTGGCATGCGCATCGATGTCGGTGGAATTGGAAAAGGCTATGCGGCGGATCGGGCTGTGGACGTGCTTCGGAAGGCTGGCGCGACCGGAGGGGTTGTGGCGCTATCGGGTGACATCAAAACATTCGGCGATTTCCCGGGGACAAAGGGATTTCCGGCCGGCATTCGCCATCCACGGCAGGATGGTGCTCTGGTTGCCATGATCGATCTGAAAGATGAAGCGATTTCCACGGCCGGTGATTACGAGCGCTACTTCGAGCAGGAGGGAGTGCGATACCATCATATTCTTGACCCTCTGACGCTGGCGCCAGCGCGGCTGTGCCAAAGCGTGACGGTTATCGCGAAAGAAGGAACGGTTGCCGACGGACTGGATACGGGGATTTTCGTACTGGGGCCGGAGCGTGGCATGGAGCTGGTGGAGCGGCTGCCGGATGTGGAAGCCGTCATCATCGACGCCGAGGGAAAGATCGCGGTCTCATCGGGACTCCGTACGCGGCTGCGGTATCCCTGAAGACAAATGTTTCAGTGAGGGCATAGCATGATCCTTGATGCCTTAGGTGCGGTTCTCCGAATGTTGGGGGCCGTGTTTGTTCTCGGAGTGGCGTTCGGATGTGGGGAGTTTGAGACGGCCTATTTTCGCGAGCGAGTCAATCAAGTGACTCAGGAGGTCGTCGCCCAGCGCTATGGCAGCCCGCACAAGCTCGAGAAACAGCCGGAGGGTTCGTCCGTGTGGACCTATTATGTGCGCGGAAGCGGAACGATCGGCTACGGTGGCTATGCTAGGGCAGCCCATTGCCGGGCGTATGTGCTTACTTTCGATAGTCAGGACGTGCTTCGCGATTGGCGGGAAGAAAATTGCGGGATGAAGCCGGCCGTTATTACCGACCCGTTTTCAGATCGTAACTGATCGAGAATTTGATCGGCCGCTGCGGCCGGCCCAGCGGGCGGGCGAGATGAATCGGCGGGCCCTTTTCGACGTCGCTCACGGCGGCTTGGTCGAGCATCGGGTGGCCGGAGCTCTTTGCCACTCTCACATCCGTTAACGTGCCGTCATCATGCAGCATCGCCACGATGACCACTTTCCCCTGAATCCCTTCAGTTCGCAAGCTTGCCGGGTAGTGTTTCTCCAAGTCCTGAATCCATTTTCCCATCAAGTCCGCCAGCCAGCCATCGTCGGGCTTGGCGGCCTTCGATTGGACCGGCGGGGCCAGGGCTGCGACATCCTGTGTCTGTGGGGCTGGCGCGGGTTGTGAGGATGGTATCTCGTGCAGTGGCGTGGGATCGATTGGTGCTGGGGGCTGTTGTGTGGCCGCTTCCATCGTTGGTTGTGGCGGTGCGGTTACAGTGGGAGCAGGAGGCGGAGACAGGGGAGCTTTGCGAGGTTCGATAGGAGCAGGGAGCTGCTCAGGGGTATAGGGCCCAGACAATGACGCCGGTGGCGGTGCTTCAATTGGCGGTGCAGGTTTCGGCAGGTCTTCCGATTTCATCGTCGTCTTGGGTGGTATCGGAAGGTGTTCACGAGCCGGTTCCGGCGCAGATTCCAATATCGTCGGAGCCGCAGCTTGCGGCGGCGGTTGTGGGACCGGTTCCTGCCTGGTTGGTTGAGCGGCTTGGACTGGAGCAGAAGGCGGCTGAACGGGAGCGACGGGAACCGTCATCGGGCGTGGCGCGACGTCGACACGCGATGACTCAAGAGGCATCTCTGTTGGCGCCGGTTGGGGTGGGGGAGGTGTTCGCTGAAGAGGAGGCGTCGTTGCCGTACGGGTCGGCTCAGGGGGTGTTGGCGGTACGGTGCTGGTCGAGGCCTCAGAGGCCGGTCTGGCAACTGGTTCCACCATGGCCACGTCCCACTGGAACGGTTTCGGTTGCGGCGCCAGCTGGACCTGTTGCAGGAAGAAGGCCGCTCCGAGTGCAAGAGCCCCGTGCACACAGACCGAAGTGACCCATCCGACAGTTTGTGCCGCCTTGGCATTTATCCGGTCATGAGAAGGGGCCGGAGTCACAACCGGATCACTTCCAAACTGACTTGTTGAAATCCAAGCCCGCGTACTTCATCCACCACGGCGACGAATCGTTCCAGTANNGTGGTCAGGACGATCACGAGCAGGACCAGCATCACATCCACGAGCGGGATGACGTTGATTTGATCAACCTGCTGACGATCCATGATGCACCTTATATTCGGTGAGCAGCTCGTTGACGCGGCGGCGGAGGACATTGTTCATGACGACACAGGGAATGGCCACCAGCAGCCCGACAGCTGTGGCTTTCAATGCCAGGCTGAGGCCGATCATGATCGTATTCACGGCCATCGTGCCGGAGGTGCCCATGGTGTGAAAGGTCAGCATGATGCCGAGCACGGTGCCGAGCAGGCCGATATAGGGCGCATTGGCGGCCACGGTGCCGATGATCACCAGCCGCTTGGTCAGGGCAATCTCGAAGACCTGGACATTGGAGTATTGGGAGAAGTTGACGGTTCGATAGAACAGCCACCGTTCGACCGCCACCGCGACTGACCAGAGGCTCAGGCAGAGGAGGAGGCCGATGATTCCGTAGTCCACCGCGTTCTTCAACGCGTCCATAAGCGAACTCCTTGCATGCCCAGGCTTTGAATCCTGGTTGGCTGGGTGAGTGAGAGATAGGAAAAGACTCTTATGAATGCCAGATGGAGAAAAGGCCTGTCAACTATGGTTGCGCGGGGGGATCACTCGTGGCCGCTGGTCCGGGGAAGAGGACGGTGTGTGTGGCCAGCACACGCAATTCGACGGCAGCGCCTTCCTGATACACGCTCGTGGAGCTGGCGCTGCTATGGACGATCTGGCCCGAGGGTAGGCTGACCGTATAGAGGTTTTCCGATCCCCGGAACTGCCGGGCGATGATGCGCGCGCCGGCGCCTTTGGCCGGAGCTAGTTGGATATCATCGGGCCGGATCATGACCACCACGGCGGCGCCCTCTTCACAGGTGAGGGTATTGGGAAACTCGCCCAGCTCCGTGTGCACCATGCCATGTTGAATTTCGCCACGGATGAAGTCGGCTTGTCCGACGAAATCCGCCACAAATGGACTGGCAGGCATGTGGTAGATCAATTCCGGCGTGTCCATCTGCTCCAGGCGGCCCTGGTTGAGCACGGCGATCCGGTCGGCCATGGCAAAGGCTTCTTCATGGTCGTGGGTTACGAGGATGGTCGTCGTCTTGGTGCGGCGCAACAAGGCGTGCAGTTCCTGGCGCATCCGGCTGGCCATGTCCGGATCCAGGTTGCTGAAGGGCTCGTCGAGCAGTAAGACCACCGGGTTCTGCACCAGCGCACGAGCCAGCGCAACGCGCTGCTGCTGCCCACCGGAGAGCTCATGCGGGTAACGCCGCTCGAATCCTTCGAGGCCGGTAAGCCTGAGCATTTCTTGGACCTGGCATTTGCGCTCGCTTCTTGAGAGGTGATGCAGGCCAAAGGCGATGTTGTCGGCCACGCGCAGATGAGGGAATAGGGCGTATTCCTGAAAGACCATCCCGACGCGGCGTTGCTCGGTCGGGGTCGTCAGATGCTGGCTGGACACGAGCTGTCCCGAGAGAAACAGTTCCCCTGCGCGAACCGGCTCGAAGCCGGCGATGGCTCGCAGGATCGTGGTCTTTCCGCAGCCGGAGGGGCCGAGGAGGCAGAGGATTTCCCCCTCGCGCGCGGCGAACGAGATGTCACGAATCGCGGGTCGGCCGGTCTCGTAGGCGCAGGAGACCGAGCGCAGCTCCAGCACATTGGAGGCCGGCCGATAGAGGTTCGGTTGCATCATGGAAGGATCAGTCTCGGTCCGTAGCATGGTTCTCATTTGCTCCCGTTCACGCGTGTGTCAGGCCGACCGCCAGTCTTTGGACACCAAGAGCCACAGCGCCGGCAAGCTCAGCAGCACGATCAGCAAGGCCGAGGGCGCGGCCAATTGAAAATATTCTTCGCTCGCTTCCAGCCACACGCGGATGGCCAGCGTATCGAACCCCACCGGTCGCAAGAGCAGCGTGGCCGGCAATTCCTTCATCGTTTGCAGGAACATCAAAACCCAGGCGACGATGAAGCCGTTGCGGACGAGCGGCAGCGTGACGCGCCGCCAGGTGTCGCGCTGCCCGAGGCCCAATGTTCTGGCCACTTCTTCCAAGTTCGGGGTGATCTGTTGCAGCGCCGGTTCGAGCGACTGGAGTCCGGCCGGCAGGAAGTGGATCACGTAGGCCACGATCAGCAAGAGCACGGTGCCATAGAAGATGGGCAGCAGTTTCAGACAGAGCACCAGCACAGCCAGGGCGGCGACCGGTCCGGGCAGGACATATCCGGCGTAGGCGGCCTGGAGGCAGCCGAGATTCAGGAGCGTCGGACGCCGGCTGGCTAAATAGGCGAGCGGCAGGCCGATCAAGACTCCGGCGGTGGCGGCGGCGGCGGCCAGGAGGGCGCTGTTCCAGATGAAGCCGTAGAACCGGCTATCGATGATGGCCAGGGCTTCCGGCGACAGGCTCCATTTCACCAACAGATACGCGGGTACGCCAAAGGACATGGCGACAATGCCGCCCAGCAGAGCGGTGATCGACAGGGCGCCGAGCCACCGGCATTGAATCCGTTGCGGCGGACGATAGCGGCCGGTGGTTTGATAAAAGCGGCTGCGTTGGCGGAACCAGCGTTCGGTCACGAGGAATAAAAGGGCCAGCACGACCAGGAGCACGCTCAGAATGCTGGCAGCGGTGTTGTCGGACCGGCCGGTCATTTGCTGGAACACGGCATAGGTGAGGGTCTGGTAGCGCAGCAGCGACACGGCGCCGAAATCCGAGACGACATAAAGCACGACCAGCGCTACGCCGGCCGCGATCGAGGGGCGCATGAGGGGCAGCGTCACGCGCCAGAGCGTCATCATGCGGGAGACGCCGCAGACCCGCGCGACTTCTTCAAAGGACACGTTCAGGCTCAAGAGGGCGGTGCGCGTCAGCAGATAGACGAAGGGAAAGGTATCCAGCGCCATGACGAGTGTGGTGCCCCAAAAACTCTGCGGGGAGACGATGCGGCTTTGCGGTCCCGCCCAGAGCTGCCAGACCTGTTCCACCGGGCCGCCGAACCCCAGGAGATAGGTGTAGACATAGGCCAGCACATAGGTCGGCATGGCCAAGGGGAGGATCAACGCCGCTTCCCACAGGCGCCGTCCGGGAAAATCGAACCGCACGACGAGCCAGGCCGTGGCAACTCCTAGAATCAGCGTGAGGACGGCGACGGCTCCTGCGAGCGAGACGGTGTTCCAGAGTAGTTCAGGGATGCGTGTCGCCCAGAGGCGGGACCAGACGGCTGGATCGGCTGTGATCGCCAGCAGCGCGACATAGCCCAGCGGGAGCAGGATTAATCCCGCCGTGGCGATCGCCATCAGTTGCAGCGGCGAAGTGAGTTGTTGCCGGAGCGTCGTCACCAGGAGCCTCGTAATATTACCGGAGGCCCACTTGTTCGATGAGCGTCAGCGTCGGTTCGCGGAGTTCGGCCAGCTTGGTCAGAGGGACCTGGGCGGCGCGAAAACTCTTGCGATCCACGAGTGCTGGGTCTGCCTTCACTTCCGGATGCAGCGGGTATTCCTTATCCAGATCGGCGAACATCTTTTGCCCGGCTTGCGCTACGAGGAATTCGATGAGCAGTTTGGCGTTGTCGGCGTGGGTGCTGGACTTGGTGATGCCGATGCCGGTGACGTTCATGATCGCGCCCATGGCGCCTTCTTTTTGATCCGGCATGAGGACGGCCACCGGCGCTGTCGGCTGGGTGGCGAGGTGGCGATAGACGTAATAGTGGTTCACGATCCCTATGGCCACCTGGCCTTTGGCCACGGCATCCACGATTTGAGAGCTTTTTTGATAGACCTGGGAGCCGGCATTGTCGCGCAGGCCGGTCAGAAACTGCTTCGTTTTGTCATCGCCGTGAGTGGCCCGAATCACCGAGACCCCGGCCTGGAGATATTCGCTGCCGGAGTTTGGAATCGCGATCTTATCTTTCCATTGGGGATCTGCCAGGTCGAACAGCGAGGTCACTTGGCCGGGTTTGACCATCGTGGTGTTGTACACGATGATCCAGAACCGTCCTGAGAGGCCCACCCAACTGTTATCGGCGGCGCGGAATTGGGAAGGGATGGCGCGCTCCACTTCGCGCATGTTGAGCGGACGAAGCAGCCCCGCGCCCCGCGCCAGCTCAAGGCTGCCGGCGTCGTTGGTCAGCAGCAGGTCGGCCGGGGTCCGATCGCCTTCGGCTTTCAAGCGGTTGACCAATTCTGTCGTTCCGGAGGACAGCAACTCGATTTGAATGCCGGTCTTCGCGGTGAAGGCGTCGAAGACGGGCTTGATGAGCCGTTCGGACCTGCCTGAATAGACAGTTAGCTTGTCGGCGGCCGGTGAAGCCGGCGGTGCAAACAGAGAAAGCCCCAAGGCGAATGTCCAGATGCCAAGCATCGTGAGTGCGAGCCGGCGGCCGGCGGAGGTTGCGTGGGTACGGTGACGGGTTGTGAAGGAGGTCATAGCTGTCCTCACTTGGAAAATTGAAATTGATAAATCGTCTCAAGAAGGTATCAAAAAAACGGGCGGGGGTCAATGACGGCAGCGGGAACAGAGGCCGTAGAGTTCGAGGCGGTGCGTGGTGATGGTGAAGCCGTTGCGGGTGGCGACTTCCTCCTGGAGCTTCTCGATTTCGCAGTTTTCAAACTCCACGATCTTGCCGCAGCCGGTGCAGATCAAATGGTCGTGGTGGCCTTTGTGGGAGATGTTGTCATATTGCGTCTGGGTGCCGAAGTGCCGGGCCTGGGCTAGGCCGGCTTCACAGAAGAGATTGAGCGTGCGGTAAATCGTGGCCAGCCCAAGATGCGGATCTTTTTTGGCCAGCTGATGGTACATCTCCTCCGCTGTAATGTGTTCTTGTTTGAGGAAGGCATCGAGAATGAGTTCGCGCTGGCGAGTCAGCTTGAGCTGATGCTTGGCGAGGTGGTCGCGAAGCATTCCCATTTCTTTCTCGCTCTTGGCCATAATCCGTCCCTGTCTCCAACTCGGGGCCTCATTTAAGACCAAACCTCCGAGATGGTCAAGGGGAGGGCTTTCTTAGGCGGACGGCCCCAAGGGTTTGACGGCCTTCTCTAGAGACCTTTATATTGCACACTCCACCCGAGGCGATGAGACAGCGTCATGCGCAAACCAAATCAGATCGCAGTCGATCGGGCCTTGTTGCTCTACGTGCTCGCGCTGGCAGAGCCGCATGGGTTGCTGAGCGATGTGAAGCTGCAACAACTATGTTTTCTTTGCGAGCTTCAGACCTTCGGCAAGGGGTTCAAAGGGTTTCACTTCGAGTTTTTCCGTTTTGCCTATGGCGCCTTCAGCAAAGATTTGGACAACGATCTAACCTCGCTCCGCCGTAAGGAGCGGGTAGAGAACTTCACGCTGTCCGATCAGGCCAAGGAAGAGGTACTGCCGCTGCTCCAGAAGGGCATTGAGGGGGTGGAACCCAACGAGAAGATCAAAGAAATCATCGATGCCGTGGTTGCGACCTATGGGCCTCAAGATACGGGGGCCATCACGACGTCGGTTGAATCCGTCGAACTCAGCACCCCGCAGCAGCCGGAATTCAAAATCCCTATTCGCGATATTGTGTTTCACACCACCCTGCTGGTGCCTCATCGCATCGAGGTGCAAGCCGAATTCACGCTCTCCCCTGCCATCCTTGCCAAGCTCAATGCGGCCATGGGCTACTGAGCCGAGGAGAGTCTCCGGTTCCCGTCCAGCGATTCATTGAGTTGCGTGTGAGTGAGGGGAAGCTGCGTCCTACAGCGGGCCTGATTTCAGCGGTTTGAGGAGGAAGCCAGTGTGGGTTCTTCGCCTTGCAAGGCCAGTCCCGCCACTTTCGTCAGTTCCTCAAGGCCGCCGGTATGGGTCGGGACCAGCCACGCCTTCAAGGCTCGCGCTGCCGCGCTGCTGAAAGCCTGTCCGGACGCCGGCTCCTCGCGGGTGATTGCGATGAAGGGGGTGTTGGGGTAGAGATTCCGAAACAGGATCAATCGGGAGAGTCCGTCATGATCGCGGGATTCTACTTCCGCCACGATGAGATCATAGCCAGAGACCTGGCGGGCACTGCGTTGCATGAGAATCTCGCGGGTGTTGGGCACGCTGGACACTGTGGTGTTGGCCGGCGCCACGGCTTGCCGGAGCTCTCCACGAAAGGGTTCGTCGTTGCAGATGATAAGGATGGCAGGCATTGATCGTCGATACTCCCGGTTAAGTCGGTACTGCTGGGTCGAGAGGGGCTGGCTGGAGAGCGGAGCGAATGTCTGCTGGGGCAGGCACAGCCGAACCTTCCAGAATAGTGCTTAGTATGGATGGTATTGAACGCATAGATGAGCCTAGGATACCGCACTTCAAAGAGTCGCAGTAGAGGCAGGTGGCCCGAGCCGGTTGTCGTAAGCAGAGAATATTGGTTGTAATGTTGGGGGCTAGAGTTGGTAGAGCTCACCGTACTTCTTTTCAAGGTAGGATAAAAATGGTTCGGGGTCGATACTCTTGCCGGTCACGCGTCGGGCAAGGTGATCAGGGGTAAACGTTCGGCCCCAGCGATGGATCTTTTGTTCCAGCCAGCGGCGCAGCTCCAGCATCTGGCCGGCGGTGATGTGTTCTTCCAGTTGCGGGATTTCCAACTTCGCTTGCTCGAAAAATTGCACCGAGTACAGATTGCCCAGTGTATAGGTGGGGAAGTAGCCGAAGGCGCCGAATGACCAGTGCACATCCTGTAGCACGCCGACGGCATCGGTCAGGGGCGTAATCCCCAGATAGTCCCGCATCTTTTGATTCCAGATCTCAGGCAGATCCTCCGGCCTGGTCCGGCCTTCGATCAAATCCTGTTCGATTTCAAAGCGCAGCATGATGTGCAGGTTGTAGGTCAGCTCGTCGGCCTCCACGCGAATGAAGGACGGCCGCACGCAATTGATGGCGGCGTAGAAGGCGTCCTGATCGATGCTGCGCAATTGCTGCGGAAAGGTCTGTTGCATAATCGGATAGAAGAAGCGCCAGAAGGCCCGCGACCGGCCGACGCAATTCTCCCAGAGACGCGATTGGCTTTCATGAATGCCCAGCGACACGGATTCCCCGAGCGGCGTGCCGAAATAGCGCTGATCGAGCCCCTGGTCGTAGAGACCATGCCCGCCTTCGTGAATACAACTGAAGAGGCAGGATTGCAGTTCCCGCTCGTACACCCGGGTCGTCACCCGCACGTCGGTGGGATGAAACGACGTCGTGAACGGGTGGGCCGAGAGATCCAGCCGCCCCCGGTTGAAATCGTAACCCATCGCGATGAGCACCAGCCGGCCGAATTCCAACTGTCTGGTTTGGTCATAGGCATGGCGCAGGATGCTGTCGTCGATCTGAGCGGGACTTTCGGTCACCCGTTTTAGCAGCGGCACGAGGCGCGCTTTCATCGTGGCAAACAGCGGGCGCAACGTGGCGCAGGTCGAGCCCGGTTCGTATTCGTCCAACAATGCATCGTAGGGCGAGTCTTTATAGCCCAGGTACTGCGCTTCTTCTTGCTTGAGGGAGAGGATCGTTTTGAGATTGGGGAGAAACTGGCTGAACTTGCTCTGTTCCTTGGCTTCGGCCCAGACCTGTTGCGCCAGCGAACATTCCCGGCTCATTTTTACGACAAAATCGGAAGGGAGCTTCTTAGCCCGGCTGAAGTCGCGCCAGATTTCGCGCAGCAGCGAGCGCGACGGTTCATCCCACAGGTTGCCGGGCTGATCGATGGCGTGCCCGGTCGCCGGGTCCACGACCGTCGCCAGGAACCGTTCGATCTCCGGGGCGACGAGTTTCTCATGAGCCAGCCCTTCGAGCACGGCGATTTGTTCCGCTCGCGCCTCGCCGCCGCCTGAGGGCATGTGCGTTTCCTGATCCCACGACAAGACGGCAGCGGCGCTGGTAATCCGCTGGATCTCCAGCAGCTTGGTCGTCAAGGGTTCGAGAGCTGCGACAGTCTTCACGCCCGGCCTCCTGGTCAAAATGGGTGAGGGGTGATGGCTCACTCTTCACGCGAAGGTGATGTATGATGGCGGGCCAGTGTACGCAACCCCGTCCGCGTTTTCAAACGAGAGAGGCTGCCGCATGAAGACTCTGGTATCACACGAGATTGAAGCTTACGCGCAGGCGCATTCCATGCCTGAATCGGAGGTAGCCCGGGCCCTCCGCGAAGAGACTCAGCGGACGATGGACTATGCCCAGATGATCGTGGGGCCGCTGGAGGGGGCGTTTCTCAAGATGATGGCCCAACTTGTGGGCGCTAAGCGGGTACTGGAGATCGGCATGTTCACTGGCTATAGCGCCCTCTGCTTTGCCGAGGCTTTGCCGGATGATGGCCAAGTCATCACCTGCGAGATCGAGGCAGAGACGGCTGAGCTGGGGAGAAAATATTTCGCCCAGAGCCCGCATGGCAAGAAGATCGAGATTCGTTTGGGGCCAGCGTTGGACACCATGCGGGAGCTGACCGGGCCGTTCAATCTGATCTTCATCGACGCTGACAAAATCAACTATCTCAATTATTACCGCCGGGCGTTGGATCTGCTTTCGCCCCAGGGCGTCATCCTGATCGACAACGTGCTGTGGGACGGCAATGTACTCAAGCAGCCCCCGCCGGATGAGAAAACCGCCGCCATCCAAGAGTTGAATCGCACGGTCGCCAACGATCCACGCGTGACTGCCGTGCTCGTTACGATCCGCGACGGGGTATTGGTAGTGCGGAAGAAGACGTGATGTGTGCGCAGTGATGGGGGGTGCGTGAGCGCCAATTCAGCCAGGAACATAGAGGTAAAGTTGTAGCGGGAGGAGCGTGTATGGCATCACCATCAACCAGTGCGGCATACGGAGCTCTCGCGCTTGCGGCAGTGTTGTGGGGCGGGTCGATTGTCGCACAGAAGCTGGCACTCGGCTCGTTTTCCGCCGTTGAGGCGTCGGTGTTGCGTGATATCGGCGGGCTGGCGATTCTCCTGACGACCTGGTGGTGGCAGGAAGAGACGCTGGCGAAACTCACCGCGAGGGATCTACTGACGTTGGGTTTGCTCGGGCTTGGCGTGTTGGGCAACCACCTGCTGATCCTGATGGGCCTCAAGTATGTGAGCGGAGCAGTGGCTGGCGTCATCATCGGCTCGGCTCCTGTGGTCACGGCGCTGCTGTCGGCGGCGTTGATTCAGGATGTGCCGCTCCGGTCGGTGTGGGCGGGCGGGCTGCTGTCTTGTGCGGGTGTGGCCTTGGTGTCGATCGCGGGATTTCAGGCCGCCGGCGAGCAGCCCTTGCTGGGTAGCGCGCTCGTGTTTCTGGGTGTGGTGAGCTGGGCGCTCTACAGTATCGGCAGCCGCGCCATGATGGACCGGGTCTCGGCTTTGACGGTGAACTGGACTACCTTGCTGGTGGCAACAGTGATCCAAATCCCATTGCTCTGGACCGATCGCAAGATGCTCGATGAGGGGGTGGCGTCGGTCACGATGCCGGATTGGCTTGCGCTGGGCTATCTGGTGATCTTTGCCACGGCGGTGGCGCAGCAGGCCTGGTTGTTTGGCGTGCAAGGCATTGGGCCGTCCCGTGCGTCTGTCCTCGGGAATCTTACACCGGTCGCCGCGGTGGCCTTGTCCGCGCTGATCCTCCATGAATCGGTCGGTCTGGTTGAGATCATCGGCATTGTCCTGATCCTTGCCGGTGTGTGGGGGGTGGACCGGCAAACGGCGAAGCCGACGAAGTCGTAGGGGGCGTTCCCTCTATATCCCCAATATAGCGAACGGCCAGGGGATCCTTCCCTGCGCGCATTGCCCGTGCACGGTTGTCTCGTGCGCGGGCAGCGAGCAAGAAGGATTCCCTGACTGTTCCTGCTCCCCCTCGCCCTCTTCTCTCTGATTGCAGTATGATGGCCTCCGTCAAAAAGGAGGCGGCATGCTGGAACAACGGATCGATGAAGTGACGAAGGCCAATCAAGCCTTTTATGAGGCCTTTAGCGAACTTGATATCGCCAAGATGGACCGCATCTGGGCGCATCAGGAATATGTGACGTGTATTCATCCCGGCTGGGCCTTGCGCTCGGACTGGCCCGAGGTACGGGACTCCTGGGTGCTGATTTTCAATAATACGTTCTCGATGAAGTTTGAATTATCCGAGGTCATGATTCAGGTGGCCGGGGATATGGCTTGGGTGATCTGCGTCGAGAATATCGTCAGTCAGCAGTCCGACGAGCCGCAGGAGGCGAAGGTGCTGGCTACGAATCTCTTCGAGCGCATTGGGGACGAGTGGCTGATGATTCATCATCATGGGTCGGCGGTGATGGGGTAGGGGAGGGCGCGGGCAGTGGTGTAGTGTTCTTTGCTCGCTGAGCGCGCACGCAAGATTTTATCAAAGGCTCACATTGAGGGCGGCGCTCGCTCAACGCGCGCAGGAGAGCACCACACAACGACCCGCTTGGGAGATGGTGGGGGAAAAAGAGGGAGTCTGCCACCGCGCGGCCACCGGGAAAGCGGTTGCCTCGATGTTCGCGGGGTGGGCGGGTGAGATCGGCGGCCCTCGTTGGATGCGCGCAGAGCACCCCAGGTTGCTGATCGAGAGCGATGTTCAGGTGAGGAGCAGTTATCAGAGTGCAGTTTGGGTTGGGGGATTGAAAAGTTTGGAGGTGACAATGAAACGGCTAGCCATACTTTTTTAATGCTAGTTATTACGGGGGTATTGACGGCGTGTACGGGAGAGGTAAAAACGCATGTCATGCCTAACATAGATATCAAAAAATATAACACCGCGTATGTCGATTTATTAAAGCAAGATGAGTTCAATCTCGGGGCGGCAATAATGGCTCACGTCGCTGATATGGGGTTTGCCGTGAAGCTAACGCCGCTACCCCAAACCCTCTTGGGTTCTGACTTGTTAATCAAATATGATTACTATGACGGATGGGATTTTAGAAAGCATCTTAAGAATTTCAATATTCAGTTTCTTGATGCCAAGACGGGTAGCGTTTTGCTTAGTTCACGATATGAGTTGGTTGGGATATGGCGAGGTGAGGAGTACAGGATCAATTACACGTTCAACGATATTCGTGTGAAATTAGGCTACCCTCCATTAAATAATTTCATAGAACAGAAGCGTCTCTCGGGGGATATGAATGAATGATGGCAGGAGCCTCATTCATGGAAATACAAGCACACTAAGTCAAGTTTTCGGCGAGTTGGAGGGGGCTTCGTCGACGCGGATGGTTTTCTGCCACTCGGCGGCGATGGCGTCGCGGTCTTGCATGGTCATCGCGGCGTACTTCAGGAACATCTGCGGGCCTCGGCGGCGGCGCCAGGTGAGAAAGTTGATGAAGTGATCTTTGCAGACGGACTGCGTGCCGGCCGGGGCATAGGGTCTGGATTGGCAATTGGGAACGAAACAGTTGATGTCGTGCATGACAGTCCTCGTATGGTGGGCCACAGTATGCCGGACGGATCGTACGGTTTTCAACCGGCTGGGCATATCCCCGTCGTCATCAGTGCCTGTCTCGTACAATCTATAAGGCTCTGGCCAATCGCCCCTTGAATTCGCGTCTACGCTCGGGTAGGGACTGGTTTATGCGAATTTTTTACTCTGTTCTACGTATGTTCTTTGTGACCGTGCTGGTAAGCTGCGCTCCCTCCCATCGCGAGGGGCTGCCCCTCCAGAGTCCCTTTGCCGAGTCAGTGCCGGTGAACGCGGAGCTTTTGCCGCAGGGATTTGCGGTGGGTGATGTGACGACGCATGGGGCGCTGGTCTGGGTGCGGACTGATGGGCCTGCGATGGTCCAGGTCGAGTGGGCTCCACTTGCGGTATGGGATACGGCCGCGAAGATGGCTTCGGCGCAGTCCCCGGTTGTTCGGACGGAGCGGGTCATCACCAGCGCAGACCATGATTTCACGGCGTCAATTCCGTTGCAGGGCTTGGCTCCGGGAACGCGCTATCGGTACCACATACTGGTTGGTCGAGCGGCCGCGTCGCAGGGGCAGATCGACGCGGTGTTGGCGGCTCGCGGGGAATTGACGACCTTGCCGGAGGAGAAAGCTTCGGTGCCGGTGACCTTTGCCTGGAGCGGCGATCTCGGCGGCCAGCAGCGTTGCCGCATCGGCGTGGACGGCTATTCGATTTTCGACCAGATGCGCCGGCAGGGGCTCGATTTCTTTTTATTCCTGGGCGACACGATTTATAGCGATTACACCTGCCCTTCCCCGCCGAACGAACCGGGCGCGGACTTCATTGCTACGACGCTGGCGGACTATCGGGCGCGGCACCGGTATCAGCGCGGAGCGCTGGCCTTGCGGCGGTTCCTTGAAACGGTGCCGGTGTATGTGGTGTGGGACGACCATGAAGTGAAAAATGACTTTTCTGGTCCGTTTGAGGCCCAGATGCCAGATGGCCGGCAGGCGCTGCGGGAATATTGGCCGATTGCCTCACCGCCCGATGATCCCCAGCGGTTGTATCGGGCTGTGCGGTATGGTGCTGATCTGGAGTTGTTCATTCTGGACGACCGGCAATATCGCAGCCTGAACACCGATTCGGACGGACCAGACAAGACGATGTTGGGCGAGCGGCAACTGCAATGGCTGCTGGAGGGGTTGCGCCGCTCCACGGCGATCTGGAAGGTCGTTTCGGCGTCGGTGCCACTGTCGATCCCGAAAGGCAAAGGGAAAACGGGGAAGGGCTTCGACGGATGGGCCGGCGGTTCGGATGGCACCGGTTTTGAGCGTGAGCGCCAAGTGATGGTCGATACGATTCTCCAACAGCGGATCAAGAACGTCGTCTTCCTGGCCGGGGATGTGCACTATGTGCAAGCCAATGCTTACGATCCCAACGGCGATGGCGTAACGGATTTCCATGAGTTCATTGCGGGGCCGCTTTCCGCCGCGCCCGGACGGATGCTGATGCCAAGCCCGACACTCAACCCGACCAATCTAATCCATGAAGGCGGATACTTTAACTTCGGCATGGTGCGGGTGACCGCCTCTTCTTTCGAAGTCACGGTTCTCGATGATGCCGGGGCGGTGCGCTTTTCTCATCGGCTTTCGGCGAGGTAGCCTCCCGGGAATCGGTCCTCCCCTCTTGCTTTCAGGGCCAACAGCCAGTTACCGTACCCCGTTGTATTCAGGATAGGAGAAGGGAGCCCGATTGTCATGTTCCTTCAGATCCTGTCGGTGATCGGCGCGCTGATGGTCTTGTCGGCCTATGCGATGATTCAAGGCGGGATCTGGCGTGAATTGGATGCCGGGTATCTCGCGCTGAATATCATCGGCTCGCTCCTGCTCGGGGTTGTGGCGATTGCCGATCAGCGGGTGGGGTTCATCCTGTTGGAGTTTGCCTGGGCCGCGCTTGGGTTGATCGGAGTGGTGCGGGCTTTGAAAGCACGGAAATCAACGGCAGCAGTCTCATAAATCACGTCGGTATCACGACCGAGAGGGGAGATCACGTTATGGCAGGGTTATTGTCGGCGGATGATGTGTTCAAGAAGGCGGAAGATGCGGCGGCGGCGGCCACAGGGCCGGATGAAAAGGCGCTGCAGATCGATTATCAAGCATTGAAGGACAAGTTCCGCGCGGCCCTCGGCGATCGTAAAGTCGCCTTGTGCCATATCAATAAGTTTTTGCCGGAAGGGTATGAGGATCAGGGGCGCTTCAACCTCGTGCTGTTGACGGCGGGCAATGTGGTGTTCGACATCGTCATCGGCGATTCCTATTTCCGCTATGACGTCGTGTCGGTCGGTCAGTTGGACAAGGTCCAGGTGATCGATGCGATGTGGGATAATAAAGAGAAGCGCCGCGAGGAGCCGTTCTTGAGCCTGCGCTTGATGCACGGCGAAGAAGCCCATCTTTTGCTGGCGTTAGACGACGAAGAGCGTGCGAGCCTGCTGGCCTTTGCCAAGGCGGTTTCGTCTGCGCGCAATCCGGAAAAGTAGTTCGGCCTGAAGTTAGGCGCGGCGGTAGAAGGGGAGTTCCACTACCGTCGCGTTCAGCTTCTTCCCCTCGATCTCGATTGATAACGTCGTTCCCGCCTTACTGAAGTCTCTCAACGGAAATCCGAACGCAATGATGCCGTTCTGCTGCGGCGAAGTCGTCGCGCTGCTGACCCAGCCTACTTCACGATCCCCGTTAAACAGTTTGGCCCCTTTGGGCGGAATGTCAGATCCTGTGACGAGCAGACCGACCAGATGGCGGCGGACGTTGCCGTAGGTATCCATCCGCGCCACCACTTCTTGTCCAGGGTAACAGCCTTTGTTCAAGCTGAAGGCTTTGCCTTCCAGATGGGCTTCGGGCGGCACGATTTCTTCGTTCAATTCCGGTCCTGCTTGGGGAATTCCCGCTTCCATCCGCAAAGCTTCACGGGCCTGGCTGCCGATCGGTTTGATGCCGAGTGAGGCGCCGGCTTCCATGAGGCTGGCCCAAGCGGAGACGACGGCATCGGCAGGCAGGAGAATCTCCAGATCGACTTCCCCGGTTTCTTCCGTACGCATGACGAGCGCCTGATGGCCGCCGATTTGTGCCCCGAAAAAGTTCACCGGTTTCAGATCGCCACAGTCTACTCCGAAGGCAGCCTTGACCGTCTGTGAGGCCTTCGGCCCGCTGACCAGGAGCAATCCCCAGCTTTCGGCGCAGTTTTCCATTTTGGCTTTGGTGCCGTACAGGAGAAACTTGCGCAGTGCCGTGAAGGTCTGGTCGCCGATTTCCCCTGCGTCTTCCAGCATGACCGCGTCCTGCTGCACATAGACACGGAAGTAGGTCAGCATCTTGCCCTTGTGCGTGAGGAAGCTGGAATAGCGGCCTTGGCCAGGCTGAAGCGGCAGAATGTCGTTGCTGATCACGCTTTGCAGCCACTTCACGCGGTCGTCGCCGGTGACTCTGACCTTCCCGCGATGGGAAAGATCGGCCAGCCCGACGGCTTGTCGGACGGCGTGATATTCGGCGCGCCAGTCTCCGTAGTGGGCGGGCATCTCCCAGCCGGTGACTTCTTCGAAGGTTGCGCCGAGTTGTGCATGCTGGGCGTGAAGACGGGATTGTTTCATGGAGCTACCTGTATGACTTCCTCAACGAGGTCTTTCGTGCGTGCGGAGAATTCATTGCGGGACACGATCTTCGTCACGCCGAGGGCTTTTGCCCGGTTCCACGTCTCGACCTCTTCGTGATTGGCATAGGCGAGAATGGGGATGGCCTTCGACTGCGGATTGGCTTTCAGGGTTTCAATGGCCAGGAACGCATCGATCGTCAGGTCGTTCATATCGAGAATGACGGCGGCCGGGGGCGTGGAGGCCGTCTTTTCTGCGATGTCCTGCTGGGCTCTGGCCTTCTCCAGCTGATAGCCGGCCTTCAGGGCATCACGGACCTTCGTGTAGAAAAAAATATCGGTTACGGCGACAAGGATTGTCGGGTTAGTCGTTTCCATAGGCTCCTAGTTCAGAGAGCTGATCAGGCGGCCCAGCGATTTCTTGGCCAGGGCATAGTTGGGGTTGAGGGCCAGGGCCTGCTTGTAGGCCTCGATCGCCTCCGCCCAGCGGCCCTTTTTTTCGTAGACACGGCCTAGGTTCAAGTGTGGGAAGGCGGGGCTTTCATAGCGCCGCGCCTGCATGGCTTTCTTGAACCAGACGATGGCGTCATCGAATTCGCCTTTTTCAATGAGGTATGCGCCGATGTCGTTGTAGGGATTTCCGAAATCCGGGTCTTGCGCAATGGCCTTGTGGCATTCTTCGATGGCCTCGTCGAGCCGGCCCATAAAGCTATAAGTCCATCCCAGGAACGTATGCGCCTCAGCGGTCGGATGGGTATCCAGCGACTGCTTGTAGAGCGTCACGGCGGCTTCCAATTCGCCCTTCATCTGGCGTTCGTAGGCCTGCTGGAACAGCTGCCAGGCTTCCCGCTTGTCTTCTTCACGGCCTTGGCCTTGTTCGAGAAAATCTTGTACGTCCATATGTAGTGCCAAGAGCCGATGGCTAATGGCTCATAGCAGCCCTGAGCGTCCGAGCTCGTGCTATCGGCCATTCGCTATCAGCTATACGCTCCTACTCTTGTTTTAGCTTCTTCTGAATCAACTCCGCGCCGTAGCGGCCGGAGAGCAGCATGGAGCCGAAGGCAGGACCCATGCGCGGCGTGCCATAGACGGCGGCGACGGCCAGGCCGATCACGAAGCAATTGGGGTAGACTTCGCCGGTCCGGTCCATCACTTCTTCTTCCGACCGTGAAACCCACATGGCCCCGTTACCTGGAACGG
Source organism: Nitrospira sp. UBA6493 (assembly GCA_002435325.1). GTDB lineage: Bacteria > Nitrospirota > Nitrospiria > Nitrospirales > Nitrospiraceae > Nitrospira_D. Next base: position 70,364 of record DJMJ01000010.1, on the reverse strand, counting down.
CGTTGTAGAGATTGCGCTTGTGGAGCAGGTCTACGACGATGGCGTCATGGCCCGTCGCATCCACCACGATCTTGCTTTCCAGGGCGATGGGATCGACGTGGATGATGTCGTGTCCCGCCATTTCCGCGGTGGTGTTGTTCACCACGACCCCTTCGAGGATGCCGTCCCGGCGCAGGATCAAATCCACCACGCGGGTTAGGTTTAGGACCTTTGCTCCGGCCCCATAGGCCGCCGCGATCAGCGCGCCGGTGGCGTGAGGGGGATCGACCATGTACATCCCTTCGCACTCCGTGATCTTCTTGCAGGGGGCGCCGATTTCTTCGAGAATCTCATTGGCCGGTTCGCAGATGGTGGCTTTATTCATCAAGTAGCCGCCGTGCCAGAACCCGCCGCCGAGTGCGAGGCTCTGCTCGACGATCACGGTGCGGAAGCCCATCTTCGCGAGGTCATGCGCACAGATCAGGCCAGACGGCCCGGCGCCCACGATGATCACGTCGCTCTCGATGAGGGCATCGAATTCTTTATAGTATTCCCGGGCAATTTGCCGGGTGATGTCACGTTCTCTTAACGGGGCTGGTTTAGGCTTTGCCATCGGATGTTCCTATCTATAAATTTCGGAACCGGACTTCTTAAATTCTTCTGATTTTTCCTTCATCCCGATTTGGATCGCCTTCTGTTCATCGACTTTCAGTTGCGCGGCATAGTCGCGCACGTCCTGTGTGATCTTCATGGAACAGAAATGTGGACCGCACATCGAGCAGAAGTGCGACACCTTGGCGGCGTTGTCCGGCAGCGTTTCATCGTGGAATTCCTTGGCGGTGTCGGGATCGAGCGAGAGATGGAACTGATCCTCCCACCGGAACTCGAAGCGGGCCTTGGAGAGGGCGTTGTCTCGGATCTGCGCGCCGGGATGGCCTTTCGCCAGGTCCGCCGCATGAGCGGCGATTTTATAGGTGATGACGCCGGTTTTGACGTCTTCACGATCGGGAAGGCCAAGGTGTTCTTTCGGGGTGACGTAGCAGAGCATGGCGCAGCCGTACCAGCCGATCATCGCGGCGCCGATGCCGGAGGTGATGTGGTCATAGCCCGGCGCAATGTCGGTAGTCAGCGGGCCGAGCGTATAGAAGGGCGCCTCGTGGCATTCCTTGAGCTGCTTCTCCATATTGACCTGGATCATGTGCATCGGGACGTGGCCGGGACCTTCGATCATCACCTGCACATCATGCTTCCAGGCGATCTTGGTCAGCTCGCCCAGGGTTTCCAGTTCGGCGAATTGACCTTCGTCATTCGCGTCGGCGATGGAGCCGGGACGGAGTCCGTCGCCCAAGCTGAAGGATACGTCGTAGGCCTTCATGATCTCGCAGATCTCTTCGAAATGGGTGTAGGCGAAGTTCTCTTGATGATGCGCCAGGCACCACTTGGCATGGATCGAGCCGCCGCGCGAGACAATGCCGGTCATGCGCTTGGCGGTCATCGGCACGTAGGCCAGCCGGACGCCGGCGTGGATGGTGAAGNNGGGATGATGGCGCGGCCGCGGGCGATTTCATCGCGCACGAACTCGGGCGTAATGGCTGCAGGGATGTTGGCGCCCCAGGATTGACCGGGATGCTGGGTCACGCCTCCGCCCTTGCCGTTCCGCTCTGCCAGTTCGCGGGCGACTTCACGCGACTGATTTTCGCGAATGGCGATGAATTCCATCTCCGGCGTGATGATGCCTTTGCGGGCATAGTGGATCTGGGTGACGTTCATACCGGCCTTGGCGCGCAGGGGTTTGCGAATGTGCTGGAAACGGAGCTCGTCCAGCTTGGCATCCGCCGCGCGCATGCGGCCGAATTGCGACGAAATATCGGATAGTTGTTCGACATCCTGCCGGCCGAGGATCCAGGGGCGGCGGAGGGGAGCGAGCCCGGCGCGCACGTCAATGGTCACTGAGGGGTCGGTGTAGGGGCCTGAGGTATCATAAATGGTCACTGGCTCGTTGGGTGTTGGCGCGCCGCCGTTCATCGACTTGGTCGGGGTTAGGCTGATTTCCCGCATCGGCACCTGCACGCCGGGGTGGGTGCCGTTGATATAGACCTTCCGCGAAGCGGGGAAGGGGTCGGTCGTCAATGTGGTGGACGCTGCCTTCTTCCCATTGTTCGTCGATCCAGTATATTCGCTCATGGCCTGGTCCTTTCTCGCTCTCGTGAACGCCGCAGTGTCCGAACAATAAAAAAGCCGTACCACGAGGGGAGGTACGGCTGAACGCTCACAGAAGACCGTCTATGCCGGCTTCCCTACGCTGGTATTACCCAGGTCAGGTTGTGAGGGTCGTCCGAGTTCACGGACTCTCAGCCGTCTGGCTCCCCTAGCTAATAATAAAGATCGTATGCTCGGCTTCCCCCATTGTCAACGGGCTATTAGGCCTATCGTGGGAGGCTCGGGTGGACGGTGTGTCTAGGCCCTCTTCCAGCGAGGCCGTTCATTGATTGTGGGGAGGGGCTATCGTAGAATGACCGACTTCCATTTTTTCTGAGGATATTGTGAAGGCTGTATCGACGCTGCCGAGACCGATCACCGACTATCAATCCCTGTCGTCCGAGGAACTGTTCCGCCGGACGGTCGAGGCGAAACGTGCGCTCGGCGAGCGCGTGATGATCCTCGGTCATAACTATCAGCGGGATGAAGTCATTCAGCATGCTGACTTTCGTGGCGATTCCCTCTTGCTCTCTAAGCTGGCCGCGGAGCGGTCGGAGCGGCCCTATATCGTCTTCTGCGGTGTCCATTTCATGGCCGAGACGGCGGACATTCTCAGCCGGTCGAACCAGACGGTGATTCTGCCCGACATGGCGGCCGGGTGCTCCATGGCCGATATGGCGGCGATCGAGCAGGTCGATCAATGCTGGGAAGCGCTGGGACGTATCATTCCGGTCGAGGAAACGGTGATGCCGGCGGTGTATGTGAATAGCGCGGCCGTGCTCAAGGCCTTTTGCGGCGAGCACGGCGGGATTACCTGCACGTCGTCCAATGCCAAAGCGGTGATGGAATGGAGTTGGGTGCGGCGCGAGAAGATTCTCTTCTTTCCCGATGAGCACCTGGGCCGGAACACGGCCAACAAGATGGGCATTCCTCGCGAGCAGATGATTGTCTGGGACCCCTATCAGCCCAACGGAGGCAATACCCGCGAGGCGATCAAACGGGCCACGCTCATTCTCTGGAAAGGCCATTGCAGCGTTCATCAGATGTTTCAGCCGGTGCATGTAGACAACTTCCGGAAGCAGTATCCGGACGGCAAGGTCATCGTGCATCCCGAATGCCATGAGGATGTCGTCAACAAGGCGGATCTCATCGGTTCGACCGAGTTCATCATCAAGACCGTGACCGCCGCACCGGCCGGGACGACCTGGGCCGTGGGGACGGAACTGAATCTTGTGAATCGCCTGAAGCATGAACTGACGGATAAAAAGGTGTTCTTCCTGTCATCGACTGTCTGCCAATGCGCCACCATGTTTCGCATCGATGCGCAACATCTCTGCTGGGCCATGGAGAATCTCGCCGACGGCCACGTCGTCAACCATATTGTGGTGCCTGACGAAGACAAGCGCTGGGCGAAGGTCGCGCTCGATCGCATGATGGCAGTGAGTTAGTACTAGTTCTGCCCACTCGTCTTCCGGTATATTCACCCGTCAATTCAATCACTAGCGAGGCCATCGCCCGTGGACTATAAGTCGACGCTCAATCTTCCCAAGACCGATTTTCCGATGAAGGCCAACCTGCCGCAGCGTGAGCCGGAGATGCTGGCCTGGTGGGAACAGGAAAAGCTCTATGAGCAGATCCAAGAGGCCGGCAAGGGCCGCCCGCGCTATGTGTTGCACGACGGCCCTCCCTATGCGAACGGGCGTATTCATATCGGCCACGCGCTGAACAAGATCCTGAAAGACATCATCATCAAGTCCAAGACCATGGCGGGCTATCAGGCCCCCTATGTGCCGGGCTGGGATTGCCACGGGCTCCCGATCGAGCACCAGGTGATGAAGGAGTTGGGCGACAAGAAGAAGGATTTGGACGCCTCCGCGATCCGCAAACTCTGCCGCGAGTACGCGGAGAAATATGTTGCGATTCAGCGCGAGGAGTTTCAACGGCTCGGAGTATTGGGTGAGTGGCAGCAGCCCTACCTGACGATGACGCCGGCCTATGAAGCCTCGATCATTCGCGAGTTCGGCAAGTTCGTGGAGCGGGGCGGGGTCTATAAGGGCCTCAAGCCGGTGCTCTGGTGCACGCAGGACCAGACCGCTTTAGCCGAAGCGGAAGTCGAGTATGACAACCATACGTCGCCCTCCGTCTATGTGAAGTTCCCGGTGGTCACGTCGCCAACGGTGTTGAGCAAGACATTTCCGGGCATCGCCTTCCCTGACGGCATCAAGCTGGTGTCGGTCGTCATCTGGACGACGACGCCCTGGACCCTCCCGGCCAATCAAGCAGTCTGTCTCCACCGTGATTTTGATTACGCGTTCGTGCAGGTGGGCGAAGAAATCTTGATCGTCGCCGAGAATTTGCTGGAGACGGCGGCGAAGGCCTGCAAGCTCGAAGGCTATCGGGTGTTGGGGGTAAAGAAGGGCGGTGAAGGGTTCGAGGGGCTGGAAACGCAGCGGCCTCTTTCCACCGGCTTGTCACCGATTCTGCTGGGCGACTTCGTGACGCTCGAACAGGGCACCGGCTGCGTGCATATCGCGCCGGGGCACGGCATGGAGGACTATATCCTCGTCCTCAACCACAATGCCGCGGCTTCGGTGGGGGAAAAGCTGGAGATCCTGGCGCCGGTTGATAACGGCGGGCGGTTTACGGATGTGGTGAAGGAATTCGCCGGCCAGCATGTCTTCAAGGCCAATCCGAAGATCGTCGAATATCTGCAGGCCAATGGCCGGCTCCTAGGCCATGCACCGCTAAACCATTCCTATCCGCATTGCTGGCGTTGCAAGAGCCCCGTGATTTTTCGGGCCACCGAACAGTGGTTTGTCTCGATGGAAACGAACGATCTTCGCAAGGAAGCCTTGGCCGAGATCGGGCGGGTCCGCTGGATTCCTGCCTATGGCCGCGACCGCATCAACGGGATGATCGAGAACCGGCCGGACTGGTGCCTGTCTCGGCAGCGGGTCTGGGGCGTGCCGATTCCTGGGTTTACCTGTACCGGTTGCCGATCGGTCCTGGCTGAGCCGCGCATCATCGACCATGTGGCCTCCCTCATGGAGCAACAGGGGGCCGATGTCTGGTTTCAACGGTCGGCTGCTGACTTGCTGCCTGCGGGTACGACTTGTTCGAAATGCGGCGGTGCTACGTTCGAAAAAGAAAAAGATATCCTTGATGTGTGGTTCGAGTCCGGCGTGAGTTACGCGGCGGTGTTGAAGCCGAGGAAGTGGTGGCCGGCCGATTTGTACCTTGAAGGCTCGGATCAGCATCGCGGGTGGTTTCACAGCGCCTTGCTGGCGGGTGTGACGACGGACAGGCGTGCACCCTACAAGTCGGTATTGACGCACGGCTTTGTCGTCGATGGGCAGGGGAAGAAGATGTCCAAGTCGGCGGGCAACGTCGTGGCTCCACAGGATGTCATCAAACAGTCCGGCGCGGAGATCCTCCGCCTGTGGGTATCGGCCCAGGACTATCGGGAAGACCTCCGCATTTCGCAGGAGATTCTGAACCATCTGATCGAAGCCTATCGCAAGATCCGGAACACCTCCCGCTTCCTCTTGAGCAATCTTTATGACTTCGATCCGGCCACGCACCGCGTGCCCTATGCGCAGCTGCCGGAATTGGATCGATGGGCGCTCATGCGGCTCGGCGAACTGATTCCCAAGGTCCGGCAGTCGTACGAGGACTTTGAGTTTCACGCGATTTTCCACGCGTTGAATAATTTCTGTTCCGTGGACCTCAGCGCCGTGTATTTGGATATTCTGAAAGACCGGCTCTATACCTTCCGGACGGACTCGCATGAACGCCGCAGTTCGCAGACGGTGTTGTACGACATTCTCGTAGCGATGACCAAACTCATGGCGCCGGTGTTGAGCTTTACAGCGGAGGAGATCTGGCGGACGATGCCTGACGCATGTAAGAAGACCCTCGCTGCATCGAGTGTACATCTAGCGGCATTTCCTGAAGTCGAATCGCACTGGGCTGATGTAGGGCTGGCGCAACGATGGGGACAGCTTTTGGAAGTGAGAGTCGCCGTTCAGGGCGAGTTGGAAAAACAACGGCGTGACAAAATTATTGGTGCGCCGCTTGAGGCACGAGTAGAACTCGAAGCCAATCCTGATAAGTACAAGTTACTCAAACAATATGAACAAGACTTGCCCGGTCTTTTCATCGTCTCTCAGGTAATAGTCGAGCCAGTTACCAACCTGCCGCTTCACCCTGATTTTCGTGTCAGAAAAGTTGATCGAGCTGTTGGGGCTAAATGCGAGCGTTGCTGGAACTATCGGGAGGCGGTGGGGACACATGCCGACCATCCTGCTCTCTGCGACCGATGTGTGGAGGCGATCCGTTGAGCGGCTCAGTCTGGCGTAATCTTGTACTGGCCTCGCTGACCGGCAGCGTGATTTTGTCCGACCAGCTCACGAAGCTGTATATCATGCAGACGATGCGGCTACACGAATCCATTCCGGTCATTCCCAATTTCTTCAGTCTTACCTATATCCGCAACCCCGGCGCCGCGTTCGGGTTGCTGGCTGGGAGCAGCAACGCATTCCGGATGGTCTTCTTCGGGCTGACGTCGATCTTTGCGCTGGTCTTGCTGGGGTCGATCCTGTATCGGATGCCCGAGAGCGAGTGGATGGGGCGTCTGAGCGTGTCGTCGATTTTAGGCGGCGCGGTGGGGAACCTGATCGACCGGATGCGCTATGGTGAGGTGATCGATTTTCTCGATGTCTATGTGAACGACTACCATTGGCCGGCTTTCAATGTCGCCGACTCGGCGATCACGGTGGGCGTGGTCTTTCTCGTCATCCATTTCATGTTTGAGAAGAAGGATGTTCCGCCGGTAGCACCGGAGAACTCTTCCCTTCAGACTCCAGCTTCGTAAGTTGCTGCAAGGCGCTGTTGCCAGCGTACCCTGTTCCTACCGTACAACAATGAAGACGAGAATACCGAGGATGATTCGGTAATACGCGAACACGCGCAAGGTGTGCCGCTGTACGTAGGTGAGGAAGGCGGCGATGACGGCCCAGGCGACGAGGAACGAGACGACCAGCCCGATGCCTAGGGCGACGTAATCCTGTTGCGTAAACGTCGCCGTGGCTTTGAGCATTTGATAGGCGGTCGCGGCGATGATGGTCGGCAGTGCCAGAAAGAATGAGTATTCCGTCGCCACTTTTCGATCGAGCCCGGCGAGCAGTCCGCCGATGATCGTCGAGCCGGAGCGGGACATGCCGGGAATCAGCGAGGCGCATTGGGCGACACCCACCCAAAAGGCGGATTTCACTGGAACCTGGTCGAGTTGCGTCGTTGTGACCTGAGGGGCCCGGGCTTCGACCAGCAAAATGATGATGCCGCCGATGATCGAGGTGGCTGCAACGGTCTGCGGGGTAAAGAGGACGGACTTGATCCATCCATGAGCGAGAAACCCGACGGCAGCCGCGGGGAAAAACGCAATGCCGAGGCCGATGACAAACCAGAGGCTGGGGTGGGCCTGCATAGACGCGAAGAGCAGGGCGCGCCACGTCTTGTGCTGGCCGGTGTTGCGTAGTCGATGCAATGCCGCTTGTTCCTGCCACGCGCCGGAGATCAGCCGGCTAATCTTCTCACGTTCGAAGACGATCACCGCCAGAATGGCGCCGAGCTGAATCGAAATCTCGGCGTTGGCCGCGGCATCCCCGGTGAAGCCGAGCGCATGTCCGACGAGAATCAGGTGCCCGGTTGAGGAGACCGGGAGGAATTCGGTCAGTCCCTCCACGATTCCCAGAATGATTGCGAGTGCGGGCCCCCATTCGGTCATGATCATCCTTCTATGCGATGAAGATGTGGCTGTCGAGACGATTTTGCGATCATCACAGAGCGGCTCCGGCCCGTCAAGCGAGTGGCGCGTTTGCTCACACATTTTTCTCCGTAGGTGGAGCTGCGTGTGATGACAAGTGTAAATCTGTTGACAAAGAAGGGAGGTTGGCATACACACAATTCAGGCACGGTGATCTAGTGCCGTCTGTCAGAAATCGTGCGGCGATATGCCGGCTTGTTCGAGCTCACTAACGTGTGGTCATTCCGAGAGGGGGAGGTTCGTATGAGACGGGAGTGGATACTATCGGTCATCGTGGTTGGCGCGATGCTGACCAGTGGTTGTGTGACCAGTAAAAAGTACGAGAGCGCCCTGGCTGAGGCGGATGCGACCAAGATGGAATTAGAGAAGACGCGTCAGCAAAAGAACGTGATGGAGCAGCAGGTCAAAACGCTGAAAGAGCTGAATGCCAAGATCGGCAGCGAGGCTCAGGCGGCCCGCGATGAATTGCAGCGGATCGAGCACGGCCGGGACAAGGAGCGCGGCACGATCGAGGGGCGGACGAAGGAATTGGAAGACAAGGTCAAGGCGTTGTCTTCTCAGAATAAGAATGTGCGGGCGGAATATGAGGACGTCAAGCGTCACAATGAAACGTTGAAGTCGTTGGTCGCCCGCTATCAGAAAGAGCTCAAAGACCGGTCGCGATCTGGCGCGGGGGCACTGACACCGTCGTCATCGCTGACGCCGTTCCCCAGTGCCGTGCCTGCGCCTGCGGCTCCCGTCGCTCCGGCAGCGGGATCTGCATCGATGAATGTGAATAAGGCTTCGGCGAACGATCTGGTCCTCTTTCTTGGGCTGAAGAAGGATGAAGCGGATCGAATCGTGACGAATCGCCCCTATCGTGTAAAGGGTGAACTGGTCGCGAAGAATGTACTGCCGAAAGAGACCTTCGATATGATCAAGGATCGTATTTCCGTCAGCCCGTAGAGCCGGCTGATCGGTGATGACAGTGTCGGCAAGGGCCGTTCCCCTTTACGCGGGGGGCGGCCCTTGTCTTTTACCACCGATCCCTTCCCGAGATGATTCCCTCTCGTTTTTCCTGGTATGATAGTTTTTCCCCGCTGTAGGAGAGGATTGTGGCCATGCGGCGTATCGGGATCATTCTGAGTGTTGTGGGCCTCGGATTGGCCATCGGCGGCTACGTGTTCTTTACCGGGGAGCGCAAGGCTCCGGTGCGGTATCGTACGGCTGTGGTTGAGCGAGGCTCTGTGGTGTCTATTGTCAGCGCGACCGGGACCATCAATCCCGTCGTGTCCGTCCAGGTGGGCACGCAGGTGTCGGGTATGATTAAGAGCCTCCATGCCGATTTCAATTCCCAGGTCAAAGCAGGGGATACGGTGGCGGTTATCGACCCCGAGCCGTTCAAGGCCCGCCGCGATCAGGCGGCCAGCAATCTGGAGATGGCGCGTGCCAATGTGACGCGCGCGAAGACGGATTGGGGGCAGCGAAAGCGGGAACTCGAACGGGTCCGGTCGCTCATCGATCAACAATTCGTTTCGCAAAACGATGTGGATATGGCCCTAACGAACGCGCAAACCGCGGAGGCCCAGGTGCATGTGGCGGAGGCCCAGGTGCGGCAGGCCGAAGCGGCGTTGAATTCAGCCGATTTGGAATTGAAATACACGGTGATCCGCTCTCCGGTCGATGGAGTGGTGGTGGCGAGAAACGTGGAAGTCGGCCAAACGGTCGCGGCGAGTTTCGCCACGCCGAATCTCTTTTTGATCGCCTTGGACCTGACGAAAATGCAGGTCGATACAAATGTGAGTGAGTCGGATATCGGCGGGATGACGGAAGGGAAGGACGCGACGTTTACGGTCGATGCCTACCCAGGGGTGAAGTTTTCCGGGACGATTCGTCAGGTTCGGCTGGCGCCGATCAATGTGCAAAATGTCATCACCTACAATGTTGTGGTGGCAGTAGATAATCAGGACTTGCGGCTCAAGCCTGGCATGACGGCGAATGTGGCGATCGTGGTGGCGCAAAAAGACCAGGTCTTAAAGGTGCCGAATGCCGCGTTGCGCTTCGCGCCTTCCGTAAGTGGAGGGGGGGAGGATGCATCGTCCGACGGTAAGTCTGTGAAGAAGGAAGGACGACCGTCCGGTGGTCGCCCTGTTTCCGGAGGAGCTGATACAGCCGGAGTGACGCGAAAAGTCTGGAAACAAGATGAATCGGGAAAGCTTGTCCCCGTTTCTATTCAAACCGGCATTTCCGATGGCGTGGCCACAGAGATCGTCGGAGGGACATTGGCGGAAAACGATGTGGTGATTGTGGGCCAGGATGTCCCGCGCGGTTCCCGTGCCGGTGGTGAACTGCCACCAGGGTTTGGGAGCGGTGGGCAGAAGAAATCGCGCAGCCGGAGTATTTAAGTACAGGCGGCTAAGGCGCAGGGGCGTGCACGAGGACGTTTCCCTGCCTGAGTGTAAGGAATTTGTTTGTGAGTGAAATTCACAGCCACCAGACCGCTCCGTTAATCCGCTGTGAGGATTTGTGGAAGGTGTACAGTCTTGGCGACGTGGAGGTGCACGCGCTTCGGGGATTGAACCTCACAATCGAACAGGGTGAATTTGTGGCGATCATGGGTTCTTCGGGGTCCGGTAAATCCACCCTGATGAACATGCTCGGTTGTCTCGATCAGCCGACAGAGGGACACTATTGGTTGAATGGCGTCGATGTCGCGGGGCTTCGGGCCGACGAGTTGGCGGAGATCAGGAACCGGCAGATCGGATTTGTCTTTCAAAGTTTCAATCTCATTCCCCGCACGAGCGCGTTGGAAAACGCCCAATTGCCACTCTTTTACAGGGGCCTTCCGCTTCGTGAGCAGCGCGCGCTGGCGGCGGCCGCGTTGGAACGCGTCGGGCTCAAGGGCAGGGAACAGCATTATCCCACGCAATTGTCCGGAGGGCAGCAGCAACGCGTGGCGATTGCTCGGGCGCTGGTGACCACCCCCGCGCTGTTACTCGCCGACGAGCCGACCGGGAATCTCGATACGGAGTCGAGCCGGGAGATCATGACCATTCTCGATCGGCTGAACAAAGAGGAAGGCATTACCGTCATTTTGGTTACGCATGAACCCGACATTGCCGCTTATGCCTCGCGGGAAATCGTGATCAAAGACGGGCAGGTTTTGACGGATCGTCACACCAAGCCGAAGGAGCCGTCGTCTCTGGCGGAGACCTGATGCAGGCGTTTCTCTTCCTCACGATCATGACGGCGGTTCGCATTCTCAGCCGCAACCGGCTCAGGGCCGGTCTGACGATGTTGGGCATTGTCATCGGTGTCGGCGCGGTTATTGCGATGGTCAGCATTGGCGAAGGCGCCAAAGCGGCGGTCCAGGCTCAAGTGGCCACAATGGGAACCAATGTCATCATTATTCTTCCCGGCGCTATGACGGCTACCGGCGTGCGTGGAGGCCATGGTGGCAAGTTTACCCTCAACGTTTCCGACGGGATCTATCTAAAGAAAACGATTCCTCTTCTTCGCGATACCGGCTGGGCCAAGCGGGACGCGATGCAGGTGGTCAATGGCAGTCGAAACTGGAATGTGCGGGTGTACGGGATCTCCCCCAGTTATTTGACGATTCGCGATTGGGCATATGAGACGGGAGGAGAGTTCACACAATCGGATGTGGATACGGCCTCCCGAGTCGCGATCATCGGACAAACGGTGGTGGACAATTTGTTTGAGGCGGGCGAAGAACCGGTCGGGGCGGTCATTCGTATTAAGAATATTCCCTTTCGCATCGTGGGGGTGCTGACGCCGAAGGGGCAGTCGCCAGAGGGGGTGGATCAAGATGATGTGGTCTTTATTCCGTTCAGCACGGCGGAGCGGAAAGTGTTCGGCACCTTGTTTTTCGGTTCCGTCGGAGCGCTCTTTGCGTCGACCGAGCGGGTGGAGGATTTAGCGCCAGCTGTGGCGCAGATTCGCGACGCATTGCGGGTCCGGCATCGATTGCAGCCAGATCAAGAGGATGACTTCACGATCAAGACGCAGGTCGATATTGGGAAGTTGCAGGAGGGAACCAGCGAGACTCTGACTGTGATGCTGCTGTCGATTGCGGCGGTCTCGCTTCTGGTCGGCGGCATCGGCATCATGAACATNNCATCGGCATCATGAATATTCTGCTAGTGTCGGTCACGGAGCGGACCAGGGAGATTGGTGTGCGTATGGCGGTCGGGGCGAAGCGGCGACATATACTCACGCAATTCTTAATCGAAGCGATGACCTTGAGTGTAGTCGGCGGCATGATGGGCATTCTATTCGGCATCGCGGGCGCCAAAATGACGACCATCATTGCCGGCTGGCCGACGATTATTTCCGGTGATACTGTGATTACCGCGTTCTTGTTTTCTCTCGGCGTCGGACTCTTCTTCGGGCTGTATCCTGCCAATAAAGCCGCGCGCCTCAACCCCATCGACGCGCTTCGCTACGAGTAGTCGCCCATCCACTGGACCAGGCAAGGCAAACCGGTTGGATTTTGTTTGAGGCAGGATGCCTTGGTCGAGGTCTTTGCCGGCTACGCGGCTTGGGAGGGGGAATGAGTTTGGGATGGCTGCGGTGTCGCCAGCACGGTTTCAATGGCCCGCTCAGGCGATCCGTTCCCCTGATGGGCCAGGTCAACGATCAGCGGATCCGGTGTTTCAGTTCCACTCGCAGTGTGAGTAATCGTTACGACCGGTTGATGGAGCGCGGAGTGATTCAGTTCCGTCACGACCGCCAGTTCTTGTGTGTTCAGGCGAACGCGGCTGTGGACGGGGTAGATGCCAACGAGCTTAATGAACTGGGACAAAATCGGCTGGTCTAATATGCCGTCTTGGGCTTCCCGATAGAGACGTTGAAGGGCTTGGTAGGGGGCTAGTGGGGAGGCGCCGCCGAATCCGGTAATGAGTTCGTCGTAGTGGTCGGCGATGGCGAGAATGCGAGACCGTTGCGATGTGAACTCGCCTCGCGTGCCTTGCGGATACCCTGATCCATCCAGGCGGACATGATGTTCGCCGATCAATTGGAGCACTTTGGTCTCAAACCCGCCTTGGCGTTCGAGGGTAAGAATGCTTAATTGGGGGTGCGACTCAAGCAGGCGCCGTTCCCGCTGGGGCAACGGGGTCGACGTGTTGGCGCTGCGCTGAATGATGCCCGCCGGGATTTGGAGCAGCCCGATATCGTGCAGCAATGCCGCCATGGCTAGTTCTTGAAGCTCCAACGGGTTATATCCGAGCGATTGTCCCATCACCAACGCCAGGGTGCAGGTTGAAAGGGCATGTTGGCTGAGGGAGACATCGCCGGCCCGTTGGGCGCTCAACGCCATGAAAATAGCCGAATTGGGGATTGTCCTCGTGACGATGGCGACTTTTTGTATCGCTTCAGTGGTCTGGCGGCGATTGACGGTGCGATGTTCGGAGATGGAGGAAAAGACAGAGCGAACAGACTGTTCAAGTTGTTTCTTGGCCACTTGGGCCTGGGCGTATTCTTCATTGAGCTGAGCGAGTGGTTTCGGCCCTTGCGAAGGCACGAGAGCGTGGGAGAACCGGAGGGGGGAGGGCGGAGCGGGAGCGGAGCCCGGCTCATGCGGGCGTTCGACATTATCTCCGCGTGAGAGGTCGATGGTTACCCGTGTGATGCCGGCTCGGCGTAGCTTCTCGATCTGGACCGTGTTCTGGACGAGAAACCGGTGTCGCAGAAAGGGGGAACGGAACCAGGACACATCCAGCCTGGCCACGTACATGCCCACGCGCAGCTGTTCAATCGGGATAAATTTCGTTGCCATGATTGAGGGTAATCCGAAACTCATTAAAAGAGCACGACTCTATATCGGTCGAACTGGCGGAAAACTAAAGTGATATGGAACGTTTCTGTTGGGTTACTCGTTAAGCGAGCATCGATCGGCGATTGAGAGCGAAACCTCGATGCGGGGATTGGTACGGTCCAGGTATTTATACAGATGCGTTTCGACAATGCGGTTGTCGTTCAGCCCGATTCCTTCACAGAGGGCGTCCTGGGCGATCTTGAGCCCACCGTCGACGTCCCGACGCAAGGGCGAGGTGAAGTAGAACCGGATGGAGAGGGCCAGCGGATCCGTACGCAGGCGCTGCAGCAATGTCTGTTTTTGTGGAGATCGGGAGAGGGCGAGCAGGAGTTGCTGCCCCACATGGAGCTTGTACGATCGTCCGGATGAGGAAAGGACGCGCCGGCCGTGCACCGTGGCGTATTGATGATTGATGCTCGGAGGAGCAGGCAACGTGATACTGAGCCGATCCGCAGTGATCGTCGAGATGGCCGCGGGGATGTGGAGCGGGGGACGTGGTGGCTTTGGGCGAGCAAGAGGGTCTGTTTTGGACAAAGGCGTGTTAATTGTCGAGTCCGATGCCGTTGGGCGTCGATAAGAAGTGGTTCGGATAGGCAGTTTCGAAGAGCGAGAGCCTGTGCGACGTCGGCCAGCAGGCATGGAGCTAGTTACAGGAGATTCTGAATCTTCGCCATGTTGTGTTCATAGCGGTCTTCGGTACGGGCGATGTAGCGGCGCCACTCACTGGGGTTCCAGATTTCCATGCGGTGATAGAGCCCGACGAGAGTGATTTCAAGATCCTCGTCCACCGGGACCAGCTTTCGCAAACGACCGGGAATGAGAATGCGTCCGGTTTTGTCGATTTCCGACGTGCCGGCTTCCGAAACGATGAAGTGCATGAACAGCCGACTCTGGTCTTCATCCAACGTGGTGCGCGTCCGTTCCAGCACCTTCTCCCATTCCTTCATCGAATAGAGCAGCAGCGACTGTTCCGGCCCCTTGAGAAACATCACCGCCTGGCCTTCAGCCTCGATCTGTTCCCGGATCGGAGAGGGCACGATGAAACGGCCCTTCTCATCGACTTTACAGTGATATTCGCCAGCAAACATTGCGTGTCCTAATTTACGAGGGGAGGGCGGTTCTGGTTCGGTCGCGGATCCACTGTTCCAGATCCGAACGTACGAATCGCCATTCCTTCCCAAGCTTGAAGGCTGGAATCTGTCGTTGCTGTATGTAGCGATAGAGAGTGCGGGGCGTAATCTTCAGGTAGCGACACGTCTCCGCTACCGTCATCAATTCGCTCTTCGGGGCTGTCCCCATCGTCCCACCTGTCTTGAGAGAGCCTGTTTCTCATAAGACTCCAGAATTTAAGGCTCATTCTAGGGAATAGGCCGTGAATGTCAAGTGAATTTGTATGACAATGCCTGTCATAGGCGGTCACCAGTACTGCGAAATTCCGGTTCTCTGGCTGGCGGATGAGGACCCCGGCTCCCCCCTCTATCCCCCGAGCAATCCCATGGGGGTCGTGGCGCGCTGGGCGAGAATCCGGTCCGGGACGATGCTTGATTCAACCGTTCGCGCCAAGGTCAGTACCTGGATGTCTTCTGCCCCCGCTTTTCTGAGCGCCTTGGCACATTCGTTGACCGTGGTGCCGGTGGTGAAGACATCGTCAATCAGCAGAATGCGCCTCTGGGCAAGCTGGCCTGGTTTGCTCACGGCAAACGCTTGGCGAAGGTTTTTCATCCGTTCCTTTCGGGACAGCGTGCTTTGGGGGTCGGAGGGCAGGGTACGGATGAGATTGGTGAATGAAATCGGGCGGCGCAGGTGCCGGGCAATTCGATCGGCCAGCAGCAGCGATTGATTGAATTCCCGTTCACGCAAACGGGACGGATGCAGTGGAACAGGCATGATGAGATCGGCGTGCAGCGCGGGGGGAAGGGCGTCGATCATGAGCTGGGCTAGTGGCTTGGCCAGCGAGACTTTCTCCCGATACTTGAAGAGGCAGATGGCATCTTGGAGCGGGGGCAAATAGGGAAACAGGGTCCAGGCTTTCGTGTAGGCGGGCGGCCGAACGGTGCAATGGTGACAGCGATGGGTTGGGCTATGGGTGAAGGCGATGGGGGATGGCAGGGGACGATCGCATTGAGCACAGCGGGATAAGGCAAGCGGCGCGATGGTGCACCAGCAGGGGGTGCAAAATAGCGGGACAGGATCGCCGCTGAGCGGTGATCCGCACGCGGCGCAGTCGGCGGGCAGCAATACACGGATAGTCTGCCGCACCAAGCTGTGAAGCCTGTGAGATCCTGTCCAGGCCATCGATCATTCCCTGGATCCACAATGGGACGCGCACGATTTTTAGAGGGAATTTCTGCCGACTGTCAAGGTTGTGGCCTTCTCAGGGGGTATGTTATACGAGGAAGGCCGTGGCACGGGGTGGGGCGGTCGATGGAGGGTGACGGGTGATGGTGCAGCTGGTGCAGCTCTCCAAAAGCTATGTGCGAGGCGAGACCACGGTGGCGGCGCTCTGCGACGTCAGTCTCGACGTGGGGCGAGGAGAGTTCTGCGCCTTTGTCGGGCCGAGTGGCTGTGGGAAAAGTACGTTACTGGGTTTGGTCGCGGGTCTCGATCGCCAAACCTCCGGGGATATCCTGCTGGATGGCCGGAAGGCGACGACGTTTACAAGCCACGATTGGACGGTGGCGCGGCGGGAAATCATCGGGATTGTCTTTCAGGCCTTTCATTTGGTTCCTGGCCTGACGGCATTGGAAAATGTGTCGCTGCCGCTGTTGCTGCGCGGCGAGAGCGGCGGTGCGGTCGCCCGGCGAGCGGAAGAGGTGCTGGAGATGGTGCACATGGCTCATCGGCGGCACCACCGTCCCGGAGAGTTGTCGGGCGGCGAACAACAGCGTGTGGCAATTGCCCGGGCGCTGGTTCACCGGCCGAAATTATTATTGGCCGACGAACCGACTGGCAATCTGGATTCTCACCAAGGAACGGAGATCATGGCCTTGATTGGGTCGATGACGAAAGCCGAAGGCGTGACGGTGTTGTTGGTCACGCATAGCCAGAGCGCGGCACAGAGCGCCGACTATGTATGGACTATGCAGGATGGCCGGTTGATGTCACGCACGACGCCGCGCGCGCTTACGGGTGTCGCATGACGGATCTCTCCACGACGATTGCGGGGGTCAGGTTCCCAAGCTGTTTTATGAATGCGGCTGGGGCGCTTTGTGTGACACGAGAGGAACTGGAGGCGCTGGGCCGATCGCGCGCCGGGGCCATCGTGACGAAATCGATGACGGTTGAAGCCCGTCACGGGAATCCGGAACCGCGGTATTACGGATTTCCCGGCGGCTCGATCAATTCCATGGGGCTCCCCAACCTGGGCTATCGGGCCTATGCGGAGCTGATTCCCGAGCTGAAGAGGTTCGGCAAGCCGGTGATCGCGAGTGTGGCGGGGCTGTGTGAGGACGACTTTCCGACCATCGCCGCCACGATCAACGCGGCGCAGCCGGACTTGATCGAAGTGAATCTGTCTTGTCCGAATATTCCCGGCAAACCTCAGATCGGCTATGACCCGGACGCATCGGAGCGGCTGCTGAAGCGGGTGCGCAAGGTCATCACGGTGCCGATGGGGGTGAAGCTTCCGCCCTACTTCGATCCTGCCCATCATGAGGTGATGGGGAAGGTGATCGGCCGGTGCGAGGTCGATTTTCTCAACATGATTAACTCCGTCGGCAATGGGCTTGTCATCGATCCGGACCGTGAAGAAGTGGTGATCAAGCCGAAGGGCGGCTTCGGCGGCCTCGGAGGGACAATCATCAAGCCGGTGGCGCTTGCGAACGTGCGGGCCTTCTATAAGATTTTTCAAGGGAAGATTCCGATCATCGGCACCGGAGGGGTGATGAACGGCGTCGATGCGTTCGAGCATTTCTTGTGTGGGGCGTCGGCGGTGCAGGTCGGCACGGTGCTGGTTGAAGAGGGCCTCGATGCCTTTAGCCGATTGGAAACGGAGTTGGCCGCGCAGCTGGCGAAGAAGGGCTATGGATCGATTGCGGACTGCCGGGGGAAGGTGAAGGAGCTGTAGGGCTACTTCAGGCCGAAGTTGCGCGGGAGCAATCCCTGCTGAAAGGCCGACCGGAGCAGTTGTGCCACGTTCCGCACATTCAATCGCCGCATCAAATTGAACCGGTGCACCTCGACAGTGCGGATGCTGATGTCGAGCGTTTCGGCGATCTCCCGATTCGTATGGCCTAGCGCAACCATCTTGAGGATTTCCCGTTGCCGCGGGGTAATCGACAGATCGACCTTCGGGTGCCGGTCTATTTGCAGTGCGGTGTTGCCTCGACTTCTTGCCATAACGTACTCCCGATCTAAGGTTCCTTGAGAATCTAGCAAAGGGATGAATATCTGTAAACGAAACGGCCGATTTCTGCAGGCTGACGCGATCTGCAAACTCTCAGGCGTTTTCACTGATAGTGTTAATGCTTAGGTGGATTGACATTCTCCCTGGACTTGGTGGCGCATAATGGCGTGGTTGACGCTCTTTGCCTTGCTGGTGCGCGTGCATCTGACGCAACGGCCCTTTCGGACCGCGCTGACGATTGTGGGCGTGGCGCTGGGTGTGGCGGCATCAGTGGCGGTGCGGACGGCCAATATCGAAGTGTTGCACTCGTTCGAGCGGGCGGTGGTCACGGTCGCCGGGCCGACCACATTGGAGGTCTCAGGCGGCGATCTGGGGATCGATGAACAGCTCATCACGGCGGTGCGGGAGGTGCCAGGCGTGGCGTCAGCCTCGCCGGTGCTGGTGCAGACGGCCGTGCGGTTGGACGCCGCTGGGCAGCCTGGGGGCGCGTTGCAAGTTGTGGGACTCGACCTGCTGGATGAGTTTGAGCGTCGCGGGTTTAGGATATCGCAGGAGGGGGCACAAAACCCTCTTGAAGATCTGTTGCGAGCTGACAGCCTGTATCTCGGGCGAAAGCTGGCCACCGACTGGAAGGCGGCCAAGGGAAATGCGCTGTCGCTTCAGATCGGTCCGCGTCCTGTTCAGGCGAGAATCGCCGGGGTGCTGCAAGACCAATCCGATCGTGTCTCATCGTGGGATCATCTCGCGATCATGGATATTGCCGCCGCGCAAGTCTTGTTCAACATGGTGGGACGGTTGGACCGGATCGACATCATCACGGAGTCAGGCGCATCCGTTGAGGCGGTGGCCCAGGCGGTGCGCGCGAATGTGCCGCCTCATTTGACCGTCGAACGGCCGACCAGCCGGACGAAACAAGTCGAGCAGATGGTGCGGGCCTTCCGGCTCAACCTCATGGTGTTGAGCTGGGTCGGGCTTTTGGTCGGCATGTTTCTGATCTACAATACGATGGCGTTTTCCGTGGCGCAGCGCCGACGGGAGATCGGGATCTATCGCGCGATCGGTATGACGCAGTCCCGTGTCGCTGGGCTCTTTCTGCTCGAAGCGGCGCTGTTCGGACTGCTCGGCGGGATTGTCGGGAGCCTGGGCGGCGTAGTACTGGCGCAGAAGCTGATCGGGCTGCTCAGCCGGATCGTGTCGGATCTGTATGTGCCACTGAGCCAAGGGGACACGTCGTGGGCCGATTCAGCGGAGCTCATGCAGGCTGTATTTGAAGGCGTAGCAATTGGCTGTTTGGTATCCATGATCGGGGCGATTGCTCCAAGTCTTGATGCCAGCCGGACGGCGACGATCCGCGCCCTGGCTCCCGGTGATTATGAAGTCAGCCGGCAGGTGCGTGTAGGGGCGATGGCGTATGGCGGGATCGGGTTGCTCGTGGCGTCGGGTGTTCTGGCCTGGGCCAGCCCCCTTGGCGGAGTGCCGGTCTTAGGCTATCTCGCGACGTTCTGTCTGCTCGGCGGACTATCGTGTTTGGCGCCGGGATGCGTGACCGGCTGGTGGAGACAGAACCTCCAACGCAATCGTATTCCCGGTGTCCAAGGTGCCATGCGTGACATTGCCGTTGAGCATGCGGCCAGAAACCCCGGTCGAAACGGCGTGACGGTCTCCGCACTCATGGTGGGGCTGGCGATTATGATCGGCGTGCTGATCATGGTGCGAAGCTTCCGGCATACCGTTGAATTGTGGATCAATGAAACGATCATTGCCGACATCGTCGTTGCGCCCTCAACGTGGTTGCGCGAAGCCAATGGCGGGAGCGGCACGAAGAGCCTGCCGCCAATCTGGCGTGACCGGCTGGCTGAGATTCCGGGCATTGCCGAGGTTGATACCTATCGCGACGTCCGGGTAGAGGTGCAGGGCCAACGCGTGGCCATCGTCTCGCGAGATCTCCGGCTCCATGCCCGGCGCAGCCAATATCTCGTTCGCCAGGGTAACTCGACCGAACTGTTGACTCAGGCGGTCGAGCGAGGCGGTATCGTGGTGTCCGAAGTACTGGCGAACCGGCTGGGTGTTCAGGAGGGCCAGTCGCTGGAGCTCATGACACCGCAAGGGGCCAGATCATTTCCCGTCGTGGCGGTGTTCTACGACTATGCGACCGACGGCGGGAAGCTGGTCATGGATCGCGGGCTCTATCAATCCCTCTGGCACGACGAGCTGGTGACGGTCTTCCCGATCTATCTTCAGGCAGGGGTGGAGATGGAGCACATCAGGCAGGCAATTGCCGGGGTGTTGCAACAGGCGCAGGACCAGGCGCTCCCGCCGCTGATTATCAGCAACGCCGAGTTGCGCAGAGAAATCCTCGATATCTTCGATCGGACCTTCCTCTTGACCTACGTGCTGGAAGCCATCGCGGTGATCATCGCCATGCTCGGCATTGTGAATACGCTGGTGACTTCGGTATTGGAACGGCGCAGGGAGTTTGCCACCCTCCGCGCCATCGGCGGCAGCGAGGGGCAGATCCGGCAGCTGGTTCTGTGGGAAGCGGCGTATCTGGGGCTGGTGGGTATCGCGCTAGGCCTTATAGGCGGCGGGCTGCTGTCTGTGCTGCTCATCAAAGTGATCAACAAACAGTCGTTCGGCTGGACGATTCAGATGATCCTTCCCTTCGGTGCCCTCGCCCAAGCCGTCGGCTTCGCGGCTGCCGCGACGCTTGTCGCCGGGTACTTCCCTGCCCGCTGGGCCGCGCAACAGCCGGTGGTGGAGGGATTGCGCGAGGAATAAGCGCCAGTGATCCGGCAGGGAGATTAAATATGAGCCTGGCGTCATTTCTGCCGGCTTTGAGCTATACTCTGTTCTAAATGAAACCGACTCCATCGACCCCGCCGTCCTCCTTCGAGGATCGTCGCGATTATTATCGAATCAACGTCGTCTTACCCGTCAGCCTTTAACCCGAGGCTGACACATCAGAGGGTGAGCTCATAAAGAAAGCCGTGAATGTGAGCGGCGGAGGCATTGGCGTAACGGTAAACGTGCGCTATGATCCCAAGGAGATCCTGACGCTCACCCTGATCTTCCCAGACCACGTTATGTTCAAAGCCTCCATCGAAGTGTTGCGGCTGGATCCCATCGCGTACCCCGCCCACACCTATCGTCTGCGCGCCCGCTTCGTCAAGATGATTCCGCAGGACCGGGAATTGCTGATCAGATACATCATGCGTTTTCAGCGCGATCACCTCGAAGGACATTATCCCGTATGAGTAGGCGCGACGCCTAGGTGGCACTCGTGCTGGACAAATTTCCTGGCAGGCCTCGACCTCACGCCCCGTGCCCGTTTCTGGCGGGTAGTCGACTCATACATCATCGGCTAAGTATGTGGATGGCAATTACGATCGAGTGGGGAGTGTGTCACCAAGCTTGTGAAGCCAAGTTGCTGTACGACGTATTTTGCCGAGTGGCAGAGGCAGCTAGATTAGTCGCTGGCTACTTCCCTGCCTGCTGGGATGCTCAACCTAATCTCAGCTTCGATAAACCTTCCGAGCCGGTTTAAGATGCCACCGGTTGCTGGTAATCCACTTCAATCTTAAAGCCCAGATCTTCGATCATGCCCCAGACTTCTGGCGCCGGTGAGCCTGGTGTGGTCAGATAGTTATTCACGAAGACTGAGTCAGCCGGGTAGAGGGAGAGCGGCTGGAGGCTCCGGAGGTTGTGCTCGCGGCCTCCGGCGATGCGAATTTCCGTGCGGGGATGGAGGAAGCGGAACAGGCAGAGGACTTTGAGGCAGCGTTGCGGCGTGAGAGTGTCGCAGTTCTCCAGGGGTGTACCTTCGACCGGATTGAGCATGTTCAACGGAATCGAGTCCGGCTTCACGTCCCGCAGGGCGGAGGCCAGGTCGATGAGGTCTTCGTTGCTCTCTCCCATGCCCACGATGCCGCCCGAGCAGATTTCCAATCCCGCAGCGCGCGCATTCTTGATGGTCGAGAGGCGGTCCTGGAATGTATGGGTGGTGCAAATCGACTCGTGGTAGGTCTCGCTGGTGTTCAAGTTGTGGTTCACGCGATCGACCCCGGCCGCTTTCAGCCGCTTGGCCTGTTCCTCGTTCATGAGTCCGAGCGAGCAGCAGATCTGAATGGGGATTTCCTGCTTGATCGAGCGAACGGCTCCGGCGATTTCATCGATTTCCCGATCCAGGGGGCTGCGTCCGCTGATGACGATGCAATAGCGCTGGGCTTTCGAGGCGGCGGCTTGGCGCGCGCCTTCCATCATCTGTTTCTGTGGGAGCAAGTTATAGCGCTCGATCGGCGCCGTGGAGACGGCGGATTGGGAGCAATAGTGACAATCTTCCATGCAGGCGCCGCTTTTGGCATTTTGCAGCATCTGGAGGCGGACGGTGCGGCCGAAATATTTTGAGCGGACTTGAAAGGCGGCATGGAGCAGCGCGAGGAGGTCGTCGTCCGGCGCGGTCAAGACGGACAGCGATTCCGCCCTGGTGAGCGGTTCGTCGTTGAGGGCTTTTTTCGCGAGCTGCATATAGTCGGTCATGACGGACACCTTTCAGTCGTATGCACGAGCACGAGGGTTAGCAATCACGAGTGTGGAGGACAAAGACGAAGGAAAACCTACACGGTTTCAAACGGAGAAGCAATGCCCTGGTAGGGGACAGTGGGGGCTGCGGGCAGGCCTTCCGCCGTGTCGGTGGAAAGTTTGCTGGCCTCGAGCCAGGGGAGCGCGGTGAGGGTATTCCAGCGGGCGCACCGGCGGCAGCGTCCGGACCACTCCTGTGATTCCTGCTGGCACTGGGTGCAGATATAGGGGACGATCACGCGCTTCTTGAAGTTGAGGGCTTTTTTGAGCTCCACAATGGCCTGCTCGAAGTGCTGCTTGCGCAGGTACAGATTGGCCATGATCTTGTGATAGTCAAGCAGGTGATCCTGCGGCCCTTCGATGGTCGAGAGGACGTCAAAAGCCTCATCCACCATTTCAAGACGGTAATAGAGTTTGCCCAGATAGAATTGCAGGACTGGGTTTTGCGGATCCTGCTGCTGGGCTTCTTGGTAGACGCGAATGATCTCGCTTGGCTCGCCTTGGTCGAGGAAAAATTCCTCCAGGCGATGGAGAATGATCACGCTCTTGGTGCGTGCGTAGACTTTCTTGAGGATCTCGACCGCGTCCTTGGTCTTTCCCTCATGGATCAGGATTTCGCCCAGACCGATATAGGCCGGCAGAAAGCTGCGGTCTTTCTTGATCGCGCCCCGGAAGTACCGGCGGGCCTTGTCGGGATGGCCCCGTTCGAGCAACTGGCGGCCGACTTCGTACATGCACCCGACGAGGAGTTCGGCTTCGGCCTGTTTGTCCGGTTCCGGGAGGTTGGCCTTTAAGAGGCGGTGCTGGATCTCCAGCGCGTCGCTCCACTTCTCCAGCTTAATGTGCAAATCGCGCTTCCGAATGAGCGCGGTCAGATTGTCAGGCTCGATCTTCAAAATCTTCTGGAGGGTTAGGAGGGCGTCTTCGTAGCGTTTGGTTTTTTCGAGGTCTTTCGCGAGTTCCAGGAGGACTTCGATGTTGCGGTCGTCGATGCGATGGGCATGCTGGTGCAGGCGGATGGCTTCTGCGAAGTTGTGTTCGGAACGATAGATGTTGCCGAGCCAGAGCAGCGAGTCCACGCGATTGGGATCCATGGCCAGGGCTTTTTCAAACAGGCTGATCGCCTCAACCGTTCGCTTGGACATGAAGGCATGGGTGCCTTCACGGTGCAGCGCGTCCACTTTTTCTTTCCGGCGCACCAGACGGGTGCTTTGCCAGGTGAGGATCGCGTGCGCGGTTTGCTGCAGGCCGATGATAAAGGCCACGATTACCGCGCCGATGGCCATCGAAATCAGAGCGAGGGTGACGGGGCTGAGTTCAAACTCGACGGTCGAACTCGTCCGGACCACCACGGTCCCGGGATTGAGCTCGCGGAAGTAGCTGTAGATGAAGACTCCGGCGCTGATGAGGAAGATGGTGAGCAGCAGTCTGAGCATAGCTTAACAGCCTGTCACGCAACGATTATAGGTGCGGTCTGGTCTCACGAGACTGACCGGCATGTGGTTAGGCCGACTTTTTTGCGCGCGGTTTCCGCACTGTAGCGCGTTTCTTTGGTGCCGGGACTGGAGCGGGGGCAGGAGCCTCGTCTTCGATCGGCACCAGCTTGGCATCGCTCCAGAGCCGTTCCAGCGCGTATTGTTCGCGCGTGTCTTGCCGGAAAATATGCCCGACGACGTCTCCGAAATCCATCAGGACCCATTGGCCCGTCGCGAGGCCTTCGATGCTTAACGGTCGGTCGCCTTTGGCGGACAGGATGCTGTCGATATGATCCGCAATGGCACGAGTTTGTCGGTCGGATTCCGCCGATCCAATGACCAGGTAGTCGGCCACCGAGGTCAGCGGGGCGACATGTAGGATCTGGACATCGAGGGCCTTCTTATCGAGCATCGCCCTTCCGATGACAAGGGCGGTGGCCTTAGATGTGCGTGCGATTGTAATCCTCCCGGTACAGCTGATGATGAAGTATATAAGATTCAACAGAGGGCGGCAACAAATTTGCTAGCGCGGCTCCCTGTTGTATCCGTTGACGAATATCGGAGGCGGAGATGGGGCATGGCGGGAGTGGCAGGCAAATGAGTTCGCGTCCTGAAGGCAGAGGGAGAGTGAGTGAATGCATCAGGCCGGAATCCAGCCCTACCAGCCGATCTGCGTCGATCTTTGGGAGCAGAGGCAGTGACGCCAGTGCACGGTAGGTTTGTCCCGGCCTGGAGATGACGACGAAGGAGCAGGCGGCGAGAAGGGCTTCGGGCTCCCGCCATGTAGGCAGGTCGAGAAAGGCGTCAAGGCCGATCACAAAGAACAGCGTGGTGTCAGGCCCCTGCTGCCGCTGGAGCTCACGAACAGTATCGATGGAGTAGGACTTCCCTTGCCGTGCAATCTCGATATCGGAGAGCGCAAACGCAGGATCATCGGCGATCGCCAGGCGCACCATTTCGTAGCGATGCCGGGCCGGGGCCAGCGCGCCGGTTTGTTTATGGGGCGGATTGCCGGTGGGAATGAACAGGATGCGATCGAGCGCCAGGAGCTTGTGGGTTTGGCGCGCAATCTCCAGGTGACCGTTGTGAATCGGATTGAAGCTGCCGCCGAAGAGTCCAAGTTTGGTGGGCGCTGAGTGCTCGGGGCTGAGTGCTGAGATGTCGGAGTCGGGGGGAATCATCGCTCAGCGTTCAGGGCTCGCTTTTATAATATGACGAGATTGTCCCGGTGAATGACTTCTTCATATTCCTGCGGGCCGATCTGTTGCTGGATGTCCTGGGTCTTGAGTCCCTTCATGCGGTCAAGCAGATCCGAAGAGAAATTCACCAGGCCTTTGGCAAATTCCTTCCCGTCCTGATCGAGGCAGCTGACCGGATCGCCGGTTTCGAAGGGGCCGGTGATTTCGACGATGCCTGAGGCCAGCAGGCTCTTGCCCCTTTGGGTGAGCGCTTCGACGGCCCCCGGATCGACGCGGATCTGTCCCCGCGCGCGCAAGGTGAAGGCGATCCAGTGTTTGCGGCTTGTGAGCCGCCGTTCTTTCGCAAGAAATAAGCTACCGCCCAAGCCGCCAGCCAATACATGAGGCAGCAGGCCGGGCTGCTGCCCGTTGACAATGAGCGTGGCCACACCGTATTCGCCGACTTTCTTAGCCGCGCGGACCTTGGTTGCCATGCCTCCCGTTCCTTCGAACGTGCTGGACATGCCGGCTTTTCGTTCGATTTCTTCGGTGATTTCGGGGATGAGCGGAATCAGCGTGGCGGCCGGATTCTTGCGGGGGTCTTCGGTAAACATGCCGTCCACATCCGAGAGAATCACGAGCAGATCGGCATCAACCAGGTGCGCCACTTGCGCGGCGAGGGTATCGTTATCTCCGACGCGGATTTCCTCGACGGCGACCGTGTCGTTTTCGTTGATGATCGGGAGCACGCCGAATCCGATGAGGGCCGTGAGGGTATAGCGCGCGTTCAGAAACCGGCGCCGGTCTGCCAGATCCTGGTGGGTCAATAAGATTTGAGCGACTTGAATATTGAGCCGGTCGAAGGCTTTCTCATAGGCCCACATGAGACGGCTTTGTCCCACCGCGGCGGCGGCTTGTTTCACCGGTAGATTCTTCGGGTACTCCTTCAGCTGGAGCTTTTTGATGCCGGAAACGATGGCGCCGGATGAGACGACGAGCACTTCCCGCCCATCCGCCCTGAGTGCGGCGATTTCGTCTGCCAGACGTTCGATTTGTTCGGGACGGAGTCCGCTTGCGCGGGAGGCAATCAAGCTGCTCCCGATTTTGACAACGATGCGTTTGGCGCTTTTTAGGAGTTCGTCTCGCACGGCATGGTCCTGAGGCTATCGACTTTCTTTCCGACGAAGGCAATCAGTTCGTCGAGTCCTTCTCTGGTGGCGGCCGATACCGGGAAGCATTTATATTTGCGTCGCTTGCAATAGGCCTGGAGCTGGATCAGGCGATCGGATGCGCCGCTGATATCGACTTTCGTGGCGACGATGGCAAAGGGGCGCTTGTTCAAGGTTTTATCGTAGGCATCCAGTTCTTGGCGCATAATTTCAAAACTGACGACCGGCTCTTCCGGCGCCCATTCTGAGACGTCGATCAGATGGAGCAGGACCGTGGTGCGCTCGATGTGGCGGAGGAATTGAATCCCCAACCCCTTGCCTTCCGATGCCCCTTCGATCAATCCGGGAATATCGGCAACCACAAAGCTGCGGTCCGAGCCCCAGCGAACGACGCCGAGATTGGGAATTAATGTGGTGAAGGGATAATCGGCGATTTTGGGCCGCGCTGACGAAATGGCGGCGATGAGCGTGGACTTGCCCGCGTTTGGAAAACCAACGAGTCCCACGTCGGCGAGGAGCTTGAGTTCGAGGCGCAGGTGCTTCTCTTCGCCTTCCTTGCCATGCTCGAAATGCGTCGGAACTCGGTTGGTCGGCGTAGCGAAGTTCCCGTTGCCGCGGCCGCCTCGCCCGCCCTGGGCGATAACGGCTTGGTCGCCATCGGCGACGAGATCGGCCAGGACATCGCCGGTTTCATCGTCGTAAATGACGGTGCCTACCGGCAGCGTGACGATGACGGATTTCCCGCAGCGTCCGGTGCAGTTCGAGGCGCCGCCGTGCCGTCCGTCTTCCGCTTCGTAATGTTTCTGGTAGCGCAGGTCGAGCAGGGTTGTGAGCCGATGTGAGGCTGCAAACACAACATCACCGCCGTTCCCGCCGTCTCCTCCATCCGGTCCGCCTCTGGGCACGAACATTTCTCGGCGGAAACTGCAGGACCCGTCTCCGCCTCGCCCGGCTTTTACTACGACTCGAACTTCGTCGACAAACATGCGGTGTCCTTCAGAGGTCAATCGCGAACGGCATGGAGGGATGAGTATACCTGACCCTGCCCCTGATAGGGGAGGGTCAGTGTACGATCTCAAGCAAATTTAAATGAAAGCGAGTGAGCGAGGCCTAGGACTGGGCAGGGGCGGGATACACGCTGACTTTTCGTCTGTCGCGCCCACCTTCGAACTTCACCACGCCGGTTACCTTGGCGAACAATGTGTGATCTCTGCCGAGATCGACATTGAACCCGGGAAAAAACTTGGTGCCGCGCTGACGGACGATGATGCTGCCGGCAGTGACGGTTTGTCCGCCATAGGCCTTCACACCCAGATATTGTGGATTACTATCCCGCCCGTTTCGTGACGATCCGCCGCCTTTATTTGTTGCCATGGCAAGTCCTTCTTATACGTGCTTATGCCGTTGCAATTCCGGTCACGCGCAGGCTGGTGAAGCCCTGACGATGCCCGCGGGTGCGCCGATAGCCCTTCCGACGCTTCTTCTTGAACACGGTAATGGAGCGAGTGCGTCCGTGGCGAACGATTTCAGCGGTCACCTTGGCCCCTTGCACCAAGGGCTGCCCAATGACGACTCCACCTTCTCCGTGGACGAGCCGAACCTGATCCAGCTCAACTGAGGCTCCCACGTCACCCTCTAATGAGGCAACCTGCAACAGAGAGCCTGTTTCAACTCGATACTGCTTTCCGCCTGTCTCAATGATCGCGTACATTGCTATATTCCTCCCAACAGGAACGACTTGTGTAACATAGGGTTCTGTAGAGTGTCAAGCGAAGGCTTCAGTGGCCTATCTGTGCAGAGAAGTACTGTGTCGCGTCGATCATCGCGCGTCCCCCTCTTTTGTGGGCTATGAGAAACGATGTTTTGGGACGTATTCTCTGGTGTGCCACTGTCGATGGACGTGTCTGCGTTACAGGTGTTTTGAGATTAGGAGCGAACGGTATGTCTCAGCCCACGCGCTTTATTATTCGGGCCTATCACCGGATTCCTGTCCGGTGTCTTCTGTATTACATGGGGGGAGAATTTCTGGGCAAAGGGACTGTGGTGAATATGTCCAGAAAGGGGATGCGCGTGCTCGGCGATCATCAAGTGGTTCCGGGAATGGAGTTGGTGTTGCGGCTATCACTGCCGGACAAGGATGATCCGGTTGAAATTCAGCGTGTCGTGGTCCGTTGGGTTCGTGGATTGCTCTTCGGAGCAAAGATTGTAACTGTGAGTCCGGATGGCGAGGAGCGCGTCGGGAATTTTCTAAGTTCTCGCCTGCGGTCCTATTGCGCCTCCTCTTAATGCCAGTCAGGTCGCGTTCTTGCGGTTTGTGAGGCGCGTGGCTTGCTTGACCCTTCTCACCCCCCACGCTATAGTCTGCGAATTCTTTTTCCCCGTTGCCGGGCATATCTGTAGAGGAGTGATTTCCGATGTTGGAGCCAGTTGAGAAGATTTGGATGGATGGCAAGCTGGTGCCCTGGGCGGATGCCAATGTCCATATTTTGACCCATTCCCTGCACTATGGACTTGCCGCGTTTGAAGGGATTCGCTGTTACAAGGGGCAATCCGGTTCTGCGATTTTCCGTTTGCAGGAGCATGTCGATCGGCTGTTCGATTCCGCGCATATCGGGATGATGGAGATGCCGTATGATCGCAAGCAGATCGCGGATGCCATTGTCGAAACGGTGCGGGCCAATCGCCTTGATGCCTGCTACATCCGGCCGCTGGTCTATATCGGCTATGGCGCCATGGGGGTACATCCAGGGAACAACCCCATCCGAATTGCCATTGCGGCGTGGCGGTGGGGCGCTTATCTGGGTGATGAGGCGCTGGCCAACGGGATGCGCGCGCGGGTGTCGTCATTTACCCGGCATCACGTGAATGTGTCGATGACGCGGGGAAAGATTTCCGGGTACTACGTGAACTCGATCCTGGCTAAGCGGGAAGCCAAAGTGGACGGGTATGATGAAGCGATCATGCTCGATCCTGAGGGGTATGTTTCGGAGGGGACCGGCGAAAATATTTTCATCGTTCGTCGAGGCATGCTCAAAACGACGCCGTTGACGTCGATCCTAGAGGGGATTACCAGAAGCTCCGTCATGGAGCTGGCGCGCGAACGCAATATCCCGGTGGTGGAAGAGCGATTCACGCGGGACGAAATGTATGTGGCGGACGAAGTGTTTGTAACCGGCACCGCGGCGGAACTGACGCCGGTGCGAGAAATTGATAACCGGCGTATAGGAACCGGCAAGCCGGGACCGGTCACGCTTGCTCTCCAAAAGGCCTTCTTCGCCATCGTGCGCGGCGAAGATCCGGCTCATCAAGCCTGGCTGACCCGCGTGTAGCTGAACGGCTCACGCGGGCCGCCGCTTCTCGGTTGTAAAGCGTTTCAATCAGAAAGAAACTGGGGTATCTAGTGAGCGGCCGCTGGGGCGTCGCTGGACGGCTTCGTCTCCGTCGGAGGAGTGGCGGGCGCGGCCGGTGCCGAAGATGTTTCTTTCGGCTTGAGATCAATGACGGTCGAAGAGAAGTTTCGCTGTTTCGCCAGAATGGCCAGGCTGAATGAGGTCAGCATGAATACGGCGGCAACGATGACAGTGAGCTTGCTCAGAAAGTTGGCTGGGCCTCGGCTGCCGAAGACGGTCTGGCTGGATCCGCCGAAGGACGCACCAATTTCCGCGCCCTTCCCCGATTGCAGTAGAATCGCGCCGATCATCAGGAAACAAACGAATACATGAAGAATCACTACGAGCGTATACAGCATTGTTAATGTCCTATCCGTGTTTGGGCGAGTCGAACGATACTAGCAAAGGAATCGACCTGGAGGCAAGCTCCACCGACCAATGCGCCATCGATATCGGGAGAGGCCAGGAAACTCTCTACGTTTTGAGGTGTCACGCTGCCGCCGTAGAGAATGCGAGTTCCGCTGGCGACGGAGGTAGTCCAGCCTGTCGCAAGCGTACGCCGGATCAGTTGATGCACTTCTATGGATTGCTCAGGCGTGGCGGCCTTCCCGGTTCCGATGGCCCAGACCGGTTCATAGGCGATGGTCAACGGCCCCAGTTGTGAAGGCTCGAATCCTGTCAGGCATCCCTTTAATTGCCGCTCGATGACCGCGTTCGTTGCGCCTGATTCCCGTTCGCTCAATGACTCCCCTACACACAGAATGGGGTTGAGCCCGTGCGTGAGTGCGGCGAGAATCTTCTTGCGGATCAGATCGTCCTGTTCCCCGAACTGGGCACGCCGTTCAGAGTGCCCCAGAATGACGTATCGGCAGCTCAGGTCTTTCAGCATGGGCGCGGAGATCTCTCCGGTGAAGGCTCCCCGGTCTTCCCAGTGAAGATTCTGGGCCCCCAGTCCGATGGGAGAAGTTTCTCCAAGTACATCCCGGACAGCGGCCAGCGCCGTAAAAGGCGGCGCGATGACGATGTCGATCGCGGCAGTAGAAAGCGGGGACTGAACCAGCTCGCGTGCGAAGCGGGCTGCCTCCGACGCAGTCTTGTTCATTTTCCAATTGCCGGCGATCAGCGGTGTGCGCACGGTGTCCTTTTGTCGGGTTTCCTGTACGAGCAGGAGGGAGAGCTAGACTGCTCGATCCGGCAGCGCGGCTAGTCCGGGAAGTTGTTTCCCTTCCAGCAGTTCCAGGGCAGCGCCGCCGCCGGTGGAAATAAAGGAGATACTGTCGGACTCGCCTGCGCGGTGGATGGCCATCGCTGTTTCGCCGCCGCCGACGATTGTCAGCGCATAGGCATTGGCGACGGCATGCGCCACCGAGAGAGTGCCGCGGGCGAAGGCATCGATTTCAAACATGCCCATAGGACCGTTCCACAGAATGGTTTTGGCGTCTTGCAGGGCTTCACTGAACAATTTGACCGAGGCCGGGCCGATGTCGAGGCCGTACCAGCCTTTGGGAATTTCCTGGACCGGCACGATTTTCGTTTCTGCGCCCGGTTCCCGGCTGGCCGCCACGACACAATCCACGGGGAGATAGAATTTCACGCCCCGTGAGAGCGCGTGGTCTTCGATGCCGCGTGCAAAGTCGAGCATATCGTTTTCGACCAGGGAGTTTCCGATCTCAAGCCCCTTGGCCTTCAGAAAGGTAAAGGCCATGCCGCCGCCGATGATGACCTTATCGACGCGCTTCCCGAGATTTTCGATAACGCCGATCTTGCCGGAGACCTTGGCACCCCCGAGGATTGCCACAAATGGGCGAACCGGGTTTTCCACGGCCCCTTCCAGGTACTCGATTTCTTTCTTGAGAAGCGCACCGGCGGCCGAGGACTTGATGAATTTGGTAATGCCAACCGTTGAGGCGTGCGCACGGTGTGCTGCGCCGAAGGCGTCATTGATAAACACATCGCCCAGAGAAGCGAGGGCTTTGGAAAAGGCTTCGTCGTTTTTTTCTTCTCCGGCATGAAATCGAAGGTTTTCCAGAAGCAACACGTCGCCGGGGTTCATCTTGGCCACCAGTTTTTCGACGGCGGGGCCGATGCAATCCGGGGCGAAAATCACTTCTTTGCCCAGCAGGCGGCTGAGCCGTTTGGCGACGGGCGCCAGACTGTATCTGGGGTCGAACTTGCCCTTGGGCCGTCCCAGATGCGAGCAGAGGATGACTTTGGCGCCTTCATCGACTACCCGGTTGATGGTCGGGAGTGTGGAGCGAATGCGTGTGTCATCCGTAATTTGGAGTGATTCGTCAAGCGGGACATTGAAATCGGCGCGGATTATCACGCGTTTTCCGCGTAAGACCACATCGTCGATGGTTTGCTTCCGCAAGTTCATCCGTGCTCCTTCATCGGGTTCCGCAGAGTGCGGTTACCCCTTGGCCTTGGCTGCGAGCGCCTTGATCAGATCGCGGACGCGGCAGGAATAGCCCCACTCGTTGTCGTACCAGGCGGTGACTTTGATCATGCGCTTGTCGATGACATTCGTGAGCGGCGCATCCAGGGTGGCCGAATGGGGATCGCCCTTTTGGTCGATCGAGACAATCGGATCCTCCGAGTAATGCAGGATGTTCTTGAGGGGGCCATCCGCCGCTTTCTTGAAGGCGGCATTGACTTCGGCGATCGTGCAATCTTTCTCGGCCTCCACCGTCAGGTCGACGAGCGAGACGTTTGGGGTCGGGACGCGAATGGCCAGGCCGTCCAGTTTGCCCTTCAATTGCGGGAGTACGAGATGCAGCGCCTTGGCGGCGCCGGTGCTGGTTGGAATCATCGACATGCCGGCCGCACGCGCCCGCCGCAAATCTTTATGCGGCAGATCGAGCAACTGTTGGTCGTTGGTGTAGGAGTGAATCGTGGTCATCACACCGTGCTTAATCCCGAAGTTTTCCAGCAGCACTTTGGCGACCGGCGCGAGGCAGTTGGTGGTACAGGAGGCGTTGGAAATGATGTGATGCGTCTTGGGATTGAAGTCTATGTCGTTGACGCCGAGAACGATCGTGACGTCCGGATCCGATGACGGCGCGGAGATGATAACCTGCTTGGCGCCCGCCGACAGATGTTTGCCTGCTCCCTCGCGATCGGTGAAGTGGCCGGTGGATTCGATGACGACATCCACATTTAAGTCCTTCCAGGGGAGCTCTTTGGGGTCCTTCTTGGCGAGGACCTTGATGGGCTTTCCGTCGACGAGGATATGATCGTCCTTCGCTTCCACCGTGACCTTGAGGGTGCCATGCACGGAGTCGTATTTGAGCAGATAGGCCAGAGTTTTGGCGTCTGTAAGGTCGTTAATGGCAACGATGTCCAGTTCGGGGTCTCCCATTGAAGCCCGAAACACGTTGCGTCCGATACGTCCGAATCCATTGATACCAATGCGAATAGCCATGCGTCTATGTCCTTTTACTGAATAACGAGCCCGGGGGCCACGCCCCGGAAATGGTGGCGCGATAGTAGCGGTGCCCTGGAGCCTTGTCAAGCTATACGAAGGAGGAATATGCGCTGAAACGCCTGTGTTTGTCGTGTTTTTAGGCGTTGCTGCTCAGTAGAATTCCTGTCGCAAGCCGCGGAACCACCGATCGCCTTGCTTCTCACGCGACCTCTTCGCTAGAGTCCTGCCATCCAAAAAATTCCACTGGATTTCTCATGCTGTGATGAATCAGACGCTCTCAGATAAAGCGGCGCAGGCCTTGGAGTGGCCCAGGCTGCTTGATAGCCTGGCGCAAGGGGCGCAGTCCACCTTGGGCGCGGCGCGCTGCCGGTCGCTGGCCGTTGAGAATAAGCTGGATCTCCTGATCCAGCGGCAACGGGAGACGACGGAGTGGCTCAGGCTCGGGGAGGGCAGCGATCCCGCTCCGACCTTGTCGTTTCCGGATGTGCGTGAGCTGGTCGAGCGCGCCCATAAAGGCGGGGTGCTTGAAGTCAGCGAATTACGCGACTGCGGCCTCGTCGTCGGCCTGATGGAAGAGGGGGCGCGGTTTGTCGGTCGCCATCAACACGATGCGCCTGCCGTTGCCGCGGTGGCCGGTCCGTTGCAGTGGACGAGGGAGTTGCAGGGGCTTCAGCGGGCGCTGGATGCGGCGATTCAGCCGGACGGCGCGATGAAGGAGTCGGCGAGTCCCGAATTGCGGCGACTCACCCATGCTGCCCAGGAACTGAAACAGCGCATGCGGGAACAGCTGGATCGTATTCTGCACTCCAGCCGTTATGAAGAGGTCCTTCAAGAATCCTACTTCGCGCAGCGCGAGGGCCGCTATGTGGTGCCGGTGAAGGCCGACATGCGCGGGCGCATGCCCGGCATCGTGCACGATGTGTCAGCCAGCGGCGCCACGGTGTTTCTTGAACCCCGCGAACTGGTGGAATTGAACAACTCGATCAAGGTCGCCGATCTGGAGATCGATCGGGAAGTACGGCGCATCTTGCGCGAACTGTCCCTGCTCGTGGCGGCTCATGCGGAGGCGCTCCAGGCCGGCATCGAGGTCTTGACCGAACTCGATTGTCTCCAGGCCAAGGCGGCCCTCAGCCGGCGGCTCAAGGCCAGTCCGGTCTCGCTCAACGATTGCGGACGGGTGATGCTGAAGCAGGCCCGGCATCCGCTGTTGATGCTGGCCAAAGAGCAGGTCGTACCCAACGACATTCTGCTCGATGAATCGATTCGCGTCCTGGTCATTTCCGGTCCCAACACCGGCGGCAAGACAGTGACACTGAAGATCGTCGGATTGTTTTCGTTGATGGTGCGGGCCGGGCTGCATCTGCCCTGCGCGCCGGAATCCGAGATGGCGATCTTCCCCGATCTCTATGCCGACATCGGCGATGCACAGGATCTGAGCCGGGACCTCTCCAGTTTCTCCGCGCACATGTCGCAGATGGTGCAGTTACTCTCCGAGTCCAGGCGATTTGTGGTCCATCGCTCTCACTCGCTGGTCTTGCTCGATGAGCCGGTCACCTCGACCGATCCGCAAGAAGGCGCGGCGCTGGCGGAAGCGCTGCTCTGCCATTTGGCGTCGCTGAATATGAAGGTCGTCGTCACGACCCACTATGGCCCCTTGAAAGAATTGGCGCAGACCACGGCGGGGTTTGCCAATGCCAGCGTGGAGTTCGACGTGACGCGCCTGGCGCCGACCTATCGCTTGTTCTTGGGGATTCCCGGCGGCTCATCGGCGCTGGAGATTGCCGGGCGGCTGGGCATGGATGAGGCCATTTTGACCGATGCGCGCCAGCGGCTGCGCCATGAAGATCGGCGGCTGGAAGATCTGATGGCCGATTTGCAGCAGAAACAGCGCCAGCTGGCTGAAGATGCAGCGAGGGCGCGGCAAGCCAGGGCAGAAGCCGAACAGGCGGCCAGTGAAGCGAAAGCCCTGCACGCACGATTGGAAGAAGCTGAGCAGGAGGCCCGCAAGGGGCTCAAGAAAAAAATCGGCGAGCAGTTTCAGCGCGCCCGAGCTGAGGTGCAGGCGACCGTCGATGAGTTCAAGCGCGAGCAAAAGCTGATCAAGGCCAAGGAAACGAAACAGCGGTTGAGCGAGATGGAGGCGCAGGCCAAGCAAGAACTGGCGCCGGCGGGCGAACCGATTCCTCTCGCGCGGCTGAGCATCGGCGATCAGGTGGAAATTTCCGGGTTGGGCCTGACCGGGAGTTTGTTGGAAGCGCCGCAAGGAAAGAAGCGGGTTCGCGTCAAAGTGGGCGAGGGCGAAGTATTGGCCACCGTGGCCAATCTCGTCGGTGTGGCGCGCGGGACGGCTGTGCCCGCACCCCCGGCGCTCTCATCGGGCCCGCGCAAGTTTTCGATCGGCGGCGGGTTGGGGCTGGATGAGCAAACGGTGGTCGATGTGCGTGGCCAGGCCGCCGATGAGGCGCTCGATCAGGTCATCGCGGCGCTGGACCGGGCGACACTCGACGGCGCGCCATTTCTGCGCATCATCCACGGACATGGCACAGGGAAGCTCAAAACCACCTTGCGAGAGTATTTGAAAGGCTCGCCCTACGTTGCCGGCCTCCGCCCAGGCGACCGCGCCGAAGGCGGCGATGGGGTGACGATCGTGACGTTGCGGTAGCAGGGCTGAGGCTATCGTGGCCGCGTGCTACGACAGATGGTACTTGGCCATGCGGTAACGCAGCGTGTTGCGGGTGATTTTGAGGAGGCGGCTCGCCTCTGACACGTTCCCTGCCGCTTTGCGCAGGGCTTCTTCCAGCATCTTTTTTTCCATGTCAGAAAACGAGAGCCCGAAGGCAAGGAGCGATGGCTTCAGCTCAGGGCTCGCTTGCTCCGGGGTGTTCTCGGTTTTCACCGAGGCGGGGAGGTGCTGTGGCTCGATCTTGTCTGCTTTGCAGGTGATGGTGAGCCATTCGGCCATATTATGGAGTTCTCGAACATTGCCCGGCCAGGAGTGGCGCCGCAAAATGGCTAGGGCGTCGGGGGCGATGCCGGTGATGCGGCAGCCGCGTTTGATGCGAGCCTGCTCCAGAAAACGTTGAAGGATCGGTTCGATATCTTCGGGCCGTTCGCGGAGCGGAGGCAGGCGGAGTTGATACACATTGAGCCGGTAGTAGAGATCAAGCCGGAAACGCCCGGTTTTAATGTGCGCCGGGAGATCTTCGTTCGTCGCGGCGATGATGCGGATGTTGACTTTATAGCTCTGGGTATCGCCCAGCGGGTCCACGGTATGGTCTTCGAGCACCCGTAACAGCTTAGCCTGTGCGGCCGGGCTCATCTCGCCGATTTCATCCAGAAAGAGCGTGCCGCCTTCAGCCTGTTGGAACCGCCCTGGTTTCGTGTGTTTCGCGTCGGTGAAGGCGCCCTGGTGATAGCCGAAGAGCTCCGATTCAAGGAGGTGCTCAGGAATGCCGGCGCAATTCAGCGCGATCAGAGGGCCGTGGGCTCTCGGGCTGGCGGCGTGAATGGCC
Source organism: Nitrospira sp. UBA6493 (assembly GCA_002435325.1). Taxonomy (GTDB): domain Bacteria; phylum Nitrospirota; class Nitrospiria; order Nitrospirales; family Nitrospiraceae; genus Nitrospira_D. The sequence continues at coordinate 33,474 of DJMJ01000010.1, read as the reverse complement.
TGGGCGAATAATTCTTTCCCCGTACCGCTTTCCCCGGTGATCAGCACGGCGGCGTCGGTGAGGGCGACCTCGCGCGCGAGCTGCTTCATCAGCTTCATTTGAGGAGAAACGCTCACAATCAGATTAAACCGGTCCACCGGTTTCTGAGCGGCCTGAACCGGCTCCGGCGTGACGAGCAGCCGGCGAATGGCAGCATCGAGTTCTTCGGGAACCACCGGTTTGGTGAGATAGTCAGCTGCGCCGGCGCGCATGCTCTCAACGGCATCGTGAACGGAGGCCTGGGGACCGATGACGATGACGGGGAGGTTCGGGTGGCGCAGCCGCGCTTCTTGGAGTATGGGAACGACCGTGTGCGGAGTGCCTTCACAGAGAACGAGGGCGGGGTCCGATTGCTGGATCTGCCTGATACCGACTAGCGGGGTATCTGCTGTGAGAATGATGGCATGCCGAGGAACGACTTGTTCAAGGGCGCGCCGCGTATGGATGTCACTCGAAATCAGGAGAAAGGTCGTAGGGTTCATTCGAAGGACTCCTTGTTAAGGGCTCCTGTCGAACACCGATCGACTAGAAATAGTCTACTCCTCTTGCCGGATGGAATAAAGAGGGAGTGGAAATTATTGGTGGCACTATGTCGGTTGGCTATTTATTGGTTGGTTTTCGCGATCGAAAGATTACGTTGGAGTCCCGCCAGCTTGGCCCGTTTGATCGGACTGAGGTGAAATGTGTGGCGAAACGCGGCGTCGTCCAACTGGGCGAGCGCGTTTAGATCAGGCGCTAAGGTCACAGGGGAGGGCTGAAACGCCGGTTCCTGGGTGGGCTCGGCGCGCAAGTTAAACGGACAGACATCCAGGCAATCGTCGCAGCCGAAAATGTGGTTGCCCATGCGGCGCTGGAGCTCATCCGGCACGGCTGTCATATCTCCCCGCAGCTCAATGGTCAGATACGAGATGCAGCGATTGGCATCTACGACGTAGGGTTCGGCGATTGCTTGCGTGGGGCAGGCTTGGATACACAGTGTGCAGCTACCGCAGAGGTCGCTTGCCGGTTCATCTGAGTCGAGGTCCAACGTGGTGAGAATTTCCCCCAGCAAGAGCCAGGAACCCTGCTCGGCCGATACGAGATTGGAATGTTTGCCGATCCAGCCGAGCCCCGCCCGTTCCGCCCAGGCCTTTTCCATGATGGGGCCGGTATCGACGTAGGATTTGGTTGCGGCGTTGGGCGCGAGGGCGGCGATCCGGGTTTCGAGTGCCTTCAGCTTTGCTTCCAATACTTCATGGTAGTCCTGTCCCCAGGCATAGCGGGCGATCCGGCCGTGGCCCGGCCGTTCGTCTGCGCGATGGTTTGTGAAATAGTTCATGCCGACGACAATGATTGCGCGGCATTCGGGGAGCACGAGACGGGGATCGGCCCGTTTCTCCGGTGTTCGTTCCATCCAGGTCATAGTGGCGTGAAAGCCGCGCTGTAGCCATTGGGTGAGGCGCGAAGCGAGCGTCAGTGGCAGCGCGGGCGTCGTATCCACGCGGGCGATGCCCACGGCATCGAAGCCGAGCGCCAGGGCTTCTTCTTTGATTGCCCTAGCGAGGGGCATAAGAATTATTGCTGAGGAGAGCAGTCATACCGGACGCTGAATTGCGCCGAGCAATGGCCGGATTGGCAGCGGCCGCAGGCGCCGGTGATTTTGGTTTTCCAGTCGGTGGCTTTTTCGTCGAAGCGGCACAGGAGTCTGCCCCCCTTGGAGATGCTTGCCCAGGGCTTTGTCGAGCCTGGCGCATGCGCCACACGGCAGCCGTTGGGGAACGGAACAGCGCAACTGTGGGAAGGTTCGCCCTTGCCCATGCCGAAGCTGCAGGATTGCTCCGTGGTCGCGTGCGAGTCGTCCATGGGCTGGGCATGAGCGGAGTCCGAAAGGCTCCACAGGCCGAGGAGAGTCAGAAGGAGGATGGTCCAGCGAGTCATGCCGAACATCCTAGCACAGTGATGTTTGGATGCGTCAATCAAGGATCTCGCCTGGATCTTCATGGGCCTATATAATCGCCTCATGTTGTGGCGAGTGATCATGCTTCTAGCCGGTCTCCTGTGCAGCGATCCGGGATGGAGCCTTGCGGCCGAGCCGGTCGTGCTGGATGTGCGTAAGGAACCCACCGGCGGGGTGAAGGCGATGGCCACGATTCTCTTTCCGGTTGAGCCGGCGATCATTCAACGCTTGTTGACCGACTATGCCCACTGGCCCGAATTGTTCGATGTGCAGATGCGCATGGCGGAGATCCGGGAGCAAGAAGGCACGGTTTTGACGGACATTCGCATCGACCACGCGTTGCTGCCGGGAGAGCGTCGGTTGTTGAGTGAGTCGAGAACGCTGTCTGGCGGCGGTTTACTGACGGAATTAAAGGGCGGCGACTTCAAACAGTACCATCGAGTGTGGACGCTCACGCCCGTCGATGGCGGAGCTCATACCAAAGCCGAGTTTGAATTATTGGTTGAGATCCGGACGATTGCACCGGATTGGATGGTGGCTGTGGCGATGCGGCGTGAGCTGGACCGGCATTTTGCGATCGTTCGGGAGAAAGGGCTGGCGCTGGCTAATCAGGGAAGCTGAACTCCGACAGCTCGGCCTTGTCGAGCCCCTGTTGGACGAGGCGGGGAATATCCAATGCGCGTTCGACGTTCAGGAGTTCCGCAAGGCGTGTCTTGGTGCTGGGGTGCGGCGGCGTGAAGAGTTTGCAGCAGTCCTGATCCGGTTCGATGGAGGTCTCGTAGGTGCCGATGCGTTTCGCGTCGTCTGTAATTTCCAGTTTATCCATCCCGATGAGCGGCCGGAGGATCGGCAGTCCCGCCACGTCTTCGACCACCGACAGGTTTTCCGGCGTCTGAGAGGCGACCTGTCCCAGGCTGTCTCCTGTCACCAGTCCCCAGCATTCTTCCTTCCTCGCGAGCGCCTCCGCGATGCGCATCATCATACGGCGATACAAGACGACGCGGAAGGGGGCGGGGGTATTGAGCACGATCTCACGCTGGATTTCTCCAAAAGGAATCACGTAGAGCTTGGTCTCATAGAGTGAGGCGTTAAGAGTCTGGACCAGTTCACGGACCTTGTCTTCCGAGGCGCGGCTCACCAGCGGCCGGCCTGAGAAATGGACGAACACGGCCCGGCAGCCGCGCTTGATCATGCGATAGGCGGCGACCGGCGAATCGATGCCGCCGGAGATGAGGCAGGCGACCTTGCCGCTGACTCCCACCGGCATGCCGCCAGGCCCCTTAATCTTGTCCACGGAGAAGTAGGCGTCTCTCGACAGCAACTCAATATAGACGGTGAGGTCGGGGGCCTTGAGACTGACCGGTTTCCCCATGCGTTCATGAATCGCTTCGCCGACCAGGCGTTCCACATCCATCGAGGTGAGCGTCAATCGCTTGTCGGCCCGCTTCGCCGTGACGCGGAATGTCGCAAAAATTTTCGATTGCAGCTCCTCGATGATGGCGCGGTTGAGTTCCTCAAGGTTCGGCTCGGCCAGGTTGAGCGGCACCGCGCGGGCCAGAGAAAAGTTCGCCACTCCGCAGACCCTCGCCAGCCGCTCGCTGACGGCGGCTCCATCGGCATCCGGCGGCAGCATCACGCGAACGCGGCTGCGAAGATTTTCCACGCGGGTGATGCCGAGGCCCCGCAGGGCGAGCTGAATATTGCGGACCAGCCGCTGCTCAAAGTAGTCGCGGTTGCGGCCTTTAAGAGCGAGTTCGTGGTAGTGGACGATGGCGCAGCGCATTCTTAGCCTTCAGCCTTCAGTCTTCAGCTCTCAGATTTTGACTGATTGCTGAAAGCTGATGGCACGTCAGTGCTCGCGTTCTAGATAACGTTCCACATCGATTGCGGCCATGCAGCCGGAGCCGGCGGCGGTCACGGCTTGGCGATAGGTAGAATCCTGCACGTCGCCTGCGGCAAAGACGCCGGGAATATTCGTGGCGGTGCCGTTGTGGGTTCGGATGTAGCCCTTCTCATCCATTTCGATCTGGCCCGTGAAGAGGGATGTATTGGGCCGATGGCCGACGGCCACGAAGACGCCGTCGCAGGGCAGTTCTGTCGTCTTGCCGGTGACGCTGTTCCTGAGCCGCACGCCGGTCACGACATCGTTCCCCAGGATATCTTCGACCACCGAGTTCCAGACGAAGGCAATCTGCTCGTTTTTCATCGCCCGTTGCTGCATGATTTTCGACGCGCGGAGCTTATCCCGCCGATGGACGATTGACACCTTCGTGGCAAACTTGGTGAGGAACATGGCTTCTTCCAGGGCACTGTCCCCGCCGCCGACAACAATCAGCTCTTTCCCCTTGAAGAAAAAACCGTCGCAAGTTGCGCAGGTGGAGACGCCGTGGCCAGTGAGCCGTTTTTCGTTGGGGAGGCCGATCTGAATGGCGGATGCCCCGGTTGCAATGATCATGGCCTGGGCCTCGACGGTTTGTTCGCCATCGACGGTGATGGAGAAGGGACGGGCCGTCAGGTTGACCGCCGTGACATCGCCGGTAAGAAATTCGGCCCCGAAGCGCTCCGCCTGCGCCCGCATGGCCTTCATCAACTCCGGGCCCATGATACCTGTGGCGAAGCCTGGATAGTTCTCGACTTCTGTCGTAGTTGTGAGTTGGCCGCCGGATTGCCAGCCTTCAATGAGGAGCGGAGACAGATTGGCCCGCGCCGCATAGATAGCGGCAGTCACTCCTGCCGGTCCGGAGCCGATGATGATGACATGACGCATGGGCGTGCAATCTAACACAGAGAGAAAACAGAATGCAGGGGAAGTTGGAGGTTAGGTGGACGCACGAAGCAGCCGAAGGAGTGAGCGGACCTGTTTCCGTAACTCGGGAAGGGGCAATGTTCCATCAAGCACATAATTCGCACGGCGGCGTTTGTCCGACAGCGGCATCTGGCTGTTGATCCGGCGCAGGGCTTCGATGCGGGTGAGGCCGTTGCGCTTTTTGAGGCGGGCGATCTGGGTTTCGCGGTCGGCGGTGACGACAATCGTGGCCTTCACCCGTTTATCGATACCGGCTTCGAAGAGCAGCGGTACATCATAGATCACTACGGCGTTCGGATCGTTTCTGGCGGCTTGCTTGGTGAGCCTGGTCTGCTCGCGCGCGACACGGGGGTGGATGATGCGTTCCAGCCGGCGCAGCCGGGAGTGGTGTCCGAATACCATCGCCCCCAGCGCCTGGCGATTGAGGGTGCGATCGGGGTTGAGGACAGTTTTTCCGAACGTTTTGACGATCTCTCGCCAGGCCGGTTTGCCCGGTTCAACGACCTGGCGGGCCAGTTCGTCAGCATCGATGACCACGGCTCCGCAGCGCGTGAACATGCCGGCGACGGTGCTTTTCCCGGTCGCGATTCCACCTGTCAGTCCCACCAGTAGCATGGCGCGGAGCTTATCATGAGGGTAGGCACCCCACAAGAAACCCCGTTGACAGGTTGCCTCGCCCGCCTGTAATACCTTGCACATGCGAAATTTGATTATGGCGATGGCCTGTGTGATGGGTCTCGGCGTTCCGGCATGGGCGGATGAGCCGGTAGTCGCTGGTCCGCGTACCATTACGGTCGCGCTCGACGGCAGCGGAGACTTTATTTCGATCCAGGAAGCGGTGGATTCAGCCAAGAAGGGCGACACCGTCTTCATCAAGCCGGGGAGGTATCAGCAGGACTTTACCGTACACAGCAAGGATCAGCTTAAGATCGTGGGCGCGGGCCAAGACAAGGTCACGTTGGTCGGGCGCGATACGATTGTCGGAGTTTTGCACGTCGGAAAGTGGCCCTATGGCGCCACGAACATCGAGCTCAGCGACATGACGATCAACGACCATGGCGGGCATGCGGTCGGCTTGTTCAACGGCAAAGGGGTGTTGCTGAAGCGGCTGACGGTCAACGGGATGCTGTTCGGCCAACAGGTCGAGGATGCCCGTATCGAGGATTGTACGATCGGGGGCAGTGAGACGACCGGGGTGCAATTTGCCGATTCGCAGGTTGTGCTGGCGGGCAATTATATCCATGACAACGATTATGGTGTGAACGTCGCCGGGAAATCCAATGTGCGGTTGGAAGGGAACATCATCACGCGCAGCCTGTTCGAGGCCGTGGTGGTCAATGATAAAGCCAAGGCGCTGTTGGTCCGTAATACGCTCGTGAAGAACGGCGGCGGGGTGGCCTTTCTGGGGTACTCCCAAAGCGAAGCTGTCGGGAATGTGGTCAGTCTCAACAAAGTGGGATTTCTGATGGCGCCATCCAGCCAGACGAAGACTTCGTTCAATGCGTTTAATAATACGGAAAACGATTATATGCGCGCCGGCTCGCCGAATACCCCGGCGCCAGAACTGAAACAGGATTCGGATCTCATCGGCGACCCTCGGTTTGTCGATGCGGCGCACGATGATTTCCGGCTTCGCGAGGACAGCGCGTTGGTGAACGTTGGGTCATTTTCGTATCTCGGGGCGCTTCCTCCGGTCCATCCCTCTTCTGCGCAACGCCAGCTCAAGTAGCTGTTAACTCACATGATTGGAGCCGCCCTCCGGCGATCTGCCGGGGTGTGGTAGGCTTTCACTGTGGGGCGGCTCTTCCCGGCGACCCGGCACTCAAGGAAAGCGCCAGACAGGCCGAGAAGAGTCTAACAGGAGGTTCACCGTGGCTAGTTTCCGGCAAGATTGCGATACCCGTTCCGGCGATGGCATTCCTTCGTTGGAAGATATGGAATCGGGGAAGCTCGTCGGAGCGGTGCTTCCGATGTCCGATAAAGCCCAAGTCCAGATGCGCGAGAGCATCGAAGTGATCGATTATCTCCTCAACCGGGAACGCGTCGTCTGGATGTAGTGTTTCCCTTCCTGTTTCGGCCGGTCATTACGTCGTTCTCATCTTCGTTTACCCTGTCTTCTCGCTCCTCCTCTTCTGTCTCCACGGGAGATCCTGTCGGCTCTCGTATGCGCGCAATTCGTCCGATGAAGGAGGAAGGGGTATCTGTGCGGCGCGCTTGCCAAAGATGAGAGAAGAGCGCATCGTATTGACCATTTTGTCTGGAGCATGGTGCAAAGTCTGAAGGGCGGAGTTCTTTCAAGTCGGCTCAATTTGCCTGGTGAGGCGGTGCATGCCTAACGCGAATCGGTCTTCCTCGCAAAATCAGCCAGCGAATCTGGCGGAACAGCAGCGTCTTCAGGAAGATGCCCGACGCGAGAAACATTGGAAGCGCTGGGGGCCCTATCTGAGCGAGCGAGCCTGGGGAACGGTGCGCGAGGACTACAGCCCGCATGGCACCGCGTGGGAGGCCTTTCCGCACGATCATGCCCGGTCGCGGGCCTACCGGTGGAACGAAGACGGACTGGCGGGGATTTCCGACCGGCATCAATTTATTTGCTTCGCGTTGGCGCTGTGGAACGGCCGCGATCCGATCCTCAAAGAGCGCGTGTTTGGCCTGACCGGGAACGAAGGCAACCACGGCGAAGACGTCAAAGACTATTACTTCTACCTCGACTCGACTCCCACGCATTCGTACATGAAATATCTCTACAAGTATCCGCACGCCGAGTTTCCTTATGCCCAGCTCGTCGAGGAAAACCTGCGGCGGGGCCGCACGGATTCGGAGTATGAACTGATCGACACAGGGGTATTTACGGACGATCGCTATTGCGATGTGGTGGTGGAGTACGCCAAGGCCTCTCCGGAGGATCTCCTGATTCGCATCCAGGCCGTCAATCGTGGGCGGGCGGCGACAGCGTTGACGGTCCTCCCGACACTCTGGTTCCGCAATACCTGGTCCTGGGGACTGGATGTCCGCCGGCCGCGGATGAAAGTTGGCATCGCTGTGCAGGGAATGAGCGCAATTGAGTTGACGCATGATCAGTACGGCCGGCGGCGGTTGCTCTGCGGAGGGGCGCCGCCGCTGCTGTTTACTGAAAATGAAACGAATACCAGGCGGCTGTATGGCGATACTGATGGGGCGCGCTATACCAAAGACGGGTTTCATGAGTATGTAGTGAGGGGAGAGAAGGACGCGGTCAATCCCGGTCTGATCGGTAGCAAGGCGGCGGCCCGGTATGTTCTTTCGTTAGCGCCGGGCGAGACCAAGACGATCTGTCTTCAGTTTTTGAGCGGGGACGGCGACCGTGCGTTCTCGCAAGAGGAATTCGACACCATCTTTGCTCTCCGACTGAAAGAGGCCGACGAGTTCTACGAAAGCCTGGCTCCAGCCGATGTGTCGGCGGATGCCCGCCTTGTGCAGCGGCAGGCCTTTGCTGGACTGCTCTGGAGTAAACAGTTCTATCACTACGAGGTGTCGCGCTGGCTCAAGGGGGATCCGGCCGGGCCTGAACCGCCGCGTGAACGGGTGCAGGGGCGCAATGCGGACTGGACGCATCTCTACAACGCCGACGTTATTTCCATGCCGGATAAGTGGGAGTATCCCTGGTATGCGGCCTGGGACCTGGCGTTTCACTGTATCCCGCTTGCCATCGTTGACGCGACCTTCGCCAAGGAGCAGCTCATTCTCATGCTCCGTGAATGGTACATGCATCCAAACGGCCAGATTCCGGCCTATGAATGGGCCTTTGGCGATGTGAATCCGCCGGTCCATGCCTGGGCTGCCTGGCGTGTGTACAAGATCGAAAAGAAGCGGAAGGGAAGCGGCGACCGGGTGTTCCTGGAGCGCGTGTTCCACAAGCTGCTGCTGAACTTTACCTGGTGGGTGAACCGGAAAGATGCCGACGGCAAAAATATTTTTCAGGGCGGATTTCTCGGACTCGACAACATCGGTGTGTTCGACCGAAGTTCGCCGTTGCCGACCGGCGGCCATATCGAACAGTCGGACGCGACCAGTTGGATGGGGATGTACTGTCTCAATATGCTGTCGATCGCGATGGAGTTGGCACGAGAAAATCGGGCTTACGAGGATGTGGCGAGCAAGTTCTTCGAGCATTTCGTCTACATCTGCCGGGCAATGAACAATATCGGCGGAGAAAAAATCGAGCTCTGGGATCGTGAGGACGGGTTTTTCTATGACGTGCTGCACTTGCCGGATGGGAAGAATCTTCACCTGAAGGTGCGGTCCATGGTGGGGTTGATCCCGCTGTTCGCGGTGGAGACGCTGGACTCTGAACTCATCGACAGCTTGCCGCGCTTCAAGCACCGGATGCAGTGGTTCATCGAGAACCGGTCTGATTTCAGTGCCCATGTCGAAACGCAGTCGAACGACGGCGAAGTGCGGCGCTTTCTTTCTCTCGTACACCGGCATCGGCTGAAATCGGTCTTGCGCTATATGCTGGATGAAGAGGAGTTCCTCTCGCCGTACGGTATTCGGGCCTTGTCGCGCTATCATAAAGATCATCCCTATATTCTCTCGGTCGCGGGGAACGAGCATCGGGTGGACTATGAACCGGCTGAGTCGGGGACGGGCCTATTCGGTGGAAATTCCAACTGGCGCGGGCCGGTCTGGTTTCCGGTGAATTATTTGCTCATCGAGTCGCTGCAGAAGTTCCATTACTTCTTGGGCGATGCGTATCAGGTTGAGTATCCAACCGGGTCAGGTCGAATGGTGACGTTGAATACGGTGGCCGGCGAATTGTCGCGCAGGCTTACGCATTTGTTCTTGCGCGATAAGGACGGGCGTCGGCCGGTCTTCGGCGGCGTCGAACAATTTCATCGCGATCCCCACTGGCGGGACGCGGTGCCGTTTTACGAATACTTTCACGGCGACAACGGGGCCGGGATCGGCGCGAGTCATCAGACGGGGTGGACGGGGTTGGTGGCGAAGCTGATCCAGCAGTCGGGAGAATGAGGTTGCTGAAAATGCCCCCCATCGGCGTTCTCGGATCGTCCCTATCCTCAACGTACCCCCGAGGGTACGCCTCCGGTTGTGACTCTCCTGCGGCCTTGTTGGATGGTCATTTTGAGCATCTTCAGACCCAAGAATGAACATCCCATCCAAAGACTGCCGACGTCTTGATCATGCGCTCAGTCTGGAGTGGCTGGAGACGAATGGGCGCGGAGGGTTCGCGTCTGGCACGGTCGCCGGGGCTAATACACGGCGGTACCATGCGTTGCTGCTCACGGCACGTAATCCGCCGGGCGGGCGTGTGGTGCTGGTCAACAGCGTCGAAGAGTGGCTCGAAGTTGATGGGCAATCCGGTCCGCTTTCCACCAATCTCTATCCCGGCGCGGTGCATCCAAGTGGCTATAAGCACTGTGCGGAGTTTGCGCTCGATCCCTGGCCGGTTTGGACCTATAAGGTTAGCGGGCTGACGATCCGGCGGGAGCTTTTCTGTGTGCAGGGGCGAGATCTCGTCGTCCTGCGCTGGCATCTGATCGGCAGGTCGAAACGCCCAGTCACCTTGCGCGTGAGGCCGAAGCTGACGGGGCGCGACTATCATGCCTTGCACCATGAGAACGGAGCTCTGAGGACTGAGGCGGCGGTCGCTGACAAACAGGTCACCTGGCATCCCTATCCCGATCTGCCTGTTATCCGAGCCTTTCATGGCGGCACCTATCGGCATGCGCCGGAATGGTATCGGCGCGTTCAGTTTCCTGTCGAGCAACAGCGCGGCCTCGACGATCAAGAAGATTGGTGGTCGCCGGGGGAACTCTTGTTTCACCTCTCGCCAGGCTCATCTGCCGACCTCGTCCTGACCAGCGAGTCTATAGAGGCGGTCGATGTGGCAAGATTGGAACAGGTTGAGCGAGCCAGCCGCCAGGCTCGTGAAGAGGCGGTGCCGTCCACTGATGGGCTGGTTCGACGGTTGTGGTGTGCCACCGATACCTTTCTTTCTGTGCGCGGTACGCAGCAGACGATCGTGGCCGGTTATCCCTGGTTCACGGATTGGGGGCGGGATACATTCATCTCGCTCCCCGGGCTCTGCCTGGTGACCGTCCGATACAAGGTCGCGCGGCAGGTGATCGGCGCCTTTGCCGCTCATGTGTCGGAAGGCATGATCCCGAATCGGTTTCCCGATGCCGGGGAGCAGCCCGAGTACAACACCATCGACGCGTCCCTTTGGTTCATCCATGCCGTGGATCGCTATCTGGCGTACTCGAAGGATGTAGCGGGGGTGCGTCAGGTCTGGCCGGCGATCATGGCCATTCTCGACGGATATCGGCGGGGCACGCGCTTTGGTATTCGCCTGGATCATGACGGCCTGATTACCGGCGGCGTGCCTGGGATGCAGTTGACGTGGATGGATGCCAAAGTCGGTGGCTGGGTGGTGACGCCACGACAGGGTAAACCGGTCGAGATTCAGGCGCTCTGGATCAGGGCCTTGGCTGTTGCCGAGGTACTGGCCAAGAAATTTCGCGACAAGGCCATGGCCGAACGGTGCCGCTTGGATCGGGCGATGGCGATGGAGTCGTTTCAGCGGCGGTTCTGGTATGGGGCCGGCGGCTATTTGTATGACGTGATCGACGGTCCGGAGGGAGACGATTCATCATTGCGGCCCAACCAGCTCTATGCCCTTGCGCTCTGCGACGGGTTGGTGACGAAAGAACAGGCGCAACAGATTTTGAGGGTGGCCGAGGAGCATTTGCTGACGCCGGTGGGATTGCGAACACTCTCACCCCAAGACGTACGCTATCGTGGGAGGTATGAAGGGGGCGTGGCTGAGCGGGATGGGGCCTATCATCAAGGCACAGTCTGGCCGTTTCTCTTGGGCCCGTTCGTCAGCGCCTGGCTGAAGACCTATGGCTCAACTGCGAAGAACAGATCCCGCGCACGGACGTGGTTAAACGGGCTTGTCCCCCATCTGGAACAGGCCTGTGTCGGTCAGGTGTCGGAGATCTTCGACGGCGATCCGCCGCATGGGGCACGCGGTTGCGTCGCGCAGGCCTGGTCGGTGGCAGAGCCGCTCCGGGTGCTGGTCGAAGAGATCGGCGTGATGCGAGCCACCGGGCCACGCATGAAAGCATGATCCCGTACTTGACAGTCCCCGTCAGCCTTCGTACTCTTCAACCTTCTTTTTCTCATGACGATGTCGGGGCACACAAAGGAGATGGATATGAACCGAGTCTGGTGTGGCGCGGTGCTGGTCGTGGTCGGTCTGACTATGGGGGCAAGGGCTTCTTCCGCCGAGGAGTTGGCGAAGGAATCGGTCTTGCCGCTGCATCTGGCCCAGCGGGCGGTGCAGGCTGCGGTGGATGCCTGCAAAAAGGATGGGTATCGCGTGAGTGCGTCCATCGTGGATCGCGCGGGGATTCTTCGCGCAATGGGTCGGGTGGATGGCGCGGGGCCGCATACGGTCGATAGCAGTCGCAAGAAGGCCTATACGGCGGCAAGTCTGCGCCGAGCGACGAGTGAACTGGCGGATCTCATGAGCCGGACTCCGCCGCTTCAAGCTTTGCGCGATATGAACGAGCAGATTCTCATGCTGGGCGGCGGATTGCCGATCGAGATCGGCGGTGACATCGTCGGCGGCATCGGCGTGGGCGGGGCGCCAGGCACTCATCTCGACGATGCCTGTGCCGAAGCAGGGCTTGACGCCATCGGCGCGGTGCCCAAGATTCCGGCGGCCAAGTGACTCGACGGTTAGGGTGGTATCTGGCCGGCGCGATGAGCGCCGGCTTGCTCGGCTGCAACAGTGGCGCGCCGGAGCCGGCTTTCACCGAAATTCCAGGGACCGGCCTCAGACTAACTATCGTGCGAGTGGCCACGGATCCGTTTCTCTCCCGGCATAACCTCAAGCTTATGATCGAGCGGACACCGAGTTGTAGCGCCGACGTGGATCTTTTCCCGGATACCGGCCATACGAGCCGCCGCAATCTCTACGTGACAAGAGTAGGTCAGGTGTATGTCGTTGGGCAATTCGATGCACGGGTGATTGATGGACAGGCCTGCACGATTACGCTCTCCGAGTTCCGCCACCTTGACCGTGAGGTGATTTTTCTCGGGAGCTTCGACGAGGATGCAGGGGAGCGCTGGACCTATTTTGCAGCTTCGGAGCGTCCCGAACGGCCGTTCGAGAAACGGTAGCGCTGTTCATGCTGAATCTGGAACCGGTGTTGGCTCACTCGATGCAGGTGCGAGACGCATGACGCAACCGATCATCGGGTATCATCAGGATGAATATGGCGGCTGGGTGGCGGATCTGGCCTGCGGTCATGGGCAGCATGTGCGGCATCAGCCGCCGTTTTTCAGTCGGCCGTGGGTGCTGACGCCGGAGGGCCGGGCCCAGCATCTCGGGGAGACGCTGGCGTGCAAGAAGTGCGACGAGAGGGAGCCGCCTACTTGATCGTAAGCAGGTCTGTCTGTGGCGGGGTCATCATGCCGAGGCCTGGGGAATGCCAGGGTTCAAGGCACGGTCCTACATAACGATAACCGCCCTGGATCGGGTCTTCCGCCAGGAGCAGCGGCGTGTCGAGATCCAGCACGTCGAAGCCCTTCATGCCCAGCACAAGGCTGAAGGAGCAGCCCATCGCGATTCTCGTTTCGACCATTCCACCCACCATCAGCTTGAGCCCGGAGGCCAGTGCGAAGGCGGCGATTTCGGCGGCCTCCACGACTCCTGTCTTCATGATCTTGATGTTGATATAGTCGGCCGCGCTCTGCTCGACCACCAGCCGGGCATCCGCCAGTGAACGCACGGCTTCGTCCGCTGCCACGGGAATGCCGGTCTCACCGCGGATTGCCGCCATGCTGTCGAGATCTTCCCGCACGACCGGTTGTTCTAGCAGGACCATTGTGCCGCCGAATTGCCGGACGCCACGGGCAAACGTGAGACAGTCCTCCCGCGAGAACCCTTGATTGCCGTCGCCGATGAACGAGATGCCGGGCAAGGCCCGATGCACGGCCTCCAGTCGGCGAATGTCTTCCTCCACATCTTTCCCGACTTTCATCTTGAACAGGCGAAAGCCTTTCTCGTACCAGCCTTTGGCTAGCACGACAGTCTTCTCGCGCGTGGCGATCGGAATCGTGATGTCGGTTTCTCTGAGCCGCACATCGGGATGGCTCCAGAGCTGCCACATGGGAATCTGAGTCGTCCGGCAATGGGCGTCGATCAGAGCTGTTTCCAATCCGCAGCGGGCCGCCGGATAAGCGGGCGCTGTTTCGGCCATGCGCCGGGCGAGGGCCTGGTAGTTGTGCGCTGGTTGCCCGATCAGCGCCGGGGCCAATTGACCGAGGGTGGCCAGGCAGGATGCGCGGGTTTCTCCGCCGACTTCGGGAAATGGCGCGGCTTCTCCATAGCCCTGCGTGCCGTCACGGAGCGTGATGCGGACGAAGACGTTCTCTGCAACCACCCGCGCGCCTGTGGCGACGACGAAGGGATCGGTAATGGGAATGTCGATGGGCCAGCATTCAACCCGTGTAATCGTGTGCGTGAGTGTGGACATAGAGCCTCTCTCTCGTCTTGAGCGGTGGCCAGCCTATCCCGTCTTTGTGCGGATTGGAATGGAAATGTTGCGGTGGTGGAGTGGCTAGCTCGGAGAGCCGGGGGCTAGCCCCCCAGCTCTCGTGGGGCAGTTTAGAACCGCACGCCGAAGGTGAGGCCCGGCATCACGGAGGCATCGGTGCCTCGTCCCGTATGCACATCCGTAAAGTTGAGGAAAAAGGTGCTGGTCACGGTGAGATTGTTGTTGAGCTTGTAGTCCACGCCGACGCCGATTGGAATGAGCCAGGAGGTATCGGAGGAATGGCGATCGGCATAGAGGAAGCCGAGGCCGGCTTGTAGGTTGAACTTCAAACGAGCATCAGTTCCTGGGAGGCTGAACCAGTATTTGCCTTGTCCTGAAACGCCCATCTGAAACAGATCTCCGGTAAAGGCGAATTGCACCAGAGGGCCAATGGAAATTTGAGAGTTGACGAAGTAATCGGCGTTGAAGTTCAGCGCGAAGGCCGTGCCATCCGGGGTGTTGCCCAAAAATCCTAGGCCTGCGCCTGCGCTCCAATGGCCGGTTTGGGGCTCTGCTGCGCCAGCGCCTCCAATGGGGACGAGGCTCACCAGTCCGATGAGGCAGAGCACGGACAAGAATTTCTTCAGCGACAGCGACTGGTCGATCATTTCAACTCCTTGTCTGGAAAAGTTAATGGAAAATGCCGCGATGGCGAACGCTCGCGGTCGCAACAACGATAGCATAGTCCTTGTGTCTGTCAAAAAATGTTACTGCCACGAACCACGATCAACAAGCAGTAACGTCTATCGTATGGATTGGCTATGCGCGTGATTCAGGGGTGCGATGCCAGATCCGGAATTGTTCAAAGAAGACAAAAATTGTTTCGCGTGGAGATGGGTCGGACACGTGCTGTCCGACTGTTGCCCGGGGATAGCATCGATTGAGTGCCGGAAGAAGCTGAAATCACGGCATCTATAGGCGGATAGGGCGTGTAGGTGTTCCTCGTCGCTTCGTGCGGATAGCCGAGGCATTGTCCTTGCTCAATAGATTTGGCTGGAGCTGCGTCTCTGGCGCGCTGGAACGGCGCGGGTGAGCTTATCGCAAGAATCAGGGGGTTGAGTCAGATGAAAAAGCTGTTATTGACGGGAGTGGGGGCGTTGATGCTAGCGGGATGCACGATGGACGGGCCGAGGCCCAATGTCGGCGTCGGAGTATCGGTTGGAGGCAGCGCGCCGCCTCCGGTGATTGTCGAGTCGTCGCGCGGCGGCCCGCCCCCGTGGGCTCCCGCGCATGGGCGTCGCGCGAAGGAAGCGCGGTATCGATATTATTATTATCCGGCGAGCGGCGTCTATTTGAACGTCGGCACCGGCGCCTATTTTTATCTCAACGAAGATAACTGGCAAATGACCATGCGTCTTCCCAGTACGGTGATCCTTGACCGGGGGGATTACGTGAGTTTTGATCTGGAAACCGATCAGCCTTATCGCTATTACAGTGAGCACCGGGTGAAGTACAAGCGGCACGGCCGTGGCCATGGAAAGGGCCATGGGAAAGGTCGGGATTAGCCTTTCAGCGGTGTCCTCGTGCATTGACGTCAATAATAGCAGGGCCGTGGCCTTTCCCCCAAGTGCAAGTGGTAGGCCGCGGCCCTGCTGCATGTTGTACCTATCGGTCCCCCTCACCGCATTGTTTCTGCTCATTCAGGCCTCACGACGAAGAGAGATTTGTTTGAGTGGCTGCGAGAAGGCGGTATGGTACCGTCGTATGACAAGGGTGTTCGCTATGACTGACCTGCAGGCCGCTACGGCGATGGCCGAGATTGAAGACTGTATCGACCGATATATTGCCGGGTGTCACAGCCGGGTCGATGGTTTCGTGGCGCGGCATTTTTCGCTGCAGGAAACGGTAGCCTTGCAGAAGCAATCGCTGGTCAGCGACCTGCTCTGCCATCCTGTCAACACGCTCTGGGCGATTCCCCATCTGCTGCTCAAGAAAATCGTCGAGGTGCCTGAGAAGCTGGGATGGCGTGCCGGAGCTGATCTCATTGCGATGCTGCCCTCGGGGAAGAAAACGCAGTATCAAAAAGAAATCGAACGATTGATTGCCACCGAGCTGCTGGAGTGGCCGTGGGGAGGCAAGGCCCTAGCGCCGTCCTCTCATGGATTGACGGAGATGCTGAAGCAGAATCGGTCCATCGTTCCCCTATTCGCCAAGAGCGCAACCGCGGAGGAAGCGCTGAAAGAATTGCCCGACATCACGCGGGTGCTTGAATCCCATTCGTCCAGCCGTGCCCTGGTGTGTGATATGGCGGCAACGGTGTTGACGTTGGTGATGGGATGGATCCTGTTCGGGGATCATTCTCTCGGCATCGCCGGAATTGGCGATCACTTGGCCAGAAAGGCGGCCCGTGACCGGGCGGCTTCGCACTTCGTCTTGGGCGCGAGTCTCGGATCCGCCTTTTATTCAGTATTTCCGCCGAAGCCGTCTTTTTGGCAAGTGATGTGGGCTACGATGTCAGTGGGCTTCTTCGTCACGTGCATGAGCCTCTTGGCGGGGATGCTCAGCGACCCTTCCTTGAAGCGAGCTGGGCTACAGCAGGTGCAGCTGCATAGGCTGATTGACGCGGTGGAAGATCAGTTGCATCTGCACCTCCGAAAGCGGATCAAGCCCGCCGTCAAGCAAATCGCCGCCTGATCGGGGAAGTTCCTCCCCCTTTCCGACGGCGATCGTTCCCGGTTACTATCAATAAAATGTATAAACCAGCAAGGCATTGCACTGGATGCGCGTGTAGATATTCGCGATCTGCGTGTAGTCGCCCATGATCTTCAAGAGCCACGGCTTTGAGAGGCGCGTGGTATAGGCGACGTGGGCGTCTCCGCCGACGCGGAAGGCGGAGGCTTGCGTGGTCTCATCGATGTATTGCAGGGCGGGGCCTGCGGCGAAGGCGATGTCCTGCTTTTCATCAAAGGTGTAGGTGGCGGCCAGCCTGGGGATCTGGTTTACGAAGACTTGCGGGCTGAAATAGGCGCCGCCGCGCGGTTCGACCGCACTAGGGGTGAATCCGCTCTGATTTTCCCCGTAGTGAGTGAGATAGAAGAGATATTCGCCGGAAATGTTCCAATTGCCCGTTTCCCACAGCGGGGTCGAGGTTTTTGCCGTGAGGCCGACTTGGCTGTTGGCGCTCAGGGATTCGGCAGTCACCCAGCCGAAGAAGGGCGTGACGTCGATATGGGTGGACCCCAGATCGAACGCTACGTCGGTATAGAACTTGGTCGAGCGCGCCAGGCCCACCAGCTGACCGGAACTGCGCGAGCCGATCAGGGCGGCAAACGAATCGTAGCGGAACTCCCGTTTCACGCCCGGGCGAATAACCACCGCTGGGCCTTCGTAGGCGTATTCAAATTTGTAGACCAGCCCGTCGCCGCGCGGGGCATCATGGTATTCGAGGAGCAGGTCGAAACGGTTGGCCGGATTGATGCGCAGTTGATTGAAGAAGGACAGATACCCGCCGGCTCGATTTTCCTTTGAATTCCAAAAACGTTCGGCCCCGGCTTCCAGGGTGGTGGTGGTAAAGGGGCTGAGGTCCATTTTCCCCCGTGAGCCAAGCCGCATCCCGTAGAGTTCAAACGGTTTTTCCGGTTGCGCCAGGACCGAGAGGACGCCCTCGACCGACGGCTCGCGGCCCTTGAGCATATCGTGACGCAAGGCCGTCATGTCGCCTGGCTCGCGTTTCGCCGCCTGCCGGCCCAGATTGGCATGATAGAGCGCCTGGTCGTTCTGCCCCAGCCAGGCATAGGCTTTTGCCAAACCCTGGTGGGCCTGCGTATTGCGGGGTTGTGTCGCGAGCACTTTGTCGTACTGGGCGATTGCCTCCTGGGCCGTCTCTTTGCGGCCGGCGAGATGCGAGGCGTACTTCAAGCGCATGGACTGGTCGTCTTTGCGCTTGAGTCCCATGCGGTAGTACTTCAGCAGATCTTTCTCGCGATATGAGGCATAGCGTGACCATTCCAGCGCCTGGGCCTGTTTGAAGGCGATCTCGGGATCGTCGTCATACTTCGCCAGATACCGGTCGAAGGTCTCAATGGATTTGTCTTTGAGCCCCTGCCGTTCATAGGCGATTCCCAAACTGCGCAAGGCTTCCCGATGATCGGGGTCACGCTCCACGATTTTTTCAAATGCTTCGATGGCCGCTTTATAGTTGTCGATCTCCATGTTGGAACGGCCGCGCGACAGGTACCAGGATTCCGTAAAATCTTCCGCCGCAGCGCGCTGATCGAATCCGGTGACGCAGAACACTATGAGGCTGAACAGAGCAAGAAACCGTAACTGCATGGGTAATACCTTTCCTCAAGAAAATATGGGCGATGGCTACTCGGTAGATGGCGAAGGGACAGCCTGCAATCCCACTCGCGGCACCAGGCCCAAGATCGTGGTGCATGAGATCGGGCGATAGGCAATCATTTGTCCGTTGGCGTCCGGGATGAGCCAAGGGGTGGCGACGGAATTGTGTTTGGCGAAGATCAGGAGCCCAAGGCCTTGGGCGGATTGATCCCTCAGGATTGCGCGGTGCCGGGTTTCTCCAACCTGAATCTGGATGATCTGACATCTCCATTGTCTCGGACTCTGCCGCCGGCTGAGGCGCAATGGCCGAAAATGCCGGAGTAAACCTATGAGCAAGTGACATGCCATCAGGATGCTGCTGCGCAGTCGGTGCGTATGCGCGTCTTTCCACGTCGCGGGATCGGAATAGAGATTGAGCAGCACGCTTCGTCGATGGTCCTCTGAAAGGTTGAGAAACGCCAATCCGCAGCGGATGCCGTGCCCTGGCAGCCGGTCATGATAAACCACCCGCACCTGACAGGTGAAGGGGATTCTGTCGCGCACGGTGATGGTCATGATTGGCGGAAGAGGTTCGGATGGAGCGTGATTCCAGGAGAGGCCGGTCAGGCTCATGTCCTGTGTCGTGCCTTGCAAGCATCGCTCATTGGCGTGGAGTTCAAAGGGAATAGGCTTGAGAATGCGCTCTTCGCTGCGGCGCTGCGGTTTCTCCCAGGCCATGAGGAGCCCGACCAGCAGAGTCAGCAGATTAACCGAGGCCCAGCCAATGTTGAAAAAATACGCGTCCTTTTCGATGCCGAAGTACCAGAACTCCCACAGGCCCTTGCCGATGGCGGCGAGGGTGATGGCAATGGCGATGGCTAGGCTGGCGGATGAGCGCCAGTCGAACGAGCGTTGCTCCGAGAGCAGGCCCTTGGGGGTGACTTTGAACCCCAGGTTTTTGGGGAGCAGGAGGTCGAACATCGACCGGAAGAGTGGGAAACTGACTGCTCCTTCATACAGTGACGACCACATAAGCCTGGGCCATCCAGGAAGCAGCGTGGCCGAAATCATCGGGAGCACGATCATGAAGGGCAGCAGGTAGGCCACGAGAATCGAGACGTCGGCAAAAATCGGGTGGAGATGGAACAGCAGGAAGTAGAGCGGCGTGATCCAGAAGATCACGCGCGCGATCGGGAAAAAGAAATAGTAGAGCGAGGCAAAGTAGCCGACCCGGTGGCGGAGTGACAGGCCCCGGCAGAGGAGCGGATTGTCTTTGAAAAAAATCTGGAGGCAGCCCAGCATCCAGCGCCGCCGCTGGACGATATAGGAGGCCAGATTCTCCGCCGTCAGCCCCACCGCCAGGTCTTTGTCAACGAAGGTGGACTTCCATCCTCTCGCATGAAGGTGCTGGCTGGTGTGAATGTCTTCCGTGATGCTCATCAGGTTGAAGCCCTTCAACTCGGTAATCGCGACGCGCCGAAAGACGGCCCCGCTGCCGACGAAGAACGAGCCGTTCCAGCGCTGGCGTCCCCCTTGGATCGCATGGTTGAACAGATCCTGTTCGTTGGGGATGCGCGGACCGGCACCGAGCGCTCGTTGAAAGATATCCTGGTTGTAAAAATGGTGCGGCGTTTGGACGAAGCCCATCTTGGGGTCGGCGAAAAACGGAACGGTTTCTGCCAGAAACGTCGTGACGGGAATGTGGTCGGTGTCGAAGACCACGATGAGGTCGCCATCGGTCTTGGTCAAGGCATGGTTCAAGTTGCCGGCTTTCGCATGCTTCTTGGGGCCTTTGATATAGGTGGCCCCGAATCGTTCTGCGAGCTGAGAAACCTCGTCCCGATGACTGTCGTCCAAGACATAGATCCGTTTGCAGCCGTATTCCATCGCCACCGCGCCGATGAGTGTCTTCTCCAGAATCTCGCAGGATTCGGAATAGATCGGGATGAAAATATCGACGGTCGGCGCAAAGCCCGGCGCTGGCTCAGCGGGGCGAGCCGGACGCTGTCTCCAGCCGGTTCCGACCTGGATGAACAGCAGCACGACGGTGGAGAACGCGTAAAGCTCGGCGGCCCACAGGGAGAGGCTGATAAAGAGGCCGCCGGTTTCCAGAACGTTCAACGTATGGAAGAGCCGCCAGTGGAGGTAGCGGAGACAGAGGCTGCAGCCGCAGATCAGAAAGGCGAGTTTGATGACCGGATGCCACCGGGCGAGTAGGTAGAGGATGATGGTGACGGCGAAGAGTTCCCATGGGAAGTGCGCCGAGAATCCGGCGACGTTGAAGGGGCGCAGGAATCCCAGGAACTCATCGTAGTGACGGGCTTGCGACAGCGTCACGGCCTGTCCGAACCAGAGCCAGTTGTGGAAATAGTATGGGAGTCGCTTCCCCGCCAGAATGCCGGCTTCAAGCGGGGCTATTTTCTTTGTGCGCAACAGGCGGGCAAGGTCGTGCTGTTCCTGAGCGGCCAGCGTGTGGACGGTGGCATAGAGCGGGAGTCCTTCACTCGATGAAAGGGACGAGCCTTTGAGCGAATAGTGGTCGGCGAAGATTCCGCGTGCCTTCCATTCGCGTTCGAAAAAATCCAGCATCTTGGCCCGCAGTGGGCCTTCGGCTCGTCCGAACCAGGCGGCATCCAGCGCCACACGCCAAAAGATGGGGAATGCATCGTAGCTGAACGAGGACGTGGCTCCGGACAGGGGATGCGTGACGGTTAGCCGGTCGGTCTGCCGGTTCAGATAGACGAGTTCGGGAGGGACAGGCAGGCCTTCCTCATCGTAGAGCCAGTGCAGCAAGGCATAGCTGGTGGCGATGGCTTGAGCCCAGGGATGGTGCGGATCGACGGAGGCAAAGATCTCGTAGGCATAGGGCGCCAGGTAGGCCACATGGATGGTCGGATGCTTCTCATCATGCGCCCAATTGCCGGCGGTCACATAGCTGCGTGCGCCGATGTGGACCAGTTCCCGGTTCCAGATGGAGTCGAGGATGGCCAGCGCCTCCTGCTCAAAGGCCGGGTGGTCGAATTGCCGCGCAGCCAGGATCAGGGCGAGGGCGATGTCGGTATCGGCGTCCGTCGCCGAGTTCCGGTCAAGCACCGACCCTTTCCATTTCCAGGTAAACAGCTTGTCGTCGCGGACTTGGAGGTGCTGCTTGGTCCAGGCCCAGACCGCCTCGAAGGTGGTCCGGTCGTTCGACCAGACGGCGCGGAGTAGGGCATAGCCTTGGCCCTCCGAGGTCGTGATGCCCTGTTCGTCCAGGCTGACGACCCGGCCATTCTGGATATAGGTCCGTTTGTAGAAGCTCCAGAGGGCGGATAGATCGTCGAGTTGCCGGATATAGTTGTCGTTCGACTGGGAGGCCGTTGTAGCGGTGGCGCTACCGGCTGGTCCGATACAGCAGAGGAGGATGAACAAGCCAATTGAGAAACGTTTAGCGAGCTGGTGCATGAATCGTTAATTCAGGAGATTCGTGAATAGAGGGGGGATGTTGCGAGCTGGCTGTTCTGTGATGCATTCCACAGGCCGTGTTGCCGTCTCACCCGTATCGGTCGTTCTTCCAGGGGAAGGCGGTGTTTGAATAGCCGCGGACTTCCCAGAAGCCTTTCTCGTCTTTATCTGAAAACGTAATCTCCTGCACCCACTTCGCGCCTTTCCAGGCATAGCGTTTCGGGACGATCACCCGCACCGGCCCACCATGTTCTTTCGTCAGCGGTTTGCCGTTCCAGGTGTAGGTCAGAAGGACATCGTCGTCGTCGCAGGCATCAAGCGGCAAGTTGGTGGTGTAGTCGTCGTAGGATTTGAACAGGACGAATTTGGCCAGCGAGAGCGGCTTCACGACGGACATGATGTGCTTGAAGCTCACCCCTTCCCAGTCGTTGTCATAGCGGCTCCAGGAGGTGACGCAATGGAAGTCCGACCGGTCCTTGAACTGCGGCTGCGCGAGGAAGTCGTCCCATGTCCATGTGACCGGGCTGGTCACGAACCCGCCGATGGTCAGCGTCCACTCAGTAAGAGGAATGTCCGGTTTAAAGCCCAGATCCAGTACCGGAAAGGTTTCGACCAAATGCTGGCCCGGTGGAAGCCGGTCGTCGCCTTCATAAAAGACTTCGCGTTCTTCGCCGCCTCGCCTGGCCTTCGCCCACTGTTCTTTGGTTTTTGTCAGTCGATCATCCTGATCCATGTATCGGGCCTCCTGGTACAGAGTACGAGAATTGAGGCTCGCCTGACAAGGTTGGCGGCAGTTGTAAGGGCGATTACATCTATTGGGCTTTCCTTGGTGTAGATTTTCATACTGACACGAATTGGATAAAGGCGCCTGTGCGAGCCTGTTCCCGTTCGATCGCATTGACAGAGCGGAGAGGAGCCCCCATGATACAGTACGAAGCCGCTATGACCAGCCAAGCCTCCACCACGACACAGGCACAGCAATCCCTCGGGACCAAGGTCGCCATCATGCTGGGTGTGTTGGCCGCTCTCGGGCTGTTTTTCTATTTCGATCTTGGCCGTCTGTTGTCGTTGGTGGCATTGAAGCAGAACCGGGATCAACTCTTGGCTTTTACGGAAGCCAACTATGCGGCAGCGGTCGGTATCTTTATTCTCGCGTACATCGTGGTGACGGGGTTGTCACTGCCTGGTGCGGTCATCCTTACTCTGGCCGGTGGATTTTTGTTCGGTAGCGTGTTCGGCACGCTCTTCGTGAATCTTGGCGCGACGATGGGCGCCACGTTAGCTTTTCTGGCAGCGCGCTATCTGTTCAGGGATTGGGTCGAACAGAAGTTCGGGAAATGGCTTGGACCGGTTCAGGAAGGGTTTGCCAAGGATGCGTTCAGCTATCTGATGACGCTCCGTCTGATCCCTCTGTTCCCGTTTTTCGTGATTAATCTGGTGTCCGGATTGACCCGCATGAAGGTCGGTACGTATGTGGCGGCGACCGCGCTGGGCATCATTCCCGGCTCGTTCGTCTATGCCTATGCCGGCCGGCAGTTGGGCACGATCAATTCACTGAAAGAAATCGTCTCGCCGAATGTGATCGGGGCCTTTGTGTTGCTGGGGATTCTGGCGCTGGTTCCGACGGTCTATAAGAAGTTCAGGGGGGCGCGCTCATGAGCGAAGATCGCAAGCGGCTTGTGTTGCCGGACGATGAGCACAATCGGCAACTCATTGCCAATGTCCATCCCTCTGACTGGGTCAACCCGGAAACGTCCGGTCGTTATAATGTCGTGGTGATCGGGGCCGGGACAGCCGGCCTGATTACTGCCGTCATCGCTGCCAGCTTGGGGGCGAAGGTGGCGCTAATCGAAAAACATTTGATGGGGGGAGACTGTCTTAACGTCGGCTGCGTACCGTCAAAAGGAGTCATTCGAGCCGCGCGGGCCTGGGCTGACGTGAGGCAGGCCGAAGCATTCGGCATCCATATTCCGCCCGGTGTGAAATATGATTTCGGGGCGGCGATGGCCCGGATGAGAAAACTGCGGGCGCGGATTAGCCACAATGATTCGGCTCATCGCTACAAGAGTCTGGGCGTCGATGTCTTTATCGGCAATGCGAGGTTCGCAGGACCGGATACGGTCACAGTGGAAGGACCGGCCGGAAATCGTTCGCTCATCTTTGCGAAAGCGGCGATTTGCACGGGAGCGAGGGCATCGGCTCCGCCCATTCCAGGGCTTCAAGAGGCGGGGTATCTGACGAACGAGACCGTGTTTTCGCTGACCGAACTGCCGGCTCGTCTGGGTGTTATCGGTGCGGGGCCGATCGGATGCGAAATGGCGCAGTCGTTTGCGCGATTCGGAAGTCAGGTCTCTCTTGTTGAAGCGATGCACGGCATTTTGCCGAATGAAGAGCGCGACGCGGCGGACATTGTGTATCAGCAGATGTCGCGCGATGGCGTCACGCTATATTGTTGCGGCAAAGATGTGAAGGTGAGCCAGTCGGACGGCGGAAAGCGGATGACTGTGGATTCGCACGGACAGCATTACGACATCACCGTGGATGAAATTCTGGTGGGGGTGGGGCGCCGGCCGAATGTGGAGGGCCTCGGCCTGGAAACGGTCGGCGTGCAATTCAATAAAACCGGCGTGATTGTCAATGACCGGCTTCAGACGACGAATCCGCGCATCTTCGCCGCCGGTGACATTTGCTCCAAATATAAATTTACCCATGCCGCCGATGCGATGGCGCAGATCGTCATTCAGAACGCGCTGTTTCCGCACCCCTTCGGATTGGGCTATGCCAGCACGACCTCTCTGATCATGCCGTGGTGTACGTTTACGGAGCCGGAAATCGCGCATGTCGGAATGTATGAGAAGGACGCGAAGGAGAAGGGGATAGAGGTTGAGACCTATACCTTCAAGTTGGACGAGGTGGATCGAGCCATCCTCGACGGCGAGGATGAAGGGTTTGCGCGAGTTCACATTCAGAAAGGCTCCGATACAATCGTCGGGGCGACCATTGTCGCGGCTCACGCCGGCGACATGATCAACGAATTTTCGGTACTCATGAAAGCCGGACTCGGCGCGAAGGTCATTGCTGCCACGATTCATTCCTATCCGACCCAGGCCGAGGTGAACAAGAAGGTCATCAACTTGTGGCGCAAGGCGCATTTTACCCAGCGCACGAAGAATCTTCTGATGAAACTGTTTGCGTGGCTGAGGCGGTAGAGAGGACGCGCCGTGATGGCCTTGCATCGGATCATCGCCTTGACGGTTCTGATGATAAGTGTCGGTGATCAGGCCCTCTCCTGGGCGCAATCTGTCCCGCGGATCGAGGTGGGGACGTTTTCATCGGATCAGCCGGGGGCGGGTCTCCCAGCGGGGTGGAAGCCCCTGACGTTCAAGAAGATTCCCAAGCACACGGAGTATGTCCTTGTGAGAGAGGGCGAGCAGGTCGTGGTGAAAGCTACCAGCGACGCATCGGCCTCCGGGCTCACCAAGGAGGTGGCGATCAATCCCAAAGACTACCCCATTGTCCACTGGCGCTGGAAAGTTGAGAATCTCCTCCAGCGCAGCGATGTCAGCCGCAAGGATGGCGACGATTACCCGGCTCGGTTATACATCACGTTCGCGTATGACCCCGACAAGGTGAGTTTCGGGAAGAAGCTCAAATACAAGGCTGGTCGGGCTATCTTTGGAGACATTCCTATCGGAGCGTTGAATTACATTTGGGAGACCAACACACCAGTAGGGGCCATCGTTGAGAATGCCTATACCGATTTTGCGCAGATGATCGTCGTGGAAAGCGGACCGCAGAAGGTCGGGATGTGGGTGGACGAGGAACGGAACATATACGAAGACTACAAGAAAGCCTTTGGCGAAGAGCCGCCGATGATCAACGGGGTCGCCATCATGAGCGATACGGATAATACGAAAGAGCGCGCGACCGCCTTCTATGGGGATATTTCGTTTCGGAAGGCTGCTCCGTAGGCAGGATGTTTGTCGGGCAAAAGAAAAAATCCCGCCTGTAATGGGCCAGCCCCCTCCGAGGACCGTCCCGCACCCGGGTGGGTGTCCGGATTCAATGAGTGGGGATACTGGACGGAATTCGCGAAGCCACCCCGCGTGATTTCGGCGTGGACCGTGTCTCCACTCACCCGCTTCTTGCCCGCCTCCCAAAACTCCCTACTACCCCGGTAATACAGGTTGTAGTGCAGGCCCTCGCGGCCGAAAATCTTGGTAATGCTCTCCTCGCCCAGAATCCCGTAGTAAAACGATGGGGATCTTGTCTTCTACCCAAAAATGACGCCGTATGAGACGTTTGATATATCGGACGGGTATCTCGACCGCTTCCCGGCGGTCGTCGTGCTGTCTCATCGTCGTTCCTTTTGGTCTTGTGATGAGCCAGCATTATCAACTTAGAAATCTCCGCTCAACTGTCTACTTTCCGCTAATGAGCTACAATACAAGAAGGTCTATGTGCACGCTTACGACACCATCGAAGCCGCACACCAGGGGTAGGTGCGCTATCTGACGTTCTACAACGAGACCCGGGGCGCATCATACCCTTGCCGGCCAGACACCTCACTAAGTGTACTATGCCTATTAGTCAACACGGCGAACCGCTGCGTAGTCAACCATCCGCCAGGGGCCACTTAAGAATACTTCGACGCTATCTAACCAAGCGGAGCCACCTCCCCCGTTGGGGATACCCCGTTTTTTCCC
This sequence comes from Nitrospira sp. UBA6493, assembly GCA_002435325.1. Taxonomy (GTDB): domain Bacteria; phylum Nitrospirota; class Nitrospiria; order Nitrospirales; family Nitrospiraceae; genus Nitrospira_D. The sequence continues at coordinate 6,678 of DJMJ01000010.1, read as the reverse complement.
CGTCAAACCTTTCGTCCTCCAAAGCCGTCTGTTTTGTTCAAACTCTATGTCGAATAAAACCACGCAACCTTCAAAATTATTGAGTGCGTTCACTAATGGAGCCTCTGGGTTTCTCGTGAATGTTCGCCCGGTTCTCTGGTCGCATGGCTTTGACCCATTCCCAGGCTTCCCTAGCACAGGCTTGTTCTGCTCCTCCTTTTGCTACGCAGTTGGTAATGCGACGTTCCCCAAAACGCTGCCCCGCAATGGTCATGACTGAACAGGGAGGTTGGCGGTCTTGGGGATCAATCTGACCGTTTGTATCAAGACAGCGATAGATCTTTAGTCGGGGGTCCCATAAGGCATCGCGAGATTCCCAATAATCTGTAAGGAGGCCCTCTTGATAGAGGTAACTGGTAAGCCAGAGAGACAGTGCGGTAGCAATCGACAAGAGCAGGAGTTTCAGCAGTTTCATCTCAACCTGTATGCGTAAAAGGTGAAGCCCTCGATCGTCTCAATATTTCAAGATTATCCTCGCAAACACGACGGCGATACAAGGGCACAATGCCGTTGTTCCGCTTCCAAGCCCACGGGTTGCCAGAGAAGCCTCCTCGTCTATTAGGTATTGGCGTCTCTCTCCCAGGCCAACGATTGCAGTTAGAACGGGAGATTGTTTTGACTGTCTGCACTATGTCCGATGACACGCGCGTCGAGGCAAGAAGAATGACCATGTAAAACAATAGGCGGGGGGCGATTCATCACTCCATTGCCTCGTTGTCACAGACAACACAAACGACAGGAAATAGCCGACGTTAGGTTTTAGTCACATGATCTTGTGGTCGGTCAGTATGGCATCTGCCGCCTTTCGGCCTGACAGCAGTGCTCCATCAAAGGTACCGCTTTCCCGATAATCTCCGCAGAGATAAAGGCCTGGTCGCACCCGAGAACTACAATTAACGGGAGCTGCGGACAGTGCTTCGCTGGGAGGCAAGGCAGAGCGTATGCGATCAGTGCGTAGGTAATTCCATCCGTCAACAACAGAACCAAACCAGTTCCGTAGAGCAGTTCGGACCTCTCTCACAACATCGCACTCCTCGACTTCGGGGCAAGCTGAGAGGCTCACTGAAATCAAGGCTCGGCCTGGGGGCGCATAAGACGGAGCTACTTCGCTTAACACGCAGGCGGTGCGAATCAGTCCCGGGCCTTCACCATTCAATAATAACCAGGGCCCCTGAACTGGAGGTGCTGCTGCACCAAAATAAATCGAGACCGCATCCCGTCCGCATGCAGAGGGTGGAGGGACTCCCTGTAAGACCGCTGCCGTTTCGTGATCAGTCGCAATGACCACGACATCACCTTTGAGCCAAGTGCCAGATTCAAGCATCGCGCTGCATCCTGCGATGCGGCGAACGGCTGCGCCAAGTCGAATTGCCTGCTTCGGCAATGCAGCAGCCAATTGTGTGGCAATAGCTCCCATCCCCTCTCTTGGTAGAGCAATTGTTCCTTGCGAGAATGCCGCCCATACCGATTCCAGAATCCAACTGGGCGTGGACAAGGTATCATCCAGAAATACGCCTCCAAGAAAAGGACGGAAAAACCGCTCCTGTATGAGCTTGGAGAATCGATACCTGTCCAATACTATCCTGATCGGGCAGTCAGGCCCTCCTACCGTGGCACACAGCCGTCGTTGCAGTGCATGACGGCGAAGACGCAACACTCTGATCTTGTCGGCGATCGAACCAACTGGACTCAACAGATTGTGCAGTAGGTCCTGTGGTCGGCGAAACGGATCGCTTAGGCGGTGAAAACGACCAGCATACCGAACTAGTGCGCCCGGATAGAATGGATGAAGATTCAGCGAAGAGTAATTTAGGATCCGGCGAGCTTCCGGATACCCGCTGAGGAAAACCTGAAAGCCCCGATCTAATTGAAACCCATTGACGTAATCGGTTCGAACACGCCCGCCGATCTGGTCTGAGGCCTCAAGAACCGTACATCCGAATCCGAATTCAGCCAGTCGCAGTGCGCACGATAGCCCGGCAATACCGGCACCAACGATTAATACATGAGGGGTGTGAGACATCATTCTCATGTTCTAGGGCCGGGCTCGAAAGAATAATGCTCTGCNNCTGCGAGGTCATGGCGTGCGACTATCGTCACCACGCTCCGTTTGCACCCAGATATTCACCTGACGATGCTCAATTGGTTCAACATCAATAATATTACTTGATAACAAAATGAGCTGTCGCACTGGCTCGCAATAGTTGATGTTTTTCCGTCGCAGCGATCAGCTTAATCTCGTGAGGACCCCTTGAAAGTCCCATGATCGCACGAGGTAGCTCTTTGATGTACTGGCCGTCCAGATACAAATGGACATGGTCGGCCAGCTCTCCTTTGAAAAACTGAAAATCGAGGTCGAGGTCATTCCCAGCAATAACTGCGCCGTCAGTCGGATGGAGAATGTGAATCACTGAGCCGTCATCGTGGAGTTGCGCGGTGGCAGATACGGGATTTATTGCCCCTTGCCATATCAATAGAAGTAGAAGTACTCCATGGTAATAGTTTCTACATTCATGGGAAAGACGGCTCAAGTGCATAGAACTAGTTTCGGTTACGGTCTGATGTAGCCACTCACCGCGCTGTCGCCCATGAGTCCAATCCCAGATCATAGAAGGACTGACAGCCGGTTGTTAATCCAGCAGATTAGTTAAGCATATCATGAAGGCCCCTGCTCATTTACCAATTTTTCGAAAGCCGCCAGGGTTTTCGAGTCCTCCAGGCTCTGGTCAGGTTTTTCGATTCAATATTTCGCGCAGAGCGCAATGCCGTCGGGATCTTCCGGAAAGTCGAAATGCAGACCCTTTCGGCGGCGGAGGGCTTCATTGCATGATGCGGTGGTCACATCACCGCCGACACCCCTCTTCAACTGACGAATTTATAGCAAGGTCGCACATACATCACAGGGCCTCAAAGTGGTAAAAACAGTTGTCTGGCTGAAATCCTGGCGCCCGGGATCACGGATAGCGCATGTTTCTGCATGATTATAGGGGTTATTCTCTTGCATCAAAGTGTTATGTCTTTTAAGTAGAATCTGCCGGTTGTTTTTGCTGATAACCACGCCACCAGTTCCTGTTTCGTGGAATCGCAACACCATCAAAGCTTAGAATTATCTTTCGTCAAACACCGCGACTTGTTTGTATTGAAATCGTCAGTTTGTTTTTGTGGCCATCCCAGGCATACGCAATGTTCGTTGAAAAGCGTTTAATTAAATTTACGCCAAGTTCATCGACTAATTGATCGCTTTCTAAAGGGTTGCACTGCTTGCCTTCACTCTCACATGCCAGCTCCAGCGTCTCATTCTTCTCTGAATAAGCGAGGGTTAACTCTAAGGGAATCGTCTTTAAAAGTGGTTTGTAAATAAGCAGCAGCTCTTCAATAATTAACAGCAAATTATTGCGGGTTTCTTTTGACAGGAACTGCTTATCGCAAAACCCTTCAACTTCTCCATTGAGGGCATACAAGTCGAAGTCGGGCGAAGTAATTTTAAATATACAATTGCGAATGCGATGAATAAAGTTTCGGGTGCGTGCTCTTTGAGGAGCGTCAAAAATCTGCTCCGGAGTTCCTTCCTCATAAATTAGCCCCTGGTCCATATAGAATATGCGGCTTGATACATCACGAGCGAAGGACATTTCATGTGTCACGATGAGCATAGTCATGCCTTCTTGTGCTAATTTGCGAATGACCGATAGGACTTCGCTAACCATCGTGGGGTCGAGCGCGGAAGTAGGCTCATCAAACAGGATGACTTCTGGATCCATGGCTAGGCACCGCGCAATTGCAATACGTTGCTTTTGTCCTCCCGAAAGCTCATCCGGGTAATTATTCGCTTTTTCGGCCAAGCCAACTAATCGCAATAATTTCAATGATTTATTTTCGGCGTCCTCTCGTGATTTCCCTAGCAACTTCATCGGGGCCAGAGTGAGATTATCTATCACAGATAAATGGGAAAACAGATTGAATGATTGAAATACCATATTCATCTTCTGACGTACTTTTGCAATATCTGCTTTTTTCTCCAAAATATTATAGCCATCCACATGAATACTGCCCCCGCTGGGATGATCCAGTAAGTTGAGACAGCGAAGAAAGGTGCTTTTGCCGGTTCCGGATGGCCCAATAATCGACACGACTTCGCCTTTTTTAATCTCGGTGCTGATGTCTTTCAGGACGACCACCTCACCATAGCGCTTTGATAAGTGCTGGACTTTAATCATGATAGTGTCAAGTTCCGACGCTTATTCTTTGGATCGGTCAGAAGCTCTACGTATCCCAACGCGTGCAGAAGCATCCATGAGATGGCAAAATACAAGATGGCAATCGTGATCAGGGGAAAAAAAGCGTCGAAAGTTCTACTGCGAATAATATCGCTTGCCTTTGTGAGGTCCTGTACTGCGATATAGCCGACAATCGAAGTCATTTTTACGAGGGAGATAATCTCGCCTTTGTAAATGGGGAATATTCGTCTGATGGTTTGCGGAAGTGCGATATGCTGAAAAGTCTTGAGCTTATTAAATCCCATTGCGAGACCAGCTTCCAACTGACCTTTCTCAATACCTTCAATGCCGCTCCTGAAGATTTCTGCGGTATAGGCTCCAAAATTCATCCCAAATGCTATGGTGGCTACTACAACCGGGTTGATATTGACAGAGCCGAATACGACGTAAAACATGATCATTAATACAAGAAGAACGGGGGTTCCTCGTAATATATCGATATATATCTTAGCTGGGACATTCAGCAATCTAGACTGCGACATTCTCATAAAGCAGGTCACCCCACCTACTAGTGTGCCGAAAATCGTGGATAAGACGGAGATGAGCATGGTCGTTTTGAGGCCATCCCAAAGAAGAAGGTACCGCTTTTCTTGCATGATGTTACTGTTGAAGCTATTTATGACACCTTCAATCAAGGAAGGCCTTGATACAGGCTCTTTCGCTTCGGCAGTCGTTGCAATATTTTTTTTGAGGGCAAACGCGCTCATGCCAATTTGATAATAGGGGTCAGAAAAATTTATCTTCTGTTTTCGTTCTTCAGTGATCATCAAGGTAACTGCGATAAAGTCGATCTTTCCAGTCGAGACAGATGGGATCAGGCTCCCAAATTCCATATCGTCAAAACGGATATCTTTCCCAACGTGCGCAGCAAACCGCTTGGCGAGCTCAATGTTGAGTCCGATATTCTGATTGTCTCTTACAGAGGCAAACGGCAGGCCCCCATCGCTCAGATGACCGGCAATCAGGATCCCATTTTTATTCGGAGTCTCAACCGTCGGCATTAGGACGTTGTCTTTCTTCGTCCAGCGAGTGATCATGTCGTCATAGAGGCCATTCGCTTTGATAGACTGAAGAAACTCATTGAATGCATGCCACAGTTCGACATTCTGTTTACTGAACCCAAATGCCACGGGCATCATCTCAAATGGTTCACCAATCACGCTTAGCTCAGGACTTACTTTCAAGATTTCCACGAGTGAGACACTATTGTAGAGAGCCGCATCGACTCGGTTTGTTTTTACGGCCAGCAATACATCCGAGGGCGATTTGTACTGCAGAATCTCCGCGTGCGGGTAATGTTTGTGTGCGAACGCATCGTGGGTGGAGCCGAGCATTACGCCAATTTTTTTATTGCTCAGATCGTCAAGCGTCCGCAATGCATTGCTGGGCGTGTGAGGCGGTTCTGCGGTCGAAATATTGTGCGCAAGCCCAAATACCCGGGTGCCCATTTGATAGTAGGGATGAGAAAACTCGATTTGCTTCTTTCGTTCATCAGTAATGTAAATGGCGCTGGCAATCATGTCCGCTTTACCACTCGACACAGCGGCAATCAAACTCCCGAAATCCATATTTGCGAAACGAATCTCTTTACCTTCCGATGCTGCAAACCGTTCAGCGAGTTCGATATCAAATCCTACTAATTGATTGTCTTTGACAACCGTAAAAGGAATGCCTGCATCGCTCACGCCCACCACGAGGACACCGGTTGTTTTGGCTGGACTGCGTGGTGGCATGGTCGTTTCGCCTCTTATCATCCAGCGATCGACCATATCCTTGTATACCCCAGAGGCTTTGATGTCCGCTAAAAAGGCGTCGAATCGTTCTTTTAGCGCACGGTTCTGCTTGTGAAACCCCACCCCTACATCGAAGGAGAAGAGCGGTTCACCTAGCAAGGCATACGAATTGTCTTGGCGAAAAATTCCACGCAGGGGTTCCGCGTCATACAGTGCCACATCCACTTTGTTGGTCTTGACTGCAAGCAGCACGTCTGCAGGGGATTTAAATTGCAGAACCTGTGCGTTGGGATAGTGCGTCAGGGCATAACTTTCATGTGCTGACCCCTGTAACACTCCAATTCGTTTGGTTTTTAGATCATCAACCGAGGTTAACTGTGGAGAATTGGCTTGCGGAGGCAGTATGACACTTGCGACTGACTGCAGTGGGCTGAGCAGTGCGAGCATCACGAATAACGCTAGACCCATTTTTAGAACGCTCATCCTATCCAATTTCCTCATGTGCTTCATTGTTGCTTGGGGCGCTCAGGATGATGGTGGAGATTTTTGACATTGTATAGTTTGAATTACATCAATCGATTATTCCATCGCAATACCTATTTGTCCTCAGAGGGGGCTCCGGAAATTCG